>DATILL010000065.1:0-132988 GCA_035476575.1 Mycobacteriales bacterium
ACCACGGTTACCTCCACCACGTCACGGCGGTGACAGCGAAGGGGAAACGCCCGGACCCATCCCGAACCCGGAAGCTAAGCCCTCCAGCGCCGATGGTACTGCCCAACACAAGCGGGAGAGTAGGACACCGCCGGACACACCTAGGTCGACGGGGACCGCCTTACTGGCGGTCCCCGTCGTGGTGTTCGTTGTGCTCAGAAACTCAAGAGGGGATCCAGCCGTTATGGCCGAGCGCCGACAGGAGCCTCGTGCCCCCCGGCCGTCTGGTGACCAGCCGGGACGGAGCCGTTCTACTGGTGATGGCGCGGCTGCCACCAACCGGGGTGTCAGTGGGCGGCCCACGCCTCGGCAACGGCAGGGTTTCGCGGATGAGCCCGAACCAACCGAGCGCGGTCGTCGTGCATCGGACGGGGGCCGCCGTCCGTATCGGGTTGATAGGTCTCGTGGTACGGCGTCGTCGCGTGGTGTCGCGTCATCCAGTCACCCGGCTCGACCATCGGCCAGTGGCGATTCTCGATTCGGTAAAGGGTCCGATGACGCGGCCCGGGCTCGGCGTGACAGCCCTCCGCGTGACAGCCACGGTGCCCGGCGCTCAGGTGTTGAGGGCACGTCCCGACGCCGTGGCGTACCTCCGTCCGGCGGATCCGCTGGCCGTTCCACGGATCGTCGCGAGGAGCGTCGGTCTGGTGGGCCTGACGGTGCCAGCCGGACCGGTGAACAACCCGCCCGACGCCGGGAGCCGCCGGCTCGTAGTGGCGCTGGCGGGCACGGAAGCTCAGCTAGCCGCCGACCCCGGCCAGCCTCGGCTCAGCCCAGCAAGGGCCATCCTGGCGAAGGCACGCGATCTGCTGGTTCCGACACGGGTCTGCGTACGTCCGACCGGTCCACCACTGACCGGCGTAAGGTTGGCAAATCCGACAAGCCCCGCCGGGATGTCCGTCTGGGAGGTGCTGGGAGTGTTACCGGCCCGGGGGGTACCGGTGCGCCCGGAGCTGGTGGCAGAACCGCGGCCCGCGCGGCTGGCGGATTGGGCAGGCCCGACGACAATGCGTCGCCGGCCTGGGCGCGAGGGCCACGGACTCCCACGCCGGAGCTGCCCGCCGAGGCCGACGCGGGTCTGCTCACCCCCCACGTCCGCGCCGAGCTTCGTTCGCTTGGTCGGGCTGCCGACCAGGTAGCGAGGCATCTGGTTGCGGCGGGTCAACTTGTGGACGCTGAGCCGAGGCTCGCCCTGGAGCATGCCCGCGCCGCCCGGTTGCGTGCCGCCCGTATCGGCGTGGTACGTGAGGCGGCGGGCATCACGGCGTACCACGCTGGGGAGTGGGCCGAGGCCCTCGCTGAGCTCCGGGCCGCCCGTCGGCTGACAGGTGACCCGGTCCATCTGGCGATCATGGCGGACTGCGAACGTGCGCTTGGCCGGCCGGAACGGGCGCTGCGGCTCGTCAACGCACCGGAGGCCGCGCGGCTCGATGACGCCACTCGGGTGGAGCTGCGGATCGTCGAGGCGGGCGCCCGTCGGGACTTGGGGGAGCACGGCGCCGCCCTGCTCGCGTTGCAGACCGCCGTGCTGGATCGCGCCGAGGTCGCCGCCTGGAGCGCGCGACTCTGGTATGCCTACGCCGATGCCTTGGTCGCGGCAGGCCAGCCGGACAACGCGGCGGAGTGGTTCCTGGCCGCGGCGAGCGTGGATAGCGGAGATGAGACGGACGCCGAGGATCGCCTTGCCGAGCTGGGTCTCATCGAAGATGCCGAGATCGGTGACGTTGCGGAGACCGGGGGTGCGGGAGATGACACCGCGGGTGGCCCCGCGGATGAGTACGCGGGGGATGGCGTCCCCGGGCTCCGGGATGACCTGGCGCGAGATGACCTGGCGGATATGCCTGTGACCGCCGGACCAGCACCAGGCGCGGGCAGCACGCTGTTTCGCGAGCCTGCTATGGACAAGCTTTCCATGATGACCGACACGACCGACGAAACCGCCGGTTGACAAGTCAGTTGTCCACAACCGTCGGAGTTGTCCACAGATCCATTCTCCGGCCTGCCCTCGCTCTTCTTCACCAGCATTCTTGATGTCGTACCAACGGCATCGGAGGGTTCGGGTGGAGTCGACAGAGTCCTGTCATCGCAATGAGGTCACCCTCGTCGGTCGGCTGACCGGTGAGATCAGCGAGCGGCTGCTGCCGAGTGGCTCGGAGCTGAGCGCCTTTCGGCTGGTGGTCCGTCGCGAGAGGTCGGCCCAGCGGCCGACAATCGACACATTGGAGTGCGTAGCGTGGGAGGAGCGGGTCCGCGGGTTGGCCCGGACCTGGTCGCCAGGTGACCTGATTGAGGTTCGTGGTGCACTGCGCCGCCGGTTCTGGCGCGGTACGGCCGGCGCGGTCAGCCGCTGCGAGGTCGAGGTGACCGCCGCCCGCCGGGTGGCGCACGGCAGCGGGATCCGGGTGGGACGCCGGCACTCCGCGCCGGCCGACGGCTCAGCTCAGCGGTCCGCTGGCCGGCCACCCGAGCCGGCTCCGCCGTAGGTCCGCATGACGAGGCCGGTTCTGGGTTTCGGTGCGAAGAGGGTGGACTTCTGCGGCATCCGTTCGCCGGTGCTGGCCACGGCGAGCACCTTCTCCAGCGGCGTCGGGTTCATCAGCACGGCGAGTCCGTCGCGATGCCGGGCGAGGGCCAGCGCGGCGCCGAGGTCGGCGACATACCGGACGGTGTCCTCAGTCACGGCGAGGTGCCAGGTGGCCTCGATGAGGCCGTGCTGGAGTATGACGGCATCCAGCGTCTGCCATGTCGGGGTATGCCTCGCCGGCAGGGTCCGGTCGAGCAGGTCGGCCCGCGGCTGGGTGAGCAGGCGCCACCGGCTCCCGTCGGTGACCACGAACGCCGGCCCGACGGCGCCGGCGTCGGCCAGCATTGCCATGGCGGACCTTTCGCCACCGGTGATCTCGGCAATGTCGAAGGCACCGGCCGACCGGCGGAGGGCCTCGTCGAAGGTCAGCCCGATCACCACTCGATGGAAGGCCTGCACCTGCGCGCCAAAGGCGTTGGCGTCGACCAGCAGTGCAAGCCCGTAGTCCCAGTGCCCGGGCCCGGCGCCGTCGGCCCGGCGAGCCGCCTGGTACTCGAGGTAGGCGGCGTAGCGATGGTGGCCGTCCGCGATCAAAGCCCGACGCGGCGCCAGGTCGGCGGCGATCTCGGCGAGGATTGCCGGGTCGGCGATTGACCACATCTCGTGGGTGGTGCCGTCCTCGGCCCGTAGACCGACAATCGGTGGCTCGCTCGTCGTCGCCGTCACGGCGCGGGAGGCCGCGCCGGCAGGCCCGTCGGAGACCAGGTAGATGGGTTCGAGGTTGGCCTGGGTGGCTGCGATCAGCTCACGCCGCTGCCGCACGGGCCCGGGCCAGGTGTCCTCGTGCGGCAGCACGACACCGGTCTCCGGTTGCCGTAACCCGACCGCGCCGATCAGGCCTGCGACCGCCGACCCGTCGTACCGCATCCGGTAGACGTACAGGCACGGCACCGGATCGGTGGACAGGATGCCGTCGGCGAGCCACGACCGCAGCGTCCTCGCTGCTCTCTGGTATCCGGCCCGCGGGCCGGATCTGTCCCCGCGTGGGAGGATGAGCCGGACCACGTTATGTGGATCGGCCGCCTCGAGCGCCACCTGCTGCCGTTCGTCGATCACGTCGTACGGGGGGCAGGTGAGCTGGGCGAGGTCGGCAGCGGTCCGCGCACTGTAACGAACGCCACGGAAGGGAGCTAGCTCCAGGCCAGCCGCCCGGGCTAGGGGAGGAACGGGGGTCGAACCCGATGCGGGCCGTACAGCAGCCATGCGCCGAATCGTAGGAGCAGGCAGAGCCGACAACGACGCCAGACCAGGGGTCGAGATGCCGACTCGCGTCTCGGCGACGGAAGAGGAGGACCGCCGGTGGCCGCGTACTCACGTGATGCGTACGACGACGATGGCCAGCAGGATCGGCGACCGTATGAGGAGGTTCCAGCGCAGCCGGACGTGCTCCCCGAGGGCGAGGTCTACGACTGGTTTATGCGTGGGGTCAGCCTGCTCGAGGGCGGCAACGCCTCCGCCGCCGTGGTCCTGCTCACCCATGCGGCCCAGGCAGAGCCGAAGTCACGCAGTGTGCGGGAGGCACTTGCCCGTGCCCAGTTCGACTCCGGCATGTATGACGATGCCACCGAGAGCTTCGCGTGGATCGTGGGGGAGAACCCGGCCGACGACTACGCCCAGTTCGGCTACGGTCTGGCCGCGGCGAAGATCGGCGACCTGGAGGCAGCGGTGGAGCATCTCGCGCTGGCGGCGGCGATGCGGCCGGACATCAACCACTACTCGATCGCACTACGCGGCGCCCGGGCGGCTCTCGCGGCGCATAAACGATGATCGTCGGTCTTGTTGGCTGCGAGGTGCCGCCGGTCACCCGGTATGACGTTGCGCTGTTGGACCTGGACGGCGTGGTGTATCTCGGGGCGGAGGGCATCCCGGGCGCCGCCGAGGCATTGGAGAAGGCGCTCGAGGCGGGCATGCGCCGGGCGTTCGTGACGAACAACGCGTCGCGGACGCCAGACGAGGTTGCCGATCTGCTGCGCAGCGTGGGCGTCCCGGCGACGGCGACGGAGGTGGTGACCTCGGCCCAAGCCGCGGCGCACCTCCTGGCCGATCGGCTGCCGGCCGGGGCGCGGGTGCTGGTGCTCGGTACCGAGGCGCTGGTCAGCGAGGTCCGGGCACGCGGCCTGACTCCGGTCGCGAGCGCCGAGGAGGCACCCGCGGCGGTGGTCCAGGGCTACTCCCCGAACCTCGGCTGGCGGCACCTGGCCGAGGCGGCCATCGCGGTGCAGCGCGGGGCGCTGTGGGTCGCCACCAACCTGGACCGTTCCGTACCGTCCGTGCGAGGCCCGTTGCCAGGCAACGGCGCGCTGGTCGGTGCGGTGCGTGCCGCCGTCGAGGTCGATCCGCTGGTGACCGGCAAGCCTGAGCCAGCGCTGCACCGGGAGTCGGTAGAACGGACCGGCGCCCGCCATCCCCTCATCGTGGGAGATCGGTTGGACACCGACATCGAGGGTGCGAGCCGGGCCGGCGTCGACTCGCTCTTGGTGCTGACCGGTGTGACCACGCCGGCCATGTTGCTGGCTGCGCCGCGGCATCACCGGCCGACGTACCTGGCGGCCAACCTGGAGGGCCTGCTCCACCCCCATCCGGCTCTGGAGATCCGGCCGGATGGAGTGTGGTGTGGCGACTTCGGCGCGACCCGGCAGGACGGGGTGCTGCGACTGCGGGGCGCCGGGACCGACCGGTTGGAGGCGCTGCGGGCGCTGTGCGGGGCGGCGTGGGTCGAGCCCGGCCCGGCCCTGCCCGGCGGACCGCGACACGTCACGGCGGACGGCGAGCAGGCGGCGGCCGCGCTGCGCGGGCTGGGACTGGCCTGATCGGTGCGATGTCAGATGAGCGAGCGTAGCTTGAGCAGGTCGAGCACGCTCGCGTGCACCTTGACCCGGCCGGTCGCCCACGCCGAGGCGAGATGCAGGTCGCCCCGGGTCAGCGCGATCAGATCGTCGCTGGACATGGCCAGCCGGATCTGTGCCTTGGGGTTGTCGACCTGCCGGATGTCACGCAGGCCACCGTCCCGCAGATGGCCGAGGAAGATCATCTTGAGGTCACGGAGCTCGCATGAGACTGACCTGTCCTCGATCTTGTTGCGGAGGTCTGTGCCCGAGCTCCCGGCGAGCTTGCCGGCGAGCTCTTGGAGTGCTTTCTCGCACTCCTCGACAGAGGCCATCGGTGGTACCTCCTTACTGCGACCTGGCCTGCGACCGTACCCTGTGTCGGCTCACCTCTCGGCGTGCACGGACGGTAGCGTGTGGTCGGCGTGCCTACCGGCGGGGAGCAGGACGATGAGGTGAAGGGCATGGAGATGGCACGGGGTGGAGACCGACGTTATCTCACGCCCACACCGGATCTCCCCCCCACACTGGGGGTGAGCGAGGGGACCCGCAAGCGGGCACGTTCGGCCCCCAGGGCGCTGGTCAGCCAGGACGACGTCACCCAGGAGCAGGTCAGCTCGCTGGCGGATGAGCTGATAGTAACCTCCCGTGCCCGCGCGGACGCCCCTGGTCAACGTGGCAGTGGCACCGGCTGGGCCGGGCCGGTCGCGGACCCGGAGACCGGCCGCTCCTACGCCGGCCGGCGGCACCATGGACGCCTGGCCTGACCCCGACGCCTCCGACGGCGACGCGCCGTTGCCGTACCGACTGGGAGCCCCGAGATGACCGAACCCGACACGGTCCAGCAGGTGACCGAGCGGCTGGGCACGGCCGTCGAGCTGCTGGACGCACTGACCGACCAGCCAGTTGATGAGCACGTCGCACACTATGACGCCCTGCATGGAGTGCTGCAGGACGCGCTCGCCACGATCGACCGGGTCTAGGGCGCGCCGATGCCGCGTCGTGTCCGGCTGGACGCCGAGCTGGTCCGGCGCGGAATGGCCCGGTCCCGGGAGCAGGCCGCTGAGCTGGTACGTGCGGGCCGGGTCAGAGTCGGCGGCCAGCCAGCCAGCAAACCGGCCACCGCGGTCGAGGCCGGCGTCCCACTGGTGGTTGACGCACTCCCGACCGGACCCGACTACGTCTCGCGCGGCGCGCACAAGCTGGCCGGTGCGTTGGAGTCGTTCGGGCTCACGGTCGACGGCCGGCGGTGCCTCGACGCGGGTGCGTCCACCGGCGGGTTCACCGACGTGCTACTGCGGCGCGGCGCCCGTGAGGTGATCGCGGCAGACGTGGGCTACGGCCAGCTCGCCTGGTCGTTGCGTACCGACCCGCGGGTGCGGGTGCTAGACCGCACCAACGTCCGGGCACTCACGCCGGCCGACATCGGAGGGGTCGTCGACCTGACCGTGGCTGACCTGTCGTTCATCTCGCTGGCCCTGGTGTTGCCGGCGCTGGCGGCCTGCACCGACCCGCGCGGCGACCTGCTGCCGATGGTGAAGCCGCAGTTCGAGGTCGGCCGCCGGCGGGTGGGCGCGGGTGGTGTGGTGCGCGAGCCCGCGCTGCGGGCGGAGGCGGTCGGGGCCGTCGCGCGAGCCGCGGCCGTGCTCGGCTACGGCGTGGCCGGGGTGACCGCCAGCCCGCTGGCTGGCCCGGCCGGCAACGTGGAGTTCTTCCTGTGGCTGCGCACCGACGCGCCGCCCGCGGACCCCGCGGCGATCGCGGCGGCCGTCGCGGGTGGAGCGAGCGCGGAGCCGAGCCGATGAGCACAGCGAGCGCGGAGCCGAGCCGATGAGCCGCCGCGCCCTCTTGGTCAGCCATACCAGCCGCCCGGACATCGTCCACCTGGCCCGCGAGGTCGTGCGGGGCCTGAGCCAGGCCGGATTCGAGGTCCGGATCCTGGCCCAGGAGGCCGCCGACCTGGCGGTCACCGGGGTCCGGGTGGTCAGTGGCGAGGCCGCGGCCGATGGGGCCGAGATCGTGCTCGTGCTGGGCGGTGACGGCACCTTTCTGCGAGCCGCCGAGCTGGCCCGGCCGACCGGCGCGCCGTTGCTCGGGGTCAACCTCGGCCGGGTCGGCTTCCTGGCCGAGACTGAGCCGGACGCGCTGCCTCAGACGATCGAACAGATCGTCCGGCAGGAGTACATCGTCGAGGACCGACTCACCCTCGACGTGACCGTTCACCTCGACGGGGAGATCATCGGCCAGACCTGGGCGTTGAACGAGGCCAGCGTGGAGAAGGTCAGCCGGGAACGGATGCTCGAGGTGGTGCTCGCGGTAGATGGGCGGCCGCTGACCAGCTTCGGCTGCGACGGCGTGCTGTGCGCGACGCCCACCGGGTCGACGGCGTACGCCTTCAGCGCGGGCGGCCCGGTGGTGTGGCCCGAGGTCGAGGCGCTGCTCGTCGTACCGAACTCGGCCCACGCGCTCTTCGCCCGCCCGTTGGTGACCGGGCCGGCCAGCGTGATCGGAGTGCACGTCTCGGCCAGCGGGCATGACGCGGTGCTGTTCTGCGACGGGCGGCGGTCGGTGCCGGTGCCGGCCGGCGGCCGGGTGGAGGCGCGTCGGTCCGAGCGGTACGCGCACGTGGTCCGGCTACACCGGACGCCGTTCTCCGACCGGCTGGTGGCGAAGTTCCAGCTCCCGGTCCAGGGCTTCCGAGACCGTAACGGCGGTCCCCCCCATGTCACTCCGCAGGCTAAGGTCTGAGGCCGTGCTCGAGGAGATGCGCATCCGTGGCCTCGGTGTGATCGACGACGCCACGCTCGAGCTCGGGCCGGGCCTGACCGTCGTGACCGGAGAGACCGGTGCCGGCAAGACGATGGTCATCACCGGCCTGCACCTGCTCTTCGGTGGCCGGGCCGACGCCGCCCGGGTCCGCGTCGGTGCCGGGCAGGCTCTGGTCGAGGGCCGCCTGCGGCTGCCCGACCGCTCCCCGGCGCTCGCCAGGCTGGCCGAGGTCGGCGCCGAGCCGGACGACGACGGCGCGTACATCGCGTCCCGCACGGTCTCCGAGCAGGGCCGGTCCCGGGCGTACGTGGGGGGCCGGTCGGTGCCGGTCGGGCTGCTTGCCGAGCTCGCCGACGGGCTGCTCGCCGTACACGGGCAGTCCGACCAGCTCAGGCTGCTCCGGCCAGCCGAGCAGCGGGGCGCGCTGGACCGGTACGCGGGTGAGCCGGTGACCGCGTTGGTGGCCGGCCACAAGGTGGCGTACGCACGCTGGCGGGAGCTCGCCGCCCGCTACGACGACCGGGTGGCCCGCGCCCGTGAGCTCGCCCAGGAGGCCGACCTGCTCCGGCAGGGCCTGGCCGAGATCGCGGCAGTCGACCCGCGGCCGGGCGAGGACGTCGAGCTGGCCGCCGAGGCGGACCGCCTCGCGCACGCCGACGCGCTGCGGCTGGCCGCGCAGATCGCGCACGACGTCCTGGTTGGTGACCCGACGGCCGGGCACGACGCGGTGGACGTCGCCGCACTGCTCGGCGCTGCCCGGCACGCGCTCGACGGCGCGGCGGCCAACGATCCGGCGTTGGCCGGCCCGGCCGCCCGGCTGACCGAGGCGGCGTACCAGCTCACCGATGTCGCCGCCGAGCTGTCGAGCTACGTGGCCGGGCTGGACGCCGACCCAGGCCGGCTCGCCGAGGTGGAGCAGCGCCGTTCCGAGCTGCTCCGGCTGACCCGCAGGTACGCCGACGATGTGGCCGGCGTGCTGGCCTGGGGCCGCGAGGCCGACGCCCGCCTGGCCGCCCTGGACACCTCCGAGGAGGCACTGGCCAGGCTGGCCGAGGAACGCGACCAGATGGCGGCCGAGCTGGCCGGGATCACCGCCAAGCTGTCCGCCGCCCGCCGGGAGGCGGCCGCCCGGTTCGGTACGGCGGTCACGGCCGAGCTGGCCGGCCTGGCCATGCCGCAGGCCGCGGTACGGGTACGGCTCAGCGACCGGCCGGTCGGCCCGGACGGCGCCGACGAGGTCGAGCTGCTGCTGCGGGCACACCCTGACGCACCGGCCCTGCCGCTGGGCAAGGGCGCCTCCGGCGGTGAGCTGTCCCGGGTGATGCTCGCTGTGGAGGTGGTCTTCGCCGGTGCCGACCCGGTCCCCGTGCTGGTCTTCGACGAGGTCGACGCCGGGGTGGGCGGCCGGGCCGCCGTCGAGGTCGGTCGCCGGCTGGCCCGGCTTGCCACCGATCATCAGGTGCTCGTGGTCACCCACCTGGCCCAGGTCGCCGGCTACGCTGACGCGCACCTCGTTGTGGACAAGGCCGGCGAGCGCGGCGTCACCCGCAGCGACGTCCGGCTGGTCGACCAGCCAGGCCGGGTGCGGGAGCTGGCCCGGATGCTGGCCGGTGACATGGTGGACGCGAGCGACCAGGCCAGCCAGCTTCTCGTGGCCGCGAGCCGTGACAAGCAGGCGGACCAGCGGCGGACCGGGAGCCGGCCCAGGCCGGGCGGGACGTGACGCCGGGCCCGGCGTGCCCTGCCGGCGCCTCACCGCCGGTGGCTGCTGGACGGCTCCAGCGCGCCGGACGTCAGGCGAGAATAAAAAGTCGACATGTCGTCGTAGTGGTTCGTTGACTTGACGACACGGCTGACCTGGCTGCCCCCCGGCCCTACATCAGGGAGCACGACCCGGTCCTGATCGGCGTGGCCAGCAACGCCGACGCGGCGTTCCCCGACATCGCCCGACAGGCGCCCCACACGCCGTCCGGGCAGCAGTGTCGGGTGCTGTCCGGACGGCGTGTTACCGTGAACTCCCGTGGATCGCCGCCTCCGGCGCCGCGCGACACGCGATCACGGGAGCCCTCCTTGGTGCAGTCGGTTCGTACGCCCAAGCATGTCTTCGTCACCGGCGGCGTCGCCTCCTCCCTCGGCAAGGGGCTGACAGCGAGCAGCCTGGGCAGCCTGCTCAAGGCCCGCGGGCTGCGGGTCACCATGCAGAAGCTCGACCCGTACCTCAACGTCGACCCCGGCACGATGAACCCGTTCCAGCATGGCGAGGTGTTCGTCACCGACGACGGCGCCGAGACCGATCTTGACATCGGCCACTACGAGCGCTTCCTGGACACCAGGCTGGACAGCTCGGCCAACGTCACCACCGGCCAGATCTACTCCAGCGTGATCGCCAAGGAGCGGCGCGGGGAGTACCTCGGCGACACCGTGCAGGTCATCCCGCACATCACGAACGAGATTAAGGAACGGATCCGGGCGATGGCCAGCACGGGCGTCGACGTGGTGATCACCGAGATCGGCGGCACGGTCGGTGACATCGAGTCGCAGCCGTTCCTGGAGGCGGCCCGGCAGGTCCGGCACGACGTCGGGCGAGAGCACGTCTTCTTCCTGCACGTGTCGCTGGTGCCCTACCTGGCACCCTCCGGCGAGCTGAAGACCAAGCCGACCCAGCACTCGGTGGCCGCGCTGCGCAGCATCGGCATCCAGCCCGACGCCGTGGTCTGCCGGTCCGACCGGGAGATCCCGGAAGGGCTGAAGCGCAAGATCTCGCTGATGTGCGATGTCGAGCCGGACGGCGTGGTGTCCGCGGTGGATGCGCCGAGCATCTACGACATCCCGAAGGTGCTGCACAGCGAGGGCCTGGACGCCTACGTCGTCCGGCGGCTCGGCCTGCCCTTCCGCGATGTGGACTGGACGGTCTGGGGCGACCTGCTGGACCGGGTGCACCGGCCGAAGCACACCGTCACGATCGCGTTGGTCGGCAAGTACGTCGACCTGCCGGATGCGTACCTGTCGGTGACCGAGGCGCTGCGGGCCGGCGGGTTCGCGCACCGGGCCCGGGTGGAGATCCGGTGGGTGACCTCTGACGACTGCGCCACGCCCGCCGGGGTGGACAAGGCACTGTCCGGTGTGGACGGCGTGCTGATCCCCGGTGGGTTCGGGGTGCGCGGCATCGAGGGCAAGCTCGGCGCCGCGAGCTACGCCCGGCGCCGCCAGATCCCGGCCCTGGGGCTGTGCCTCGGCCTGCAGTGCATGGTGATCGAGGCCGCCCGGGAGCTGGCCGACCTCACCGGGGCCAACTCCACCGAGTTCGACCCGGACACGCCGCACCCGGTGATCGCCACCATGGCCGACCAGGTCGACGTGGTGGCGGGGGAGCGGGACATGGGCGGCACCATGCGGCTCGGCGCCTACCCGGCCACGCTACGGCCCGGGTCGCTGGCCGCGGAGTGCTACGGCTCGGTCGAGGTGTCCGAGCGTCACCGGCACCGCTACGAGGTGAGCAACTCCTACCGGGAGCGGCTGGAGCTGGCCGGGCTGGTGTTCTCCGGTACCTCGCCGGACGGGCGGCTGGTGGAGTTCGTCGAGCTGCCCCGAGAGGTGCACCCGTTCTACGTCGGCACCCAGGCGCACCCGGAGCTGAAGTCACGGCCGACCCGGCCGCACCCGCTGTTCCGGGCGTTCGCCAGGGCCGCGCTGGCCTACTCCGAGGCGGCCCGGCTGCCAGTGGAGATCCCGGAGGACGCGCCGGGCACCGCGGGGACCGGGTCGGTCCACGCTGCTCGCGCTTCGGCCGAGCCCGGCCCGAGGGAGCCTGCCTCGGCTGACCGGGCGGTGCCCGGCCTCCGGCCGTCGACGGCGGGTGCCGCCCTGCAACGCGCATGACATCGTCGGCGTACTCCGTTGCGGCATCCCGCGAGATCTACCGCGGTCGGGTGCTCGCGCTGCGCGCGGACGAGGTGCGGATGCCAGATGGGACGCGTGCGGTCCGCGAGGTCGTGGAGAACCTCGGCGCTGTCGCGGTGGCGGCGGTGGACGAGGCCGACCGGGTGGTGCTGATCCGGCAGTACCGCCACCCGGTCCGCCGGCACCTGTGGGAGCTGCCGGCCGGGCTGCTCGACGTGGCCGGCGAGCCCGCGGTGCGGACCGCCGCCCGCGAGCTCTACGAGGAGGCGCACCTCGCGGCGGACCGGTGGGACCTGCTGCTCGACCTGAACCCGTCGCCGGGGTTCACCGACGAGGCGGTCCGGGTCTTCCTGGCCCGTGGCCTGTCCGATGTGGACGGTGACCGGTTTGCCGCCGAGCACGAGGAGGCCGACCTGCTGGTCCAGCGGGTCGCGCTGGACGACGCCGTACGCCGGGTGCTGGCCGGTGAGATCACCAACGCGATCGCGGTGGCCGGTATCCTTGCCACGGTCCGGGTCCGTGACCTCGGCTGGGTGGGCCTACGTGCGGTGGACGCGCCCTGGCCCGACCGTCCCGCTCACCGGTAACAGCACGGCCATAGACTCGGGCTCACCGGCTGGCGGCCGGCGGCACCGGGAGCCGGGCGGATGTCGAGAGAAGGATGACAGGGCGTGAAGGTAGGCATTCCTCGTGAGGTGAAGACACACGAGTACCGCGTCGCGATCACACCGGCCGGCGCGCACGAGCTGGTCGGCGCCGGCCATCAGGTCCTCGTCGAGAAGGAGGCCGGTGTCGGCTCGTCGATACCGGACGGGGACTACGTCGCCGCGGGCGCGACGATCCTGGGCAGCGCCGACGACGTATGGGCCGAGGCGGAGCTGGTGCTGAAGGTCAAGGAGCCGGTCACCGAGGAGTACGGCCGGATGCGCCGCGGCCAGGTGCTCTTCACCTACCTGCACCTGGCCGCCTCGCGGGAGTGCACCGAGGCGATCCTCGGCTCCGGCATCGACGCGGTGGCATACGAGACCGTCCAGCTGCCGGACCGCTCGCTACCGCTGCTGGCCCCGATGTCGGAGGTGGCCGGGCGGCTGGCCGCGCAGGTCGGCGCGTACCATCTGATGCGGCCTGGTGGCGGTCGCGGCATCCTCATGGGCGGCGTGTCCGGCGTGTACGCCGCGAAGGTCGTCGTCATCGGTGCTGGAGTGTCCGGCATGAACGCCGCGGCGATCGCGCTGGGCATGCAGGCGGAGGTCCTGCTGCTGGACCGCGACATCGACAAGCTGCGCGCCGCCGACCGGATATACCAGGGTCACCTGCAGACCGTGGCCAGCAACGCCTACGAGATCGAGAAGGCGTGCCTCGACGCCGACCTGGTGATCGGCGCGGTGCTGGTACCTGGCGCCAAGGCTCCCCGGCTGGTCAGCAACGACCTGGTACGCCGGATGAGATCGGGAAGTGTCCTGGTCGACATATCGACTGATCAAGGTGGCTGCTTCGAGGACTCCCGGCCCACCACGCACGCCGAGCCGACCTACCCGGTGCATGGCTCGCTGTTCTACTGCGTGACGAACATGCCCGGCGCCGTGCCGCACACCTCGACGTACGCGCTGACCAACGTCACGCTGCCGTACGCGATGGACCTGGCCAACAAGGGCCTGCGCCGGGCCGCCGCTGACGACCCGGCACTGGCCCTCGGGGTGAACGCGACCGCTGGCGCGCTGGTGTACCCGCCGGTCGCCGAGGCACACGGCATGACCGTCCGCTCGCTGGCCGAGGCGCTGGCCGAGGCGTCGTCCTGACCGCTGCGCCGCGGGATCTCGGCGGGGTGGTTGCGGCGTACCTCGACCATCTCGCGGTGGAGCGTGGGCTGGCCAGCAACACGCTGCTCAGCTACCGCCGTGACCTGCGGCGCTATGCCGACTACCTGTCCGGCCAGGGGCTGGCTGCGCTCGGCGAGGTGTCGGAGCGCGAGGTGTCGGCGTTCCTTGGCTGGCTGCGGGAGGGCGACGCCGACCATCCGCCACTGTCGGCCTCGTCGGCTGCCCGGACGGTGGTCGCGGTCCGGGGCCTGCACCGGTTCGCCGCCCGGGAGGGGCTGGTGGCCGGCGACCCGGCGCATGCCGTCCGGCCGCCTGCCCCGGCCCGCCGGCTGCCCAAGGCGCTGCCCGTTGACCAGGTCGAACGGCTGCTGGCCGCGGCGAGCGCGCCGCAGACGCCGTTGGCGCTGCGTGACCGGGCACTGCTGGAGCTGCTGTACGGCACCGGAGCACGGATCTCCGAGGCGGTCGGCCTGGCCGTGGACGATCTCGACCGGGAGACGACCACGGTGCTGCTGTCCGGGAAGGGGGGCAGGCAGCGGCTGGTGCCGGTCGGCGGGTACGCGCTGCGCGCGGTCGAGGACTATCTGGTGCGGTCCCGGCCCGCGCTGGCGGCCGCCGGGCGCGGCACGCCGGCGCTGTTCCTCAACTCCCGGGGCGGTCCGCTGTCCCGGCAGAGCGCGTGGGCGATCCTGCGAGCAGCGGCCCGCCGGGCTGGGCTGGACGCCGAGGTGTCGCCGCACACGCTGCGACACTCCTTCGCTACCCACCTGCTCGACGGCGGAGCCGACGTCCGGGTGGTGCAGGAGCTGCTCGGGCACGCGTCGGTCACCACCACCCAGGTCTACACGCTGGTCACCGTGGACCGGCTGCGCGAGGTCTACGCCACCGCACATCCGCGCGCCCGGCGTTGACCGCGCCGCCGCCCGGACCGCCGCCCGGACCGGTGCCGGGACCGGTGCCGGGAAGATCCTCGTAGCAAAATCGGCCACTCTACGGCATGGCGACTTGTCTGTGCAGAAGGCCGATCCTAGAGTCGGCCGCGCCAGAACGTCGTTGGCGTTACGTCGACAGAAGGGCTTAAACACTAATGTCTATGTCGACAAACACGTGGCACCCGGAGGAAGTGCTGCTTCCCCCGGGTCTGCCGGCCATGGATCCGGCCATGGATGCGGACGCGGCCGGTGCCGACGACGGGCCGATGCTCAAGGCGATCGACCCGGCTGTCGCCAGGATCCGTCGCAAGATCCCTGAGCCGAGGCCGATCTCCACCCATGGTCCGGCCAGGGTGATCGCGCTGTGCAACCAGAAGGGCGGGGTCGGCAAGACCACCTCGACCATCAACCTGGGCGCGGCGCTGGCGGAGCACGGCCGGCGGGTGCTGCTGGTGGACTTCGACCCGCAGGGTGCGCTGTCGGTCGGGCTCGGCATCCACCCGCACCAGTTGGACCGCACGGTCTACAACCTGCTGATGGAGCGCGGGGCCACGATCGACGACGTGCTGCTCAAGACGAACGTGCCGGGTATGGACCTGCTGCCGAGCAACATCGACCTGTCCGCGGCCGAGGTGCAGCTCGTCAGCGAGGTGGCCCGCGAGCAGACCCTGCAGCGGCTGCTGGAGCCGGTGCTCGACGACTACGACTTTGTGCTGATCGACTGCCAGCCGTCGCTCGGTCTCCTTACGGTGAACGCGCTGACCGCGGCGAACAGCGTGTTGATACCGCTGGAATGTGAGTTCTTCAGCTTACGGGGTGTGGCGCTGCTGATCGACACCATCGAGAAAATCCGAGAGCGTCTTAACCCCAAGTTGAGCGTTGAAGGCATTCTCGCCACGATGTATGACGGTCGGACTGTTCATGGCCGTGAGGTCTTCGCCCGGGTCGTGGAAGCATTCGGGGACACCGTGTTCGACACGGTGATCACACGCACCGTACGGTTCCCGGAGACCACAGTCGCGGGTGAACCCATCACAAGCTGGGCGCCGAGCTCCTCCGGAGCCAAGGCGTACCGGCACCTCGCCAAGGAGGTGCTCGCCCGATGAGCCGGCGACCTAGCCTGCCCGGGGCGGCCGAGCTGTTCCGCGTCACTGGTGGTCCGGCGCCCGCCCCGGCGTCGGCCGCCCCGGCGCCCGCCGAGCTGGCGGGCGAGGCCGCCGCCCGGCCGGTGCCGTTCCCCGGGCCGCTGAAGACACCTCCGGACCGCGCGGCCTTCCATGCCGACGTGCAGCCGGCCCGGCCGGCCGCGACCTCGATGCGTTCGGTGCCGGAGGACGCCGAGGCCGCGGACGACGACGAGGGTCTTGCCGATCCGGCCGGGTCGCGCCGGTCCGGGACGGTCCGGCAGACCGGCTCGCGGCGGCGGATGCGACCGGTCGGTGAACGGCGACCGAGTGGCCGGCAGCGGCACGAGGAGAAGATCACCGTCTACTGCTCGGCCGAGGAGCTGGTCGACCTGGAGCAGGCCCGGCTGGCACTGCGGGCAGAGCATGGCCTGGTGGTGGACCGGGGCCGGATCGTGCGTGAGGCGGTCGCGGTGGTGCTGGCGGACCTGGAGGCCAAGGGCGAGAGCTCGATCCTCGTCCGCCGGCTCCGCGAGTCCTGAGCGGTGCTGCGCGCGCTTGCGCACCCGGTACTCTTCGCCGGGCTGCTGGTGGGGTTCCTGCTGTCGGTCACCGTGCACTACGCCGCGCAGGCCGCGGTGGACCGGGGCGCCGCCCGGAGGGTGTTCCGGGAGGTGCGGCGCAGGCCGGTCACAATCCTCGACCCTTTCGGGGCGGTCGCGGCTGCTCTGGTCGGCCCCGGTTGGGGTGTCAGCCGGACGCCGGTCGCGCGTGGGCGGGGCAACCGGCTGGCGGTGCTGCTGGCCGGGCCGGTCGCGGTGCTGCTGCTCGGTGGGGTGGCCGTTGGAGGCTATCTCGCCGTTGGCGGACCGCGCTTCCTGCTGGGACTGGAGGGTCCGGCCACCATCATCCATGTTCTGCCGCTGCCGGCCGCGCAGAGCTTCCTGCTCGCGCTCGGTGTTGAGGCGCTGGGGGTCGCGGTGCTCAGCCTGGTCCCGCTGCCGCCGTTGACCGGATGGCAGATCCTCATGCTCTTCGCAGGTCGGGAGCTGGGCTGGCAGCGCGCCCGACACTACCTGGAGGAGCGGAACTTCGGCGTGCTCGCGCTGCTCGTCCTGCTCATCCTGCCGATCGGTGTCGGCGGTCCGATTCTGCTGGAGCTGGTCGACTGGGCGGTGGGGCTGCTGCTCGGCCTGGTCGGTTCATAGCCAAGTCGGCTAGCCGTTTTGGCGGTTCGACGATTTGTCGACAAGAGTCCCCCGCGCGGGGCAGGGTCGGGTGTGGGTTACGGTCTGTCCATGTCCGCGCCCGCCGAGCCAGCCGCACCAGCGGCGCAGGCCACGGCGTTGGCGGCGGAGCCTGCTGGCACCACCCGACGGCCGGACGCCGAGGGCCGGACAGCGACGTTCCAGGTGCGGCTGGAGAACTTCGAAGGCCCGTTCGACCTGCTGCTGCAGTTGATCGCCAAGCATCAGCTCGACGTGACCCAGGTCGCTCTCTCGCAGGTCACCGACGACTTCATCGCGCATATCCGGGCGCTCGGCTCGGAGTGGGACCTCGGCCAGGCGACGGAGTTCCTGGTGGTGGCGGCGACCCTGCTTAACCTCAAGGCCGCCCGGCTGCTGCCTGCGGCCGACGTGGAGGACGACGAGGACCTGGCCCTGTTGGAGGCACGGGACCTGCTCTTCGCCCGGCTCCTTCAGTACCGGGCCTACAAGCAGGCGGCAGCCCTGTTCGGACGGCTTATGCGCGAGCAGGCCCGGCGGTACCCGCGGGCGGTCGAGCTCGACCCGCGGTTCGCCGAGCTGCTGCCTGAGGTGCTGATCGGGGTCGGGCCGGAGCAGTTCGCCCGGCTGGCGGCGAAGGCGCTGGCCCCCAAGCCGGTGCCGGTGGTCTCGGTGGACCACATTCACGCACCCAGGGTCAGCGTGCGCGAGCACGCGGCGATCCTGCGTGAGCGGTTGGCCAGGTCCGGCACCGCGACGTTCCGGGCGCTGACCCAGGACTGCCGGCACACCCTTGAGGTCGTGGCCCGGTTCTTGGCCCTGCTGGAGCTCTACCGGGAGGCTGCCGTGGCGTTCGACCAGCTCACTCCGCTCGGTGAGCTGCACGTGCGGTGGACCGGCGGCAGCGGCGCGGCCGTCCAGCCAGGTCCGGACGTCGATGAGGAGTACGGGTGAGCGAGCACGAACCGTCCGGCACCGACGGAACAGCCGATCTGGCCGCCGTTCCAGTGGCTGGTGTCACGGAGCTGGCCGACCCGGCCCGGCTCCGGTCAGCCGTGGAAGCCGTGCTCTTCGTGGTGGACAAGCCGATCGCCGCGGTGGAGCTCGCCCAGGTGCTGGACGTTCCCCGGCCGGCCGTCGACCGCGCGCTGGGGGATTTGACCCGGGACTACGACGAGCAAGGGCGCGGGTTCGCGCTTCGTGAGGTCGCCGGCGGTTGGCGGGTGTACACCAGGGAGAGCTTCGCGCCGTACGTCGAGCGCTACATCCTGGACGGCCAGCAGACCCGGCTGACCCAGGCTGCGCTGGAGACCCTGGCCGTTGTCGCCTACCGACAGCCGGTCACCCGGTCCCGGATCTCGGCGATTCGCGGGGTGAGCGTGGACGGCGTGATCCGCACCCTGCTCACCCGTGGCCTGATCGAGGAGTGCGGCAGTGAGCCGGAGACGGGAGGGCTCCTCTACCGCACGACTCCGCTGTTCATGGAGAAACTCGGTTTGCAGTCACTTGAGGAGCTTCCGTCCTTGGCTCCACTGTTGCCTGAGCTGGAATTGGTCGAAGATGTCGCACCCTCAACCTAAGCAAAATACTGGAACTCGCCTGCAGAAGGTGCTCGCCTCAGCCGGTGTCGGATCCCGTCGAGCCGCCGAGGAGCTCATCTCGGCCGGCCGGGTGCAGGTCAACGGCGAGACGGTCCGCACCCTCGGCGTGCGGGTCGATCCCGACCGCGATGTGATCCACGTCGACGGCCTGCGGGTGTCCGTGCGGGCCGACCTGACCTACCTTGCACTCAACAAGCCGCCTGGCATCCTCAGCGCGATGTCCGATGACCGTGGCCGGCCGACCGTGGGGGACTACGTCGTCGACCGCGGCGACCGGCTCTTCCATGTCGGCCGGCTGGACCAGGACTCCGAGGGCCTGCTGCTGCTGACCAACGACGGCGAGCTGGCCAACCGGCTGATGCATCCACGGTATGAAGTGATCAAGACCTATCTCGCGGAGGTGCCGGCGCCGGTGCCGCGTGACCTGGGCCGGACCCTGCTCGCGGGGGTGGAGCTGCCCGACGGTCCGGTCCGGATCGATCGGTTCCGGCTGGTCGATGCAAGCGGGGGCCGGGCACTGGTCGAGCTGCAGCTTCACGAAGGCCGCAAGCACCTGGTACGCCGGCTGCTCGCCCAGGTGGGCCACCCGGTGTCGCGGCTGGTCCGGACCGAGATCGGTCCAGTGCGGCTGGGGCACCAGCGGCAGGGCACCGTCCGGCACCTCAGCGCCGGCGAGATAGGACACCTGTACCGGCTCGTCGGCCTCTGAGCCCGCGGTCTCCGTCCCTGAGCACTTGTCGGTACGTCGGTATAGCGCTGTGCCGACAAGTCGTCGAGTGGCTAAAAGAATGAAGCTACAAATGGACTAGACGATCTAGCTACTGATCGCTCTAGCTACTGGTCGTCTTATCAACTTGTCGATATAGAACTTCAGGAGCAGTCCGCCGGAGGGGCTTGCTCCCGGTAGATGTAGCGCTTTGTCGATTTACCGCAGCGTGGTTGGTGCTGATGTGCGGTGCGGGCCGTGGTCCTTCGTACGTCCGAGGGCGCTGAGGTAGCGAGCGCACCAAGCGATGAGACGGTCTAACTACTTCTCGCTAAGTCGATAAACTGATGTAGAGATTGAGAAATCAACCGATTGATCTAGAAAGAGCTGAGGAGAAGAGTCGACTCATCGCTGTTCTCGTCCATGCCAGCCGGTGCCCGACCGGGTCCGCAGTGGCCGGCTGTGGGCCGCCCGGTGCTGATCCCGGACGCCCATCTAGGGTGGTGGTCGAGCGGTAGGGAAGGGAGAAGTGCGTGCCGGTTCGCGCGATTCGCGGTGCCATCCAGGTCGACGCGGACGACCGGGAGGCCATCCTCGACGCCGCCACGGAGATGGTCCAAGCCGTACTGGACCGCAACCGGCTCGACGCCGACGACCTCATCAGCATCGTGTTCACCGCGACCCCCGACCTGACCGCGGAGTTCCCGGCATACGCCGCACGCAAGCTCGGGCTGGTGGACGTGCCGCTGCTGTGCGCCACAGAGATCGCCGTTAAGGGCTCGATGCCGCGGGTGCTGCGGTTGCTGGCGCACGTGGAGACGGACCGCCCGCGATCGGCGCTGAGGCATCCTTACCTGCGCGGAGCCGCAGCGCTCCGCACCGACCTGCCACACTGATCCGGCCGAACAGTCTCTAACTGAGGCTCAGCACGAAACTAGACCTGCCTGATTGCCTCAGTGCGGAGTTGAGGTCGAAACTAGCTAGCCGAACACACCACGTTGGACGCCCGGCGCGAGACAGACTCGACGGCTCGGCACAATTAGCTCACGGTGCGACTCCGCCGCCAGCCCTCCCGCCCCAGCTCCCTCCGCTCCCGGACGCCACGGGCGACCCCGCCACCTACGTCGACGCAGACAGGCGCCCACCCAACCGCCCAGGAAGGACGATGCCCGTGCCGCTCTCCGGCGTGATCGCGTTGGACGGCCCGTCCGGCACCGGCAAGTCGTCCGTGGCCAGGGCGCTCGCCCGGCGGCTCGGCGCGCGTTACCTCGACACCGGCGCCATGTACCGGGCCGCCACCCTCGCCGCCCTGCGCAAGGGCATCACCCCCGACGACGAGCCGGGCGTGCTCGCCACGCTGGCCATGACCACGATCGCGGTCAGCACCGACCCGGACGACCAGCAGGTCACCATCGACGGCGTGCGGGTCGGTGCGGAGATCCGGACCCCGCAGGTCACCGCACAGGTCAGCGCGGTCTCCGCGATCGCCGCGCTGCGCGCTAGGCTGGTGGCGGCTCAGCAGGCGCTGGTCGGCGACGGCGGCATTGTGGTCGAGGGCCGGGACATCGGCACCGTGGTCGCCCCCGACGCCGGCCTGAAGGTGTACCTCACCGCGGCCTCCCACGAGCGGGCGCTGCGCCGGTCCCGGCAGCAGGGCGGCACGTCGCCGGCGGACGTCGCGGAGACCGCCGTCGCGATCGACCGCCGGGACGCCTTCGACAGCGGCCGGCTCGCCAGCCCGCTGCGGCCGGCTCCGGACGCCGTACATCTCGACACGACCACGCTCTCGCTGGACCAGGTGGTAGACCGGCTGGTCGAGCTGGCCAGCGCGCGCGGCATGCTGCGCGCGCCGGACACGGCCAGCCCACGATGACCGGTCCGGGTGCCGAGTCGCTGCCGGCCACGGTGGCCATCGGCTCGCGATGCGGGTGGCGCCGGAGGGTACGGCGGTGTCGCGACGTACCGTGGCCTGAGGCCGCCGAGCGGAGCAGGGACGTTCTCGCCGAGCGCGCTGCGGGTGTGGCCTCGCACCAGGTGGAAAGGACGCACGACGATGACCGATGACTGGGCCGGGCCGGACCGGGCGCAACCGGACCGGGCCGACGCCGGCTGGGCCAGCTCCGATGACGCCGTCCTCGACGACGGCCCGGGCCCGGACGACGACGACCGCCCCGTGCTCGCCGTCGTCGGCCGGCCGAACGTCGGCAAGTCGACTCTGGTCAACCGGATCCTCGGCCGGCGGGAGGCCGTCGTACAGGACGTCCCGGGCGTCACCCGGGACCGGGTCGCCTACGACGCGATATGGAACGGCCGGCACTTCATCGTGGTGGACACCGGCGGCTGGGAGATGGACGCGCAGGGCCTGCAGGCCCGCGTGGCCGAGCAGGCCCAGCGGGCGGTGTCTGCCGCGGACGCGGTGCTCCTCGTGGTGGATGCCACCGTCGGGCCGACCGAGACTGATCTTGCCGTCGCCCGGGTGCTGCGCCGTGGCGGCAGGCCGGTGATGCTGGCCGCCAACAAGGTGGACGACCAGCGGGCGGAGTCCGACGCGGCGGCGCTGTGGTCACTCGGGCTGGGCGAGCCGCACCCGGTCTCCGCCCTGCACGGCCGGGGCAGCGGCGACCTGCTGGACGCCATCCTGGCCGCGCTCCCCCCGCCCGCGCCGGAGCGGGCCGCCGGCACCGGGCCGCGCCGGGTGGCGCTGGTCGGCCGGCCCAACGTCGGCAAGTCGAGCCTGCTCAACAAGCTGACCGGCGAGGATCGGTCGGTCGTGCACGAGGTCCCCGGGACGACCGTGGATCCGGTCGACAGCCTGGTCACTCTCGATTCGCAGACATGGCGCTTTGTCGATACTGCTGGGCTGAGGCGCCGGGTCAGGGCGGCCAGCGGGGCGGAGTTCTACGCCAGCCTGCGCACCGCCGGGGCGATCGAGTCGGCCGAGGTCGGCGTCGTGCTCCTCGACGCCAGCGAGCCGATCAGCGAGCAGGACCAGCGGGTTATCAGCCAGGTGGTCGACGCCGGCCGGGCGCTGGTGCTCGCCTTCAACAAGTGGGACCTGCTGGACGGGGACCGCCGGCCGCGGCTGGAGAAGGAGGTGGGCCGCGAGCTGCTCCGGGTCCGGTGGGCGCCACGGGTGAACGTCTCGGCCCGCACCGGCCGGGCGGTCGACCGGCTGGCGCCGGCACTGCGTACCGCCCTCGCCTCGTGGGAGCGCCGGGTCCCGACCAGCCGGCTGAACCAGTGGCTCGCCGAGGTCGTCGCGGCCCATCCGCACCCGGTCCGCGGCGGCAAGCAGCCCCGGATCCTGTTTGCCACCCAGCCGAGCGTCCGGCCGCCGAAGTTCCTGCTGTTCACCACCGGCCAGCTTGAGCCGGCGTACCGGCGGTTTCTCGAACGCCGGCTGCGTGAGGAGTTCGACTTCACCGGCTCGCCGATCCAGGTCTCGGTGCGGTTGCGCGAACGCCGGACGAAGCCAGGCTGAGCCGGCGCCCGGCCGCATGATCGACACGACCGCCCCGACCCGCACGCGGCACCGGCAACTGCGGTAACCTCAACGCTGCCCGCGAGGGGCATCGGGACGTGGCGCAGCTTGGTAGCGCACTTGACTGGGGGTCAAGGGGTCGCAGGTTCAAATCCTGTCGTCCCGACAGAGAGCGGAACCCTCGCCGATCTGGCAAATAGCCAGGTCAACGGGGGGTTTCGCTGTATCTGCACTTGACCGCCACCGAGTCACACTGCCCGAAGTCGGGGACCACTTGGGGACCTGGACACGCTCAGATGGGCGCTGAGGGACTGTCCAGCCGCCTCAATCGAGGCAGCGTCAGGGTGGAGGTAGCGCTGGGTGGTGGTGAGGAATCCATGTCCCGCGATCTTGCGCAAGACGTGCACTGGCACGCCGGCATCCGCCATCCAGGTCAAGCCGGTGTGCCGGAGGTCGTGCCGGCGCAGGTGTTCGTACCCGAGTTCGGACACCACCTCATCCCAGTGCGTAGCGTCGCGGAGTACCGCGGTGCTGATCCGGCCGCCCTTCGGTCCGAAGAACACCCGCGCCGTGGGATCAGGCCCGGTGGCGGTGATCCTGCGTTGCAGGATCTCTCGTAGCTCGACAATCAACGGCACAGTGCGGGCACGCTTGCCTTTCGTGCCCTTGTCCACCAAGCCACCGGGTGACGGCGTGGTCTGGCGGCGGACCGTCCACATCCACGACTCCGTGTCGATATCGCCTACCCGTACGCCCGATACCTCCCCGATGCGAGCGGCCGTGCACGCCGCGAAGGTGACTACATCTCCCCACCCGGGGTATCTTCCGGCCGACTTCGCCACAACGGCCGCTGCCAGGGCGGTGAGGGCATCCCAATCCGGCAGCGCCAGGGAACGGGGGTCGTCCAGCTCGTCTTCGGCGCGCTTGTACTCACTCTGCCATCCGCTCACCCGCGCGGGGTTGCGGCCAACGATCCCGTCGCGTACCGCCTGCTCCATCACCCGGACGAGCGCCGCGATGCTGTTCTTCACCGTGGACCGCCCACACTCGTCTGCAATCCACCCGTGCACCGCACGGTCAACGGCACCATTCGTGATCATTCGTACCGGTAGATGGCCGAGCGTCGGAACTACCCGCCTACGCCACCCAGCGAGGTACGGGTCTAGCGTCTTCGGCTCAAGCCCCCGGAAGGCCAGCGCCTGGACGGCCGTGCCGTACTCCGCGAGGGTCAGTGTCGCGGTGGCCGGACTGACCCCGCCGGCCGAGGCTTGGCGCATCGCCGCTATCCACTCAGCCGCAGCGTCGTCCGCCCCGAAAGCCTCGGACTTGGACAGCCGCCGTTTCGTGTGAGGGTCAACCCATCTGACCCGTGCTCGGTACGGCCGGGGCCGACCGGGCCGGTATTCGACATCGGCGGACAGCGGCACGCCGATCGGCATCGACTCCGGCTTAGTCACGCGGCCTCACCACCCGGGTCGGTTCGGTTCCGCCTCAGCCATTCCTCCACGTCGGCGCCGCTGTACAGCGTCACGCGACCAGAAAGCCGAACGAAGGGAGGACCTTGCCTCGGGCGTGATGTACGCCAGCGACGCAGCGACGACGGATCGATGTTCAAGAGCGCGGCGAGTCCCTCGGTTGAGTACCAGTTGCCGCTCAGAAGTCCGGTGCTCATTCGGTCCTCCAGTCCGGTGGTCATGCACAGCTTTGGTGGGTGTGGGTGCCGTCGTCGTAGGTGAGGGGTTGGTGGCAGCGGATGCAGCGTGTGTGGGGTGGGGTTGGCGCTACTGGCGCTACTGCCGCTACAGCGCTGGTCAGGTGGGTTGCGGATGGGTGGGCTGGTGCCGCGACATCCGCGACATGATCTTGTGGCGATGGCGGGGTTTGTAGCGCCTGTAGCGTTTGCTGGTCTGGTGGCGCTACGGCGTTGGCCTGGGTCGTAGCGGTGGTAGCGGTGGTAGCGGGTGTTGGGGGGAGGTAGCGGCGCCAGGCGTCGGCGAGTCCGTCCGCTCCGTCGGTGCGGTAGCCCTTGAGGACTGTGCCGGTGGGGGTTCTGCCGTCGTGGGAGCGGACGCCGTAGCGGGCGAGTTCGCGGGCGAGCCGGCGGGAGTCGAGGGGTTTTCCCCACAGGTCGGCCCAGGGGGCTTCGTCGAGGGCGGTCAGGTGGGCGAGGATGTCGGTGGTGGCGATGCGGTCGGTGTGTCGGGTGGTGAACAGGTCGTGGAGGTCGGCGAGGAGCCGGATGCCGAGGGAGCCGCGGTGTTCGGGGTTGAGGGCGAAGGCGGTGCAGGCGTCGCGGGCGAGGTTGGGCCAGTGGTGACCGGCGGCGTCGGCGATGGCGACGAGGGGTTCCCAGACTTCGGCGGGGCGGTCGGTGACTCCGGTGGGGAGTTCGGGGCGGGCGTCGGTGAGGTCGGGGGTGACGGCGGTGGCCCAGGTGGCGAGCTGGTCGCGGATGGGTTCGGCGGCGTGTTCGGCGTCGCGTTGGCGGAACGGGTGGAGGTGTTCGTCGGGTGAGCGGCGTTTGAGGTGGATGAGGATGGCGCGGGTGGTGATGGTGTCGGGCATGTTCCCTGCCAGGCCGGCGAGGGCGACAGGGGCGAAGACGGGGAACCGGACGACACGCATCTTGGTGCCGTCTCCGACGCAGCGGGGGATAGTGGCGCCGCGTTTGTAGCCGGCGTTGAGCAGGGCACGGAGGTCTTCGGTGGTGCCGTTCCCGCTGGTCTTGGCGCCGAAGATGGCGTCTACCTCGTCGAAGAGCAGGGTTAGTGGCTGGTCGAGCATCCGGAAGATCGCGGCTGGGGTGGCGGAGAACAGCAGCTCGGGGCGGTGGCAGAGCAGCGCGAGGACTTCCAGGGTGCGGGTTTTGCCGGAGCCGGGCTCGGCGGAGTCCAGGACCAGGCGGGGGGTGGTGTACCAGGCGGTGACGGCCCAGGTGTGGGCGGCCCACAGGGTCAGCGCGGTGAGTGCTTCGGCGGAGGGTAGGGCGACGTAGCGGGCGATGAACGCGGCGGCGGTGTCCAACGCGGCCGTTCCGGCGTCGGAGGCCGGCAGGGGCCGGTCGGTGACGGCGACCAGCCGGGGCCGGCCGGCTGGCCCGGCGCCGGGTGTAGGGGTCATGCGTGGCTCCGCTTCGTCGCGGGGGTGGGTTTGGTGGTGGCGAGGATCAGCCGGGAGTAGGGGTTGATCTCGACCTGGCCGGCGACGGTCCCGGCGAACAGGGAGAGCACGTTCACGCGGCGTCTCCTCTGCAGTGCTGGAGCTCGGCCCAGGTGGGTTGGCTGGCGAGGGCGCGGACCTTGGCGGCCAGTGCCCGCCAGGCGGCGGTGTCTTCTGCGTCTTGGGCGGCGCGGCCGGCGTAGTAGCCGGCGTGCCAGCCGAGCTGGTAGCCGGCGGTGTGTCCGGCGGCTAGTGCGTCGGCCGTGGCGAGGTGGGAGAAGACGGCGGGATCGAGGTCGCCGTTGGGTAGGAGCCCCGGCCGGTGGGTGGTGGTCATGCCGTCGCCTGTGGTCCGTCGCCTTGCCCGGCGGGTGGGGTGGGGTACTGCTGCCAGGTGTGACCGTCGAGGGTGCGTCCGCCGGTCTTGGGGGTGCGTCCGCCCCATTGCTTGAAGAAGAACGGCACCCCGGTGGTGACGCAGGCGTCGCGGAGGGCGCGGACCCAGCCGGGGTCCGCGGGGCGGGCGCGGGGGCCGGACTCGCCTCCGGTGATGACCCAGTCCAGCAGGCGGAGTGGCTCGGGCCCGATTGGCGCGCCTACCCACCTGGTGTCCGGATCGTGGTGGCCTTCGGCGTGGTGGTGGGGGCTGGCCAGCCAGGGTGTGAGGTCGACGGGGCCGAGGAGGGGCTCGGCGGAGACGAACCGGAGCGCGGCGGGGGTGGCCAGCAGGGCGGGGACGCGGGTCTCGGCCCACTGCTGAGTCTCCACGCTCACGCCGAGCCACACGTTCGGCAGGGGCCACCGCCAGTCGCCGGCCGGGCCGGTGGAGGCGTGGTGCTTGTCGCGGGCGGCGTGTTCCAGGCCGGGCCCGCCGAGCAGGGCACGGGCTCGGGCGGGGCGTTTGGTGAGGATCTGGTAGGTGTGGCGGGGGGTGCCGGCCATGACCGCGAAGACCCCGGCGAGGAGGTCGAGTCCGACAGCGGGGTGGAACAGGTCGGACATGGAGTTGACGAAGACCCGGCGGCCGGTCCTCCACCGGGCCGGCTGGGACAGCCGGTCGGGGTGGGTGGTGACGGTGCCGAACGCGCCGGGCCCCTGGAAGCGGGTGGTGATGCGTTCGGCGTAGCAGTGGTCGCAGCCGGGTGAGACCTTGGTGCAGCCGGTGACGGGGTTCCAGGTGGAGTCGGTCCACTCGATCGGGCTGTGCGCGGTGGCCATCACGGGTCTCCAGGTCAGGTCTGGTCGGGTCAGGCGGCGGGGTTGGGGTGTGGGCGGACGGCAACCATGTCGGTGAAGCGCTCGCCGAGGTCGACGCGGTCCTGCTCGCGCAGTACAGGCCGGCAGTGCGGGTGGCGGTGTCGCGGTGGCGGTGGTCATGGCTCGGGCTCTCCCCTCGCGGTGATGGCGTGTGACTGTTGGTGGGGGTGCGGGGGTCGCCGCGGGCATCGTGTGGCGGTGCCGCGTGGGGTGGTTGGGCGAGTTAGGTTTGGAGTTAGGTCGTGGTCGGCGGGTTAGGTTTCTCACTCGGCGGGTTAGGTCGGGGCAATGGGCCGCTGACCTGCGGGGAGTTAGACGAGTTAGCCGATTAGGTCGGTGCCGGTCAGCGGCCCGTGGGCCGCCGTAGGCGTGGTTGCGGTGGGGCGGTGGCGGACCTAACTCGGCTCGCTCGCGGCTAGGCGCCGTCGTCCAGGTCGGTGGTGGCGCGCCGGGCGAGGGCGTGACGGACAGTGGCCGGGTCGATGGGCCAGCGGTTGCCGGTGGACGGCACGCTGACGTCGTGCTCTGCCGCCAGCACCTCGCGGAGGGCTTTGCCGGTGAGCCGGCGGTAGGGCGCCCACCGGGGGGCGTGCCGGGCGAGCAGGGCGGGCACGTCCGCGGCGGGTACCGGGTCGGTGCCGAGCACGGCGTCGAGGTCGTCTAGGAGGTCCCGGGGGGCTTCGGCCCGCGGTGTCGGGCTGGCCGAGCCGGGGACCGGGCCGTGCTCGGCGATGGCGGCCATGGCCCGGCGGATGATGGGGGTGACCTGGTCATGCCCGCGGGAGACGTCGAGGAAGTAGACCTGGACGATCGCGGAGCGTTCCCCGGTGAAGCCCTTGACCACGCACGTGCCGCGGTCGGTGCCGGGGATCAGCTCGGTGGCGCGGTGCCCGGCGGTGTAGGCGCCCTGGCCGAGCAGGGCGTCGTTGGCGACGTGGTCGCCGACGGCGAAGGCGATGCCGTTGGAGCAGTTGCGGGTCACGTCGCGGGGCATGGAGTCCTTCGTCGGGGCCTGGGTGGACACGATCAGGTGGATGCCACGTTTGCGACCGAGCTTGACGATGCTGACCAGCAGCTCGGAGATCTCCGGGCCGTGAGCCTTGTGCTGGATCGCCACGTGGGCCTCCTCCAGCAGGCATACCAGTGGATGCAGGCCGATCCCGGCGTCGGCGAGCGCTCGGGTGACTGCGGGCTCCTCATGCGCGACCAGCAGCTCCCCCCGGGCCTGCACCTCGGCGTGCAGCTCCCTCAGGTGGTCGCAGATCTGGGCGATCTTCTCGTCGTCGGCGCCCATCACATACCGAGAGCAGCGGGGGCGGAACGCTTCGAAGTCGAAGTTGGCGTCGGGGACCCAGATCCGCAGCTCGACGGTCGGGTCCAACGCGCAGCCGGCCACGACCGCGCGGGCGGCGGTGGACTTGCCCTGGTTGGGCATGCCCCCGGTGATCGTGTTACACCCGATGACGGGCGCGACGATCGGGTCACCGCGTAGGGTCCGGCCGAACGGCACCCCCTTGAACACGTCGCAGGTGCCGGCGTCCAGCAGCGGGTACGGCCCGGCTCCCTCGGCCAGCGCACCCTTGTCGGCCACCCACAGGTCGAGGATGCCGGCCTCGGCGCCGGTGGTGGGCCACACCTCCTTGGCGAGGCGGTGCAGGCCGGTGGCCAGGTCGGCCCGGCGCTGGGCGATCCGCTCGGCGGGCACCCCGTGCGGCAGCCGGACCACCGCGTGGGTGCCGCGGCCGTCCCGCCTCGCGGGGGTGAGGAACTGCAACGGCGTCCCGGCCTTGAGGTAGTCCCGGATCTGCGGGATCCGCAACGCCTCCAGCGCGCGGGCGATGGTGGTCTCATCCACCGCTGCGTCGGTGTCGGCCTCGGCGGTGGTGGCCAGCCACCGCGGCGGGCTGCCCCGGCGGCGTCCCTCCCGCCACGCCGCGGCCACCACAACCAGCGGCAGGCACAGCGTGAACGGCGTCCACACCACCACCGCGGCGTGGAAGGTCCACCGCACCGCGGCCAGCACCCCGGAGACCACACCCGTGAACGAGCCGCTGCTCGAGAGCTGTGCCAGCAAGGCGACCAGCAGGACCAGCACGACCAGCCCGGCCACCGTGCCGACGGAGGCCTTGATGATCCCGGCGGCCAGCCGCGGCAGGTCCAACAGCCGCTGATGCCGGCGTTCCGCGGCCTGCTCCTTGCGGTCGGTCCACTCCGCCAGCGACACCCGGTCCCCCACCAGCTCCGCCGCCCGGACCTGCCGGCGGTACACCCCCAACGTGGCGGCGTCCCAGGCCCGCACCACCCACGACCGAACCCCCTGCCCGGCCGTGACCGCGGCCCGTGCCGCGGCCAGCCCGGCAGTGGTGACCTGCGGCGAGGTCCCCACCACTCGCACCGCGCGGACCGTGGCACCCGCCGACCGGACCGCCACCGCAGCCGAACGTCGCGCCACCGTCTGCGCGGCCAGCCTCCGGCTCACCGCCGCGGACTCCTCCTCCGAGAGGATCTCTGCGTCGTACACCTCCGCCACCGGCTCCACCGCACTCGGCCCGGCCGTGAACGGCAGCGGGATCACCTCCCCCCCGGATCCGGCGCCGTTCACGGCCGTGTCTGTGGCGCCGTTCACGGGGGTGTTCATGAGCTCGCCGGACTGCTCGTGGTCAGCGGTCATCACGCGGCCCGCCCTTCCAGCTCAGCAACGGTGTCGGTGCCATCGACGGCCGGCATGTCCATGGCCGGTGCGGTGGCCGGTGTGTCGGTGGTCAGGGCGCGGGCCAGACGCGGGGACAGGCCACGCGAGCAGCCGGTCACCTGCCGCACCCACGCCGGGGTGACCACCACGCCGGGGGCCAGCGCGGCCCGGGCGTCGGCCAGGTACTCCGCGAACAACCTTCGTCGCTGCGGCGTGGCCGGTGTGCGCCCGGCCGGCTTCCGGGTGACCGTGGCCTTGCGGGGGACCGGTCGCCGCCCCGGCTCCGCCGCGGCATGCTCGGGCTCCGGCGGAGCGGCCTGCCCGGAGGCATCCGGCGCGTCAGTGGTGCGGGTGGTCGTGGTGGTGGCTGTCGGTGCGGCGCGGGTGGTGGCCTCGGTGAGCCGGTCCCGCAGGACTGGGCCGACCTCGGCGGCGCAGTACACCAGCAGGGGCGGGACGGAGTGCAGCACGATCCCGGCCGCGTTCAGCACCTGCCAGGACTGCCAGGTGTTCATCACGTAGGTGGCGGTGAACGCGAACAGCTTCGTCCGGGCCGGCCACGGCCCGCACGCGACCTGGTAGCGGGCGGTGACCTGCTCCGCCCGCAGCACCGCCACCAGCACCAACGAGACCATCGGGTCCAACAGCCACGCCGCGCACCACGCCAACGACCCCGCCGCCGCACCGGCGGCGGCGAAGGTCTGGACGTTGACCATCGTGAACGCCAGCCCCAGCAACAACCCGACCCAGATCAGCGCGTCCACCTGCGAGCGGACCCGCTCGGTCCGCAGCGCCACCACGTCCGGGTGAGTGGTCAGCGCCCGGACCTGCGCGGCGGTCTCTGCGTCCGCGCGCAGCCGGTCCACCGCCGGCACCCGGCGGCCGCTCGGGGCGGTCATCGCCGGCCGCCGCGGTGAGTGGTGTGGCTGGTGACGGTGACCGCCCGGGTCAGGGCGTACGCGGCGAACAGGGCCGGCAGCCCCAGCGCGGCCAGCCGGGCCGAGACCCCCGCGACGTAGGTGAACACCAGCCACTGACCGGCGGTGATCACCACGGCTGTGGCCAGCATCCGCCCGGCCAGGCTGACCACCCGGCCGGCCTGCCGGGTCCCGCCCCGCCCGGTCCGCCACACCGCCACCACGCCGAGCACGGCCAGCACGGCCAACAGCACCAGGACCGGCCGGTCCTGAACCGCAGCCCACGCCTCCTGGGCGGTCATGCCGCACCACCCGGGACGGTCCTGGCCGGCCAGCCGATGAGCAGGAGGAGTTCATGGGCTCTGGCCCGGTTGACCAGCCCGGCGCCGAGCATCAGCCCGGCCTGTTCGGCGGTGACGCCGTGCACACCGACCAGCAGGGCGACCACCGCAGCCCGGTCCTGCTCCTGCCACCCGGTCACCCGGTCCGCGGCGGCCTGCAGGGCACGCGCCAACGCCCGGGCCGCCGCTGCGGTCATGTCGAGCTGCCGCCCGCGCAGCTCGACCGTGACGACCGCCTCACCGGTACCGTTAACGCCCTCATGCCCGGAGGTCACGAACACCGACGGCGGCATGCCATCCTGCTGGTGCAACAGCGTCAGCAACACCTCCGGCCCGCCAGCCGCGGCGGACGCCTCGTGCTGGCACTCCCCGGCCGCCAGCGGCGGCCGGCACTCGTCGTCGTGCGTCATGCTGGGCATCTCCCTGCTCGAAGCTGTGGGCTGGGGATCACCCGGACCGGCGGGACGACCTGGTAGAAGGACCGCCGGTCCGGGGACTGACCATCAGGACCCGCCACAGGCACACGCCCCTGGTCCGGGTCGGGGTAGGGCGCCGCGGTCGGCGCCCCCCGGTGGTGCACCTGGTCATGGACCCCGGCGAGCTGCACCGCCTCCGGCTCGCAGCCGAACGGCCCGGCCGCCAGCTCGCACGCCTCGCAGCCCACCCACCAGCAGGTGCCGGGCGCGGTCACGCCGGCCGCCCCACACCCGGCACCCGGGTGGTGATGGCGACCAACCGGGTAGCCGGGTCGCGGTCCCGGCAGGTCACACACACCCGCCCGGCCGTGGCCGGCACACCGTGCAGGCACATCACCGGCCCGGCCTGCGAGAGGTGTTCCTTTGCCTGCCGCCGACCTAGCCGGCCACCGCCGAGCACCGCAGCCGACACCACCAACAGCACCAGCACAGCGGCCGGCGCCGGGCCGGCGGCGGCGAACGACCCCGGCTCGGCGCCGGTGCCCTTACACCTCGGGCAGTCCACGTCAGGCACCCGCCGCGGCGTCGCCCTGCCCGACCCGACACAGGAGTAACAGGCCGCCATCACCGGCCACCCCCCGCCACACCAGCTGGGCCGGCGCCATCGACCCTGACGTTGTCCCGGTAGGAGTCCCGCGCCCGCGCCTCGGCCCACGCCCCCTCCGGGATCCGGTAGCAGGCCAGCTCCACCGGACCGAACCACGCCGTCGCCTGGTAGTGCCCGTGGCTCCACCCCGCCACCACACCCGCGGCCGCGGCGGCCCGGTCCACCAGCACACACCCCGCCGCGTCGTCCACCTCCCCACCGGAGGACACCCACGCCCGCACCTGCGGCACCGGCAGGTCCGGGTGAGCCGCTACCCACGCGGCCAGGTCGTACAGCCCACACACCAAGTCCTCCCGGCGCCCCGCCGCACCCGACCCGGTCACGCCGCCACCCCCGGCAGTGCGGCGGCCACGCAACGGATGCGGGTACCGGACTGGTGGGCGAAGCCCCACGGCACCAGCCCGGCGGCGACCCGCCGCGCGACCTCGTCGCGCTCCGCCCCGGTCAGGCGCACCCGTTCGCCGCGGCACGCCCGCTCGATCGCGATCGGGTCGAGGTAGCTCGGGTCCGGGTCCAGCTCCGGTAGCCCGAGCTCGACCGCGATCCGCTCGTCGGCGCGGATCGCGATTTCCCAACACTGTCCGCACGCGAAGCCACGGATCCGGTTGGCGTGTTCGGCGCCCTGGCAGCGCCAGGCCACCACCTGCGCCAACGGATGAGCCGGACCGAGATGTGGGGTTGCTGCGACCACAGCAGTACCGCCGGTCGGGTCGTCCACCACAGACCTCCTGAGGTAGGATCGAGGCCAAACGTTTAACGTTTGGTGTGATGGCGTAGACGGTGCCGCACGATGGTCCAGAAGTCAATAAACACCAAACGTTTGATGTCTCGATTTGGTAACGACGACTGACAGGAGGAGCTATGGAGCATCCAGGCAAGCTCGGTTTTCGCCAGATAGCCGAACAAATCAGGCAGGCGATCATCGAGGGTCGCTACCCGACCGCCTCAGTCCTGCCGCCTGAGCCGGAGCTAGCCGCTCAGTACGGCGCCTCGCGCAGCTTGGTCAACCGGGCTATGCAGGTGCTGGCGGCCGAGGGACTGGTCCGTGCCCGGCAGGGACGGGGCACGATCGTCACGTGGCTTCCGCCGTTGCTGCACTCGCCGGCCCGGTACTCCCGGGACACGCGGGAGCGCGACGGTGCCCGTGGTGCCTTTGACGCAGAGATCCGGGCGCTCGGCCTCGAACCGCAGCACGAGATCACGACCGAACGCGCCGAACCACCGGCCGCCGTCGCGGACACTCTCGGTCTGCCGCGGGGCCAGGTGAACTGCCTTGTCCGGCGTCGTCGGCTCCTGGCCTCTGGCATACCGGTCCGCATCAACGCCTCCTGGTTCCCGCTGGACATCGCGGGCAGTACCGAGCTGGAGGACTCCGGCGCCGTGATCGTCGGTGGCGTCAAGTCGGCGCTGAGCGGGCTCGGCTACCCGCAGACCGAGGCGACCGAACGAATTACTGTCCGGTCGCCTACGGCTGATGAGGTGGCAGCGTTGGAGATCAGCCCGGAACGCAGCGTGCTTGACATCTACCACGTCGGCGAGACCGCGGACGGCAAGGCAGTCGAGGTCACAACGACGGCAACACCCGCTGACTACCTGATGGTCGAGAACCGCTTCCCGCTCACCTGACCTGCACTTGCAACGATCGGAGACAAACGAAAGTGACCGCCACCTTGCCATCAGCCATCATCTCGGAACTCGCCACATCCGGAGACCTGCCCGCATACGTGTACGACCTGGCCGAGCTCAAAGACCACATCGCAGCGGTGCGCACGGCTATGGGCGACACCGAGCTTTACTACGCTGTCAAAGCCAACCCTGACCCGATGCTACTTCGTGTACTTGCGCCGTACGTCGATGGCTTCGAGGTTGCGTCAGGTGGCGAGCTGACACACATACGTGGACTGTTCCCGGATATGCCGGTCGCTTTCGGCGGTCCGGGGAAGACAGACTCGGAGCTGTTCAGTGACGTGACCCGCTTGCATGTGGAGAGTTCCGGAGAACTAAGGCGGCTTCTCGCATCAGGTCGTTCCGCCGACATACTCCTCAGAGTGAACCTCGATATTTCGGTCAGCGGGGCAGCGCTGACAATGGGAGGCAGCGCAACACCTTTCGGCATGGACCCCGCCGGGATCTCCGAGTGCATCGAGCTACTGTCCGGCCAGACCGCAGTACGGCTACGCGGGATCCACGCGCACCTAGCAAGCGGGCTCGATGCCCCAAGGATGCTCGAACTCGCCACTGCCATCCTCGCCTACGCCCGTAGCCTAGGCGTCACCGAGATCAACCTTGGCGGCGGCATGGCCGTCACCTATGCCGACCCCGACTCCCGGTTCGACTGGCACACCTACGGAGCCGGCCTAGCCCGCCTTCGCCAAACCGGCGAAGTGCTACGCATCGAGCCTGGCCGCTCGCTCACCGTCTACTGCGGACGCTATATAACCCGCGTGATCGACGTGAAGCGAGTCCACGGCCAACTGTTCGCGGTGGTCGCAGGCGGCACCCACCACATCCGAACCCCCGCTACCAAGAACCACAACCAACCACTCATCATCAAAGAGCCGGGCGAGCCGACCACCATCGTTGGCCAACTATGCACACCCAAGGATGTTCTAGCCCGGAAAATCCCGGTAAGCCTAAGACCCGGGGATGTCGTAGAGTTCACTATGGCCGGTGCCTATGCATGGAACATCTCACACACCGAATTCCTCATGCACCCAAAACCGAGCTTCCACTATATCAACGGCTAGACCCAGCAACATGCCTCTCACTCCGACAAGTCACGTCTTCGCCCAGTCCACCACCACCGCCAACGCCCCCACCGCCGTCGCCACCGCCACCGCTACCCCCAACGCCGGCGCCAACGCCAACGACGCCAACGCCAACGACGCCAACGCCAACGCCAACGCCAACCTCTGCGGCGACCCGTCTGGCGGGCCCTGAGGGGTGAGGGTGACCTGGGCCAGGACTGGCTGTGTACAGACAAGGCTTGGTTGGTCGCCATCAACCAGGACAGAGATAGTGGTGGTCTGGCTGCGGCCGATAAGTTCTGGGCCGATCCTTAGGGAACTACCCTCGTAGGTAACTGGCGGAGTCAGTGAAGAGACAGGGCTGCACCGAACCTGCATCACCTTGACGATCTCAGCACTCAGGTCGAATACCAGCGACCGACCCTGGTCAAAGGCGCTACTAGGGATATCCCGACGACCCCGGGCCGTCAGCTTGACCTCCACGAGGAAGGGGTCGGCCAACAGTCGCCCGTCGTGGCGGATCTCCAGGTCGGCGACGCCTCTCATACCTGGTGCGACCAGGGGAGTGGCCGGCGCCGCCCGGTAGTACAGGCGTTGCCGGGGCACCCAGGTGACCAGAAACGTTGGGACTCCGATCAGCAGCGCGACGAAGACACCGATCGCCGTCCACAACGTCCCTGACGAGTACCAATGCTCCGCAACGATCACCACGGTATGCATCTAAGCAGACACCGAGAATTATCCTGTCCGTGGGGAGTCGGCTGGCCCGAGCTGTCCCACCACTGCCGCTGACCTGCGCAAACGCGGTGGCACAGCCGAGAAGCTGGGGTCCCCTTGGCCGAGCGAGCACGACCGGCTGCAACGACGGCGGCAGGCTCGCTTGAACTCTCCCGGACGTTCGGGGACGGTCGAGCCCGGCAGGCTTCGGGACGAAGAGGGCTGCGGGTTCGAAGCCCGAAGGAGGAGCTGACCTACCCAGGTCCTCCGGGCAGGGGACCACGGGAGGACCACACGGTACGCACGCTCGCAGACGGGACGCTCAGGACCGCACGGTCCGCCGAGTCCGCTGACCCGACGTGGACCGGCGGCGGACTCGGACTACCGTACTGGGGGTCAAGGGGTCGCAGGTTCAAATCCTGTCGTCCCGACGGAACGCTCGGGTGCCGGCAGTAAGGCCGGCGCCAGCCGCAAGGAGGTCGGGTGCCACCGAGCACTGGTGAGCCCGCCGCGGGGGAGCCCGTAGGCCGGGTGGAGCCGGCGCCGGACCGGGCTCTCACCATTCCGAACGTGCTCAGCGTGCTGCGGCTGCTCGGCGTGCCGGTCTTTCTCTGGCTGCTGCTCGGACCACATGCGGACGGCTGGGCGCTGGTCGTCCTCGCGGTCTCCGGCGCGACCGACTACCTGGACGGCAAGATCGCCCGGGCGCTGCATCAGACCAGCCGGATCGGCATCCTGCTGGACCCGGCCGCCGACCGGCTGTACATCTTCGCCACCCTGCTGGCCTTCGTGCTCCGTGACGTGGTGCCGCTGTGGCTCGCCGCCGCCGTCGTCGGGCGGGACGCGCTGCTGGCGCTCACCCTCCCCGTGCTCAAGCGGCACGGGTACGGGCCGCTCCCGGTGCACTATCTCGGCAAGGCCGCGACGTTCAACCTGCTCTACGCCTTCCCGCTGCTGCTGCTGGCGCACGGTCACAGCGGCCCCGTCGCCGGCCTGGCCCGGCCGATCGGCTATGCCTTCACCGGATGGGGTGTCGCGCTGTACGCCTGGTCCGGCGCGCTGTACCTAGTCCAGGTGACGCGGCTGGTCCGGGCCGAGGATCCCAGCGGTGCCGTCGACGGGGTGGCCACCGGATGACGCGGCGCCAGCCCAAGCACCGCCCCAAGCTCGGCGGCATGGCGGTGTCCCTGCTCAACGAGCTGCTCAACGGCACCGTCGACCAGGGCTATCTCAAGGCCGCCGAACGCCGGGCCGCTGGTACGCCCGCACCGCACCGGCGGCGCCGGCAGGCGGGCATCGCGGTGGGCCTGGTGCTGGTGGGGCTGCTGTTCGGGGTGGCCTTCCGGCAGACCCGGGCCCGGGCGCCGGAGTCCGAACGGGCCAAGCTCGCCCTGATCCACGATATCGAACAGCGGACCCGGACCAGCGACGAGCTCGAACGCCGGGTCGGTGACCTGGCCGCCCAGGTCGCCCGGGAGCGCGACGCCGCGCTGGCGGCCAGCAGCGAGGGCAACCGGGAGGTCGCCGCACTGCGGGCGGCCGAGCGTCGCGACGGGCTGGCCCCGGTCCGAGGGCCGGGCGTGCTGGTCACCGTCGGCGACGCCCAGCCACGGCAGCAGACCGACCCGGTCAGCGGCCAGCCGCTGATCCTGCCGCCGGACGAGAACGGCCGGATCAGTGACCGGGACCTGCAGGCCGTGGTCAACGGCCTGTGGGCAGCAGGCGGCGAGGCCATCTCGGTCGACGGCCGCCGGCTGACCCCAACCAGCACCATCCGGGAGGCCGGCAACGCCATCCTCGTCGACTTCTTCCCGGTCACCTCGCCGTACCAGGTGGAGGTGATCGGCCACCCGGACCTGCTGCTGCCGCGGTTCGTGGACAGCCGGGTCGGGCAACAGTTCCAGACCTACGTCGGGGCATACCAGATCGAGTTCGACGTCCGCCGTGCCGACGTGATCACCCTGAGTGCCGCGACGGGCACCGACCTGAAGTACGCTTTCTCGCTGCCCGTCCCGACACCGACCCCAGCCTCCGGCGCTTCCGGTACGGCGGCCCCCACGCCGACGGCGCCGACCGGTCGTCCCCCAGCCGTCAGCACGCCCGGCATGCCCAGCCCCGGAGGTACCAGGTGATCCCGGCCGTAGCCCTGATCGCAGGCGTCGTCCTGGGGCTGGTGCTCGAGCCGCAGGTGCCGGTGTGGTTGCAGCCCTACCTGCCCATCGCGGTGGTGGCGGCGCTGGACGCGGTGTTCGGCGGCATCCGGGCTCGGCTGGACGGGCTGTTCGACGCGAAGGTGTTCGTGGTGTCCTTCACCTCGAACGTGCTGGTCGCGGCGCTCATCGTCTTCCTGGGCGACCATCTCGGCGTCGGCGCGCAGCTCTCCACCGGCGTGGTCGTCGTCCTCGGTATCCGGATCTTCGGCAACGCCGCCGCGATCCGCCGGCACCTGTTCCGGGCTTGACTGGAGGAGACGTGAACGAGGCCAGGGGCAGCGCCGCTGGACCCGGCGGCGGCGGTTCCACCCCAGCCGACGACGCGGGTACGACGGAGCCGGAGCCGGCCCGTCCGGAGGAGCGGGAGGCACCCGCGGGGCAGGCGGCCGAGCCTGCCGGGGCTGAGCCGGCACCAGTGGCACCACCAGCCACGGCAGAGGCCGAGCAGGGGGACAAGGCGGAGGTAACCGCCACCGAGGACACACCTGCACCTGAGGTCAAGCCAACGCCAGAGGGCGACGGCTCGACCACGGATCTCGATGAGACTCCGATACGGCAGCCGAGGAGCCGCCTGCTGTCGGCTCGGTTCTGGGGTGCCTCCCCGGCTGGCCTGCTGATCGGCCTGCTGCTCGCCCTGCTCGGCTTCGGCCTGGTCATCCAGCTGCAGAACAACACCGTCACCGGCCTGGCCAGCCGCCGTCAGGACGACCTGGTCCGGATCCTCGACGACCTGTCCAGCCGGGAGGAGCGGCTGCGCCAGCAGCTCGCCTCTCTCCAGGCAGCCCGGGACCGGCTGTCGGCCGGTGGCGACAGCTCGGCCGCCGCGCTGGCCGAGGCGCACCGCCGGTCCGCCGAGCTCGGCATCCTGGCCGGCACCGTGCCGGCGCAGGGCAAGGGCATCGAGCTCACGATCAGCGATCCCGGTGGCCGCCTGAGCGCGGACAACCTGCTCGACACGATCGAGGAGCTGCGCGGGGCAGGTGCCGAGGCGATCCAGGTCGGGACGGCCCGCATCGGGCTGTCCTCCGCGTTCACCCAGGACACCGCGGGCAGCCCGATCGTTGTCGACGGCATCATCCTGTCGGCGCCGTACGTGATTCTGGCCATCGGCGACGGGCCGACCATGGCTACCGCGATGAACATCCCGGGAGGGGTCGTGGACACGGTCCGGCAGGTCGGTGCCAATGCCCAGATCCGGCAGCCGGAGACGGTGCAGATCCGCGCTTTGCGGCGGCTCGAACAGCCTCAGTACGCTCAACCGGCCCCCAGCACGGGCAACTGACCAGCAGAACCAGTGAGGATCACGTGATACCGCAGGACCTGAAGTACACCGCCGAGCACGAGTGGGTCCGACCCGGCACGGGAAACGTCGTCCGGGTGGGCATCACCGACTACGCGCAGGGCTCCCTCGGCGACATCGTGTTCGTCAACCTGCCGGAGGTGGGCGCCGCGGTCGAGTCCGGCCAGCCGATGGGCGAGGTGGAGTCGACCAAGAGCGTCTCGGACATCTACGCGCCCGTGTCCGGTACCGTGACAGCGCGCAACGAGGCGCTGGACGGCCAGCCCGAGCTGGTCAACTCCGACCCGTACGGCGAGGGTTGGATGATCGAGATCACGATCGACCACGGGGCTTCGACGGCCGGCCTGATGGATGCGGTCGCCTATCGAGGCCTCACCGCAGCAAGCTGACTCGGGCACGACCCGGAGTCTCCACCGCAGGTTGACCTTGAGGATCGGCCGTGACTACCCTCGCCGGATACCGGCACGGATCCGCGGGGGAGCGCCGCCGGCCCGTGTCGATCTCTCACCGCCGCTAGGAGGCGACCCCCACTGTGTTCTGCACCCGGTGCGGCCACCAGAACCCCGACGGCAGCCGGTACTGCGCGCACTGCGGCAACCTGCTCACCGAGCCGGGCGGGTCTGAGGCCACGTCAGTGATCAACGTCGGAGCGCTGGAGGAGGCGCCGGAGCAGCCCGAGGTTCCGGTCGAGAGCCAGCTCGGCGCGGTTGACGCGCTGCCCGCCGGCTCAGCCCTGCTGGTGGTCAAGCGCGGCCCGAACGCCGGCAGCCGGTTCCTGCTCGACCGGGAGACCACCACCGCCGGGCGGCACCCGGACAGCGACATCTTTCTCGATGACGTGACCGTCTCCCGCCGGCACGCGGAGTTCCGCCGCGAGGCCGGCGTGTTCAGCGTGCATGACGTCGGCAGCCTGAACGGCACCTACGTCAACCGGGAGCGGATCGAGTCGACCGCGCTGGCCGGCGGCGACGAGGTGCAGATCGGCAAGTTCCGGCTGGTGTTCCTGGTCGGCAGCCGGACGCCGTCCGGCGGGCTTGGCGCGCGCACGGTCGGGGAGGACGCACACCCCGGCGAGGCGAGCAGGTGAGTGGCGCGGGGCTGCCCGCCCGGGCACACCTGAGCATCGGCGAGGTGCTGGCCGAGCTACGGTCGGAGTTCCCCGACGTCACGATCTCCAAGATCCGGTTCCTCGAGTCGGAGGGGCTGATCCAGCCGGAGCGGACGCCGTCCGGGTATCGGAAGTTCGCCCGGGAGGACGTCGCCCGGCTGCGTTACGTGCTGTCCCAGCAGCGTGACCACTACCTCCCGCTGCGGGTGATCAAGGAGAACCTCGACGCCATTGACCTCGGGCTGGAGCCGCCGAACCGGCCCGGCGGGTCGGCCCAGGGGCCGCGCCGGCTGATGGCGGCGGCCGACCTGCCCGGGCCGGAGGAGTTCCTGCCTGAGCCGGGCGAGGTGCGGATGTCCCGGGAGGAGCTGCTGACCGCCGCGGGGCTGCAGCCCGCGGCGTTGGACGCGCTGGAGCAGGCCGGTCTGATCGTGCGGCGGGGCAAGGGCAGCCACTACGACGGCGACGCGCTGGTCGTGGCGCGCACGGTGGTGGAGATGGGGCGGTTCGGCATCGAGCCGCGGCACCTGCGCCCATACCGGGCCACCGCCGACCGTGAGGTCGGCCTGTTCCAGCAGGTCGTCTCGCCGATGCTGCGGCAGCGGAACCCGGAGGGCCGGGCCCGCGCCGAGGAGTCAGTGCGTGAGCTGGCCGCGCTGTCCGTACGCTTGCACGCGACCCTGATCCGGGCCGGGCTGCGTGCCGAGCTGGGCGGGTGAGGGCCGGCCTTGTCGGGCGACATCGACCCGGCTGCTGAGGCTGAAGCAGCCCGGGCCGTGTAGCGTCGCTGTAGCGGACTGGTACAGATTGTCCGGCGGCAACCGAAGGGGACACGGTGAACGAGCTGCATGTGGTGGGCGTGCGGGTCGAGCTGCCCGCCAACCAGCCGATCGTGCTGCTCAAGGAGACCACGGGTGACCGATACCTGCCAATCTGGATCGGTGCGGTCGAGGCGTCCGCGATCGCCTTCGAACAACAGGGGGTCCGCCCGTCCCGCCCGATGACCCACGACCTGCTCCGGGACGTGATCGGCGCGCTCGGTGCCCAGCTCCAGGCCGTACACATCACCGACCTGCGGGACGGGATCTTCTTCGCCGAGCTGATCTTCGCCAGCGGGGCTCGGGTCAGCTCCCGGCCGTCCGACGCGATCGCGCTGGCCCTACGTACCGGGTCGCCGATCTTCGGCGAGGAGACGGTGCTGTCCGAGGCCGGCATCGCCATCCCGGACGAGCAGGAGGACGAGGTGGAGAAGTTCCGCGAGTTCCTGGACCGGATCTCGCCGGACGACTTCGCCGGATCCTGAGCGAGCACGGAGCCGGGCGGACGAGGCGGAGAGGTCTCCTTGAGGCCAAGACACGGACACGCCGTTGTGGCGCGTTGACCTCGCCTGTCAGGCGGCTTAACGTCGAAATTCCCACGGTGTGAGTTTGCCGGGGCCTGCTCGCGTGCCGTAGCCGGCCTGGCAGGTCGCGACAGAGCAGGAGGCCTCGGTGGCAGGACGCGACAACCGGGACACTGGTCGGCCGTCTCGTGAGCTGCCCCGCCAGGAGGCGTTGTTCGCCGCCGAGCCGGACGTTCCAGATGAGCTGGTCGGCTACCGCGGCCCGACCGCCTGCGCCGCGGCGAACATCACCTATCGCCAGCTCGACTACTGGGCACGCACCGGCCTGGTGGAGCCGTCCATCCGGTCCGCCGCCGGCTCGGGCACCCAGCGGTTGTACTCGTTCACCGACATCCTGGTGCTCAAGGTGGTCAAGCGGCTGCTGGACGCGGGCGTGTCCCTGCAGAACATCAGGGTCGCGATCAGCCACCTGCGGGCCCGCGGCGTGGCGGACCTAGCTCAGATCACCCTGCTCTCGGACGGCACCACGGTGTATGAGTGCACCTCCCCGGAGGAGATCGTCGACCTGTTGGCCGGCGGCCAAGGTGTGTTCGGCATCGCCGTCTCCGGTGCGCTGCGGGAGCTGTCGGGCTCGCTGGCCGAGATGCCCGGCGAGCGCGCCGACCAGACGGTCGAGGCCTCCGGCGGCGCCAGCCCGGACGAGCTGTCAGAACGCCGACGGAGCCGTACCGCGTCGGCCTGAGACCCGAGGTCACCACAACGCCGAGAGGTGACCACACGGGCGGCGCTGGCAACGACAGGTCACCACAACGCCGAGAGGTGACCACACGGGCGCCGCCGGGCGGGCTGGTAACGTCGTCCCTGCTGACGACGCCGCGCGGGAGAGCTCCCAGCCAACCAGGCTGGGGCGCCGAAGGGGCAACCTCCCCGGAACCTCTCAGGCACCCGGACCGCGCGGCCGAGGCGACTCTGGAAAGAGGGTACGGCGCGGCCGGCCCCGCCAACGGTGCAAGCCCGGCTAGCCGGGCGAAGCTCTCAGGCATCGACGACAGAGGGGGAGTCCTGATCCGTCGTGGCTTGGTTGCCACCCGAGGAGGACCCCGACAATGAGCACCGCGAGCACGTCCCTTGCCGATCTGGAGCACGCCCGCCCGTTCGCCAACAGGCACATCGGGCCGGACGCTGGCGAACGGGCCAAGATGCTCGACGCGATCGGCTACGGTTCCCTGGCCGAGCTTGCCGCCGCCGCGGTGCCGGCGGCTATTCGGCACACCGGTCGGCTAGACCTGCCGCCGGCCGCGAGCGAGGCCGAGGCGCTGGCCGAGCTGCGCACGCTGGCCAGCCGGAACCAGGTGCTCACCTCGATGATCGGGTTGGGCTACTACGACACGCTCACCCCCCCGGTGATCCGGCGTAACCTGCTGGAGAACCCAGCCTGGTACACGGCGTACACGCCGTACCAGCCGGAGATCAGCCAGGGCCGGCTGGAAGCGCTGCTGAACTTTCAGACCATGATTGCGGACCTCACCGCGCTGCCGATCGCGAACGCGTCGCTGCTTGACGAGAGCACCGCAGCCGCCGAGGCAATGACGCTTTGTCGACGTAGCCGCAAAGCGGCAGGCGGGTTTGTCGTCGATGCCGACTGCCTGCCGCAGACCATCGAGGTGGTTCGCACCCGGGCCAGGTCGCTCGGGATCGAGGTGGTGGTGGCCGACCTGGCCGCTGGGCTGCCCCCCGGCGACTGCTTCGGCGTCCTGGCGCAGTACCCCGGCGCGTCCGGGGCGGTGCGTGACCTGACCGGCCTGGTCGAGCAGGCGCACGGGCGCGGCGCGCTGGTCGCGGTGGCGGCCGACCTGTTGGCGCTGACCCTGCTCCGGCCGCCGGGCGAGCTCGGCGCGGACATTGCGGTCGGCACCTCACAGCGCTTTGGGGTGCCGCTCGGCTTCGGCGGCCCGCACGCCGGCTACCTGGCCGTGCGCGAGGGGTTGCAGCGGTCCATGCCGGGCCGGCTGGTCGGGGTCTCGGTGGACGCCGCCGGCGACCCGGCGTACCGGCTGGCGCTGCAGACCCGCGAGCAGCACATCCGCCGGGACAAGGCGACCAGCAACATCTGCACCGCCCAGGTCCTGCTCGCGGTGGCGGCCAGCGCGTACGCCGTCTACCACGGCCCGGACGGGCTGCGCGACATCGCCCGGCGGGTGCACCGGTATGCCGCCGTCCTCGCCGCCGGGCTGCGCGGTGGTGGCGTCGAGGTCGTACACGAGGGGTTCTTCGACACCGTGCTTGCCCGGGTGCCCGGCCACGCGGCCGAGGTGGTGGCCGCCGCCGCCGGGCGCGGGGTCAACCTGTGGCGGTGCGACGCCGACCACGTCGGGATCTCCTGCGATGAGTGCACCACCCGCGAGCACCTGGCCGCGGTCTGGGCGGCGTTCGGCGTCAGCCCTGGGCCGGACGTGGACGCGCTGGACGCCGTGACGCCGGAGGCGCTCCCGGCCGGGCTGCGACGTACGTCGACGTACCTGACCCACCCGGTCTTCCACCAGCACCGGTCAGAGACGGCGATGATGCGCTACCTGCGCAGGCTGGCTGACCTCGACTACGCCCTTGACCGGGGCATGATCCCGCTCGGCTCGTGCACGATGAAGCTCAACGCGGCAGCCGAGATGGAGCCGGTGACCTGGCCAGAGCTCAGCCGGATCCACCCGTTCGCGCCGGCCGACCAGACCGCCGGCTACCGGGCGCTGTTCGCCGACCTGGAGCGCTGGCTGGTCGAGATCACCGGCTACGACGCGGTGTCGCTGCAGCCGAACGCCGGCAGCCAGGGTGAGCTCGCCGGCCTGCTGGCCATCCACGCCTACCACGCCGCCCATGGTCAGGAGCACCGGGACGTCTGCCTCATCCCGGCCAGCGCGCACGGCACCAACGCGGCCTCCGCTGTGATGGCCGGCATGCGGGTGGTCGTGGTGGCCAGCCGGACCAACGGCGAGGTAGATCTCGACGACCTGCGCGCCAAGATCGACGCGCACCGCGGCACCCTCGCCGCGATCATGGTCACCTACCCGTCCACGCATGGCGTGTACGAGGAGGGGATCGTGGAGCTGTGCGCGCTGGTGCACGACGCTGGCGGCCAGGTCTACGTCGACGGGGCGAACCTGAACGCGCTGGTCGGCTGGGCCCGGCCGGGCCGGTTCGGCGCCGACGTGTCGCACCTGAACCTGCACAAGACGTTCTGCATCCCGCACGGTGGCGGTGGCCCGGGCGTCGGGCCGGTCGGGGTGCGCGCGCACCTGGCGCCGTACCTGCCCAGCCACCCGCTCGTCGCGGGCGCCGGCCCGGAGACGTCCAGCCGACCAGCGGTCGGGCCGATCTCGGCCGCCCCGTGGGGCTCGGCGTCGATCCTGCCGATCTCCTGGGCGTACGTACGGATGATGGGCGCGGACGGGCTGGCCGAGGCCACCGGTACGGCGGTGCTGGCGGCGAACTACGTCGCCCGCAGGCTGGCACCGCACTTCCCGGTGCTCTACACCGGGCGGCACGACCTGGTGGCGCACGAGTGCGTCGTCGACCTGCGGCCGATCACCCGGCAGACCGGCGTCACCGTCGACGACGTGGCCAAGCGGCTGATCGACTACGGCCTGCACGCACCGACCATGTCGTTCCCGGTGGCTGGCACGCTCATGATCGAGCCGACGGAGAGTGAGGACCTGGCCGAGCTGGACCGGTTCTGCGACGCGATGATCGCGATCCGGGCGGAGATCGCCAAGGTCGCGGCGGGAGAGTACGACGAGACCGACAACCCCCTGCGTAACGCTCCGCACACGGCGGCGATGCTGCTGGCGGGGGAGTGGGTGCACCCGTACTCCCGGGAGGAGGCGGCCTATCCGCTGCAGGCGGTACGGCGGGCGAAGTACTGGCCGCCGGTGCGGCGGATCGATGGGGCCTACGGTGACCGGAACCTGGTCTGTAGCTGCCCGCCGGTCAGCGAGTATGGCGGATAACGAGACGACACGAGGGCCGGCGCGGCAAGGGGCCGCGCCAGCGGGTGCAGCGTCAGGCGGCGCGCGAGGTGCCGTGCGCCAGAGCTGGACGACGCGGTGCTACGCAACGGCCGTCAGGCAGGATCTCGCCTGTGTCCTCGAAGAAGACGATGCCGTTGCACAGCAGGCTCCACCCCTGCTCGGGATGGCTGGAGACGACGTGCGCGGCGTCGCGGTCGGGCGCGTCAGCCGAAGGGCACGTCGGTAGGTGCGGGCACATTTCCCTGCTCCTGGTCGGTAGTGGTCTGGACCTGTGTCGCCTCTCACACTCAGTGTCCTGTGAGAGGGCCGGATTCCCTACGAGGTTTCCATCATTACGGATCACGAATTGGTAACGATGCTCGAAGGGGTGATTCCGCCGAGAACGCCACCTGGATGGATGGCGAACCTCACGGAACGTGACCGTTACGAGTGGTGGGTCGGGGATGGGGCTGACCCGATCGAGGGGCTCGCGTCGTTCCTTGGCCACCACGGGTTCCCTGTCTCCGACCTCGCTGTCGGTGCGTATAGCTCCGAACCGGGGTACGGTGTCGGGCTGCTCATCGGCGCGGCCGCCAGCGCTGTCGCTGTCGGTGCCGAGCCTGGTGCCCCGTCACCCTGTCCAGACGTGCCGGACGTTGCCGCGGTTGTCTTCGACAGGCGCAACGAGGCGCAACCTGCCGCCGTAACCCTTGGAGCACGTTATTCTGCGTTGTCTCTGTCTGAGTGGCGAGCCTCGTGGTCAGATACAGATCACGCGGCAGCGATCCGCATGGTCCAGGCCGCGATCGCCAGCGGCGAGGTGTACCAGGTCAACGTCGTAGGTCACCGCAGTGCGGCGTACGACGGCGACCCGTCGGCGGCGTTGCGAGCGGTCGCCGGGCTGTCGGGGGCGGGCTACGGCGGCGGGCTGGCCGGCGATGGCTGGGCGGTGCTGAGCGCCTCGCCGGAGTGCCTGCTCACGGTGGCCGGCGGCCGGGCCACCACCCGGCCTATCAAGGGCACCCGGCCGTCGACCGCGGCTGGTCGGGTCGACCTGCTCGACGACGCCAAAGAGCGCGCCGAGCACGTCATGATCGTCGACCTGGAGCGCAACGACCTGTCCCGGGTCGCGGTGCCGGGCACGGTCGCCGTCGAAGAGCTGTTCGCCGTACGGCGGTGGGCCGGCCTGTGGCAGGCCGAGTCGGTGATCTCGGCCCGGCTGCGGCCCGGCACCGGGCTGGTCGAGCTGCTGCGGGCGATGCTGCCTGGCGGGTCGGTCACCGGGGCACCGAAGCTCGCCGCGCTCCGCCAGATCGCCGCGTTGGAGCCGGTGGGACGCGGCCCCTCGATGGGGGCCATGGGCTTTCTGACCCGTGATCGGCTCGATCTCGGGCTCACGATTCGTACCGTTGCGGTGGACCACACCCGGCTGCACGTATGGGCCGGCGGCGGCATCACCTGGGGTAGCGATCCGGCGAGCGAGGTCGCCGAGGCGCAGGCCAAGGCTGGACCGGTGCTGGCTGCGCTCGAGGGAGCCGCTCGCCCGCTCTAGCGCGGATCATGGCGGCGGGCTGGTCGGTGCAGGGTCATGGCAAGACGAGGTGAGCCGCGGAGCAACTGGAGGACGAAGCTTGCTCGGGCGCGTCGCGTTGAGAGCACGGCGAGCTCGGCCGTCCACTCTTCGCGCCATCGGCGCCGGGCCCCGGGCGGCAGCACGAGCACGGCGGCGCCAAGGATCCGCCCCGACAGCGCGGGTGCTTTGTCCCATGTGGGGTGGAGGACAGCGGTGGCGAGGTGCTCGAGCTCGCCGCCGATCGCGTCCATCCCGAGGGATCGGGCGAGCGGCGCGATCACCCGGAGGGTCTGGCGGGACTTGGTCTGCTGCTTGTGCGGCGAGAGGTACCTGATGGTCCGCATGTTGTGCAGCCGGTCGGCCACCTTGAGCGCGAGAACCTCCGCTGACGCGTGCGTCATGGTGTCGCACCCGCGCGCGGCGGGGTCGGCGTAACCCTCTCCCTCGAGTCTGGTCAGGTCGGCGACCAGGTCGGCGATCTCGTTCCCGAACTGCGTGCGTAGCTCGGCGATGGTGTAGGGGGTGTCGCTCAGCACGTCGTGCAGGAGCGCCGCGCACACGACCGCGGCGGTCAGGCCAAGCTCGGCGATGATCGCGGCGACCGCGACCGTGTGCGTGATGTACGGGTCGCCGCTGTAACGCCGCTGGCCTTGATGTAGCTGGTCAGCACACTCGTACGCGCGGATGATCAGATGGGCGTCCGCCGGATACGCTACGCATACGCTCTGCAGCACCGGGTCCACCGTGGTCATGGGATGCGCGACCGCGAGGCGTGCCGCCTTCCGGAGTCTCATGGGGTCACCTCGCCGGTCTTACCTGTGTGGCGCGGGGGGCGAGACCAGCTCGTCGGCGTGGTTGGTACGCGCGGGCCAGTGCGTCACGGGCATGCTCGGCCCCGTCTGGTCGCAGCCGGTAGAAACGTCGCCGCGGTCGACTGGCCGACTCGGCGGTGGCTGGGTCCTCCCAACTGCTCTCGACCCAGCCAACCTGCTCCAGCCGGGCCAGAATTGGATAGATCGTGCCCGACGGAAGTCCCAGGAGGTCGCAGAGCTCCAGGCCGTACCGATCAGCACCGGGATCCTCCAGCAGCGTACGCAGCACCATCTGTGTCTGCAGGGTCATTCTCGGAGGGCTCATTGCCGTACTCTATATACGATATATACAAGAATCTAGACCTGATGCGCGATGGCAAGGCAGCCGGGGAGATCGTCAGGTGCGGCCGTCGCGCTCCTGGGCGGCGCTCAGCGTCGAGGAATGCGGCACCCAGTCGGCAAGCTGGGCCGGGAACCCCTCCGCCGTCAGCATCGCGATCACCTCCGGGTCGTCGTCGACCATCATGGCGATGTCGCGGCTGGCGGCCAGGGTGCGCAGCTCGTCCCGCTTGGCCAGCCGGGCCGGCCGGTAGTCGCGGTCCCGGCGCATCCGCAGCGACTCGGCCGGCAGGTCGTGGCTGGCCAGCCAGCGGGTGGTGACCGGGCGTAGCCGTTCCGGCCGGCCGGTCAGCCAGAGCACCTCGTGGTCGGCCAGCGCGGCACGCACCAACGCGATGCCCTCCAGCAGCGGCGGGTCGAGGCCGGCGGCCGCGAAGAAGCCGTCCCAGTCCTTGGGCTTGCGGTCCAGGAAGTGCAGCCGGTGCCGGACGTCAGCCACCACGCCGTCGATGTCGAACACCGCGACCGTTCGCACCCTCCCGACGCTACCCGCGTGTGGTGACCACAACGCCATGTGGGCACCTCTTGGGGTCGCCGGGCAACGACAGGTGACCACAACGCCGTGTGGTGACCACACGGGGTGGGGCGAGCCCAACAGGTCACCACACGGCGCAGAGGTGACCACAAGGGCTTCCGGTACGGCGCCTGATGGGTCGGCCAGGCTAGGTTATGCCCCGTGCATCCGATCCCCGGGCTGGCTGGTGCGGCCCTCGGCGTTCTGCTCGGGCCGTTTCTGGCCGGGCTGACGGTTCGGGTGCCGGCTGCCGAGTCGTGTTTCCCGGCTGGCTGGTGGCAGGGCGCGGGCACCGGCCCACGGCGTCGGGCAGCGCTGGCCCTCGGCGCGGCGCTGGCGCTCGGGCTGGTCGCGGCCGGCGTCGGCTTCTCCGCCGGGCTGCCGGCGTACCTGTGGTTCGGGGCGGCCGGGGCCGTGCTGGTGGTCACCGACCTCGAGCACTACCGGCTGCCCAACCGGATCACCTACCCGACCTGCGTGGCCGGTCTGGCCCTGCTCGGCGGCGCGGCCGTGGTCCGGCGGGACGGCGCGGCGTACGGGCGGGCGCTCATCGCGATGGTCGTTCTGCTGGCGGCGTTCCTTCTGGTGGCGCTCAGCGCCCCGGCCGCGTTCGGGCTGGGCGACGTCAAGCTCGCCGGCCTGCTCGGGCTGTACCTGGGCTGGCTCGGCACCGGGCACCTGCTGCTCGGCCTGCTCGCCGGCATCGTCGCCGGGGCGCTGCACGCGGTGGGACTGCTGGCCACTCGCCGGACAAGCTGGACGGGCGAGTTCGCCTATGGTCCGGCGCTGATCGTCGGTGCCCTGCTGGCCATCGGGCTCGGTGACCTCGTGCTAGGCCCGCGCTGAGCCGGACATACCGATCCCACGATCCCAGCTCGCGTTGGCGCTCGCGGGTCCTGTTGAGAGGTCTCTCCGCGGACGCCGACTGCCCGTTCGGAGGACACTGGGTGGTGACTGGGCGCCGTTCGGCTGGGCCGGCGGTGATCAGCCAACGTTCGCCCAAGCGACCTGGCAGCCACCGGAGGTGATCATGTCGCACCCACGCGGGAGCGACCCCACCGGCACGGAAGAGCCCGGCAGCCCGCCGGCACGACGTACCGAAACCGGGCTTGAGCGGTCGCCGCGCGGCGGTCGCGACCATCCGGAATGGCCGCCGACGAGCCTGCTCGGCCGGTTGTCAGAACCGGCCCGCACCGCGCTGCTCAATCTGGGTACCGCGGTAACGTTTCCTCGCGGCAGGCGGATTCTGCGCCAAGGCGCGGCGGGCACGAATGCGTACCTGCTGCTGGCCGGGTGTGTAAAGGTGACCGGGAATGGCGGCGACCGGGAGCCGCTGCTCGCGGTCCGGGTAGGCGGTGACCTGGTCGGCGAGATGTCCGTGCTCTCGGGAAGACCCGCTCGGCGACGGTGTCGACGTGCGTGGCCACCTCGGTGCGGGTGATTCCGGGCGCCGTGTTGCGCGGGTTCTTCCTCGGTTACCCTGACGCGGCGCTGGAGCTGGCGTGCATGATCAGCGAGCGGCTGCGGTGGGCGAACGAGCGGCGGGTCGACTTCGCCGCCCTCGATGCCAGGACGCGGGTTGTCCGCGCCCTGCTCGCGCTGGCCGAAACGTATGGTCGGGACACCGCTGGGGGCCTGGATCTCGGCGTGTCGCTGACGCAGGAGGAGATCGCCTCGCTGGCGGGGGTGCGGCTGCCCACCGCCGAGAAGATCCTTCGCGCGCTGCAGAGCGCTGGGGTGGTGCGGCTTGGGTACCGCAGAATTGTCGTCACCGACCTGACCGCGTTGCACGCCGTCGAGGCTCATTGACGGCAAACCCGTATCGGTAGTGGTTCTGAAGATTGCGCTGGCGGCAACCTATAGTGGCAGCGGTGCTGGAGGGTTACTCTCGGCGTCTGGCTCATGAGATTTCCCAAGATCACGCTCTTCGGCCGGAGGGGTCCGCTGCCATGACCGGGACTGGTTCTTTCGCGCGCTACCTGTGTCTCTCGGTGGACGTACAGGGTATGGCTGCGGCAACGATCGAGTGCAGTCGGCTGTTCAGGATGAGCTGCTGAGCCTGCTGGCGACCGCGGCGCGGGCCGCCGGGCTGGCCCGCGAGTCGTGGGTTCGGCAGGGCAGCGGGGACGGCGAGCTGGCGATAATTCCGCCCGGTGAGTCCGAGCCCGCCGTGGTGGACGGCTTTGTCGGTGAGCTGGCGGGGTTGCTGTATCGCCGTAACCGCGACAGGGCTCCGGCCGACCGCCTGCTGCTGCGGCTGGCCGTCGACCATGGCCTGGCGGGGCCGACGTCCAACGGGTTCTCCGGCCGGCCTGTGCTCGCGGTCAGCCGCCTGGTCAACGCCGCCGTGGTCAAGCAGGCCTTGGTGGCCGCAGCGGACGCCAGCCTGGCGGTGATCGTGTCGCAGCAGGTCTACACCGACCTGATCATCAGCGGCCACACCAGCCTGGAGCCCAGCTTGTTCCGCCGGGTGCGGGTGCGGGAGAAGGAGCTCGACGAGCACGCGTGGCTGCGGGTGCCCGGCGTCGACGTACACCGGCTTGTCCTCACCCCCGATCCGGCGGCGCCGGACGGTGGCCCGCCAGACGCTGACCTCAGCCCGCGCGCCCCCGGCGCCGAGGAGGACCGCGGCCCCGCCCCCCGGGTGACCGCCGAGCACAGCAACGTCGCGATGGGCGACGGCAACGTCGTCGGCACCGGCAACGTCGTACGGCGGTGACCGGTCCGCGGGGGAGCGATCCCGGCCCGGCGTCCAGCCTGGTGATCAGCGGCAGCCAGGTCGCGGTGGGCGACCGCAACGTCGTGGGCGACGGCAACGTCGTCGTGGACAGGTTCGTCTTCGAGGGATGGGCACACGTCTCCGAGCCCACGACCCGGGACGAGGCCGCCGGCATGCTGCTGTGCCCGCCGCCGCGGCCAGCGAGCGATGCGCTGCCGGGCGGGTGGTTACGGCCGGAGGCGGGGGTCATCACGCCGTGGCGCCGCCCTGAGGCCGAGGATCTGGTCCAGTGGTGCGTGGGCAAGCCGACCGGGCTGCTGCGGCTGGTGCACGGGCTGGGCGGGCAGGGAAAGACGCAGCTTGCCGGGCAGGTCTGTGCCGAGCTGCGGCAACGCGGCTGGCTCGCCGGGTTCGTCGAGCTGCCCGCGCCAGGCGGCGGCGAGGTCCCGGCCGTCGGCCGCGGTGCGGGCCTGCCGATCTCAGCCTGGTCGCACCGGCAGTCAGAGATCATGACGGCGGTCCGGGCGCTGCCGAAGCTCGGCGTGTCCGCACTGCTGGTGGTGGACTACGCCGAGAACCACGCCGCCGCGGTCGGCATGCTGCTGCGGGAGGCGGTACGGGCCGCGACCGCGCCGACCGCATCGACTCCACCGCGGATCCTGCTGCTCAGCCGCGGTGAGGTGGACTGGCTGGACGACCATCCGTGCCGGGGCTGGGTCCATCCGGAGCCGATCCTGCTGGGACCGCTGCCGGGCTCGTTGTGGGAGGCGGGCGGGGAGTTCGCCGAGCTCGACGCGGCAGAGGTGGTCGCGCAGGTCTGGACCAAGGCGGTCACCCAGTTTGCTGCCCATGTGGAGAGCGGCCCGCTCACGACCACGGCGGAGCCTGGGGCGCTTGCCGCGGCGGCACTGGCGACCGGCACGCCGACCAGCTTCCTGACCACGTTGGACCTGTACGCCGACGCGCTGCTGCGTGTCCTTGACCGTGCGCAGCAGCTCGCCGGCCCCGCCGAGGCTGGCGCGTCCAGGCCCGGTGGCGACCCGATCAGCGGGATCCTGGCTCACGAACGGCGGGTCGTCGCGCAGGCGTTCGCGGCGGCTGGGGTGGACCTCGACGGGTACGAGCGTGACCGGGCGGTCTGCGTGGCCTTCCTGCGGCCGGCCGCTGACAGCACCTCTGCCGCGGATGCGCTGGCCACGTTGCCGGGGCTGCGCGCCTTGCCTGCCGGCCAGCGTGACCGGGTGGTCGGCGTGCTGGCCAGGTTGTTCCCGTCGGACGGCGGCGAGAACGTGTGGGAGGCGCCGAGGCCGGACCGGCTCACCGACACCCACCTGCTGCGCGTGGCCCAGGCAGCGCGGTCCGGCAAGGACTTCGACGACTACGTGGTGGCGGTCTGCGGCGGCGATGACCGGCAGCTCGCCGGCCACACGGCCCGGACCCTCCTCCGCGCCCTGTCCACGCCGGGGGCGGCCGTGTGGTACCCGGTTGGGCTGCGGCGGGTCGAGGGCTCGATCACCGCCCTGGCCCGCGCTCACCCCGGTGGGTACGTCCCGGCGCTGGTCGCGCTGGACCCCGTCCGGTTCGAAGACGAGATCCTGGACACGCTCGACGTACGGCGTACGGCGGCGGGGAGCCAGCCGCTGCCCATCGAGCCGGTGGAGGACATCGACTCCGAGCTGCGCCGGATCGGGGCCACGACCTCCCGGCTGCGGATCGCGGTCGCGGTGTCCCGGCGCCTGGTCGAGGCCACCCGCCCGGCGGGCACCGCCGAGGACGACCCGGTGGAGGTCGCCCGGCACGCCGACCAACTGGTCGGGCTGAGCCGGCGGCTGGCCGAGGCGGGCTCGCTCGGTGAGGCGGTCGGCCCGGCGCGGGAGGCGGTCAAGTGGTACCGCCCGCTCTTCGACGGCGACCCCGAGACATACCGCCAGGCTCTGGCGGCGGCGGTGACCAACCTGGGCAGCCGGCTGGCCGACGACGGCGCGCCGGCTGCCGCGCTGGCCGCGGCCGAGGAGGCCGTGACGTTGCGCCGGGAGCTGGCCGAGACCGGCAGCCACGAGCATCAGGTCGACCTGGCCTCGGCGCTGCACAACCTCGGCCTGCGGCTGTGGGACGCCGAGGAGGTCGACCGCGCCGTCGCCCCGGCCGGGGAGGCAGTCACGCTGCTGCGCGCGCTGGCCGCGGCCGACCCGGCTGAGCAAGCCCGGCTGGCAGTCGTACTGACCAGCCTGGCCCAGATCCACGCGGCCACCGGGTCGCCAGTCCAGGCCGTGGCGGCGGCGCGGGAGGCTGTTGCGATCATGCGGCGGCTGGCCGAGGCCAACCCCGACGGCTACCTCCCCGGGCTGGCCGCGGCGCTGGTTGCCCTGTCCGCGCACCTGAGCCCGCCCGCCGGTCGACCGAGGATGTCCAGGCCCGTCCGGGAGGCGGTCCGGCTGGCCGCCGAAGCCGTCGAGACCTGCCGCCAGCTCGCCGTCGTCAACCCGCTTGCCTACGAGCCCGACCTCGCCGCCGCCCTGACCAACCTCGGCCTGCGATACGCCACCGCGGGGCAGGCCACGGAGGCGGTCACCGCCACCGAGCAGGCGGTCGACATCCGTCGGCGGCTGGCCGGGCACGACTCGAACCGCCACCGCGCCGACCTGGCCGCGTCGCTGAGCAACGTCGCCCTGCAGGTGGGCTCGACCCGGCGCCGCGCCGACGCGCTGGCGCCGGCACGCGAGGCGGTGGAGGTCTACGGGCAGCTCCAGGAGGAGCTTCCCTCGGCCCGCTCAGATCTCGCCGCGGCCCTGACCAACCTCGGCTACCTGTTGGCCGCCACGGGGCGAGACGATGAGGCGATCGCACCGACCGCCCAGGCCGTCGCTACGTACCAGCAGCTCCTCGCCGACCAGCCCCAGCTTGTGCAGCGCATCTACCTCGCCGAGGCTCAGTACAACCTTGGCCTGCACTACACCCATACTCGACACCCCCAGGACGCCGTCGAGGCGCTGACCGCCGCCGTCGACGGCTACCGCCAGATCGCCGAGACACACCCGCACGCCGTCCATGCCGGCCTGCGCGCGGCCACCGCGGCACTCGACCACGCCCAGGCGCCCGGCACCGGCGCAACCGCCCACCCGGACCGCGCCCGAACGCAGGTCCGCTACGCCCGCCGCTGGCACGAAGAGGCCATCCGCTACCCGCTGCCCGGCATCATCATCGTTCTCGGCTGGCGGACCGACCTGGCCGCGCGCCAGCCCCGCCAGCGCACGGTCCGCGACGATCTCGTCGCGCTGGTCTTCGATCGCAAGCGTGCCGCCACAGCCGCCGAGGCCACCAGCACTGAAGAAGCCGCCACCGGCGTACCGGCCGCGCCGGCCAGCGCAGCCACCGGGGCGCTGTCCGGCATCGCCAACCGCGTCTCCCAGCTCACCGGAACCCTGACGGCCCGCGTCGCCAGCTCTCGCCTCCTGTCCCCACTGGTTGCCAACAGCAACATCACCCAGCTTGGCAAGGTCGTCGGCCTCGCCACCGCCCTCACCGCCCTGGTCGCCGGCGTCATCGTCGTGGCACCCGGCCACCATCCGGCGCCCGCGCCATCCACCGACGTGGCCCAGTCGACCCCAAATCCCACCTTCCCCCCCGGCCCGGGTCAGACCGGCGGGCCGCTCGTCCCCGGCTCTACGTCGAGCAACGGCTCCACGTCTGGGACCGGCTCTACGTCGAGCAACGGCCCTGGTGTTACGTCGAGCAATGGGGCCGGCTCCAGCCCCTCAAGCGGCTCTAGCGTTTCAAACCCCGATATTATTAATACACCCTGCGGGCAGAACCAGCACGCCGTTGCCGTTCCCCATGACCCTAGTCCGGCGACGATGTCCCTATCGAACCCGAACGTCGTGTCGCCCTCGAACCACGGCGTCTCGACGTGGGCAATGTCCCGCGTTGCTCGTATGGAAGCTGTCAGTTTGACTGCCCCGACATTCGCCATCCGCATCGACGCCACGCGTCTAGTCTACCGACGCTTCTTCATCCCTGGGGTGACCTCCCACGTGTGGGTGGATTCCCGATTGGTACAAACATTACAGCTTGCGCCCGGCTCATATCCGTTCCAGTTTGCTTCTGGCTACTTCGCCGACTTCAGGTTCACGGTGACCCAGGCTGGAAAGATCGACTACGACTCCCGTTTCAATAGTTTCCTGTCCGGAACGGGTACCTCCACACTCACTATCTCGGGCTTCTTGGTGACCCTGGATGCCCGTCATCTGTCGGGCCTTGGCGTCCTGCTCGCTCACATGCCAGCCCAGGGCTGGATCACCTACACGCAGGTTCGCATGGTTCCCGCCTCGCACTACGATGTGCAGAGCCCAGGTGGCATCGCGAGCTTTTCATTCAAGCTGGGACTCGACGGGCGGTTCTCGTACGGCTCTTCTCTGGACGTGAGAAGCGGTGGAGTCCTTAAAGGAAACGGGACCTCCTCGTTGGAAATCGTCGGTTATCCTATCCGTATCGACGCCTCACGCCTATCTTATCGGTACTTCCTTATCCCTAACATAACGCTCAAATTCATAGACGCTCAGACGATACCCACCCTGCAGGTCCTGCCAGGCTCATACGCGTTTCAGTTTGCTTCCGGCTACTTCGCCGACTTCAGGTTCACGGTGACCCAGGCCGGACTGATTGACTACGACTCCCGCTTCGCGGGTTTCCTCAGTGCGTATAGGTCCACACTTACTGTCACCGGCTTATCGGTGACCCTGGACGCTCGGCGCCTGTCGGGCCTTGGCATTCTGCTCGCTCACATGCCAGCCCAGGGCTGGATCACCTACGAGCAGGTTCGCATGCTCCCCGCCTCGCACTACTCTGTCCAGCAAGGCTCGGGCGAGGTCACGAGCTTTATCTTCAAGTTGGGGCTTGATGGAAGGTTCTCGTACGACTCTTCTCTGGACGCCAACAGCGGCGGGTTCCTCAAAGGAAACGGAACCTCCACCCTAGAATTTCTCGGCTACCCGCTATGTGTTGACGCACGGTCCGCCGGAGGAGCAGGGGTCACCGTCGAGCCAATCCGGGGAATGCCGTTCAGTACCACGCACGTCCAGCTTGCCTACCTGCTCCCTGCGCCGTACTTCAGACTCAGGTTCAATCCTGGCCATGCTCCGTTCTCCCTCGCACCGAATGGCACCTTCAGCTTCGATAGCGCTCTGTCACCCTACTTGCGTCTGGAGAAGCGCGGCGGCATAACTGTGCTCACGGTTCTCGCGCCACCCCCTGCTTGACCCAGGCCGGTCCAACTCTCAGCCCCGATTCTGCGGTAGCGTCAAAGTTAGTATTCGCATTATTAGATAATCTCGCGGCGAGGTTAGCTCTATGTGGCAAGTCAGATCCCGCTGGTGGCGAGTTCGGGTGTTCCGGGTGCGCGGTATCTGTGGGGGAGTGATGGTCAAGGCACGGTGGCAGGCACCCCGCGGATCAACAGCCGGATCCGCAGACCCGCAGTTCGAGCAGTAGGAAGCTGCCGGTTCATTCATTGGAGCTGGCTGCGACGTGGTAACTTCGTCGGCGGTCCCTCTAAACCGGCCAGGAGCTGTGCGCCAGACCCCACTATGTGGTCTACGCGGCGGGTAGCTGCCAAATGTGGTCAGTGTCGAGCCGGACGAGCTGCTGGTCGTGGCGGATAGTGAGCAGGTAGGCGTCGTAGCTGGGTTTGCCGAGGTGCTCCCATTCGGAGTGGGCGGCCTCGACCTCGTCCCAGAGCCGGCGTGGGCCGTTCTGGGTGACGGTGCCGGCGGGGGTGATATGGGCGCGCGAACCGTCAGGGTGGCTGAGGTACAGGTCGGCCAGGTCGTTTCCGCCGTTGGCGTAGCTCAGGCTGGGCAGCGCGATCGAGAGGTGGAAGCGAAACGGTCCGTCGTACACGGCGGTGCTGGGCAGGTTCGCCTGACGGGATGGGCCGGCGGGCTCGGCCGGCGAGTGAGGGGCCGGCCCGGGCCGAGTGGCCGCCGTCCCGCGCAGTGGCATGAAGTATGCCCCGGACAGGAACCGGCCGGCGGCGCGGTCACCGTCGACCTCCAGCAGGGCCAGGCCGCTGGCGATGGGCGCGAGTATCTTCCCGCCGGGCCGAGTCTGCGCGAGCCATGCGGGCGGGACGCGGGTCAGGCCGCAGGTGGCGAGGATCCGGTCGTACGGCGCGCGAGCTGGGTAGCCGTTGGCGCCGTTGCCGCTGCCAATGAGCGGGTGGTAGCCAGCCGCTGCTAGCCGCTTTCGCGCAGCGGTGCAGAGGCCGGGGTCGATGTCGATGCTGGTGACGAGGTGGTCGCCGAGGCGATGGCAGAGCAGCGCGGCGGTGTAGCCGGTACCGGTGCCGACCTGCAGCACCCGGTGCCCGTCGGCTACGTCCAGGTCGTGCAGCATCGCGGCGACCAGGGATGGCATGGTGCCGGAGGAGGTGACGCTGGCGGGGGTGATCTGGGTGATCAGCGTGCTGTCGCGGTAGACCGCGGCCAGCCACTCCTGCCGATCCTCCACTCGCGTGCTGTCGACCAGACGATAGCCGGGCTGAGCGTAGAATCGCGGGACAAGCAGGTGCCGTGGTACCGCGGTGAAGGCCGCCTGCCACGCGGGGTCGGGCAGCGACCCATCAGCGACGAGCTCGGTGACCAGCGCCTTCCTCAGTTCTGCCGCCAGCTCTGTCGCGTCACGCGGTTGTGCGGCTGGACCGTTCACGGCTGTTCCATGAGCAGGTCGGCGATCGACGCGGAGATCGGTATGCCAGTCCGGTATTCCAACCAGGCCCACTGCCCGGCCGGGTTCACGTCCACCAGCAGATGCCGGCCGGTGCCTTTCTCGACCACAAAGTCCAGTGTGGCGAAGTGCAGCCCGAGGTGCTTGAGCAGCCGTGCGACGCCGAGCGACTCCGGCTCGGGCAGCTCGCCGATGCGGTAGTCCAGGTCGGCGTAGTGAGCTCGCCAGTCCAACAGGTCCCGACCGGTGGCCGAGCGGATCTCAACCGCGAACATCTGCCGACCGACGACGGTCACCCGCAGGTCATGGTCTTTGTCGATGAGCTGCTGGAAGCAATGCCCGGTAGCTCGTATTCCGGGATCTTCCCAGCGCCCGGTAGGGACCTCGGTGACGTACACGACTCTGCTCGGCCGCCCGTGCTTGTCACGGAGACCGCGTCCGTCCAACGGCTTGTACACGATCCGGCCGCCCACCTCCGCGGCAAACGGCGGCACATCCTCGGGCCGGTTGGTGATCAAAGTGGGCGGCACGACCAGACCGCAAGCGCGAGCGGCCGCCAGGTTGACCGGCTTGGACTCAGCCCCTTCCACCGCGGCAGGGTCGTTGACCAGGCGAACAGGTAACGACCGCAGGACTCCCCACAGCGCGTGACGACCCTGCCGCGCGCACCATTGTCGCTGCTCGGCGGGCAGCGCCTCGGCCGGCCGGACGTCACCGGCTCGGCGCCAGTACACCGATCGGAGTCGGGTCAGGTCGACCTCCCGGAGGCCCCACATCGACCCAGACCAACCCTCACCCTTCTCGGCGGCGCCCAAGGTGGCGGTCAGGGACAGCCCTGCTGGGAAGTGCGCGCCGTCGATGCGTGCGAAGCTCACCCCCCGCTCCAACAGATGCCGGATGACGTGGTCTGCGGTCGGGTCGACATCGGCGGTGACAACCAGGACGCGAGGGCTGTCGGGCATGGGTGACGTCACGTTGCCTTAGTCGTGCGCGGGGTCGGTGTCGACGGCGAGTGGGTCCTTGCCGTCGGGGTTGGTTTGCGCGGTGCAGGTCGCCACCATCGGCGCGACCTCGTGTAGCGGCCGACCATCCGGCAACACCGCGATCTGCTGGTCCGGGCAGAGGAAGGCGGCGGACAACACGGACCCATCAGGGTCGGCTGGGACCGGCAGCGCGAACACCAACCCCAACGGCGGACAAGGCTGCACATCGACGGTTATCGGATCCATGGAGTCTCCTCTCCTGCGGCCAGATCTTATCCGGACGAGGCATGGTTTCTCACCACCTGGTCGGCACGGAAGTGGCTCGCCGTCCTCACGCGGCCGTTTAGCTACGACGAGCAACCGGCCGATAGGGCAGTTTCTTGAAGACCGAGACCGATATTGTCCGCGGTGCCGTGCGTCAGCCCGTGTTCGATGAAGGGTATGGGTGCAGAGCCGATCGAGATAGTTGGTCTGCTGGTGTCCGGTCTGTCTGCCGCGGGCGTGCGCCGGGGGCGGGTCGCGGCGTGGCAGACTCCACCTCATGTTGCGCTGGATAACCGCGGGGGAGTCGCACGGCCCCGCGCTGGTCGCCGTACTCGAGGGGCTGCCGGCCGCGGTGCCCGGATGAGCTTCGAGCGGGACGAGGTCGAGCTGACCGGCGGGGTCCGGCACGGGGTCACGATGGGCGGCCCGGTCGCGATCCGGGTCATGGCCGTCGACCCGGTCGACCCGGACGAGCTCGCCAGCCTGGCCCGCAACGCCCCCCTGACCCGGCCCCGCCCCGGCCACGCCGACCTGGAACATGTGGGCGCGGGCCTATCCGCCCCGGCCGGCAGGAGATCCCGTGCCTGGTCCGGGACGGCGACGTCGTCCCGGACTGCACCACCTCGTTTCCGCAGGTCAACGGGGGGTGGGACGGTGGGACAGTTCTTGTAGGTCGGCGCTGTCCCACCTCCGCTACGGACATGCGACACTGGCCAGGGACAAGGAACGGAGGTGCGATGACGACCAGCAACCCCGATCACACCGCGCTGCCTGAGCCGCTCACCGTCGAGGAGCTGTTCCGGCACGTCCAGCCCATCCGGTCGGCCGACGACCTCGCCTGCGAGGGCATCTTCGAGACCGACGCCGAGCTGGACGAGTTCCTTGCGCACGTGGTGACAGCGCGACACTCCGATCTTGCATGAAGCGCATCGTCCTCGACACCGACGTTGCCTCTCTCAGTCTCAAGCATCGGCTGCCGCCGACCACAGCGGCCCGCCTCGTGGGCTGGCAGCCAAGCGTTACCTTGGGCGAGCTGACACAATGGGCGGAGCTACGCCAGTGGGGACAACGAAACCGCGGGCTTCTCGACAGTGGCTTTCCGGGGTAGCCGTGCTCCCCTGCACCAGCGAGGTGGCACGGACCTGGGGACGGATTTCCGCCTCGGCAGTACGGCGCGGCCGGCCACGTCCACAGAACGACACGTGGATCGCAGCCTGCTGCCTCACCTACGGCTTCCCGTTGGCAACGCTGAACCTGAAGGACTTCGCCGACTTTGCCGAACACGAAGGTCTGAGGTTGCTCGGCAGTTGACCCGAGCCCCGACTTCACTGTGACATGGCGCGGTGAACGTCGTAGGGGTGCGCTGGGGCGGGGTCGCGGCGTGGCAGACTCCACCTCATGTTGCGCTGGATAACCGCGGGGGAGTCGCACGGCCCCGCGCTGGTCGCCGTACTCGAGGGGCTGCCGGCCGGCGTGCGGGTCAGCTCCGGGGGGATCGCCGACGAGCTGGCCCGCCGCCGCGCCGGGTACGGTCGCGGTGCCCGGATGAGCTTCGAGCGGGACGAGGTCGAGCTGACCGGCGGGGTTCGGCACGGGGTCACGATGGGCGGCCCGGTCGCGGTCCGGGTCGGCAACTCCGAGTGGCCGAAGTGGGAGGTCGTGATGGCCGCCGACCCGGTCGACCCGGACGAGCTCGCCAGCCTGGCCCGCAACGCCCCGCTCACCAGGCCCCGCCCCGGCCACGCCGACCTGGTCGGCATGCAGAAGTACGGCGCGACCGACGCCCGGCCGATCCTGGAACGGGCCAGCGCCCGGGAGACCGCGGCCCGGGTCGCGGTGGCCACGGTTGCCCGGGCGTTCCTGGCCCAGGCGCTCGGCGTCGAGGTGGTCAGCCACGTCGTCGCCATCGGCATGGTCAGCGCACCGGACGGCGTCGTCCCCGGCTCGGCCGACCGGGCCGCGGTCGAGGCGTCGCCAGTGCGCTGCTTCGACGCCAAGGCCAGCCAGCTCATGGTCGAGGAGATCGACGCCACGAAGCGGGCCGGTGACACCCTCGGCGGCGTCGTCGAGGTCGTCGCGTACGGCCTGCCGCCCGGCCTGGGCAGCTTCGTGCACGGCGACCGCAAGCTGGACGCGCGGATCGCGGGCGCGCTGATGGGCATCCAGGCCATCAAGGGCGTGGAGTTCGGCGACGGTTTCGGGCTGGCCCGGGTCCGCGGCTCGCGCGCCCACGACGAGATCGAGAACACCCCCGACGGCGTACGCCGGACGACCGGCCGCGCGGGCGGTGTCGAGGGCGGCATGAGCACCGGCGAGCCGCTGCGGGTGCGGGCCGCGATGAAGCCAATCTCCACCGTGCCGCGCGCCCTGGCCACGATCGACGTCGCGACCGGCGAGCCGGCGGTGGCGATCAACCAGCGCAGCGACGTGTGCGCCGTACCGGCCGCCGGGGTGGTGGCCGAGGCGATGGTCGCGCTGGTGCTCGCCGACGCGGCGCTGGAGAAGTTCGGCGGCGACTCGGTGGCCGAGACCCGGCGCAACGCCGAAGGATACCTGGCCAACCTGGTGATCCGGTGAGCCTCCCGGCAAGCCGGCCCGTCGCGGTGCTGATTGGCCCGCCGGGCGCCGGCAAGACCACCGTCGGCACCCTGCTGGCGGGCAAGCTCGGCGTGCCGTTCCGGGACACCGACGCCGACGTCGAGGCCGCCGCCGGCAAGCCGGTCGCGGAGATCTTCCTCGACGACGGCGAGCCGTACTTCCGGGCGCTGGAGGAGCAGGCGGTCGCCGCCGCGCTCACGACGTACGCCGGGGTGCTGGCCCTCGGCGGCGGCGCGGTCCTGGCCGAGCGCACCCAGGCCGGCCTGGCCGGGCACACCGTGGTCTACCTGTCCGTCGGCCCGGCCGAGGCGCTCGCCCGGGTCGGGCTGAACCGGGACCGGCCGCTGCTGCTCGGCAACCCGCGTGCCCAGCTCCGCGCCCTGCTGGAGCAGCGCGTCCCGATCTACCAGCGGCTGGCCACCCTGACGGTGCACACCGACGGGCGCACCCCGGAGGAGATCGTCGCCGAGCTGGTGGAGAAGATCGGCCGATGAGCGCAGACGAGCCGACCCGGATCCAGGTGGGCGGCGAGGCACCGTACGACGTCCTGGTCGGCACCGCGCTGCTAGCCTCCACCGCCGTAGGGGGCGGGCTGCCCGCGCTGCTGGCCGGCGCTGACCGGGTCGCCGTCGTCCATGCCCCGCCGCTGCGCTCGACGGCCGCGGCGGCCCGGGCCGACCTGGTCCACAGTGGACACACCGCGCACCTGGTCGAGGTCCCGGACGGCGAGGCGGCCAAGACGCTGGCCGTGGCCGGCCGGTGCTGGGACACGCTGGGCGGCCTGGGGTTCACCCGGTCCGACGCGATCGTCGGGCTCGGCGGGGGCGCGGTCACCGACCTGGCCGGGTTCGTCGCCGCGGCCTGGCTGCGCGGGGTCCGGGTGGTACAGGTGCCGACCACCCTGCTGGGCATGGTCGACGCCGCGGTCGGCGGCAAGACCGGCGTCAACATCGACGCCGGCAAGAACCTCGTCGGTGCCTTCCACCCGCCCGCCGGGGTGCTCTGCGACCTGGCCGCGCTGGCCACGCTGCCGGAGCCCGACTACGTCGCCGGGCTGGCCGAGGTGGTCAAGTGCGGCTTCATCGCCGACCCGGCCATCCTGGACCTGGTGGAGAAGGACCCGCGCGCCGCCCGGGACTCGACCGGCGGGCTGACCCGGGAGCTGGTGGAACGCTCGGTCCGGGTCAAGGCCCGGGTGGTCTCGGCGGACCTGAGGGAGTCCGGGCTGCGCGAGATCCTGAACTACGGCCACACCCTCGGGCACGCGATCGAGAAGGTCGAGCGGTACCGCTGGCGACACGGGGCGGCGATCAGCGTGGGGCTGGTGTTCGCGGCGGCGCTCGGCAAGCTGGCCGGCCGGCTGGACAGCGTCACCGCCGCCCGGCACCGGGCCGTGCTCGACGCGCTCGGGCTGCCCACGGCGTACCGGGCCGACGCCTGGCCCGAGCTGCACGCGGCGATGGCGGTGGACAAGAAGGCCCGCGGCTCGACGCTGCGGTTCGTGGTGCTGGATGGGCTGGCCCGGCCGGGCCGGCTGGACGACCCCGACCCAGCCCTGCTGGCCGCGGCGTACGCGGAGGTGGCCCGGTGAGTGGTGGCACAGTAGGACCGGTCCTGGTGCTCAACGGCCCGAACCTGAACCGGCTGGGCAGCCGGGAGCCGACGATCTACGGCGCCACGACGTATCCCGAGCTGGTCGAGCTGTGCGTGGCCGCCGGGAAGGGCCTCGGTGTCGAGGTGGAGGTCCGGCAGACCAACCACGAGGGTGAGCTGATCGGCTGGCTGCACGACGCGGCCGACGCGGGCCTGCCCGTGGTGCTCAACGCCGGCGCCTGGACGCACACCTCGATCGCGGTCCGGGACGCCTGCGCCGCGCTGACCGCCCCGCTGGTCGAGGTGCACATCTCGAACGTGCACGCCCGCGAGGAGTTCCGGCACCATTCGTACATCTCGGCGGTGGCCAGCGGGGTCATCGTGGGCCTCGGCGTCCGAGGGTACGAGCTCGCCATCCGCTGGCTGGCCCAGCAGCAGTAGCCCACCCGCACGGCTCAGCCGCCACCGGCAGTCCGGGGCGGCACGGGGTGAGAAACCCTGGCCGCCTATCTCTCCTACCGCAACTCGATGAAGGTTGGTCCGCGTCGACGCGGGCGCGGCGGCGTAGGGACGCAGCCGAGACGGCTGTACGGCGTAGCCTCGACGGGCCAAAAGACTAGGCTTCTACGAACCGAGGACACAGCTTCTGCCAAGATTTCCCAATGCGCACCGCGACGGCCGCAGATCGTGCTTGCCGCGCGGCTTCCGCACCGGCGGTGACGCCAGCCTCCGTCTCGCAGCCCATGCCTGGGCGCCGACCGCTAGAGCCGGTAGGCCTGCACCTGCACCCGTGCCCTTGGCGATTACAGCCGTCGCCACGCTCGTCTCCAGGCACGGCGAGCTGACCCGTGTCGGTCACGCCGGTCTGGTGGGTCTTGCCCATGTCGGTCCCCTTCCTCCTGGTCTTCCTGACCTTCTTGGCGGATCACCCGATAACCGCCATACGGCAGGTTGCCGGTGGGGAACCGCTGCCTCATTTCCGAAAGTCCGGACAACCTCCATGGCGTGCCCGCCACGGGGGCATCGCCACCTGGCGCCTGGTGGCTCCTTTCTTGGCGGCAGCGGAGAGAACTAAATTTCAGAAAACGTGGTTCTCAACGACAACCGACCGCCACCCTAGGGGGAGACGGCATGGCGGCGCGACAGGAGATAAGACTTGAACTACTGGGTGTCTTTCGGCTTCGGTACGCACAGACCGCCGTTGTCCTGCGCCCAAGCTCGCGCCGTCTTATCGCGCTGCTGGCCGTTACCGGAACTCAGGCACGGTTGGACGCCGCCGCGCGGCTGTGGCCGGACCTGCTGCAGGCCCGAGCCGCGTCCAACTTGCGCACGGCGGCCTGGCGGATCCGGCAGGACGCGTGTGGGCTCCTGGTCAGCGAGGGCGACGTGCTGCGGCTTGAGGAGCTGAGCTGCGACCTCACGGAGGTACGGGACTGGGCGCGCCGCACGGTGGCCGGTGAGCAGCTTAGCCACCTCCCTGAGCACGCGGCGGCGGAGCTGCTGCCCCGGTGGAGCGACGAGTGGCTTATCGAGCCCCGCGAAGAGCTCCGGCTCCTGCAGCTGCACGCGCTTGAAGCATTAGCGCAGCGACTCCTCATGGCTGGTCGGCTCGCTGAGGCATGCACTCACGCGCTGACCGCCGTGATGATGGACCCACTACGCGAAAGCGCTACCCGGCTGCTTATCGAGATTCATTTGCGCGAGGGCAACACTCTGGACGCCGTCCGGAGGTTCCACCGCTTTGAGGAGCTGCTCGACCAAGAGCTCGACGTTGCGCCCAGCCCCGCGATCACCTCTCTGGTGGCTCCCCTTATTACGTCGAAGCGTGCGGCGGGGGTTGACCCGCGAAGGCTCCGCCGGACCTGAGGCTCAGCCACCCTCCGTGGCCGCCGACCGCACCATGTGCCCGATAACTCCGTTCTCCGGCAACCCGTTCATCAACGCGTCGACCACTCGGCGTCGGCGCGGCTGCGACGGCATCGAGGCATCGCCGCGGCGCCCGCGCGGTGAGCTCCCGGCGCGCGAGGAGCCAGTCGACCCACGGGTGGGGAACGTAGCCCGTGCCATGGTCCTGGTGACGCACTCGCAAGGGAGGGGTCGAATGGCCGACGGCGTGGACCTCGCGCATTTGCAGGAGCTCGAGCAGCGGCTCGCCACGCTCGAGGCACAGTCAGGCCAGCCATCAGGCGGCAGTGAACAAGGATCCGGAGGTGTCGGAATGACCAGCGGTCAAGGCCAAGCCCCAAGCCCAGAGCAACAAGGGCTTATGCAGGCGTTCTTGCAAGGGGCCATGGCGGCCCAGGCGCTCGCCCAAGCGGCGGCACAGCAGGCGGGCCAAGCGGGCCAGGCGGTCGTCGGCGCGCAGGGCGGTGCAGCTCCAGCGGGGTTCACGAGCTACGACTCCATCTTCTGGTGCAGGAGCCGGTTCATGTGCAACCCGCAGTCAATCTCCTGCTTCTGCTGAGGACGAGAAGAGGCACCTGAGCCGGGCGGGGCGTCGCGGCCCACGCCATGCCCTGCGCATGCCGTGTGCGGCGCTCCCCTGGCTTGGTCCTTGCGCGCAGCCGGCGAGGAGTGCGGCCCAGTGCGGAATGCGGCCAGTGCGGAATGCGGCCCAGTGAGGAGTGGACGGTGACGGACAAGCTGCTGACCGAAGCTCACGGAACCCTGACCGAGACTGAGGTCATCCCATACCTGCGCGAACGCGGTCTCGTCGACGGCGCCAGCGTCGTCGACGGCGACATCCGCGTTCTCGACGTGTCGCGACGGAACCGGAACTTCCGCGTGCTCCGCTCCGCGGGACCGTCGTTCCTGCTCAAGCAGGGCGTCGCGCGGGACAGCTTCAGCGCTGTTGCCCGGGAGGCACGTGCTTATGAGCTGTTCGGCCCGTTGCCCCACAGCGTCGGGGCGGGATCGTCGCCAGCGTTTCGGCACGCGCCAACCGCGTACGCATACGACGACGAGCGCGACGTGCTGGTCCTGGAGCTCGTGACCGGCGTGGAGAACCTGCGCGTCCGGCACCGGCGCGCGCGCCGCCCGCCGCGAGACGCCGCTCGTGCCGTCGGGCGGGCGCTTGCCGCGCTGCACCAGCTTGTGCCGGCGACGGTCGACCTGGCCACGGCGCAGCGGCTGCTGGGGGCCGGCGAGCCTGGTGTCTTGTCGGTGCAGCGTCCGGGGCTGAGCATGCTGCGCGACTTCAGCAGCGCGTGCGTTGACCTGGTGCGGATGGTCCAGGCGGCGCCCGACGTCCCCGAGCTGCTCGCCGGCCTGCGGCAGGACTGGCGCACTGACACGCTGATTCACCATGACGTCCGCTGGGACAACTTCCTGCTGCCCCTTCCGCGCGCGCGAAATGGCGCACGCGGCCGGCGTGAGGTCATGCTCGTCGACTGGGAGACCGCCGCCCTGGGCGACCCCTGCTGGGATGTCGGCGCGGTGTTTGGTGAATATCTCGGCGACTGGCTCAGCTCCGTCCCGGGTGTGGCAGGAGAGCCGCCAGAGCGGTTCCTGCATTTGGCGCGCTGCCCGCTGGAGTCGGTGCAGCCAGCCGTCCGGTCGTTCTGGTCGGCCTATGTCGGGCAGGCCGGCCTGGCAGCGGGACAGGCCAGCGAGCATCTTCTCCGGTCAGTCCGGTACTCCGGGCTCAAGCTGGTTCAGTCTGGCCTGGAGCAGGTGCAACGGTCCGCCCGGTGGACCGTCTGCACCGTGTCCTTCCTGCAGGTCGGGGTCAACATCCTGACCAGGCCGGAGGAGGCTGGCGCTGTGCTGCTCGGGTTGGGAGGCGTGGCGTGACCAGCCATGTCGACCGCCTCGACGAGGCGGTGCGCGCGGTGCGGATCGTGTCGTCGACGTCCTTCACCTGGTTCGGCGTCCGGTCGCCCGCCCCACCGGCCCGGCTCCGGTCCATGTTTACCCCCGAGGTCGCTCGCGCCCACCTGCGCCTCGGCCTCCGTGACCGGCTTTACCAGGACTTTTACTGCGCGGGCACGGCACGGCCCTCCCCGTCGCAAGACTGGCACGCCGGCCGGCCCAGTGACCGGATGGCCCTCGCGATGTCCCGCGCCAACGGCGGCCGCGGCACGTGGGAACCGGGCTGGGTGGTCCGCACCGTCGAAGAGGGGCTGTTCGCGGTGCGCCGCAACGGCCTGGAGCTGTGGGTACGGCCGCAGGACTGCCGCACCGACGCTGGGACGCCGGCTTCCGGGCACGAGGTAGCGGTCCGCCTCCCCAAGGAGTCGTTCGAGCTGGCGCCCGGCTACTACTGCGCCCTCAGCGACGCGCCCTTTCCGTGGGATGGCGACGGCGTCCTGGTCCGGGTGTACCTCAACCTGCGACCCGACCAGGCGGTGCGTGGCGTCGGGGCGCTCACCGGCCGGCTCAACGCCGCTGACGTGCCGTACCGGTTGAAGGTGCTCAACGACGAGCAGAGCTACGCCCGGTGTGACACCGCGGTGCTCTACCTGCGGCAGCAGGATGTTGCCGTCGCCGTTGAGCCCCTTGCCCACGCCGTCAACGACCTCCGCGCGGCGTTGCGGCCGGCAGTGCCGGCGATGACCAAGGCGCTGGTGCCGGGGGTGGGGCTGGCCGAGGACCCGGGATCCGCCGGTGACAGCTTCGGGCAGCACCGCTGCGCGCTGGTCGCCGACGGGTTGCTGCAGGCGCACGAGGTGGGCAGCAGGTCTCCGCGGGCCCAGTTGGAGGCAGTCCTGGACGTCTTCCGCGCCGCGGGCGTCGATCCGGAACGGCCTTACCTGAACCCCGGCTCGCTCGACCGCTACGCGCTTCCCGCCCAGCCCCGCCTCGCCATCCCTGGGTGGAGGCCGGTCCGCGCCGACGGTGCCGGGAGCCCCGACCTCCGGGTGGCCCCCTTGAGCGCTGTCGCGCTCATCGACGTCGCGCGCCGGATCGGCTGCCGGCTGACCGCCGACGCCGTCTGGCACGAGGACCGCTGCACCTGGCTCGGGCCTGTTCCAGCGCTGGACGAGCATGGCGGGCCGGCGCTGGCGCACGGCACCATTGGCAGCGGGCTGTATGACGGCACCAGCGGCGTCGCTGTTTTCCTCGCCGCGCTCGCCGCCACGACGGGCGACCAGGATGCGGCCCGGACCGCGTCGGCCGCGGTCCGGCAGGCGCTGGGCGCCGCCGGGCACGGCCGCGACGCCCCTGGCCTGTACAACGGCACGGTGGGCGTGTGCCTCGCCGCCGCGGTCGTGGCCAGGCTCACCAGCGACGGCGCCCTGGCCACGGCTGCCCGAAAGCTCGTAGACGAAGCGCTGTCGCGCCAGCAGGAGGCGTTCGGGTTCGACGTCCTGTCCGGCTTGGCCGGTGCGGTCGCGGGCGTGCTGACGCTCTCGGCGCTGCTTGCGGACAGCAGCCTGGTCGAGGACGCGGTCCGGCTCGGAGAGGCGCTGGTCGGCGCCGCCGTTCGCGCTGACGAGGGCTGGTCGTGGCGGCCCGGGACCGGGTTGCGCCATCCCGATCTGACCGGCCTGTCGCACGGTGCCGCTGGCGCGGGCTACGCGTTGCTGGAGCTCTTCCGGGTCACTGGCGACAGCCGGTGGGCGTCGGCGGGCCGGGAGGCTTTCCGGTACGAGCGGGCCTGGTTCTCGCCGGACGCGGGCAACTGGCCGGACTTTCGCGACGAGAAGGGGCGGCCGTCGCGGCGGCGCCCCTTGGCGTTCCGCACCCAGTGGTGCCACGGCGCACCAGGGATCGCCCTCACCCGGCTCAGGGCCGCCGAGCTCCTGGGCGACACAGCGCTGGGCGAGGAGGCGGTCGTGGCGCTGTCAACCACCATCGAGAACACTCGGGCGGCCCTGCTCGATGGGACTTTGGGCTTCAGCCTGTGCCACGGGCTGGCCGGCAACGCGGACGTGCTGCTCGACGGCCTGCCGCTGGCGGAGGAGCGGGACCTTCCCGCCCGGGCGTTGGTGGCGGAGATTGCCGCGGCCGGACATGCCCGGCACGCCGTCGGCGAGCAGCCGTGGCCCTGCGGGCTGTCTACGCACGGAGGCGAGAGCCCCGGCCTCATGCTTGGGCTCGCGGGTATCGGCTACCACTACCTCCGCCTCGCCTGTCCCGACGTCGTCCCGTCCGTGCTGCTGCTGCGGCCGGAGCGCACGGCCGAAGGCATCGCCGCGCTCGCGGGCGAGCGGGCCAGCCGCGCTGCCACCACCAGCCGCGCTGCCACCACCAGCCTTGCGGGCACGTAACCAGCCGCCTCGGCGGCACCCGTCTAGCATCACCTTGGGGAGCGTCATGTACAGCGAGGTCCTAGCCGGGGCACTGCCCACCACCCACCGCGCGATGGTGATCGTCCGGCTCCGTGCGGGGTCGGCGGCAGGCCAGGCCGCCGCGGAGGCCGAGCCTACGGGCGGCCTGTCCATCCTCGATGAGCTCGACCGGGCCGGCCGGGTGAGGGCGGTCCTGCCGTTGACCCCCGCCGCGGCAGGGCCGGAGGGCGCCGGCGGTGCGATCGCCGCGCTGTCCACCACTGCGCAGCAGGGGGACCTGGGCGCGGCGAGCATCATCCGCCTCACCGACGACGAGGACGTGGCCCGGCTGCTTCCGGCCCTCAACGACCACCGCGACGTTGAGTACGCCAGCCGCGTCCCGGCCCGCTGGTTCGCCTCCGCGACACCGCCGGCTCAGGCCGTCGAGCACCGGATCGCCGGCCTGGAGTCCCGCATCGCGGGCCTTGAGGCAGCCCCCCAGCCTTCTCCGGTGTGGAACCTACAGAAGGTCCTGTGGGACCAGGCGGTCCGCGAGCTCGGGACCGAGGAGGTCGGGAACGTGCGCGTCGGCGTCCTCGACACCGGCGTCGACGACCAGCACCCTGACCTGGCCGACCGGCTGGCCCGCTACGTCCACGCTGGCCCGTCCACCTCCGGGCAGGTGGTGTCCGACCAGGACGTCGTCGGGCACGGCACGCACGTCGCCGGCACCATCGCCGCCCGGTTCAACCAGGCGATCGGGACACGCGGGATCTGCGCCACCCGGCTGTCAGTATGGAAGATCTTCGACGATGTCCCCGACTACATCGAGACACGGGGCGTGTACTGGTATCTCGTTGACCCGGTCCTGTACCGGCGGGCGCTCGCCGACTGCGCCGAGCAGGTCGACGTCGTCAACCTCAGCATTGGCGGCACCGAGCCGCCCGACCCGCAGGAGAGTGCGCTGTTCCGCGTGCTCGGCGAGCGCGGTGTCACGGTCGTGGCGGCGATGGGCAACGAGCGCGGCCTGGGCAGCCCGACGTCGTACCCGGCCGCCATCCCGGGTGTGGTCGCCGTCGGGGCCACCGCGCCCGACGACAGCGTGGCCTCCTTCTCCAACGCCGGCGACTACATCAGCGTGTCCGCGCCTGGGGTCGCTATCTGGTCCACGGTGCCCCACTATCCTGGGCAGGTCGGGTTCCATGCCGACGTCCGCGCCGACGGCCAGCCCGAGCGCGGCGCGCCGGTGCCGCGCGAGGTGAACTACGCGGCATTGAGCGGTACGTCCATGTCCGCGCCGCATGTGACGGCGGCGACCACCCTCCTGCTGGCGAGCAGCCGCCAGAAGCGCGATCCGGAGTCGGTCCGCTACCTGCTCATGGCCAGTGCTGATCATGTGGGGAGCATGCAGGGCCAGGTGTGGAACCGGGACATCGGCGCTGGTCGGCTCAACCTGCGCCGGCTGATCCTCGCCGGCCGGCACCTGTAGCACCGGCATGGCAGCGCCAGTTGTCGCGTTCACCATCGCGGCGGATGTCCCCGCGGAGGCGCAGGGTGCGGTGATCGCGGCGGTCAGGTCCGTTGACGGGGTGGTGGACGCCTACCGCCTCTCCCCGGAGTCGAGCATTCCGGAGGTACGGCGCATGTGCGCCGCGGCCCTCGCCAACGGTGCCGATCCGCGCGCGGTGGCCGCACGCGTGCGGGGCGTCCCCGGCGTCGAAAGCGCCGACGTGCCGCCTGCCCGCGGGATCTGACCTGTGGACAACCGGCCTTGCTGGCCGGGCGGATACCGTGGCAGCCATGCCTGCCACCCACATCGCCCGGCGGGACCGGCTGCGGGAGATCCTCCGCGAACGCGGGCTGGACGCCGCCCTGGTCACCAACCTGGTCAACGTCCGCTACCTCACCGGTTTCACCGGCACCAACGCCGCCCTCCTGGTGTACGCCGACGGCCCGGGCGCCGACCCGGGCGTGTTCGGCACCGACGGCCGGTATGACGCCCAGTCGGCCGAGCAGGTGCCGGAGCTGCCCCGGGTGCTCCAGCGGGCCACCGACCAGGCCATGGCCGCCCGAGCCGCCGCCGACGGCCACCACACGGTCGGCTACGAGTCGCACCACGTCACCGTGGACGGCCTCGCCGAGCTGCGGGCCGCCGCCGAGCAGCTCCGGCTCGCCACCCTCAACCAAGCGGTCGAGCAGCTCCGGCTGACCAAGGACAACGCCGAGATCGAGCTGCTCCGGCGGGCCTGCGCGATCGCCGACCAGGCCCTGGCCGGGCTCATCGAGGCCGGCGGGCTGCGGCCCGGCCGGACGGAGCGCCAGGTCGGCCGCGACCTGGACGGCCGGATGCTGGACCTCGGCGCGCACGCCGTCAGCTTCGAGACGATCGTGGCCACCGGGCCGAGCTCCGCCATCCCGCACCACCGCCCGGACGACCGTGAGCTGGCCGCGGGCGACCTCGTCAAGCTGGACTTCGGCGCGCAGTACGGTGGCTACCACTCCGACATGACCCGCACGATGGTCCTCGGCGAGCCGGCCGGCTGGCAGCGCGAGATCTACGAGCTGGTGGCCGCGGCGCAGCGGGCCGGCAGCGCCGCCGTGGCCGTCGGTGCGGACGTGCGGGAGGTGGACCGGGCCGCCCGCGAGGTGATCGAGCGGGCCGGGTACGGCGAGCGGTTCAGCCACGGGCTGGGGCACGGGGTGGGGCTGGAGATCCACGAGGCACCGGCGTTGTCCCCTCTCGGCGCCGGTACACTCGCCGAGGCGACGCCGCTCACCGTCGAGCCCGGTGTGTACCTGCCCGGCCGCGGCGGCGTCCGCATTGAGGACACGCTCGTGGTCCGCGCCGACGGGCCCGAGCTGCTCACCCTCACCACCAAGGATCTCGTCAGCCTGTAACAGCGAAGGACACCCGTGGCCACCACGAACGACCTGAAGAACGGCCTGGTGCTCAACCTCGACGGCAACCTGTGGTCCGTCGTGGGGTTCCAGCACGTCAAGCCCGGCAAGGGCGGCGCCTTCGTCCGGACCACCCTGAAGAACGTGCTGACCGGCAAGGTCGTGGACCGCACCTTCAACGCCGGGGTCAAGGTCGACACCGCCACCGTGGACAAGCGCAACATGACGTACCTGTACCGCGAGGGTACCGACTTCGTGCTCATGGACGCCGAGACCTATGACCAGATCCACGTCCCGGTCGAGACGGTGGGCACCGCGGCCGACTACCTGCTGGAGAACGCCGACGCCGTGGTCGGCCTGCACGAGGGTGTCCCGCTCTACGTCGAGCTGCCCACCAGCGTGGAGCTGGTCGTCGAGTACACCGAGCCCGGCCTGCAGGGTGACCGGTCCACCGGCGGCACCAAGCCGGCCCGGCTGGAGACCGGCGCGGAGATCGCCGTCCCGCTGTTCATCACCACCGGCGAGAAGGTGAAGGTCGACACCCGCGATGGCCGCTATCTCGGCCGTATCTCGCAGTGACGGCGCGGAGCACGGCACGCAAACGGGCGCTGGACGTCCTGTACGAGACCGACCTGCGCGGCACCAGCGCGGTGGACACGGTAGCCGAGCGGATCGCCGTCGCCGACCCGCCGGTGCCGGAGTACGCCGTGACCCTGGTCGAGGGCGTCGCCGGCCACCGGGCCCGCATCGACGAGATCATCGCGTCCTACGCTGAGGGCTGGACGATCGACCGGATGCCCACGGTGGACCGCAACATCCTGCGGATCGGGGTGTACGAGCTGCTCTGGTGCGACGACGTGCCGGACGCGGTGGCCGTGGACGAGGCAATCGAGCTGGCCAAGGCGCTGTCCACCGGCGACTCGCCCCGGTTTGTCAACGGCCTGCTCGGTCGCATCATCCGTAGTCGCCCGGTGGTCAGCTAGCCCTCCCAGCTCCGACGATCATCGACCTGTGGTCGCTTGTTGATCTCCAGCCGCGACCACAGCTCGATGATCGTCGGAGAGGGGCGCGGCGGAGAGGGGCGCGGTCAGGCCGGAGGGCAGCTACCGGAGGGCAGCTAGGAGAGGCTGTCGCTGCCGACGGTCCGGGCGTCGGGGGAGAGCACCCCCCACTCGATCAGCCGGTCGGTCAGCTCGCCGGCCGACTGGTCGTAGATGATCGCCAGCGAGCGCAGGTCCTCGGCCCGGATGGACAGCACCTTCCCGTTGTAGTCGCCGCGCTGGCTCTGGATGGCGGCCGCGTAGCGGGCCAGCGGGCCGACCTGCTCGGCCGGCAGCCGGCCCAGGGTCTCCAGGTCGAGCACGATCCGGGTGGCTGGCTCGCCCCCGGCCGGTGGCCGGCCCTCGGGCAGCAGCTCGCTGACCGGCACGCCGTAGAACTCGGCGAGCTCGGCCAGCTTCTGGACGGTGACCGCGCGGTCGCCCCGTTCGTAGGATCCGACGACGACCGCCTTCCACCGGCCCTGAGATTTCTTCTCCACGCCGTGCAAGGACAGTCCCTGCTGGGTGCGGATCGCCCGTAGGCGCGCGCCTAGGGCCTTGGCGTAGTCGCTCGTCATGTAGCTCGCTCCGTTGCTCCCGTGTCCGGCCCAGGGCCGGTGCTGACCCCATCAGTCACCGGGTTTGTGTAGGTGACTACAGAGAGTAACCGTATACAGAGAGTGAACTCCAGGTCAAGCAAAACCACCCAACTTGGGTAGTGGCGTTGCCCGAAGGCGCATCTTGCTACCGTAGTGCCCGCGAAAGACGTCCTTTAAGCCCGTCCCGTGAGGCGGGGAAGGGAGTCACAATATGACACTGCCGCCGTACGCCGCAGCAAATCGGCATGACCCAGCGGCGCGGACGCTACTCGATGCATCCGGCCTGGCGCGTGTCGTCGACCGGATCGCGCACCAGGTCCTGGAGAAGACCGAAGGTGCCGGCGACACGGTCCTGCTCGGGGTCCCGACCCGCGGCGTCCCGCTGGCCGGCCGGCTCGCTGCCCGGATCGCGGCGTTCGAGGGCCTGGCCATCCCGACCGGCTCGCTCGACATCACCCTGTACCGCGACGACCTGCGGCTGCGCGGGGTCCGGGCGCTGGAGGAGACCGCGGTGCCGCCCGGCGGCGTCGACGGCAAGCTGGTCGTGCTGGTCGACGACGTGCTCTGCTCCGGCCGCACCGTGCGGGCCGCGCTGGACGCGCTGCGGGACCTGGGGCGGCCACGGGCGGTGCAGCTCGCCGTGCTGGTCGATCGGGGCCACCGGGAGCTGCCGATCCGGGCCGACTACGTCGGCAAGAACGTTCCCACCGCCACCTACGAGAAGGTCTGGGTCCGGCTGTCCGAGGTGGACGGCGCCGACGCCGTGCTGATCGGGTCCATCAGACCTGCCGGTCCGGCCAGGTCGGCTAGGCCGGCCAGGCCGGCTAGGCCCGACGGAGAGACCAGGTGAACCGGCACCTGCTCTCCGCCGCGGACCTGTCCCGGGCCGACGCCCTGCTGGTGCTCGACACCGCGGAGCAGATGGACCACGCGCTGGCCGGCCGCGAGGTGAAGAAGCTGCCGACGCTGCGCGGCCGGACCGTGGTCAACCTCTTCCTGGAGGACTCCACCCGTACCCGCACCTCCTTCGAGCTGGCCGCCAAGCGGCTGTCCGCGGACGTCATCAACTTCTCCACCAAGGGCTCCAGCGTCTCCAAGGGCGAGTCGCTGAAGGACACGGCGCTGACCCTGGAGGCGATGGGTGCGGACGCGGTGGTGATCCGGCACGGGCTGTCCGGTGCGCCACACCGGCTGGCGGGCTGGGTGGCCGGCAGCGTGCTGAACGCCGGGGACGGCACCCACGAGCACCCCACCCAGGCGCTGCTGGACGCGTTCACCATGCGCCGGCGGCTCGGCCGTATGGACGGCCTGCGGGTAGCCATCGTCGGTGACGTGCTGCACTCCCGGGTGGCCCGGTCCAACGTGCTGCTGCTGGCCACGCTGGGCGCCGAGGTGACCCTGGTGGCGCCACCTACGCTGCTCCCGGTCGGGGTGGAGGCCTGGTCGGCCAGCGTCTCCTACGAGCTGGACGCCGTGTTGCCCAAGGTGGATGTGTGCATGATGCTGCGGGTGCAGCGGGAGCGGATGAGCTCCTCGTACTTTCCCAGCGCGCGCGAGTACAGCCGGCGGTACGGGCTCGACGCACACCGGATGGCGCTGCTGCCCGAGCACGCCGTGGTGATGCACCCCGGTCCGATGAACCGCGGCATGGAGATCGCCGCCGAGGTCGCCGACCACCTGACCCGGTCCACCGTTGTCGAGCAGGTCAGCAACGGCGTGAGCGTCCGGATGGCCGTCCTCTACCTGCTGCTGGCCGGACGGTCGGAGGAGCTGGCATGACCCGCCAGCCGGTGTGGCTGGTCACCGGGGTTCGCCCGTACGGTGAGGCGCCGGTCGACCTGGTGCTGCGCGGCGGCGTGATCGCCGAGGCCGGGCCGGGCCTGTCCGCGGCCGGCGCGACCGTCCTGGCCGCCGACGGGCTGATCGCCCTGCCCGGCCTGGTCGACCTGCACACCCACCTGCGCGAGCCCGGCCGGGAGGACGCCGAGACCGTCGAGACCGGCACCCGGGCGGCTGCCCTCGGCGGGTACACGGCCGTGTTCGCGATGGCCAACACCGAGCCGGTCGCCGACACCGCGGGCGTGGTGGAGCAGGTCTGGCGGCTCGGGCGGCAGGCCGGGCTGGCCGACGTGCAGCCGGTCGGCGCGGTCACCGTCGGGCTGGCCGGCGCGCGGCTGGCCGAGCTGGGCGCGATGGCCGACTCCGCGGCCCGGGTGCGGGTCTTCTCCGACGACGGGCACTGCGTGGCCGACCCGGCCCTGATGCGGCGGGCGCTGGAGTACGTCAAGGCGTTCGGCGGGGTGGTCGCCCAGCACGCCGAGGAGCCGCGGCTGACCGAAGGCGCCCAGCTCAACGAGGGGGTGATGTCCGCCCAGCTCGGCCTGGTCGGCTGGCCGGCCGCGGCGGAGGAGGCGATCATCGCCCGGGACGCGCTGCTGGCTGGGCACGTCGGCTCCCGGCTGCACGTCTGCCATGTGTCCACCGCCGGCTCGGTGGAGATCCTGCGCTGGGCCAAGGCAAAGGGCGTACGGGTCACCGCCGAGGTCACCCCGCACCACCTGCTGCTCACCGATGACCTGGCCGCCGGCTACGACCCGGTCTTCAAGGTCAACCCGCCGCTGCGCACCGCCGAGGACGTGGCCGCGCTGCGCGCCGGGCTGGCCGACGGCACCATCGACTGCGTCGCGACCGACCACGCCCCGCACGCACTGGAGGACAAGGAGACCGAGTGGGGCGCTGCCCGGCCGGGCATGCTTGGCCTGGAGACGGCGCTGTCGGTGCTGGTCGAGACGATGGTGGAGCCTGGCCTGCTGGGCTGGCGCGGCCTGGCGCAACGGATGAGCACGGTGCCGGCTCGGCTCGGCGGTCTCGACGGGCATGGCCACGAGCTGGTCGAGGGGGCGGCGGCAAACCTGGTGCTGCTCGACCCGGCCGCCCGCCGGGTGGTCGACCCGGCCGGGCTGGCCAGCCGCAGCCGGAACACGCCCTACGCTGGCCGTGAGCTGCCCGCTCGGGTGCTGGCCACGTTCCTGCGTGGCGAGCCGACGGTCCTCGACGGCAAGGCCCAGAGATGACCGGCCCAGAGATGACCGGCCCAGAAGTGACTCGCACGCACGTGACGGAGGCCTGATGGCGCTGCTGGTGCTGGAAGACGGCCGCACCTTCCGCGGCACGGCGTACGGCGTGGTGGGCGAGACGTTCGGCGAGGCGGTCTTCGCCACCGGCATGACCGGGTACCAGGAGACGCTGACCGACCCGTCGTACCACCGGCAGGTGGTGGTGCAGACCGCGCCGCACATCGGCAACACCGGTGTCAACGACGAGGACCCGGAGTCGGCCCGGATCTGGGTGGCCGGCTACGTGGTCCGCGACCCGGCCCGCCGGGCGTCGTCCTGGCGGGCGGTCCGGTCGCTGGCGGAGGAGCTTGCCACCTACGGCGTGGTCGGCATCGCCGGCGTCGACACCCGAGCGCTGACCCGGCACCTGCGCGAGCGCGGCGCGATGCGGGTCGGGCTGGCCAGCGATGCCGAGACGGAGTCCGACGCCGCGGCGCTGCGTGAGCGGGTGCTGGCCAGCCCGCCGATGGAGGGTGCCGACCTGACCGGTGAGGTCACCACCGCGGCGCCGTACGTCGTGCCGGCGGTGGGGCAGCGGCGGCACCGGGTGGCCGCGCTGGACCTCGGCATCAAGGCGATGACACCGCGCCGGATGGCCGAGCGCGGCATCGAGGTGCACGTGCTGCCGGCGTCGTCCACGGTGGACGACCTGCTCGCGGTTGACCCGGACGGCGTGTTCCTGTCCAACGGCCCGGGCGACCCGGCCACCGCGGGCCGCGCGGTCGGGCTGACCCGGGCGGTGCTGGACCGGGGCATCCCGCTGTTCGGCATCTGCTTCGGCAACCAGGTGCTCGGCCGGGCGCTCGGCTTCGGCACCTACAAGCTGAGGTACGGCCACCGCGGCATCAACCAGCCGGTCCAGGACCGCGCCACCGGCCGGGTCGAGGTGACCGCGCACAACCACGGCTTCGCCGTCGACGCGCCGACCGGTGGCGGCGGTGTCGGTGGCGGCGGCGGTGTCGGCGGCGACGGCGGCCCCACCGACACGCCGTACGGCCGGGTTGAGGTCAGCCATGTCTGCCTGAACGACGGCGTGGTCGAGGGCCTGCGCTGCTTGGACCGGCCGGCGTTCTCGGTCCAGTACCATCCCGAGGCGGCGGCCGGCCCACACGACGCCGCCCACCTGTTCGACCGCTTCGCCGACCTCATGGCGGCCAGCCGATGACCACCCAGACACCCACCCGGCTGCACCAGCTCCGCGTCCGAAACTTCCGGGTCCTGCGCGACGTCGAGCTCCGGCTGTCCCCGCTGAGCGTCTTCCTCGGGCCGAACGGCAGCGGGAAGTCCACGCTGCTCGACGTGTTCGCCCTCATCCAGGATGCGGCCAGCAGCAACCTGGAGGACGCATGGTACCGCGCCGGCCGGATGGCGAACCTGCGAAGTCGCCAGTCCTCCGGACCGGTCGAGATCGACCTCACCTACAGCGACGAAGGCACGGCTGGCAGACCGGTCCGCTACCACCTGGCCGTTGACGAGGTCGACGGCGCACCGAGGGTCGCGCGGGAGCTCCTGCAGTGGTTCCACGACGGCACCACTCCCGAGCATGTGCTCGACTTCCGTGACGGCAAAGGCATCGCGCGGGACGACGAGACCATGTTGCCTCGGAAAGAGGCTCTCTCGGCCGGCAGTCTCGCGTTGTCGGTCTTCGGCCAGCAAGACCGCTATGGCAGCGTGCAACGCACCATGCATTCGCTGCGCGACTGGCATGTGTCGCTGTTCAGCGCGGAGCGAGCGCGGGAGACGGCGACGGCGGGACCACAGCGCCGGCTCGCTTCCGACGGCCGCAACCTGTCGAATGTGCTCCAGCACCTGGCCGAGCGGCACCCTGACGACCTCCGCGAGATCGTTGCCGCACTGCGTCGGCAGGTTCCGCGGACCGCGGGGACCGACACAGAGGTGCTGCCCGACGACCGGCTGCTCCTCCACCTCCAGGATGAGCCGTTCGACAGCCCGGTTCTCTCGCGGTTCGTCTCCGAAGGCACCGTGAAGCTGCTGGCCTACCTCATCCTCCTGCACGGCAACCCGCCGCCCGGACTGCTCGGCATCGAGGAGCCCGACAACCAGCTTCACTCCCGGCTGATCTACGGCCTCGCCGAAGAGATGCGCATCGCGGCGGGCCGCAGCCAGCTCGTCGTCACCACGCATTCGCCGTACCTGGTCGACGCGTTGCGCCCGGAAGAGCTGTGGACTCTCTACCGCGCTGACGACGGGTACGCACGTGCGGTACGGGCGGCGGACGTCCCCCGGCTCATGGCGCAGCTCAGGGCCGGGGGCTCTCTCGGCGACCTGTGGATGGCGGGCTACTTCGACGTCGGCGACCCGCTGACGCGGGGTGGGCGACCGCGGGGTCGAGTCGACGGGCTGCGTCGCCTCGTGGGTGAGGAGTCCAATGCCTAGGCGCCAGGACATCGGGCACGTGCTGGTCATCGGGTCGGGGCCGATCGTGATCGGGCAGGCCTGCGAGTTCGACTACTCCGGCACCCAGGCGTGCCGGGTGCTCAAGGCCGAGGGGTTCCGGGTCAGCCTGGTCAACTCCAACCCGGCCACCATCATGACCGACCCGGAGCTCGCCGACGCCACCTACATCGAGCCGCTCACCCCGCAGTACGTCGAGCAGGTCATCGCGGCCGAGCGGCCGGACGCGCTGCTGCCCACCCTGGGCGGCCAGACGGCGCTGAACATCGCGGTGGCGCTGCACGAGCGGGGCGTCCTGGCCCGCTACGGCGTGGAGCTCATCGGCGCCGACATCGAGGCGATCCAGCGCGGCGAGGACCGGCAGCGGTTCAAGGACATCGTCCGCTCGGTCGGCGCGGAGGTGCCCCGCTCGACGGTCTGCCGGTCGCTGGCCGCCGTGCTGGGCTGCGTGACCGAGCTCGGCTACCCGGTGGTGGTGCGGCCGTCGTACACCATGGGCGGCTCCGGCTCCGGCATGGCGCACGACGAGGCGGGGCTGCGCCGCATCGCCACGGCCGGGCTGGCCGCCAGCCCGACGCACGAGGTGCTCATCGAGGAGAGCGTGCTCGGCTGGAAGGAGTACGAGCTGGAGCTGATGCGCGACCGCAAGGACAACGTCGTGGTCGTCTGCTCCATCGAGAACGTCGACCCGATGGGCGTGCATACCGGCGACTCGGTCACCGTCGCGCCGGCCATGACCCTGACCGACCGGGAGTACCAGCGGATGCGCGACGTCGGCATCGCGGTGCTGCGTGCGGTCGGGGTGGACACCGGCGGCTGCAACATCCAGTTCGCCGTCGACCCCGCGACCGGGCGGCTGGTGGTCATCGAGATGAACCCGCGGGTGTCGCGGTCCTCGGCGCTGGCGAGCAAGGCGACTGGCTTCCCGATCGCCAAGATCGCGGCCCGGCTCGCGGTCGGCTACACCCTGGACGAGATCCCGAACGACATCACCGGCGAGACCCCGGCGAGCTTCGAGCCGGCGCTGGACTACGTGGTGGTGAAGATGCCACGGTTCGCGTTCGAGAAGTTCCCCGGCGCCGACCCGGAGCTGACCACGCACATGAAGTCGGTCGGCGAGGCGATGGCGATCGGCCGGAACTTCGCCGAGGCGCTGGGCAAGGCGATGCGCTCGACGGAGACCGCGGCGGCCGGGTTCTGGACCGACGCCAAGCCCGCCGGCGCCCCGGAGGAGGTCGACCTCGCCGCACTGCTGGACCAGCTCCGCACGCCGACCGACGGCCGCCTGTACACCATTGAGCGGGCGCTGCGGGCCGGTGGCACGATCGAGCAGGTGCACGCCGCGACCGGCATCGACCCGTGGTTCCTGGACCAGATCGTGCTGGTCCAGGAGGTCGGCGGCGAGGTGTGCGACGCCCCGGCGCTGACCCCGGAGCTGCTCCGCCGGGCCAAGCGGCACGGCCTGTCCGACCGCCAGATCGCCGCCCTGCGGCCCGAGCTGGCCGGCGAGGACGGCGTCCGGGTGCTGCGGCACCGGCTCGGCGTCCGCCCGGTGTTCAAGACGGTGGACACCTGCGCGGCCGAGTTCGCGGCCAGCACGCCGTACCACTACTCCAGCTACGACGAGGAGACCGAGGTCGCGCCGCGCACCGAGCCCGCGGTGATCATCCTGGGCAGCGGGCCGAACCGGATCGGGCAGGGCATCGAGTTCGACTACTCCTGCGTGCACGCGGCGATGGCGCTGCGGGCCGCCGGCTACCGCACCGTGATGGTCAACTGCAACCCGGAGACCGTCTCCACCGACTACGACACCTCCGACCGGCTGTACTTCGAGCCGCTCACCTTCGAGGACGTGCTGGAGGTGGTCGAGGCGGAGCGGGCCGCCGGGCCGCTGGCCGGGGTGATCGTGCAGCTTGGCGGGCAGACCCCGCTCGGCCTGGCGCAGCGGCTCAAGGACGCAGGTGTGCCGATCCTGGGCACCTCCCCGGAGGCGATCCACCTGGCCGAGGAGCGTGGCGCATTCGGCTGGGTGCTCGCGGCGGCCGGCCTACCGGCGCCCAGGCATGGCATGGCCACCTCGTTCGATGAGGCCCGGCAGATCGCCGAGGCGATCGGCTACCCGGTGCTGGTCCGGCCGTCGTACGTCCTCGGCGGCCGCGGGATGGAGATCGTCTACAACGAGCGGATGCTGGACGCCTACATCGAGCGGGCTACCGCGGTCGGCGCCGGGAACGTCTTCGAGCACCCGGTGCTGGTCGACCGGTTCCTCGAGGACGCCATCGAGGTCGACGTCGACGCGCTGTTCGACGGCACGGAGCTGTACCTCGGCGGGATCATGGAGCACATCGAGGAGGCCGGCATCCACTCCGGCGACTCGGCCTGCGCGCTGCCGCCGATCACCCTGGGGGCGGCCGACGTGGCCCGGGTCCGCCGGTCAACCCGGGCCATCGCCGAGGGCGTCGGGGTGCGCGGCCTGCTGAACGTGCAGTACGCGCTCAAGGACGACGTGCTGTGGGTGCTGGAGGCCAACCCGCGGGCGTCCCGCACGGTGCCGTTCGTGTCCAAGGCGACCGCGGTGCCGCTGGCCAAGGCGGCGGCCCGGATCGCGGTCGGCGCCAGCATCGCGGACCTGCGCGCCGAAGGGCTGCTGCCGGCGCAGCGCACCGCCGCCGGAGGCTGGGCGGACGGCGGCGACCTGCCGGCCGACGCGCCGATCGCGGTGAAGGAGGCGGTGCTGCCGTTCCACCGGTTCCGCTACGCCGACGGGCGCGGCGTGGACAGCCTGCTCGGCCCGGAGATGAGGTCGACCGGCGAGGTGATGGGGCTGGACGCCACCTTCGGCACGGCGTTCGCCAAGTCGCAGGCGGCGGCGTACGGCGCGCTGCCGACCAAGGGCCGGGTCTTCGTCTCGGTGGCCAACCGGGACAAGCGGGCCGTGGTGTTCTGCGTGAAGCGGCTGGCCGACCTGGGCTTCGAGATCGTGGCCACCGAAGGCACCGCGCTGGTGCTGCGCCGGCACGGCGTGACCGCCCAGGTGGTCGGGAAGTTCTCCGCGCACGTGCCGGACAACGTGGTGGAGCGGATCCGGGACGGCCAGATCGACCTGGTGTTCAACACGCCGTTCGGCTCGCCGGGCGACCCGGGGCCGCGGATGGATGGCTACGAGATCCGCACCGCCGCAGTCTCGGCCGGCATCCCGTGCGTGACCACGGTGCAGGGGATGGTGGCCTGCGTGCAGGGGATCGAGGCGCTGCTGCGCGGCGAGGTCGGGGTCCGCCCGCTGCAGGACCTGCACGCCGAGCTGGCCGCCCGCCGGGACGCCCCCCGGGCGGACGGGTCCTGATGCTCTACCGGCGGGTGCTGCGGCCGGCACTGTTCCGGCTCGGCGGCGGGGACGCGGAGACGGCGCACGAGTGGACGCTGCGCGGGCTGGCCTGGCTGGACCGGCAGCCGACGGCGCTGGCGGCGCTGCGGCGGCGGTACGGCGGTACGGCGCCGCGCACGGTGTTCGGGGTGCGGTTCGCCAACCCCGTCGGGCTGGCCGCCGGGATGGACAAGGACGGCCGGGCGCTGCGGGCCTGGCCGGCGCTGGGCTTCGGCTTCGTCGAGGTGGGCACCGTAACGGCCTGGCCGCAGCCGGGCAACCCGCGGCCGCGGGTGTTTCGGCTGCCGGCCAGCGAGGCGGTCATCAACCGGATGGGCTTCAACAACGCCGGCGCCGCGGCGCTGGCGGACCGGCTCGCGGGGTACGGGCGGCTGCCGGTGCCGCTCGGGATCAGCCTGGGCAAGTCCAGGGTCACCCCGCTGGACCAAGCGGTGGAGGACTACCTGGGCTCACTGGCCCGGCTCTACCCGTACGGCGACTACTTCGCGGTGAACGTCAGCTCGCCGAACACGCCCGGGCTGCGGGCGTTGCAGGGCGCCGGCCACCTCGCCGAGCTGCTGGGGGCGCTGCGCGCGCACGGGCCGAAGCCGCTGCTGGTGAAGATCGCGCCGGACCTGGCCGAGCCGGACCTGGCCGAGCTGCTCGCAGCCTGCGCGGCGCATGGCGTGGACGGCGTTATCGCGACGAACACGACCACCAGCAGGCCGGGCCGGCTGGGCCTGCTGGCGGGCGGGCCGGCGAGCGAGGCGGGCGGGCTGTCCGGCCGGCCGCTGCGGGCGCTGGCCCTGGACGTGGTGCGGTTCGTCGCCCGGGAGACGGGCGGCTCGCTGCCGATCATCGCGGTGGGCGGCATCCTCGACCCGGACGACGCCGCCCGGATGTTCGACGCGGGCGCCAGCCTGGTCCAGCTCTACACCGGCCTGGTGTATCGCGGGCCGGGGCTGGTCCGGGCCATCAACCAGTCGGCGGCCAGCCGCCGCCCGTCCCGACGATCATCGACTTTTGGGGGTTAGTTGATCTCCAATCACCCCAACAACTCGATGATCGACGGGAGCTTTGGGGCCAGTTTTGGGGCCAGGCTGCTGGGCCGGCTGGCCGAGCGCGGAGCGCTGTGCGTGGGCATCGACCCGCATCCCGGCCTGCTGCGCGACTGGGGGCTGGCCGACGACCTTGCCGGGCTAGCGGCGTTCACCCGTACGGCGGTCGACGCGCTGGCCGACCGGGTCGCCGTGCTCAAGCCCCAGTCGGCCTTCTTCGAACGGCACGGCTCCCGCGGCATCGCCGTGCTGGAGCGGGTCATCGCCGACGCCCGGGCCGCCGGCGCGCTGGTGCTCCTCGACGCCAAGCGCGGCGACATCGGCAGCACCGTCGCGGCCTACGCCGCTGCCTACCTCGACCCGGCCAGCCCGCTGTGCGCCGACGCGGTGACCGCCAGCCCCTACCTCGGCTTCGGCTCGCTGGCGCCCATGGTGGACGCCGCGCTGGCCGGCGGCGGCGGCGTGTTCGTGCTCGCGCTGACCTCCAACCCAGAGGGCGGCGCGGTGCAGCGGGCTGTCGGCGGCGACGGCCGGACGGTCGCCCAGTCCATGGTGGACGGTGCCGCGGCGGTGAACGCGGGCGCCGACCCGATCGGCTCGGTCGGCGTGGTGGTCGGCGCGACGGTGGGGGAGCACGGGCTCGACCTGGCCAGGCTGCACGGCCCAGTGCTGGTACCCGGGCTCGGCGCCCAGGGCGGTACGGCGGCCGACGTGGGCCGGCTGTTCGGCCCGACGGCCCGCGCCGTCGTACCCAGCATGTCGCGGGAGATCCTCCGGCATGGGCCCGACCCCGCCGCGCTGCGCGCCGCGGCCACCCGGGCCACCGACGAGCTCCGCACCGTGCTGGCCGGCTGACGGCGGCGGGGCTAGCCAGCACAGCGGGCCGCTCAGGCCGCCAGGCTGACCAGCGCCGACCAGCCGAACGCCAGGACGGTGAACGCCACCGCCATGCCGGCCGCCGCCAGCCCGGCCGCGCGCCAGCCCACCCTGGCCTGCCCGCCCGGCGCCTGCTCCGGTGGCATGACGTGCAGCACCAAGGCGATTCCGCCGCCGTACACCGGCACCGCGTAGCAGAACAGCAGCAGCGCGGTCAGCCAGTGCTGCTGCCACAGCGCCACCGGCAGCGCGAACCGCTGCGCCGCGACGGAGCCGAGCCCGCCGAGCAGCCAGAAGACGTGCGGCGGGGTTAGCGCGTAGTGCCGCCAGGCAAACCAGACCGCGACCAGCAGGCCGAGCCACGGGCCCAGCTCACGGGCGACGGTGAGCCGCGGGTCGTCCGGCCCGAACAGCCCGAACCCGCTCCCGGCGGCCACCGCCAGGGTGACCAGCGGCACCCCGGCCACCAGGTAGGTGACCGGCGCCGGCAGCCGCGGCCAGCGCAGCGCCCGGCGCAGCGGCTCACGGCGCCGGAGCACGGCGAACCACAGCCCGGCCAGCAGCAGCGGCGAGAGCGCCAGCCGCAGGGGACCGGGCAGCCAGCCGGGCACCCGACCGACCCGCCGGTCGTCCAGCCAGAGCACCACCGTGGCCAGCACGAACGCCGTCCAGAACATCCGGTGCGCGATGAGCTGGCCCCTGGTCACCGGCCGGGTGACCCGCCCAGAGCCGTCGCCGCCGGCGATCGTCGCCAGGATGCCCGGTAACCGCGCCCCCGCCAGCCTTGGCCGCCGCCTGTCGTCCACCCGGCCAGTCTGCCCGATCAGCCTGCCCGATCAGGTCATCCAACTTTTCGCTGTGGACGTTGTGGAGACCCACTGAATCTCACGGTGCGGATGGCCGGTTCCGGGGGGTCTGGGTGGGATCGCCTCGGTGGCTGGGACCGACGGCGGTCGGGTGACGCCGTGGCGAACCGGTGGGCACGTTGCCGTTGCCTGGCGGACTCGCTAGGTTCCCCTGCGTGTGGGGTGTTTCGGGCCCTGCCCCGGCCCGTTCGACCTCCGATCCTTCGACCCTCCGTCCCTTCGACCAAGCTGAGGTGACTCGCGTGGCGTTGCCGCCCCTGACGCCAGAGCAGCGAGCCGCTGCACTTGAGAAGGCCGCCGCGGCGCGAAAGGCGCGTGCCGAGCTCAAGGAGCGGCTCAAGCGGAACGGTACCTCCCTGTCGGACGTGCTCAACGCCGGCGACACCGACGACGTGATCGGCAAGATGCGTGTCTCGGCGGTCCTCGAGGCACTGCCGGGCGTAGGCAAGGTCCGCGCCGCCAAGATCATGGAGCGGCTCGACATCTCCCCGACCCGGCGGGTGCGCGGCCTCGGCGCCAAGCAGCGCAGCGCCCTGGAGCACGAGTTCGGGGCCGGTGACCGAGCTGGCGACTGAGGCCGGGCCCGGTCAGCGTGGACCGGGCCGGCTGACCGTCCTGTCCGGCCCGTCCGGCGTGGGCAAGGGTACGGTGATCGCTGCCGTGCGCCGCCGCCATCCCGAGGTGTGGGTGTCGGTGTCGTGCACCACGCGCACGCCCCGGCCCGGCGAGACCGAGGGTGTGCAGTACCACTTCGCCGGCCTCGACGAGTTCCACAAGATGGTCGAGCACGGTGAGTTCCTGGAGTGGGCGCGCTATGCCGGCAACCTCTACGGCACGCCCCGCCAGCCGCTGCTGGACCGGCTGGCCAGCGGGGTGCCCGCGGTGCTGGAGATCGAGCTGCAGGGCGCCCGCCAGGTCAGGCAGGCGATGCCCGAGGCGCAGTTCGTCTTCCTCGCCCCGCCGTCCTGGACCGAGCTCGAACGCCGCCTGATCGGCCGCGGCACCGAGCCCGTCGACCTACGCTGGGCCCGGTTGGACCAGGCGAAGGTCGAGCTCTCCGCCGAGTCCGAGTTCGACGTGACGATCGTCAACGACGATGTCGGGCGGGCTGCGGACGGCTTGGTAGAGTTGATCCGTTTCCCCACCCCACATCGAGAAGGTTGACCCGCGTGTCCGGTACCACCGCCACACCTGAGGGAATCACCAACCCACCGATCGACGAGCTGCTGGAGAAGACCACCTCCAAGTACGGTCTCGTCATCTACGCCGCCAAGCGGGCCCGCCAGATCAACGCCTACTACAGCCAGCTCGGCGAGGGCCTGCTGGAGTACGTCGGCCCGCTGGTGGAGACCTCGCCGCAGGAGAAGCCGCTGTCCATCGCGCTGCGCGAGATCAACGAGGGCATGCTGACCTGCGAACCGACCGAGGGCTGAGAGGGGACCTTGCCGCGGGTTCTGCTCGGCGTCGCCGGGGGTGTCGCGGCGTACAAGTCCTGCGAGCTGCTCCGCGCGTTCACCGAGGCCGGGCACGACGTCACGGTGGTGCCCACCGAGTCGGCGTTGAGGTTCGTCGGGACGGCGACCTTCGAGGCGCTGTCCGGCCAGCCGGTGGCCACCGACGTGTGGACCGGGGTGCCGCGGGTGCGGCACGTCCGGCTCGGCCAGGCCGCGGAGCTGGTCGTGGTCGCGCCGGCCACCGCCGACCTGCTGGCCCGCGCCGCCGCCGGCCGGGCCGACGACCTGCTCACCGCCTCCCTGCTGGTGGCCCGCTGCCCGGTGCTGATGGCGCCGGCCATGCACACCGAGATGTGGGAGCACCCAGCCACCCAGGCCAACGTCGCGACGCTGCGCGGGCGCGGTGTGGTCGTGCTAGAGCCCGCGGTGGGCCGGCTGACCGGGCCGGACACCGGCCGGGGCCGGCTGCCCGAGCCGGCGGAGATCTTCGCGGTGGCCCGGCGGCTGCTGGCCCGGGGCGGTCCGGCCGGGCCCGACCTGGCCGGCCGGCACGTCCTGGTGACCGCCGGCGGCACCCGCGAGTACCTGGACCCGGTCCGGTTCCTCGGCAACGCCTCCTCGGGCAAGCAGGGCTACGCCTTCGCGGTCACCGCCGCGGCCCGTGGCGCCCGGGTCACCCTGGTTGCGGCCAACACCGCGCTGCCCGACCCGGCTGGGGTGGACGTCGTCCGGGTGGTCACCACCGGGGAGCTGCGCGACGCCGTGCTGGCGGCCTCGCCAGCCGCCGCCGCGGTGGTGATGGCCGCGGCGCCGGCCGACTTCCGGCCCACGGCGTACTCGGCGTACAAGATCAAGAAGACCGACGACGGGGGCGCGCCGGCCATCGAGCTGACCCGCACCCCGGACATCGCCGCCGAGCTGGGCGGGCGCAAGCCGGCCGGGCAGGTGCTGGTGGCGTTCGCCGCCGAGACCCACGACGCGCTGCCCAACGCGCGGGCCAAGCTGGCCCGCAAGAAGGCCGACCTGATCGTGGTGAACGACGTCTCGGCGGGCCGCGTGTTCGGATCCGACGAGAGTTCCGCTACGGTGTTGTCCGCCGATGGCACGGTAGCTGATATTCCGCAATGTCCCAAAGAGGACCTAGCAGACCGGGTCTGGGACGAAGTGGTCAAGATTCTCGGTGACCGGCCGTCGCTACACTCGGCATAATGCCGCCTCACCCTTCAGGAGAGCCGTGTCTCGGCGATTGTTCACCTCCGAGTCCGTGACGGAGGGCCATCCGGACAAGATCGCTGACCAGATCAGCGACTCGATCCTCGACGCCCTGCTGGCGCAGGACCGCAAGAGCAGGGTCGCCGTCGAAACGCTGATCACCACCGGTCAGGTGCACGTGGCCGGCGAGGTGACGACGGAGGCCTACGCCGACATCCCGACCATCGTGCGGGACCGTGTCCTGCAGATCGGCTACGACTCGTCCAAGAAGGGCTTCGACGGCGCGTCCTGTGGCGTCTCGGTGTCGATTGGCTCGCAGTCGCCGGACATCGCCCAGGGGGTGGACGCCGCCTACGAGTCGCGGCTGGCGGGAGCCGCGGCCGACCCGACCGACGAGATCGCCCGGCAGGGCGCGGGCGACCAGGGCATGATGTTCGGCTTCGCCTGCGACGAGACACCGGAGCTGATGCCGCTTCCGATCGCGCTGGCGCACCGGCTGGCCCGGCGGCTCTCGGCGGTGCGCAAGGACGGCACCATCCCGTACCTGCGGCCAGACGGCAAGACCCAGGTCACCATCGAGTACGTGGACGGCCGGCCGGTCCGGCTGGACACCGTGGTCATCTCCAGCCAGCACGCCGAGGACATCTCGCTGGACACCCTGCTCACCCCGGACGTGGCCGAGCACGTGGTGGCCCCGGAGCTGGACCAGCTCGGCATCGACTACGCCGGCCACCGGCTGCTGGTCAACCCCACCGGCAAGTTCGTCGTCGGCGGCCCGATGGGCGACGCCGGGCTGACCGGGCGCAAGATCATCGTGGACACCTACGGCGGGTACGCCCGGCACGGCGGCGGCGCCTTCTCCGGCAAGGACCCGTCCAAGGTGGACCGTTCGGGGGCGTACGCGATGCGCTGGGTGGCGAAGAACGTCGTCGCCGCCGGGCTGGCCACCAAGTGCGAGATGCAGGTGGCCTACGCGATCGGCAAGGCCGAGCCGGTGGGCCTGTTCGTGGAGACCTTCGGCACCGAGGCAGCCCCGGTGGACATCATCTCCGCCGCCGTGACCGAGGTGTTCGACCTGCGCCCGGCCGCCATCATCCGGGATCTGGACCTGCTCCGCCCGGTCTACGCGCAGACCGCGTCGTACGGGCACTTCGGCCGTGAGCTGGCGGACTTCACCTGGGAGCGCACCGACCGCGCCGACCTGCTGAAGAAGCTCGTCCTCGGCTGACCGACCCACCGCACGGCTCCGCCCGACCCCGGTCGGGCGGGATTCCGTCGCTGGTCAGCTTGCCCGGGTTGGCCACGATGTACACCGTGTCGATCAGGCCGTCCACGTCGCCACCGGTGGACGCCGCCAGGAACCGTTCGGTGACCCGCGCGCGGTGGTCGCCCGGTCGGCCGGGTAGCGCGGCGCGCCGCCCCGCACGTGCTCGCGGGCGCGGCTGGCAAGCTGGCGCACCGCGGCCTCAGAGCGGCCGAGCAGCTCGGCGATCTCCCGGTGCGGGAACCCGAACGCCTCGCGTAGCACGAACACCGCCCGCTCGGCGGGGGACAGGGTCTCCAACACCGCCAGCATCGCCATCGAGACGGTCGAGGCGAGCTCCGCCTGGTCGGCCACGTCGGCGGTGGTGAGCAGCGGCTCCGGCAGCCACGGGCCGACGTAGGACTCGCGGCCGGCCTGTACCCGGCGCAGCCGGCGCGCTCAGCCGGCGCGCCCGACCGCCACGAACACGCACAGTGCCAGGATCGCGAGGTTTATCACGCTGTTGCGCGGCTCGCCCAGCCGGGCGTGCACGACGGACGCCAGCGGCGAGCACACCCTGCGCGATCCACAGTGCGGCGTCCATCCGAAGCCCCTTCCGATCGGGTCTGCCTGTACAATAGACGGGCCTGTACACCAGACGGGCCTGGGCGCCGCGGGTGTGACATCGCCGGCCGGGCGGGCCGTGTTGCCGGGCGCGCGGGAGCCGCCGCGCGGGCGGGCCGTCGTACTCCTCTGGTAGACCACGTGCCGTGACCCGGAGCAGCCGACGTCCCCAGCAGCGCGAGCCGGCGCCGGCGCTGCCGGTGGCCCGGGTCTGCGTGGACCTGCCGCTGCCGCACCTGGACCGGCCGTTCGACTACCTGGTCCCGGCCGAGGCGGCGAGCTCGGTGTGCCGGGGCTCGCGGGTGCGGGTGCGGTTCGCCGGGAAGCTGGTGGACGCGATCGTGCTGGACCGGGTGGCGGAGTCCGAACATCCCGGCACGCTGGCCTTCATCGAGCGGGCCATCTCGGCCGAGCCGGTGCTGGCCGAGGAGATCGCCCGGCTGGCCCGGGCGGTCGCAGACCGGTGGGCCGGCCCGCTGTCGGACGTGCTCCGGCTGGCCATCCCGCCCCGGCACGCCCGGGTCGAGGCCGGTCCGGCGGGCGAGCCGGCCCGGCCGGTCGCCCCGCCGCCGGGTGAGGGCTGGGCGCGGTACCGGGCCGGCGGCACCTTCCTGGCCGCGGTCGGGGCCGGCCGGGTGGCCCGCGCGGTCTGGCAGGCGCTGCCCGGCGAGGACTGGCCGGCCCGGCTGGCCGAGGCGGCCCAGGCCGCCCTGGCCGCGGGCCGCGGTGCGGTCGTGGTGGTGCCCGACCGCCGTGACCTGGACCGGGTGGACGCCGCGCTCGGTGCCGCGCTGGGCCCCGGGCGGCACGTCGCGCTGTCCGCCGACCTCGGTCCGGCCGAGCGGTACCGGCGCTGGCTGGCGGTCCGTCGGGGCGAGGTCCGGGTGGCGGCCGGTACCCGGGCGGCGGCGTTCGCCCCGGTGGCCGACCTCGGCCTGGTAGCCATCTGGGACGACGGCGACGACCTGCACGCCGAGCCGCGGGCGCCGTACCCGCACACCCGCGACCTGCTCGTGCTGCGCGCCCACCTGGCCGGTGCCGCGCTGCTGGCCGGCGGCTTCGCCCGGACCGCTGAGGCCGAGCTGCTGGTCCAGTCCGGCTGGGCCAGGCAGGTCGTGGCCGAGCGGGCGGAGGTGCGGCGGGCGGCCCCGCGGGTGGTCCCGGTGGGCGACGACACCCAGCAGCGGCGGGACCCGGCGGCGACGGCGGCCCGGCTGCCGTCGCTGGCGTTTCAGGCCGGCCGGGAGGCGCTGGCCGCCGGCCGGCCGGTGCTGGTGCAGGTCCCGCGGCGCGGCTACCTGCCGGTGCTGGCGTGCAACCGCTGCCGGGCGGTGGCGCGCTGCGGACACTGCGCCGGGCCGCTCGGCGTCGCCTCCGGCCATGCCATGCCGGCCTGCCGGTGGTGTGGCCGACCGGCTGGTGACTGGCACTGCCCGGTGTGCGGTGACCGGCGCTTCCGGGCCGTCGTGGTCGGGTCGAGCCGGACGGCGGAGGAGCTCGGCCGGGCCTTTCCCGGCGTGCCGCTGCGGGTGTCGGGGGGCGACCGGGTGCTCGCGGCGGTGCCGGCCGAGGCCGCGCTGGTGGTCGCCACACCGGGGGCCGAGCCGGTCGCCGCCGGTGGGTACGGCGCCGCGCTGCTGCTGGACGGCTGGGCGCTGCTCACCCGTCCGGACCTGCGGGCCGCCGAGGAGACGCTGCGCCGGTGGTGTGCCGCGGCCGCACTGGTCCGCCCGGCGGCCGACGGCGGCACGGTGGTGGTCGGCGCGGACTCTGGGCTGGCCGTGGTGCAGGCGTTGGTGCGGTGGGATCCGGCCTGGCACGCCGGCCGCGAGCTGGCCGAGCGCACCGGGCTGGGCTTCCCGCCAGCGTGCCGGATGGCCTCGCTGACCGGGCCGGCGGACGCGGTCGCCGAGCTGGCCGCCCTGGCCCGGCTGCCGGCGTCGGCCGAGCTGCTCGGCCCGGTGCCAGCCGGGCATCCCGGCGTGGAGGCCGATGCCGAGCGGCTGCTGGTCCGGGTGCCAAGGAGCGAGGGTGCTGCCCTGGCCGGCGTACTGTTCGAGGCGACCGCCGTGCGCAGCGCGCGCAAGGCGCCCGGCCCGGTGCGGGTGCAGCTCGACCCCGCCGAGCTCTTCTGAGCCGGCCTTTCTCAGCCGGGAAGCCGGGGCCGTAAACCAGGCGGTACGCCCCACCGTCATGACAACAGTGGTCACCACAACGCCGAGTGGTCACCTCAATGAATGTCCAGCGACAGTGGACCGACGGCAGCGCGCCGGGTCCCGACAACCACGATCTAGGTGATCTCCATGACGACACGAGCCGTCCTGCCCCTGCTGCTCACCGCCACCGTCGTCGCGCTGGCGGGCTGCGCGCGGGAGGCCACCCCAGCCAGCCAGCCCGGTCCGGGAGGTACAACGACCGGGCCGGCGACCAGCACGACCGCGGGCCCGACCCCGACCGGCACGCCCACGGCAGCGCCCACGACGCCGGCCGCCGGAACCCGCTGCCACACCGGTGACCTGGCCATTCGGCTGGTGGCCGGCTCGCCCGGCGCCGGCCAGCGGTACGCCTCGATCGTGCTGACCAACACCACCGCGCGCACCTGCACGATCTACGGCTACGGCGGCCTGGTGCTGCTCGACCCGGCCAGGCATGAGCTGCCGACCAGGGTGCTCCGCGACCCGACCGCCCCGCCCCGGACCGTCGTCCTGCGGTCGGGCCAGCAGGCCGCGTCGCAGTTGCACTGGACCGTGGTGCCCGATGCCCACGAGCCGACCACCGGCCCGTGCGAGCCGACCCCAGCGTACCTGCGGGTGATCCCGCCGGACGAGCGGACCAGCCTGACCACGCCCTGGCCGTACGGCCCGGTCTGCCAGCACGGCAAGATCACCCAGGGGGCCTACCGCCCCGGCTCGGGCGAGTAACGGAGGCCTGGAGATCCCCGCGAGGGTGTCTGGTCGACGGCGTTCATTCACCTCCCGGACAGGTGAACCGAGCAGGGTGGCCCGCAACGTGGCCACCACCGGGGAGTGCAAGATGCCGCTGTCTCGTCGTGACTTTCTGAACCGCTCCGCCGTCGGCGCTGGCGTGCTGCTGGTCGGCAGCACCGCGATGCTCGGCACCGCGCCCAACTCGGCCGGTGCCGGGCTCGCAGCCGGCGCGGGGGATGGCGGCCCGCTTGGCTACGGACCGCTGGTGGACGACCCAGCCGGCCGGCTCGCACTGCCGAGCGGGTTCAGCTACTCGATCGTCACCCAGGCGGGCGTGACGACGTTGGAGTCCGGCGAGCCCACCCCGTCCAACCACGACGGGGCCGGAGCGTTCCGGTCTCCGCACGGCGGCACCGTGCTGGTCTACAACCACGAGCTCCGGGAGCCGCTGGGCGCCGTGCCGTTCCCGGTCCCGCACCTGGACGGCCTGGTCTACGACCCGGGCGCGGCGGGCGGCTGCACCGTCGTGGAGACCGACCACCACGGGCACCGGATCCGCGAGCACGTCGGCGTGGCCGGCACCTCGACCAACTGCGCCGGCGGGGTCACGCCGTGGGGCACCTGGCTGACCTGCGAGGAGACCGAGGCGCTGGCCGGGCAGGGCGGCATGACCAAGGACCACGGGTACGTCTTCGAGGTCCACCCGCACGACCGGCGGGCCAACCGCGACCCCAAGCCGATCAAGGCACTGGGCCGCTACGCGCACGAGGCCCTCGCCATCGACCCGGTGCGCGGGCACTTCTACCTCACCGAGGACGCCGCCGGGCCGAACGGCCTGCTCTACCGGTGGACGCCGCCGCGTGGGCTGCGGGCCGGTGCCGGCGGGCTACGGCACCTGGCCGACGACGCCGGCGTCCTGGCCGCGATGAAGGCGCACGACGGCAGCGGCGCGCACGTGGACGACCTGGCCCGCGCCACCGAGGTCGGCACGACCTACGGCGTCGAGTGGGTGCCGGTCCCGGAGCGGGACGCCCGGACCGCGTCCACCCGCAAGCAGTTCGCCGACTCCGGCATCACCCGCGGCCGCAAGCTGGAGGGCATCTGGTGGGGTGACCACGGCGCGTACGTGGTGACCAGCTTCGCCCGCTCCGAGAGCCCGGTCCCGCACGACGGCCAGGTGTGGTTCTACGACCCGCGCCGGGCCACGCTGACGCTGCGGCTGCGGTTCGGCGTGAACCCCACGCCCGCCGTCGACGGCCCCTTCGACGGTCCCGACAACATCACCGTGTCGCCGTACGGCGGGGTTCTGCTGGCCGAGGACGGCGTGGGCGTGCAGCACCTGGTCGGGGTCACCGACGGCGGCGAGCCCTACCCGCTGGCGCGCAACGACGTCGACGACAACGAGTTCGCCGGGCCGGTGTTCTCGCCGAGCAAGCGGATCCTGTTCGTCAGCCTGCAGACCCCGGGCACCCTGTTCGCGATCACCGGACCCTGGCGGCACCACCCGTAGAGCCGGATGCCGACCGGCCGGCATCCGGCCCGACCGGCGGTTACCATCCCTGCGGCGTCCTTAGACTGGCATGGCCTACCGTTGCCGCCGAAGGAGTCGACCACGTGGCCGTCCAGACCATCCGCACGTTCGGCGATCCGGTGCTGCGCATCCCCGCCGAGCCGGTCCGCGACTTCGACAAGGAGCTGCGGGTCCTGGTCGACGACCTGTTCGAGACCATGATCGAGGCACCCGGTGCCGGGCTGGCCGCGCCCCAGATCGGCGTCAGCCTGCGGGTGTTCACCTACGCCCTGGACGACGAGGAGTACGGTCACCTGATCAACCCGGTCCTGTCCTTCCCTGATGCCGAGGAGCAGTACGGGCCGGAGGGCTGCCTGTCGCTGCCGGGGCTGAGCTTCGACTGCGTCCGCCGGATGAACGTCATCGCCACCGGCTTCACCATGTACGGGGAGCCGATCACGGTCACCGGCAGCGACCTGCTGGCCCGCTGCATCCAGCACGAGACCGACCACCTGGACGGCGTGCTGTTCATCGACCGGCTGGACGCGGAGACGAAGAAGGCGGCGATGCGGGCCATCCGCGAGGCGGAGTGGGCCGGGGAGCCACCGCCGGTGGTCAAGCCGAGCCCGCACCGGCTGTTCGGGCGGCCGCTCTGAGACTCGTCTTCGCCGGTACGCCGCGGGTCGCTCTCGCCTCGCTCACGGCACTGCTTGGCTCCCGGCACGAGGTGGTCGCGGTGGTGACCCGCCCGGACGCGCCTGCTGGCCGGGGGCGGCGGGTGGCCGCGTCCCCGGTCGCCGCACTGGCCCGGGCCAACGGCATCGAGGTGCTCAGCCCGGTCCGGCCGCGCGAGCCGGAGTTCCTCGCGAGGCTGGCCGAGCTGGCGCCGGACTGCTGCCCGGTGGTCGCATACGGCGCGCTGCTGCCCAAGGCCGCGCTGGGCATCCCACCGCACGGCTGGGTCAACCTGCACTTCAGCCTGCTCCCGGCGTGGCGTGGCGCGGCCCCGGTGCCGGCTGCCATCTGGCACGGCGACGAGATCACCGGGGCGACCACGTTCGAGATCGAGGAGAGCCTCGACTCCGGCCCGGTGTACGGCGTCGTGACCGAGCCGATCCGGCCCACCGACACCGCGGGCGACCTGCTTGACCGGCTGTCGGCTGCCGGGGCCGGCCTGCTCGCGGCCACCATGAACGGCATCGCCGACGGCATCCTCACGCCACGCCCGCAGCCGGCCGCGGGCGTGTCGCTGGCCCCCAAGATCACCGTCGAGGACGCCCGGGTGGACTTCGCCCTGCCGGCGTTCGCGGTGGACCGCCGGATCCGGGCCTGCACGCCGAGCCCGGGAGCCTGGACGACGTTCCGCGGTGACCGGCTCAAGCTCGGCCCGGTGCGGCCGGTCGCGGACCCGGGCTTGGACGTGGACCTGCCGCCCGGCACGATCCTGGTCGAACGGCGCCGGGTGCTGGCCGGCACCGCGGCCGGCGCGGTCGAGCTGGGCCAGGTGCAGCCACCGGGTCGCCGGCCGGCGCCGGCCCCCGACTGGGCCCGCGGGGCACGGCCGGAGCCGGGGGAGCGCCTTGGCTGAGGGCCGGATGCCCGCGGGCCGGGTGGTCGTGGACCCGGCCCGGGGCGCCGCCGTCGACGTGCTGCGCGCGGTGACCGACCGGGGCGCGTACGCCAACCTGCTGCTGCCCAGCCTGCTCGCCGAGCGCCGGATCGCCGGCCGGGACGCCGACTTCGCCACCGAGCTGACCTACGGCACGCTCCGGGTCCGGGGCACTCTGGACGCGGTCATCGAGGCCTGCGCCGGCCGCCCGCTAGCCGCCGTCGACCCACCGGTGCTGGACCTGCTCCGGCTCGGCGCCTACCAGATCCTGTACCTGCGCACCCCCGACTACGCCGCGGTGTCCGCCACGGTGGACGACGCCAAGAGCCGGGTCGGCGCCCGGGTCGGCGGGTTCGTCAACGCCGTGCTGCGCCGGGTCGCCGGCCAGGACCTGGCGGGCTGGGTCGCCGAGATCGGCCCGCCGTACGACGCTGACCCGGTTGGGCAGCTCGCGCTGCGGCACGCCCACCCGGAGTGGGTGGTGGCGGCGTTCCGCGAGGCGCTCGGTGGCGACCTGGCCGAGACCGCCGCCGCGCTGGCGGCCGACAACGAGCGGCCGCTGGTGCACCTGGCCGCCCGGCCCGGCCGGATCACCCGGGACGAGCTGGTCACCGAGGCGGGCGGGGAGCCGGGGCCGTGGTCGCCGTACGCGGTCCGGCTGCCGCAGGGCGATCCCGGCAAGCTGCCGGCGATCCGCCGCGGGCTCGCCCACGTGCAGGACGAGGGCAGCCAGGTGGTCGCGCTGGCGCTGGCCGCTGTACCGCTGGACCGGCCGAGCGGGCCAGGCGGGCCGGACCGGCCGGGCGAGACCTGGCTGGACCTGTGCGCCGGTCCGGGGGGCAAGGCCGCGCTGCTCGGCGCGCTGGCCGCCCCGCGGGGCGCCCGGCTGCTGGCGGTGGAACGCAACCCGCGGCGGACCGGGCTGGTGGCCGGGGCGGTCCGCGGCCTGCCGGTCCTCGCGGTGACCGCGGACGGGCTGGCCGCCCCGGTCCGGCCGGGGTCGGTCGACCGGGTGCTGGTGGACGCGCCGTGTACCGGGCTGGGCGCGCTGCGGCGCCGGCCGGAGGCGCGCTGGCGGCGGCAGCCGGCCGACATCCCGGCGCTGACCCGGCTGCAGCGCGGGCTGCTCACCGCCGCGCTGGCCGCGGTCCGGCCGGGCGGCGTGGTGGCCTACGTGACCTGCTCGCCGCACGTGGCCGAGACTCGTGCGGTGGTGGCCGAGGTGCTGCACCGCTCCGGCGGCGAGCAGCTCGACGCCCGCCCGTACCTGCCGCCGGATCTGCCCGACCTCGGCCCCGGCCCGGCCGTCCAGCTGTGGCCGCACCGGCACGGCACCGACGCGATGTTCCTCGCCCTGCTCCGCCGGTAGGCCGGGGACGCCGCCACGGTGGCCACGTCCCCGACCCGAGGGGGTCAGCGCCGGAACAGACCGCTGAAGTCTGCCACCGCGGCGTCCCGCGTGCCCAGCGGCGCCAGCCCGAACCGGTGCTCGATGGTCGCCAGGACCGACGTGGTGTCGTGAGCGATGTCATCGACGGTGAACGGCCGCGCCAACCGCGGCGAGATCACCAGGCCCGGCACCCGGGTGCCGGGGCCCCACCGGTCGCTGATCCCCGGCACGTGCGACGGCGGCGGGACGTGGTCCCATGACCCGCCGAACTCGTCGTAGGTCACCACGATCATCGTGTCGGCGGCGTCCGGGCCTTCCTCGATGGCCTTGATCAGGTCCACCAGGTGGTCGCTGCCCAGGTGCTCGCTGGCGTAGCCGGGGTGCTCGTTCTCCAGCCCGATCGGCTTGACGATGCTCACCGGCCTGAGCTCGCCAGCCCGCGCGGCTGTGATGAGCTCGGCCTCGTCGCGCAGGTGGGCGGCGCGGGCCGCGGTGCCCGGTGCGTAGTTGGCGTAGTAGTTGAACGCCTGGTGGTGGTACTGGAACGTCGCGTTGGGGCAGTTCGGCCACACCGCGCCGGTCGCCGTCCGCGGGTCGCTGCAGGCGCCCGGCGTGCTGCCGTTCGTCCAGCCGGGCCCGCCCACGTCGCCGTCGGCGTTGGACCAGCCGCCGGAGTACCATGCCCAGTCCACGCCGGCGGCGGACAGCCGGTCACCGATGGTGGGGGTGGTCAGCGGCGGGAGCCTGCGGGCTGCCGAGGTACCGGGCGCGTACGGCTGGTAGGGCGGCTGGATGGTGTTGACCGCGTAGTCGCCGCAGGTCGTGCGCGGCGGCGGGGTTGGCCCGTTGGCCGGTACGGCGCAGGACCCGTCTGGGTTGGCCGCCTGGGTCAGCGCCGCGTCCTTGGTGCCGGGCGTGGCCGGGTGCAGCGGGGTGCCGGCCGGGAGGCCGTCCGGTCCGACCACCGAGTGCAGGTCGTTCGGCCCGCCGTCGTGGACGGCGTTGGCGAAGACCGGCGGCTGCGCGGAGATCAGCCACTGGTGGTTCAGGAACGACCCACCGAACGTCCCCTGGAAGAGGTAGTCCGACACGGCGTAGTGGGGTGCGCCGGGTGAGTGCAGGTACCGGTAGATCGGCAGCGCGCGGGTGTCGTAGTACCCCATGGCCAGGCCGGCGGCGTCGCTGCCGGCGACGTAGCGGTCCATCCGGCCGCCGTGGATCTGGTACTGCTCGTTGTAGTAGCGGTGCACCATGTCACGGGTGCAGCCGCCCGGCTGGCCCTGGCCCTTGGCCATGCCGTTGGGGGCGAACACGCCGGGCGCCGGGCAGGTGGTGTCGGTGGGCGCGATGTGGTCGTCGATCCGGAACGGCACGTTTCGGAACGCCGACGACACCGGCTGGCCGGCGTTGGTGCCGGTGCACGTCACGGCCAGCGGCGGCGCGGTCAGGTTGACGTCGTTCTGCGGCAGGCAGGAGAGCGTGCTGCCGTCCGGCGCACGCTGCGTGTGCCGGGGGGTGTTGTCCGGGCCCGGCTCGTTGGCCAGCCCGTCGGTGGACTCCCACAGCCCGAACAGGTTGTCGTAGCTGTGGTTCTCCTCGTAGATCATCACGATGTGGTTGATGCCGGCGAGGCCAGCCGCGTGCCCGCCGGCTGTCTCGCGCGGGCTGGCTGCCGCACGGTGGTCACCTCCGGCGACCACCGTGGCGATCCCGAGCGCGGCGGCGGCAGCACCGGCCACCCGACGACGCAGCTGCACGTCCACAGATCCTCCCGATCCTTCTGGTGCCGCGGCATGTCTCCGCGTTGTCGCAGCCTGGCCCCGACGGGGTGCCCTTGGGGAGCCCCCAAAGAACCGAATCGGAGAATTTCCGGTTACAGGCTGGTGAGTTCTCGAGGGCGGATAGTCCGATCGGACTACTAGACTGCGCGGGTGCAGGCACGCATCGCGCCCGCATCCTGGCCGCCGACTTCGCCTGTCTCGGCGCGCGGGCCGAGGCGGTGGCGAACGCCGACTGGCTGCATATCGACGTGATAGATCAACGATCCGGACCGGTGGGCGCCGCCATACGCCGAGCAGGGCGCCTGCAATGTCAGCTTCCACGTCGAGGCGGCGGCCGACCCGGTGCGGACGGCCAGGGCGATCCGCTCGGGCGATGCGCTGGCCGGCCTGGCGATCAAGCCGAAGACGCCGCTCGACCCCTATCTGGAACGGGTGTCGACATGTTCGTCGTCACTTCCATGATCGGGAGTTAGACCGAACGTCTTACAGTCCCGCCGAGTCGGAAAGGTCGAGTAGTTCGCGGCGCACTCGCCCGCTGGGCGTAGTCTCGCGTTCGTTCCACCCGACGACACCGAGCGTATCGCCGGCCTGATACAACCCAATTCCCGCCACCGTATACGGCACGGTATTCTCCGGCAGCATGTCGAGCGGACACCATCCAATCTTCGCGCATTTGTGCGGCTCGGCGTTGACCGGCTCGCCCTGGCCGGCCGGGTTGCTGACGACGTGGAAGAAGAACCCGATACGGGCCTCCTCCGCTGGGTTGCGGTAGTGGACGGTGGACGTGAGCCGGACATCGGCGTAGCCGGTGCCCTCCCGCAGGGCCAGCAGCACTTGGTCGCCCCGGGTGAGGATGAGCAGGACATCGACAACGCTGGCGTAGGGCTCCAGCATGGCCGCGCAGCCTAGCCGCTGGCTGCCTCCAGTCGCGGACTAACCCGCCGGGCTACCCAGGCAACCCGGCGCCCAGGCGCGGCAGCACTGCGCCATAGCGTCAAGGACGGGTCCGGTTTGGGGGTCGGCTGAGGGGTCGAGGACGAGCCGGGCACGCCAGCCGAGCATCACCCGGCCCGTCGAGCTGGGCGTGTTCGAGGACGGCGAACCAGCCCGGGTGCTGCTGCTGCGCCGGCACACCCTGATCGGTGGGGCGACCGAGGCCGGCAAGTCCGGCGTCCTCAACGTCATCCTGGCTGCCCTGACCCGGCTGCCCGGATGTGGTGGTGTGGGGCATCGACCTCAAAGCAGGGATGGAGCTACGCCCCTGGGCCGGCTGCCTGCAACGGCTGGCCACCACCCCCGACCAAGCCCAGAGCCTCCTCGCCCAAGCCGTGACCGAGCTCGACCGCCGTGCCGCACTGCTGGCCGAGACCGGCCACCGGCAGTGGACCCCGACCCCGGACACGCCCGCGCTGGTCATCCTCATCGACGAGTACGCCGAGCTCGGCGAGCCCGCCCGCCAGCACGCCGACTCCCTCGCCCGACGCGGCCGAGCCGTCGCCGTGACCCTGCTGGCCGCGACCCAACGCCCGACACAGGCCGCGATGGGCCACGGCGCCACCCGCTCCCAGATGGACGCCCGGATCTGCCTACGCGTCCGAGAACGCAGAGACACCGACCTGATCCTCGGCCAAGGCGCGCACACCGCAGGCTGGCACGCCGTCCACGCCGCCGTCGAGGCACTGCCACCCCTCACCGACGAACACAACCTGACCCGACACCACCACCCGGGTGCCCGCATCCCAACAGGAGCGCGGGCACCCGCACATCACCTCTACACCACCTATCACTGCACCTAATTCGACACTTAACGCAGGCAACATGAGGTGACCACAGCGCCGACAGGTCACCACACGGGCGCTGCGGGCAACGACAGGTGACCACAACGCCGAGAGGTGACCACAGGGGAGGGCGGAGTTGTCGGTGCCCGGGCGGATGATGCGTCTCGTGCTGCTACACGACGTCGCCGCGACCTCGGAGTCGGTCGCCGCATCGAGCTCCAGGCTGGCCAAGATCGATGCGCTGGCGGCCTGCCTGCGCCGGCTGGCACCGGGCGAGATCGCTCCCGCGGTGGCTTACCTGGCTGGCGAGCTCCGGCAGCGGCAGATCGGCGTCGGCTGGGCGGCGTTGCGTGACCTGCCTGGGCCGGCGGCCGAGCCGGGCCTGACGGTCGCCGAGGTGGATGCGGCCTGCGGGGTCATCGGCGCGCTGGCCGGCCCCGGCTCGCAGGCCGAACGGCGGCGCGGGCTGGCCGAGCTGTTCGGCCGGGCCACCGAGAGGGAGCAGCGGTTCCTGCGCGCCCTGCTAACCGGCGAGCTGCGGCAGGGCGCGCTGGAGGGGGTGATGGCGGACGCGGTAGCTCGGGCGGCCGACCTGCCGGCTGCCGCGGTCCGCCGGGCGGTGCTGCTACGCGGCGACCTGCACGCGGTGGCCGAAGCGGCGCTGACCGGAGGCGCGGCCGGGCTGGCGGCGTTCCGGCCGCGGATCGGGCAGCCGCTGCGGCCGATGCTGGCCCAGCCGGCCGACGACGTCGACGCCGCGCTGGCCCGGGCTGGCGGTGGTGCGGCCGGCGTGGAGCAGAAGCTGGACGGCGTGCGGATCCAGGTGCACCGGTCGGGGGCGGACGCGGCGGTGTTCACCCGCAGCCTGGACGACATCACCGACCGGGTGCCGGAGGTGGTCGAGGCCACGCTGGCGCTGCCGGCCGGCGCGCTGATCCTGGACGGCGAGGCAATCGCGCTGCGGGCCGACGGCCGGCCACTGCCGTTCCAGGTGACCGCCGGCCGGGTCGGCAGCCGCGGTGAGACCGACCGGCTGCGCGCGGCGGTGCCGCTGTCTCCGGTGTTCTTCGACATCCTGCACGCCGACGGTGCCGACCTGCTGGACGAGCCGGGCGAGCTCCGGGTGGCCGCGCTGGCCGGGATCGTGCCGGAGCCGCTGCGGATCGGCCGGATCGTGGCCAACGGCGTCGAGCCGGCCCGTGCGTTCCTTGCCGAGGCACTGCGGCACGGGCACGAGGGGGTGGTGGTCAAGTCGCTGGCCACGCCGTACGAGGCAGGTCGGCGAGGCGGCGGCTGGCTCAAGGTCAAGCCGAGGCACACGCTCGATCTCGTGGTGCTGGCCGCCGAGTGGGGGCACGGCCGGCGCCGCGGCTGGCTGTCCAACCTGCATCTGGGCGCGCGGGACACGGCCGGGCCAGGGTTCGTGATGCTGGGCAAGACGTTCAAGGGGCTGACCGACCAGATGCTGGCGTGGCAGACCGAGCGGCTGCGTGAGCTGGCCGTGACACCGCTCGACCAATGGGTCGTCCAGGTCCGGCCGGAGCTGGTGGTGGAGATCGCCTTCGACGGCGTGCAGCGCTCGCCGAGGTACCCGGGCGGGCTGGCCCTGCGGTTCGCCCGGGTGAAGGGCTACCGCACTGACAAGTCAGCCGCCGACGCAGACACGATTGACATGGTGCGGGCCATCCATGCCGCCGGGCGTGCATGACCGGCACGCAGCTCAGCCGTAGCGGGCGGTCATCACGCTGTCGCCGGAGTACGCCGGGTTGCCGTCGTCTTTCTCGTAGCTGATCTCGACCGTGGTGTAGCCGGAGACCAGCGAGTCGCTCAGCACATACTGGTTGGACGTGCTCGGCGTCAGCACTCCGACCGGCAGCAGCTTGGGCGTGCCGGCCCCGCCATTGATCAGCCACACCTCGTAAAAGCGGCCGCGCGGTGCCGCATTCAGGTTGTGTGCGTCGATGGTCATCGTCGAGCCGCGCATGGTCACGGTGCCGGTCGCGGTCCACGTGCCGACCGGCCGCATCGCGACCTCGCGGGCCGACCCGTCCGGGCCCGGCCGGTGGATCAGCGTGGCCGCTCCGATCCCGCCGACCAACAACACCGCGGCGGCCGCGGCCGACCACCAGCCACGCCGGCTCGGCTGCCGTGCGCCGGCCAGGCGCCGGTCGCGTGTCGGCGCCCGCGCGGTGGCCGCCCCTGTGGCCGGCGCGTTGCCCGGGGCGCTCTCGGAGGCGCCCTCGGCCCATCCGTCGAGCTCGCTCCGCTGGACAGGCACGCCCCATTGGTTGGCGTCCTCGGACCGGGTGAGCAGGCTGCCGGCCTCCGTACCGACCCCGCCGCCGGTGATCTCAGCGAGGAGTCGTGAAGGGTCCGGCAAGACCACCTCAGACTGGGTGATGACCTCCGGCGCGAACCGGGCAGCCGAGCGCACCGACGCGGACGCGACCGCGACCACGACCAGATCCTGCCGGCAGTCGTCGCAGCTCCGCAGGTGCGCGGCGAGCTGCGCCGTGGCCGACCGGTCCAGCTCGCCAGCGAGCAGTCCCGGCAGGTCGTCGAAGACATGGTCGGTCAGGGCACGCCCCCTTTCTCCTCGAGCAGGCCAGCGAGCCGTTGCATGCCGCGCGACATCCTGGTCTTCACCGTACCAATCGGGATGCCGAGCTTCCGGGCGATCTCGGCTTGAGTGTGCCGTTCGAAGTACGCGAGGACCAGCACCTCCCGCTGCGGCGGCGGCAGCATGGCCAGCGCCCGGCGTACGTCGATCGCCCAGGCATAGCGTTCGGCGATCTCCCGACCGTCATCGCCGGTCAGCTCCCGCATCTCGTCCAGGGCTACGACGCCCTGCGGTCGCGCGCGCAGGTGGTCGATGGCCCGCTTGCGAGCGATGCCGAGGACCCACCCGTGCAGGCTCCTGCCGGGGTCGAAACGGTCCTGATGCCGCCAGACCTCGATGAAGACCCGCTGCAGCACGTCCTCGGCCTCGCTCGGTGAGACGTAGCGGCGCAGGTAGGACAGCACCAGCGGCCCGAGCTGCCGGTAGCAGTCCTCCAGGGCGGACAGCTCGCCGTGGGCGAGTCGCACGCCGATCGCATGCAGCACCGATGAGTCCACGACTCCCTATCGTGGCCGTTGCGCGGCCTGTGGGCCACCCGTGGCCGGGCGGTCGGCGGCTGGGCCGCCTGCGATCAGGATGTGGACAGCTCCCGGTCCGCGGCCAGCCCGATGCCGAGCAGGACCAGCGCGCTGCCAAAGTGCAGGACGTTGTCGAACCCGTTCAGCGCCAGGATGTTCGCCGAGTTGTCCAGGATAAACAGACCGATGACGCCAACGAACAGGTAGATGGCGCCCACCAGGGTGTTGACGGCGCGGGAGAGCCCCAGGCCGGCGTACGCGGCCCCGGCGAGCAGCACGCCGACCAAGATGTGCACCAGGTTGTGGAGCGGGTTGATCTCAAACAGCCCGAGCAGCTTGTTGCCGTGGTGGGCGGCAAAGTCGGTGCCACCGGTGACGGTGAACCCGACTAGGCCCACGAGCAGGTAGACCACGCCAAGAACCATGCCGACGAGGGTGTTGACGGACCGCGTTGCGGCGCCGCCCTTTGCGGTGCGGGTAGTCATCTGGGCCTCCGCGGAGTTGGTTTCGCTACACCGACGTATTCGGTGTCGGGCTGGTGCCTGGTTCCCAGTTCGCCGACTTTTCCGCCGGATCGAAACCCTGGCAGCACCACGCCGTTCCCGAGCGCGGCCGCCGAGCGTGGCCCCCTCCGAGCATGGCCCCCCGAGCGCGGCATGGTGCTACCAGCTCCGCTCGGCATCACTCGGTACGGCGGAACTCCAGGATGGCGACGCCGAGCATCGCCAGGCCGAGCATCGCGACGATCAGCACCTCCAGCGACGCCGGCACCGCCCAGCCGTTCCAGGTGACGCCCCGGCCGAGCGCCTCGTGCACCGCCGGGCTGACCGCGAGGTGGCCGAACACCGCGTGCCGCATGGGGTCGACGGCGTACGTCATCGGGTTGACCCGGGTCAGCACCGCCAGCCAGGTCGGCAGGTTGGCCAGCGGGAACAGCGCGCCGGACAGGAACATCATCGGCATCATGGCGATCTGCATCACGCCCATGAACGCCTGGATGCTCTTGATCCGGGCTGCCAGCACCACCCCGAACGCGGTCAGCATGAACGCCGCCAGGAACATCTCCCCGGCGAGGGTGAGCAGCAGCATGGGTGAGTAGGGCACCCCGGCCAGCCCGGCCAGGCCCAGGATGACCAACCCCTGCAGGGTGGCGATCAGCGCCCCGCCGAGCGTCTTGCCGACCACGATCGTGGCCCGGCTGATCGGCGCCACCAGCATCTCGCGCAGGAAGCCGAACTCACGATCCCAGACGATCGAGGCGGCCGAGAACAGCGCGGTGAACATCGTCGACATGGCCACCACGCCGGGGAAGATGAAGGTGCGCAGGTTCAGCCCGCCGGAGCCGCGGGCGACCAGCGCGGACAGCCCGGTGCCGAGCACCAGCAGCCACAACAGCGGCTGGACCAGGCTGGTGACCAGCCTGGTCCGGTCCCACCAGAACCGGATCAGCTCGCGCTGGACCAGGATCTTCACCCCGCGCAGGTCATGCCGCAGGCTGCGCTCCGGGACGCTGACCCGGACCACCGTCCCGCTGCTGAGCTCCTCGTTCACAAGCTGGCTGACCATCTCACTCACCTCCGCGCGAAGTGGCGCATGATGTCCCTGCCGGACGCGGCCTCGGCGTCGCGGATGGTGTTGCCGGTGTAGGACATGAACACGTCGTCCAGCGATGGCCGGGCCACGCTCACCGACCTGATCGGTACGCCGAGCTCGGCGAACAGCTTCGGTACGAACTCCTCCCCGGAGGCCACCGAGAAGGTCACCGCGCCCTCGTGCACGGCCGCCGGCAACCCGAAGTGGTCGGCCAGCGCGGTGATGGCGGCGGCGTCGTCCACGGTGCTGATCTGCACCCGGTCCTTGCCGACCGAGGCCTTCAGTGCCTCCGGGGTGTCCAGCACCACGATCTGACCCTGGTCGATGATCGCGATCCGGTCGCAGTACTCGGCCTCGTCCATGTAGTGCGTGGTGAGGAAGATGGTGATGTCCTCGGTCGCCTTCAGCTCGTTGATGTAGCCCCAGATCGCCGAGCGGGTCTGCGGGTCGAGGCCGACCGTCGGCTCGTCCAGGAACAGCACCCGGGGCGAGTGCAGCAGGCCGCGGGCGATCTCCAGCCGCCGCTTCATGCCGCCGGAGAAGGTCTCCACCCGGTCGGTGCGGCGGTCCCAGAGGTTGACCATCGTCAGCACCTGGCGCAGCCGGTCGGGCACCACCTCGCGCGGGACGCCGTACAGCTCGGCGTGGAAGCGCAGGTTCAGCTCGGCGGTGAGGTAGGTGTCGACGGTCGGGTCCTGGAAGACCAGCCCGATGTTGCGCCGGACGTCGTCCCGCTCGGTCACCACGTCATAGCCGGCCACGGTGGCGGACCCGGCGGTGGGCATCGCGAGCGTACAGAGGATCTTGATGGTGGTGGACTTGCCGGCGCCGTTCGGCCCGAGAAAGCCGAACGTCTCGCCCGGCGTGACATCGAAGTCGATGCCGCGTACCGCCTCGATCTCGCCGTACCGCTTGACCAGCCCGCGGACCGACACTGCTGTGAGCGGTTGAGCCGGCGGCGCGGTCGGCGTCCCGGCTGTGTTGGTGGCGGCTATGGCGGCTGCCTCCGTCATGCTTTCCCTCCCCAGAATGATGGGATGCTCCCACGGTAGAAATGACGCCGTCGGCGGGTCAAGGGATTTGGCGACTATCGGACAGATATTCGTGGGTGACTCCCATCATCGCGCCGGCTCGCCTATCATTGGCGGTATGGAGCCAGCGGAGGTGTTGGCGTGCGCGGCAGCGCCCGAGCGCCTGCTGCGGAACCCCGTCTTCCTGATGGCGCAGATCGTCCGGCTGGCCCGGCGGCGCGCCGCCACCGGCCACGAGGCCGTGCATCGGCTGCCGCGCTACGCCGTGCTCGCCGTGCTCGCCGAGTTCGGCCCGTGCTCGCAGCGTGGGGTCAGCGACCGGCTGCGGATCGACCCGAGCGACCTGGTGGACGTGATCGACGCGATCGAGCGGGACGGTCACCTGGTGCGCGAGCGTGACCCCCGGGACCGGCGGCGCTACACGGTGCGGATCACCCCGGCCGGCCGGCGCGCGCTGCGGGCTACCGACGAGCGCTCGCGGGACTGGCAGCAGAAGTTCTTCGAGCCGCTGTCCACGGCCGAGCTGGAGACCCTGCGCGACCTGCTGGCCAGGCTGTACGCCCACCACTCCTGCTGTGACGATCATCGAGCCGCTGGGACTGTTGGAGATCAACAAGGCACAATGACCCGGTGATCGACAGCTCCGGGGACCGCGACCCGGCGGACGCCGACCCGGCCCGGTGGGTGGACCCTTTCATCGGCACCCGGCCGGGCGGGCTCGACTTCGGCCATGGCGGCGGCGCCGCGAACACGTTCCCCGGCGCGACCACGCCGTTCGGCATGGTGCAGTGGAGCCCGGACACCGAGACCTACCAGCACGGCGGGTACCACTACGACGACAACCGGATCAAGGGCTTCAGCCTGACCCACCTGTCCGGGCCAGGCTGTGGTGACCTGGGCAACCTGCCGTTCCTGCCGGTGCTGGGCCGGGTGGCGCCGTATCTGCGGTTCAGGCACGAGAACGAGCGGGCCGAGCCGGGCTACTACCGGGTCGCCCTGGACAACGGCGTCAGCGTGGAGCTGACCGCGACCACCCGGTCTGGCCTGGCCCGGATCCGGTACCCGGCCAGCCGGCCACGCCGGCAGCGGGCCGGGCTTGTGGTGGACGCCGGGGCCGCCGTCAACCCGGCGACCGGCCGGGTCGACATCCGCGGCCGCGAGCTGTCCGGGTGGACCGAGTCCGGCGGGTTCTGCGGCACCGGCAACCGGTACACGCTGTACTTCCACGCCGAGCTGGACACCGACTTCGCCAGCAGTGGAGACGGCGAGCCACGGGTCGAGCTGGACCTCGGCGCCGCCGAGACCGTGACCATGCGGGTCGGGCTGTCCTATGTGGACGCCGCCGCGGCTGGCCGAAACCTCGCCGCCGAGCAAGGCGGCGACCCCGGGAGCCCCAACCCTGGGAGCCCCAACCCTGGAGGCCGTAGCGACTTCGCGGCGGTCCGGACCGCTGCCCGGCAGCGGTGGAACGAGCTGTTGTCCCGGATCGCCGTGGCCGGCGGCACCGACGAGCGGCGGACCGTCTTCTACACCGCGCTCTACCACGCCCTGCTGCACCCCAACGTGTTCAGCGACGTGGACGGGCGGTACATCGGCTTCGACGGGCAGGTCCACACCGTGCCGGCCGGCCACGCGCAGTACGCCAACTTCTCCGGCTGGGACGTCTACCGCTCCCAGGTGCAGCTCATCGCCCTGCTCGACCCGGCGCTGGCCGCCGACATCGCGCAGTCGGCGGTCAACCAGGCCGAGCACGGCGGCTACTGGGACCGCTGGACTATCGCCAACGGCGGCACCGGAGTGATGGTCGGCGACCCCATGCAGATCATCGTGGCCAGCATCTACGCCTTCGGCGGTACCGCGTTCGACGCGCCGCGGGCGCTGCGGCTGATGGAGCGCGGCAGCACCGACGAGCGGGAGCGGCCCGGCCAGGCCCGGTACGAGGCGATGGGCTACCTGCCGGCCGGCGCGGGCGGCGTGTGGGGCTCAGTGTCCACCGCGCTGGAGTACGGCGCCGCCGACCTCGCCGTCGCCCAGCTTGCCCGGCGGCTCGGCGAGCCGGCGACGGCCGAGCGGTTCCAGTGGCGGGCGCAGCGGTGGCGGCATCTGGTCCGGCCCGGCTCGGGCTACCTCCAGCCACGGGCGGCGGACACCTCGTGGCCGCCGTTCAGCCCGACCCAGACCGCTGACTACGTCGAGGGCAACGCCGCGCAGTACGCCTTCAGCGTGCCGTGGAACGTGCGCGGGCTGTTCGACGCGCTGGGTGGCGACGAGGTGGTGCTACCCCGGCTGGAGGCGTTCTTCACCGAGCTGAACGCCGGCCCGGGCAAGCCCTACGCCTATCTCGGCAACGAGCCGACCCTGCATGTGCCCTGGCTGTTCGGCTACGCCGGCGCGGCGCACCGCACCCAGGACGTCGTCCGGCGGGTGGTCAGCACGATCTTCCGGGCCGCCCCGGACGGGCTGGTCGGCAACGACGACCTCGGCCAGATGTCGTCCTGGGCGGTGTGGGCGATGCTCGGCATGTACCCGCTGCTGCCCGGGCGGGCCGAGCTGGTGCTGGCCAGCCCGGAGTTTGAGCGGGCCACCGTCCGGCGCGGCGACGGCACGGTGATCGACATCCGGGCGCCCGGCGCGTCGGTCACCTGCCGGTACGTGCGTGGGCTGCGGGTGAACGGCCGGGAGTGGTCGCGGCCGTGGCTGCCGGAGTCGTTCGTGCTGGCCGGGGGCACGCTGGAGTACGAGCTGTCCGAGTGTCCCGAGCCGGGGTGGGGGAGCGCGGCGGAGGACGCGCCGCCGTCGTTCGACCACGTGGGCACGCCGGCTCCGCTGGCGTCGTACGCCGACAACGACAGCCGTGACCTGGACCTGTTCGGCTGTGGGTACGCCGTGGCGGCGTTGCGGGCCGCCGGGGTGCGGCCGGGCGGGCAGGTCAGCGTCGGTGGGCTGGTCTACCCGGTGCCGGCCGGTCTGGCGGCTGGCGGACCGGACGGCGCTGGCCCTGACAACGTGCTGGCCTTCGGGCAGGAGGTGGACCTGGTCTGGGTGCCGGCTGGCGCGACCCGGCTGGGCTTCCTGGGCGCGGCCACGCACGGGCCGTCGGCCGGGACGGTGCTGCTGCGGTACGCCGACGGTGTGGTGCGTCGGGCGCTGCTCGGCTTCCCCGACTGGACCCTGAACGGTGCCACGGCGGACCTCGAGTACGGTGCGGCCGTGGCCGCCCGGATGCCGTACCGCAGCGTCGGCAGCGAACGGGACATGATCGCCAGCTACCTGTTCGGCAGTGCGCCGATCGCGCTGGACCCAGGCCGGCGGCCGGTCTCCGTCCGGCTGCCCTGGACGGTCGGGTCGGGCCGGCTGCACGTGTTCGCGGTCAGCGCCGGGTGATCCGGCGAGGGCAGGGCTCGGTGCTGGCTGTGGTCGCGGCCGGCGGCGCGCTGGGCAGCGCGGCCCGGTACGGCGTGGCGGTGGCGTGGCCGCACCGGCCGGGCGGGTTCGCCTGGTCGACATTCTGCTGCAACGCGGTGGGCTGCCTGCTGATCGGCGTGCTGCTGGTGGCGGCGACCGAGGTGTGGTTGGCGCACCGGCTGATCCGGCCATTCCTCGGGGTGGGGGTGCTGGGCGGCTTCACGACGTTCTCCACCTATGTGGTCGACACCGCGGCGCTGGTGCGCGCCGGGCGGCCGGCGGTCGCGGCCGGCTACCTGCTGGGCACTGTGGTCACCGCCCTGGTCGGGGTGCAGGCTGGGGTGGTGCTCACGCGCCTCGCGGCGGGAAGGGGGCGGGCGGGATGAGGCTGGCCGGGCGGGCGATCCGGTTGTCGATCTTCATCGGGGAGGACGACACCTGGCATCACACGCCGCTCCATCACGAGATCGTGCACCGGGCGCATGAAGCCGGGCTGGCCGGAGCGACCGTGCTGCGCGGCGTCGAGGGGTACGGCGCGTCCAGCCGCATCCACACCACCCGGCTCCTCAGCCTGTCCCAGAACCTGCCGCTGCTGATCGTGATCGTCGACGCCGAGGAGCGGGTCCGGGCCTTCCTGCCGCAGTTGGACGAGCTGGTCGGCGAGGGCATGGTGATCCTCGACGAGGTCGAGGTGATCCGCTACGTCGGCCGGGAGCGCTGAGTGGCCGGGGATGCTAAGTGGCCGGGGATGCTAAGTGGCCGGGGATGCTGAGTGAGCCTGCTGCTGGTGCTGCTCGGCGGTGCTCTCGGCGCGCCGGCCCGGTACCTCACCGACCGGGCGCTGGCGGCCCGGACCAGGTCGGCGTTCCCGTGGGGGACGCTGGCGGTGAACGTGGTGGGGTCCGGGCTGCTCGGGCTGCTGGCCGGGCTGGGCGGTGCGCTGCCGTCGGCGGTGGGCACGCTGGTCGGCACCGGCTTCTGCGGCGCGCTGACGACGTACTCCACGTTCGGGTACGAGACGGTGCGGCTGGTCGAGGAGGGCGCGTCCTGGCTTGCCGCCCGCAACGTGCTGGCCAACGTCGTCCTGGGACTCATCGTCGGCGTGGCCGCCTACGTCGCCGGCATCGCCCTCGCCTGAGCTCCACCTGCCCCTCACTCCGAACGATCATCGAGTTGTTGTCGCTAGTTGATCTCTACCAGCGACAACAACTCGATGATCGGCGGGTAGGGGGCGGGAAGGGCGGGCTCAGCCGCCGATCATGACGGTGCCGGCGGCCTGGACGGTGCCGACCGGGGCCGGCGCCGGGTCGTTGCAGGTGTTCGCCGTGTCGCCCATGCGCGCGGCCGGCTTGTTGTTGATGAGCACCGTCGCGCTGCCCTTGATGATGGTGCCCTGGTTGGTCGGCGGCACCTGGAACGGGCCGCCGGCCGGGATGTGCGGTGGGGTGTTCATCGCGATGCTGCCCACCACCGCGGCCGGTTGCCCGCCGATCAGCACGTTGGTGCTGCACCCGCTGGTGATCGTGCCGTTGAACGGCATCGGGGTCGGCGTCGGCACCGGCCCGCCCGGCGTCGGCACCATGATGATGTGCGTGTCGGTGCCGATCACCTTGTCGCCCATCTTCGCCGCGGGTGGCATCAGCGTGGCTCCTCGACGTGCCGCTTGCGCCAGTGCTGGTCGGGGCGGGGCACCGGCATGCCGTTGGCCGCCGGCGGCTGCGGGCCGGGGTGCTTCGGCGGGTCGGGCGGGGTGGCGTCCCGGCCGACCCCCAGGTGCATGTCCTGCGCCGGCTTGGCCAGGTCGGTGACCAGGGCCGGTACCAGCGGCGCGCTGATGGCCAGGTCGACGGCCAGCCGCGGGGCCAGCCCGAGGGCCGCCCACAGCGTGCCGGGGTTGCTTGGCGGCGCCGGCCGGCTGACCGACAGCAGCACCGGCAGGTCGGTCTCGGCCAGCATGCCGCGGCGGTACTCGCCCGGCAGCACCTCGCCGGTGCCGGGCAGCGCCAGCACGGTGCCGAGCAGCCCGTGCTCGGTAGCGACGTCGCCGGCCCAGGCGCTGACCAGGTAGGACAGCTCGTAGCGGCGCGGCGGCGGCTGCCGGCCGACCACCCGGCCGCGCTCGTCCCGGATGTCGTCCCAGTCCGCCTTGCGCCCGTCAACGTCCTCGCGGACGTCGTACAGGTAGGCGTTGACCAGCGCACCCTCGGGTGGCCGGCGCGCCCAGGCCCGGCGCGGTGGCTCCAGGCTGACCGTGGTGCCCTCCGGCAGCCGGCCCCCGAGCAGCGCGACGAGTGAGGCGTCCACGTCCTCCAGCACGCCGACAGTGTGCCCGGTCCGGCGGGGAGCGCGGCAGGGGTCGCCGGGCGTCCGGACGGCCCGGCCGCCCCGCCCGATCGGGCAGGCCGGACTGCCCTTGATCCCGCCCGGCGGCCGGTTCGTATCGGGCCGAGAACTTGCGAGGGTTCCAGAGCCGGGAGACGCAGGCTCACCGTGGGCTGCCCCGGAGCACCACCACCTGCGACTCGCCACCAGCAGCTCGTCGATTTGGGAGGGGCCGATGCCCAACTACCTCTCGCCCGGTGTGTACATGGAGGAGGTCTCGTCCGGCTCGAAGCCGATCGAGGGCGTCGGTACTGCCGTTGCCGCGTTCGTCGGTTTTGCCGCACAGGGCCCGTTCAACACCCCGACCCTGGTCACCAACTGGACCCAGTTCACCGGCACGTTCGGTGACTTCACCGAAGGCTCCTACCTCGCCCACGCGGTCTACGGCTACTTCCTGAACGGCGGCGGCGCCGCGTACGTCGTCCGGATCGGCAGCGACACGGCCGACACCGGCCCGGCACCGGCGCCCAAGGCAGAGCTGCCCGCCGCCGCGGACAGCAGCCGGCTCGCGTTCTCAGTGCAGGCGCTGGAGGCCGGCCCCGCCGGCCAGGACATCACCGTCGAGGTGCTCGACCCGTCCGAGCCCGGCGAGGACACCTTCAAGCTGGTGGTGAAGCAGGGTGGCAACCCGGTCGAGACGTACGACAACGTCACCACCAAGCGGGGCTCGAACAACGTCGTCACCACCGTCCGGCAGCAGTCGAAGCTGATCCGGATCGAGGAGACCACCGGCAAGGGCCTGGCCGTGCCGGCCAAGTCCGGTGACGTCGCGCTGTCCGGCGGCGGGCTGCCGGCCGCCGACTCGGTGTCGCCGAACTCCTACGTCGGCAGCTCGGCCGACCGCACCGGCTTCGGCGGCCTGGAGGCCGTCGACGAGGTCACCATGCTGTGCGTACCGGACCTGATGGCCGCCTACCAGCACGGCATGCTGGACGACGAGGGCCTCAAGGCCGTGCAGCTCGCCATGATCGCGCACTGCGAGCTGATGGCCGACCGGGTGGCGATCCTGGACACCCCGCCCGGCCTGAACGCCCAGCAGGTCAAGGACTGGCGGGTCAACACGGCCGGCTACGACTCCAAGTACGCCGCGCTGTACTGGCCCTGGATCAAGATCATGGACCCGCTGTCGGGCAAGCCGATCCACGTGCCACCGAGCGGCCACATGGCCGGCATCTGGGCCCGCAACGACACCACCCGCGGCGTGCACAAGGCCCCGGCGAACGAGGTCATCCGCGGCGCCATCTCGCTGGAGCTCAACATCACCAAGGGCGAGCACGACCAGCTCAACCCGGTCGCGGTCAACTGCCTGCGCAGCTTCCCCGGCCAGGGCATCCGGGTCTGGGGGGCACGCATCCTCACCTCCGACCCCGAATGGCGCTACGTCAACGTCCGCCGGCTGTTCAACTTCGTGGAGAAGTCGATCCTGTCCGGCACCAACTGGGTCGTCTTCGAGCCGAACGACCCGAAGCTGTGGGACTCGGTCCGGCGCACCATCACGATGTTCCTGCGCCGGGTGTGGCGGGACGGTGCGTTGTTCGGGCGTACGCCGGCCGAGGCGTTCTTCGTCCGCTGCGACGAGGAGAACAACCCGCCGGAGAACCGGGACGCGGGCATCCTCACCGTCGAGATCGGCATCGCACCGGTCAAGCCCGCCGAGTTCGTCGTGTTCCGCATCTCGCAGTTCGCGCAGGGCGCTGCGCTCGAGGAATAGGGGTAAGCGATGCCAGGCGGACTGTCTGCACAACAGCCGAACGACGCCCTCACCGCGGCGCGGTTCTCCATCACCATCGACGGCTACGAGATCGCGTCGTTCTCCGAGCTGGCCGGTATCACCACCGAGGTCGTGCCGGTGGACTTTCTGGAGTCGACCGACAAGGAGGTCATCTTCAAGAAGCTGCCCGGCCAGCGCAAGCCGCCGACGGTAACGCTCAAGCGCGGCAAGAACTCCTCCATGGAGCTGTGGCTGTGGCATGAGGCCGTGCTGCAGGGCAACATCGTCGCGGCTCGCAAGAGCTGCTCGCTGGTCATGTACAACTACGACGGCAAGCCGGTGGCGCGGTACCACCTGGAGCAGGCCTGGCCGGCCAAGCTGGAGATCGGCGCGCTCAAAGCCGGCGCCTCCGACGTGCTGATGGAGACGGTGCAGATCGTCTGCGAGCACATCCAGCGGGTGGCGCCGTGAGCCATCCGACCGCAACGGCCGTGGCCGACACCGGCTCGGGGCTGCGCACGGAGTATCCGTTCGTGCTGCCGCGCGGCTACGTCGACGACAGCGGCCAGGTGCACCGCGAGGGCGTGATGCGGCTGGCCACGGCCCGGGACGAGATCACCACCCAGGCCGACGCCCGGGCCCGGCAGAACCCGGCGTACCTCACCGTGCTGCTGCTGGAGCGGACGGTGACCAAGCTGGGCGGCCTGTCCGGGGTGGACACCTACGTCGTCGAGAACCTGTTCGCCTCCGACCTGGCATTCCTGCAGGACCTGTACCGACGCATCAACGCCGACGGGCACACCGAGGTCGCGGTGGCCTGCCCGCACTGCGGCCGCGAGTTCGGCGTCGACGTGGCAGGTGGTGCCCCGGGGGGATCGTGACGTACGCGACTGACCGGATGTGGGAGGAGGTCGCGTACGTCGCGTACTACCTGCACTGGGCGCTGGACGACATCTTGGACCTGGCGCACGCGACGCGCGAGCGGGTCATCAACGAGATCGGAAAGATTCACGCCCAGGCCGAGTAGCCGGCAACGGGCGACAGACCAGACAAGACCAGACGGACAAGGGGGGCCGCATGCGCTGGCCGTTTCGGCGTAGGGGTCGAGGCGGGCCGGGCCCGGTCGCGGCCGAGCCGGCGCCGGCCCGCGCGTCCGGGCGCGACTGGGCGGCGCTGCCACCGCTGCGACCGGCCTCCCGCCGGCACGACGTCCTGACCGCCGGGCCGGCCCCGGTGCTACCTCCGCTGCCGGGAGAGCGGGCGGTGGCCGGTGCCGACGTACCTCCCGCCACCGGGCGGGTCGATGGGCTGGCCAGCGTGCTGCCGGCGCCCGCGCCTGCGCCGATGGCGGCCGGCCCGGCCGGTGCCCCGGGCCCGGCCCTGCCGACGGCGCCCCTGGTGTACCGCCGGACGGTCGTCACCTTGCCCGCCCACCAGCCGCTGACACTGGCCCTGGATGAGTACGTCGGCCCGGCCCGCGAGCCGGCCGAGCCGTCCCGGCCGCCATCGTGGCTGCGTGGCATGGCTCCGCCGTGGCTGGCGCAGGATGATCCGGCCGGCTTCCCGTCGCCGTTCGCGGCGCCGGCCGAGCCCGAGCCGCCCGAGCCGCCCGCTGCCACGGCGGCGACGACGACGCTGGTGAGCAGCGCGCCGGTCGCGGCCGAGGAGGACGTCGAGCTGGCCCGGCCCGGCCCGCGGCGGCGGATGTCGCTGGGCCAGAGCCGCCGGCTGGGTCTGGGCGCCCCGATCTCCCGCCCGGCTGGCGAACCGTTCACCCTGCCGGTGGAGATGACGGAGCTGGTGGAGCCGGCTGAGCCGGTCGTCACTCAGCCACCGGCTGCGGTCGAGCAACTGGGCGCGGTCGAGCCGCCATGGGACCCGCCACCCGGTCCGGCCGCCGGGATGCTCCAGGAGCCGGAGCCGGAGCCGGAGCCGGAGCCGGCCGACCAGCCGGCGCACCCCTCAGCCGCTGTTACGGTGCCGCCGCCCGCTGACCGCCCGCGCGCGCCGGCCCGGGCGTTGGCGCCCGGCGAGCCCCCGCTGGCCATGCGGGTGCGGCCGGTCTACCATGCGGCACCGGCCACCCGGGCCACCCCGCCTCCTCCGACTGTGCTGCGCCCGGCACCCACCCGGGTACCCACCGACCTGGCCAGCGCCCTGCGCGACAGCCACGGGGTGGACGTCGCCGACGTACAGGTGTACCGCGGGCCGGACGTCGCGGCCGAGGCCCGCTCCCGGGGTGCCCGGGCGTTCACCCGCGGCGGCGCGGTGTTCCTGCCCGCCGAGGCCGGCCCGGCGGACGCACCGGCCACCCGCGGCCTGCTGGCCCATGAGCTTGTCCACGCCGTGCAGCAGCGCGCCCTCGGTGCCGGCCTGCCGGCGCCCGACACCCACCTCGGCCAGGCCCTAGAGGCCGAGGCGGTGGCCGCCGAGCGCTGGCACGGTGGCGAGCCGGGCGCGCCCGAGCCGCCACCGCTGATCCACCCGCACCGCGGCAGCGGGCCGTGGGTGTCGGGCGAGCCGGACCTGGGCGGACACGTGCAGCTCGCCCCGGTTGCCCCGGTTGCCCCGGCCGTGCCGAGCGCCCCGAGCTTCTCCAGCACCCTGACCTCGGCCGACCGCGACGAGATCCACCAGATCGCGAACCGGGCCACGGAGCGGGTGGTGGAGCAGTGGACCAACCCGGCCCTGGCGGGGGGTTCCGGGGCGGGACACGGCGGATCCAGCCAGCAGCAGTACGGGCTGTTCTTCAACGAGGACGGCAGCGTGGAGGCCGTCGTACCGTCCGCGACCGGCGGCCGGACCCAGCTCACCAGCGTCAACATCCCGGGCTCGGGTGCGAACACCCGGGCGGCCGGCGCTGGGGCGGCCGGGACCGGCCACCCCGCTGCCGGTCCCGCGACGGGCGGCGCAGCCACGGCACCGGCCGGCGGCGGCTTCAACCGGGAGGCGCGGCGGGCGGAGCTTGAGCGGACGGCGCTGGCCCAGGCCAACGCGCTGCGAACGGCGCGCGGCGAGCCGGAGCAATCCTTCCTGTCGCTGGAGGAGCAGGCGGCGGTCGACCGCCAGCTCGACCAGGAGCAGGCGATGGGCGGCAGCGCCGGTGCCGGTGCCGGCGGTGGTGGCGGTGGTGGCGGGTCCGGCCAGGCGCCGTTCGGGCTGGCCTACACCGACGACGGCAGCGTGGAGGCCGTCGTACCGTCGGCGACCGGCGGCCGGACGCAGCTCACCACGTTCGACCCGCCCGGCGGCGCCGGGGGCGGTGCGGGTGCCGCCAGCGGCCAGGCCGCGGCGGGTCACCAGGCCGGCGGGCCAGCCCAGCTCCAGTCCGGCGCCGCGGCCGGCCACGACGGCCAGCAGCAGCTCTCCGCCGACCACCTGGATCTGGACCACGTGGCGACGGCGCTGTACGACCGGCTGCGCAGCAGGCTGCGGCTCGAACTGCTGATCGACCGGGAACGCGCCGGTCTGCTCACGGACTTCCGGTAGGAGAGAGGCCATGGCACTCAACGACGGCTCCCTGATCGGCCTGTCGAACCGGTTCAAGGCGATCGCTGTCCCCGGCGACTACGACCTGGGCACCTGGCACAAGGTCGACGGCTTGGACGTGAGCTGGGAGGTGGCCGAACACCGGGTGGGTGACTTCGGCAACCACAAATGGTTCTTCCCGGCCAACAACAAGTACTCCGCGGTGAAGCTACAGCGCGGCGCGAACGCCACCGACTCGCCGAAGGTGCGCAAGTGGCTGAACGACACCTCGTTCAAGCACAAGCTCGGCATTCTGGTGACGATCACGCTCATGGACTCGGCCGGCAAGAAGATCCTGGAGTGGGAGCTGCGCAACGCGATGCCGAGCAAGTGGGGCATCACCTCTTTCGACGCCGGTGCCAGCTCGGTCGCGATCGAGACGCTGGAGCTGGTGCACGAGGGCTTCCTGGACGACCAGACGATGCTCACCGGCTGAGGGGCAGACAATGTCGCAACCGACCATGGACGTGCGGTCCATGCTTGGCCTGACCACCCGGTTCATGGTGGACGTGGGTGGCATCCCGCTGGGCGGCTGGGCACGCTGCAAGGGGCTGGCGGTGAGCTTCAATCCGGAGTTCGTCACCGAGGGCGGCCAGTACCAGCACAAGATCGTCATGCCCGGCCGGATCGACTACTCCAAGGTCACCCTGGAGCGGGCCATGAACGGGCCGGACTCGGCCAAGGTGCAGGGCTGGCTGAAGCAGATGGCCGCAACCTGGGCGAACGCCGCCAACAGCGGCGGCGGCCAGACCGCCAACGTCACCCTGCTGGACGCCACCGGCAAGAAGGTCGCCAACTGGAGCCTGCGCAACGTGTACCCGTCCATGTGGAAGGGCCCCGACCTGGACGCGCTCACCTTCGGCATCGCCGTCGAGGTGCTGGAGCTGGTGCACGAGGGGTTCCTGTGAGGAAAGAACCTGTGACCAGGAGAGGAGCGGCGCCATGACCCTGGCCTCGGTCGTGCAGGGCGCCGGTGCCGCGGTGAACGCGGCTGGAAACGTCGCCAACCAGGCCCTCAACTCGGTGGCCGACCTGGTCGGCGGCCGCATCCCGGCGTTCATCCGCTGCTTCGAGCCGCCGAACATCGGCTTCGTCCCGTTCGACTTCAACCCAGACCAGATCGACTTCAGCCGGTCGGCGAGCATCTCCACCCGGCCGGCGATGACCGCCACCGCGCCCTCACCGCAGGGCGGCACCGGCGCGATCGTCAAGAAGGTCAACCCACCGCAGATCTCGCTGAGCAACATCATCATCGAGGGGCTCACCACCAAGCTGCGCTGCGACCAGCTCCTGCGCTGGATGAGCCCCTTCTCCGGCATCCCCGGGCTGGGCGCGCTGACCGGGTCGACCACCGAGTCGGTGCTGCCGACGGTCACCTTCCAGTGGGGACCGCCGATGGTGGCGTTCATGTACGACGTCCGGATCCTCAACCTCAAGGTCAGCTACGTGCGGTTCAACCAGATGGGTATGCCGACCCGGGCCAAGGTCAACATCACCATGAACGAGGTGCCCAGCCTGCTGGCCAGCCTGCCCACGAACCCCACCTCCGGCGGCCTGATCGGGCGCCGTACCCATATCGTGACCGACGGTGACACCTTGCAGTCCATCGCCACCGCGACGTACGGCAAGCCGGGACTGTGGCGGCGGATCGCGGCGGTGAACGGCATCACCAACCCGTCCCGGCTGCGGCCCGGCACCACGGTGTACCTGCCCAACGCCGACGAGCTGGCCCAGGGCGGCCGCTGATGCTCGGCGCCGGCGGGGGAGACGCCACCGCGACCCGGATGGCCTCGGTCAAGATCGGTGACCCGGTGGGCATCCCGCTGCTGCCCACCGTCGACCACAAGCTGATGCGGGTCGTGGTGGACACCCACCTGCACCTGCCGGACATGTTCGAGCTGACCTTCCTGGACGAGGACGGCAAGGTGCTCGGCGACGCCGGCATCTCCATCGGCACCAAGCTGTCGGTGTACGGCGCCAAGCCGGGCAGCAGCACCAGCCCGGACAAGCTCATCGCCGGCGAGGTGACCTCGATCGAGGCCATCTGCGAGGAGGGCATGACGCACTCGGTGGTCCGCGGCTACGAGAAGGCGCACCGGCTGCAACGGGCGCGGCGCACCAAGACGTTCCTGAACATGAAGGACTCCGACGTCGCCCGCAAGGTCGCCAGCGACGCCGGGTTGAAGATCGGCACCATCGACGAGACCAAGACCAGCCACAACCACATCGCCCAGGTGGCCCAGACCGACTGGGAGTTCCTGGTCGAGCGGTCCCGCGAGATCGGCTACGAGGTCGGCGTCACGGGCGGGAAGTTCTTCTTCCGCAAGGCCTCCGGCCAGCCCGCCGGCGGGGGGCTGGGTGGCGCGCTGGCCGCCGTCGCGTCAGCGCTCGGCCTGGCCGGCAACACCCTGACCTTCAAGGACAACCTGCTCACCTTCTACCCGCGGATCTCCGCCGCCAACATCACCCCGGACGTCGAGGTGCGGGTGTGGGACGCCAAAGCGGCCCGGGTCGCCGTAGCCAACACGGCGGCGAAGACCTACACCGCCACCATCGATGGCCAGGACCCGGCCAGCCTGGCCAGCTCCTTCACCGACGGGCTGATCCCGATCCCGAAGCTACCCACCCCGCCGTCGCTGCCATTCCTACCGAAGCTTAACTTCGGCACCGCCCCCAGCGACACCGCCTACGTCGTGGTGAACCGGCCGCTGGCGGTGGGCAGCGCGGCCGACAGCGCCGTTGAGGAGGCGGCCAAGGGGCTGGCCGACCACGTGGCCAGCACCTTCGCCGAGGCCGAGGGAGTGGCGGTGGGCGACCCGGCGATCCAGGCCGGCGCGGAGGTGACGGTCGCCGGGGTGCCCAAGCCCTTCGCCGGCAAGTGGATCGTCACCAACGCCCGGCACGTCTTCGACCCGGAGGAGGGCGGCTACCACGTCCGGTTCTACGTCAGCGGGCGGCAGAACCGGTCCCTGCACCACCTGGCCTCCGGTGGCGCCGCCCACAACCCGGCGCTGCACGGCCTGGTCTGTGGCGTCGTCACCAACTGCAAGGACCCGGACGGCAAGGGCAAGGTCAAGGTCGCGATGCCCTGGCTGACCCCGAACTACGAGTCGGACTGGGCCCGGGTGGTGCAGTTCGGCGGTGGCCGGCGCAGTGGGGCGACGTTCCTCCCGGAGGTCGGCGACGAGGTGCTGATCGGCTTCGAGTACGGCGACCCGCGGCGACCGTACGTGATCGGCGGCCTGCTCAACGACAACTGCGCCTACGAGCCGCTCGCCTCGGCGGTGAACGGCTCCGGCACGGTGATCAAGCGGGGGCTGGCCTCGCCGGCCGGCAACAAGCTGCTGTTCACCGACGACCTGCCGCCTTCGCCGCCGGGCACCGCCCCGCCGAACCAGTCGATGGTCAGCCTCGGCACCGGCGACGACAAGCTGGGCCTGGTCATCGACCAGGCCAACGGCACGGTGACGCTGACCTGTGACCCGGCGCCGCCGGCCAGCAAGGTGCCCACCGGCACCATCACCGTCGACTGCGGGGCCGCCGGGAAGATCGAGATCAAGACCGGTGCCGCCGGATCGGTCAGCATCGACGGCGGGATGTCGCTGTCGCTGAAGGCGAAAACCAAGCTGTCCATCGAGTGCGAGGCCGGGCCGGTGCAGATCAAGGGCCAGGTCATCCAGCTCAACTGACGGTCCGCCTCAAACCAGCTCAAACAAGCTCAAAATCAGGAGGTGTCGTGGTGACCGGCGACTTCGTCGGCGCGGGGTGGGCGTTCCCGCTCGGGGTGAGCGCCTCGGGCGGTATCGCCCTGGTCCGCCGCGAGCGCGAGCTGGAGCAGGCGATGGCGCTGATCCTGTCGACGTATCCGGGCGAGCGGCCGATGCGGCCGGAGTTCGGCTGCCGGCTGCGCGACTACGTCTTCCGCCCGGCCAACCTGGACACCGCGGCCGACCTGGCCAACGAGGTGCGCAAGGCGCTGCTGCGCTGGGAGCCACGGGTCGACATCGAGGCGGTCAACGTCTTCCCCCAGCCGGGCGACCACAGCCTGCTCTTCATCGACATCCAGTACCGGCCGAAGGACACCAACGACCGCCGCAACCTGGTCTTTCCCTTCTACACGATTCCGGATGACGGGAGCGACTACTGATGGCCCTGCCCGCGCCGAACCTGGACGACCGGCGGTTCCAGGACCTGGTCGACGATGCCAAGCGGCTGGTCATGCGGCGCTGCCCGGAGTGGACCGACCACAACGTCTCCGACCCGGGCGTCACGCTGATCGAGACGTTCGCCTTCATGACCGACCAGTTGCTGTTCCGGCTCAACCAGGTGCCCGATCGGCTCTACATCAAGTTCTTGGAGCTGATCGGGCTGCGGCTGATACCGCCGACGCCGGCCCAGGCGCCGGTGACGTTCTGGCTGTCGGCGCCGGCCATCACCCCGGTGGCCATCGCGACCGGCACCAAGGCCGCCACGCTGCGCACCGAGACCGACGAGTCGGTGATCTTCTCCACCGAGGACGATCTGGCCATCGTGCCCTGCGCGCTGGCCTGCGTGATGACCCAGCCGTCCGGCGGGGACGACGCCACCGACCGGACCGAGGAGATGAAGCTGGGCCGGCCGTTCAGCGCCTTCTCCGAGGTACCGCAACCGGACGACGTGATCCTGGTCGGGCTGACCGACCCGGTGCCGCGGTGCGTGGTCCGGCTTGACCTCGACTGCCGGGTCGAGGGCGTCGGCGTACACCCGGACCACCCGCCGCTGGTGTGGGAGGCCTGGACCGGCGACGGCTGGACCGAGTGCCTGGTCAGCACCGACGAGACCGGCGCGCTGAACCGGGCTGGCGGGATCCTGGTGCACCTGCCGCCGGACCACCTCGCCTCGGTCGTGGGCGGGGTGCGCGCCGGCTGGCTGCGCGGCCGGGTGATCCAGGTGCCGGCGGACTTCCCCCGCTACAGCGCCTCCCCGGTGATCCACAGCCTGGCCGCGTCCACCGTCGGCGGCACCGTCGACGCGATCAACGCCGACATCATCGAGAACGAGGTCCTCGGTGCCTCCGAGGGCGTGGCCGGGCAGGCCTTTCCGGTGGCGCACACTCCGGTGCTGGCCGGCGTCGGCACGGTCGTGCTGGAGACCAGCTCGCCAGACGGCTGGCAGGAGTGGGAGGCGGTCGAGCACTTCGCCGCCAGCAGACCGCGGGACCGGCACTTCATCCTGGACGGGGTGGCCGGCGAGGTGCGGTTCGGCCCCACTATCCGGGAGCCGGACGGCGGGCTGCGCCAGTACGGCGCGGTGCCGCCGCGCGAGACGGTGGTCCGGCTGCGCCGCTACGCCACCGGCGGCGGCCGCAAGGGCAACGTCGGCCGCGGCAGCATCCAGACGCTGAAGTCGTCGATCCCGTTCGTGGCCAGCGTGGAGAACCTGTCCCGCGCCCAGGGCGGGGTGGACGGCGAGACGGTCGAGGAGGCCAAGGCCCGCGGCCCGATCCTGCTCCGCACTCGCAGCCGGGCGGTCACCGCGGAGGACTACGAGGCCATCACCCGGGAGGCCGCGCCCGAGGTGGCCCGGGTGCGCTGCCTGCCGGCCGGCGAGGGTGCCGATGCAGGCTCGGTCCGGGTGCTGGTGGTGCCCGCGGCGCCGGTCGACCGGGGACGGATCACGTTCGAGGACCTGGTGCCGGCGCCGGACACGATGGAGCGGATCGCCACCAGGCTGGACGAGGTCCGGCTGGTCGGCGCCCGGGTCGTCGTCGAGCCGCCGCTGTACCGCGGCGTCACCGTGGTCGCCCGGCTGGTCGCCAAGTCGCGGGCGAACACCGGCAAGGTCCAGGAGGCTGCGCTCGACGCGCTGCACACGCTGCTCAACCCGCTGTACGGCGGCTCGGAGGGGCAGGGCTGGCCATTTGGCCGTCCGGTGTACGCAGGCGAGGTCTTCGCTGCTCTGCAGGGTGTGCGGGGGGTCGAGCTGGTCGAGGACGTCCGGCTGTTCGGCGCCAACCCGGTCACCGGTGAGCGGGGCAAGGAGACCACCAAGCTGGAGCTCGACCCGAACAGCCTGGTCTTCTCCTACGCACACCGGGTCCGGGTGGAGGAGCACTGATGCGTGGCACCGTGCCAGGGCTGGCCAACGCCCAGCCGATCGTCGAGCTGATGCCGGCGGTCTACCAGGAGGACCAGTTCACCGGCCGGTTCACCGCCGGGCTGGACGACACGTTCGCGCCGATCCTGGCCGTGATCGACTGCATCGACGCCTACGTCGACCCCGCGCTCGCACCGGAGGACTTCGTCGACTGGCTGGCCGGCTGGGTCGGCATGCCGCAGGACGACGACACCTCGCTGGAACGCCGCCGGGCCGGCGTCGAGCACGCGGTCGAGCTGTACCGGATGCGCGGCACGCTGACTGGGCTGCGGGCACACCTGGAGCTGGTCAGCGGCGGCGAGGTCGCCCTCGCTGACAACGGTGGCGTGGTCTGGTCCACCACGCCGGGCACCGCGCTGCCGGGGGAGGGCACGCCGCGGCTTGGCGTGCGGATCCGGCTTGAGGACCCGGGTCGAGCGCCGCTCGGGCTGCTCAACGCGGTGGTATCGGCCGGGAAACCGGCTCATGTCGTGCACCGGCTGGAGGTGGAGGGCACGTGATCGTCTGCCGGAGTTGCGGGTTCAACAACCGGGACCAGGACACGTTCTGCGGATCGTGTGGTGAGTTCCTGGAGTGGACCGGGGTGAAGGTGGCCCCGAAGGTCACTGTCCCGGCGGTGGAGCCGCCGCCCGAGGAAGAAGAGCCCAAGCGCAAGAAGAGCTTGCTGGAGCGGGTCAGCTCGATCGTGTACATGGACGTCGGCGAGCGGGAGAAGATCGAACGCACCGGTCCCGGCGCCATGGGCGGCCCGCCGCGACCCGGCATGCCGCCCGGTCCGCCTGGCCCGCCCGCTGGTCCGCCGCGCCCGCCGGGTATGCCGCCGGGTCCACCCGCTGGTCCGCCGCGCCCGCCGGGTATGCCGCCCGGTCCACCCGCTGGCCCGCCTGGACCTCCTGCACCGGCTGGGGCCGCCGTACCTCCGACGCTGCCCCCGGCGGCACCACCTGGACCACCTGCCGTGGCCGCGCTGGTCGCGCCACTACCGCCGCCCGGTTCGCCGGTTGGCGGTCCGCCGCGCCCGCCGTCCGGTCCTGGAGCTCCCGGCGGGGCCCGACCTACCGTGGGACCCGGCGGACAGCCGGGCGAGATAGCGCCGCAGGCGTCACGGGAGCGGCAGGCACGCGCGGTCACCAGGCAGCCGCCGAGCCGCAGTCCGCAGCCGGGCGACCTGATCTGCGGTGAGTGCGGTGAGAGCAACCCGCCGAACCGGAAGTTCTGCAGCCGCTGCGGCACCTCGCTGCAGACCGCGGTCACGGTCGCGACCCCGTGGTGGCGGAAGATCTTCCCCAAGCGCAAGGCCAGGTCGCTGGAGGCCGGCAGCCGGCCCGGGCAGGGCGGCGTACGCGCCCAGAGTCGTCGCCGCGCCACGCTGGCCAAGGTCTTCCCGACCATCCGGAAGGTGATCGCGGCCGGCTTGCTGCTCGGCGGGATCGTCTACGGCATCTTCCAGCCGTTCCGCAACCTCATCAACGCCAAGTACCTCGCCGTCCAGAACAAGGTCGTCTCGATCATCCACCCACAGTTCGACCCGGTGCACAGCAACCGGGACGAGTCGAACGTCGCCACCAGGGGACATCCGGCTCATTCGGCGGTGGACAACTTCACCAACACCTTCTGGGCCGCGCCGGTCGGGCGCCGGGAGCCGACTCTCATCCTGCACTTCGACAGCGCGGTGAACCTGGACAAGGCGATCGTCCACAACGGGATCATCGCCGACTTCCAGAGCAGCGACCGGGCCCGCAACCTGCATCTCGTCTACAACAACGGGCAGACGTTCGACGTCGAGCTTAAGGACACCCCGGAAAAGCAGACCATCGCGCTCGGCAACGGACGCGGGATCACCAGTGTCGAGATCCACGTCACGTCGGTCTATAAGTCGGTGAAGAGCAACGATGTCGCCATCACCGAGATCGAGCTGTTCAGCAAGAGGTAGCGGACGATCGACGGCAGACCGAAGATCACTGATCTCGTGGTTACTGAACCGCGAGATCAGTGATTTCGGGTGTCATCGTAGGAAGCAGCCCGCGGGCGGCGGTCAACCGGGGACGAGCGGGACCATCTCGTCCAGGTAGCTGGTCACAACCGGGGTCACCTCGGCCAGCACGGCCGGGTCGCCGGCCAGCCGGCGACGGTAGGCGAGCTGGAGCAGAGCGTCGCCGATGGTCATGGCGATGACCAGGTGCCGGGCCACGCTCTCATCCTCCGGAAGCTGCACCCGGTCACCGAACAGCCCCCGGACCACGCCGATCAGCATGGTCTGGTTGTCGGAGTGCGGCTGCAGGATGTACGGGTTGGGCACCGGGCCGGCCCGCAACGCCCGGAAGCCGGCGGTGTCCCGCACCATCTCGGCGTGCACCTCGACGAGGGTGTCGACCAGCTCGGACCACTGGTTCAGCGGGCAGCCCACCAGGGCCGCCGCCAGCCGTTGCTGGAACTCCTCCAGGTAGCGCACCGCGAGTGCCCGGACTATTGACTTCTTGTCCGGGAAGTACTGGTAGACCGAGCCAATCGACACGCCGGCCTGCTCGGCAATTCCCTTGGTGGTCAGCGCCTCGTACCCCACGTCGTGCAGCAGTGTGGCGCACACGTCCAGCATCCGGTCGACGCGCTCGGTGCTACGGCGCTGCACCGGGGCCCGCCGCATGGCACGGCTCTCGAGCTCGACGGTCATGACCTCAGCCTACGGTCGGCCGACCCTATTTCTCGGTCATTACCCGAGTAACTTTCGGGTTAACCCGGGTTACGGTGGGCCGAGCGAACCCTCACCACGGGCCGGCGTCATCCTGAGATTTCAGACCACCATTTTGCTCCGGCCCTTAGGGGCCGGCGGTGCGCCCGATCGGGCAGCGCAGGCTGCCCCCGCCCTCTCCCGATCGCTGCTACTGGCCAGGCCCCCACATCGCAACACTCTCGGCATGGGGGTCACCGCATTCCTGAACAATGCCCGTCTCGCCGTGGAGCCCGGCGGGGAGGCGGCCTGCGGGGTGCAGGTCCGCAACGCCGGTTCGGTTGTCGACCAGTTCACCGTCGACGTCGTCGGCCCCGCCCGGGAGTGGGCGGTCATCGAGCCACCCACGATCAACCTGTTCCCCGGCGCGGAGGCGACGGCCAGGGTGCTCTTCCGACCGCCGCGGTCGGCCAGCGTGCGCGCGGGTCCGGTACCGTTCGGCGTCCGGGTGCTCTCCCGCGAGGACCCGCGCGGCTCGGTCGTCGAGGAGGGCGTGGTCGAGGTCGCACCGTTCGCCGACCTGGGTGTCGAGCTGGTGCCGAAGAAGACGCGCGGCCGGCGGGCCGCCCGGGCGCAGCTTGCCATCGACAACAACGGCAACCGACCGGTGAACGCCGAGGTCATCGGCGTCGACCCGGAGAATGAGCTGCAGATCCGGGTGGATCCGCCTGTCCTGCTGACCGAGCCCGGCACCACCATGCTGGTCAAGACCACGATCAGGCCCAAGAGGCGCTTCCTGCGTGGCCCGCCGCAGACCCATCCGTACCAGCTCATGGTGGTCCCCGACGGCGGCGAGGCAGCCACCGCGGACGGCACCATGGTCCAGGAGCAGCTGCTGCCGAAATGGCTGCTGCCGGCGTTGGCTGCGCTGGCCGCCCTGCTGGTGGCGCTGCTGGTGCTCTGGCTGACGCTGTTCAAGCCGGCGATCAACTCCGCCGCGCGGGAGGCCGCGCAGCAGCAGGTCAAGGCAGTCTCCGACACGGCGGCGCAGGCCAAGCAGCAGGCGAGCCAGGCGCAGGAGCAGGCGGCGCAGGCCAAGCAGCAGGCCTCCTCGGCGGAGAGCAAGGCTGGCGGCAAGTCGTCCACTCCGGCCGACCCAGCCGTGGTCGGCACGGCGACCAGCTTCCGGCTCGCGGCCAGGGCCAACCCGGTGACTGACGGCTCGTTCGCGTCCTTCGACTTCACCGCGCCGCGCAGCCAAGCGCTGAACATCACCGACCTGGTCCTCCAGAACCCGCTTGGTGACTCCGGCCTGCTCAGGATCCTGGTCGACAACCAGATCGTGCTGGAGGAGGGCCTGGCGAACTTCCGCGACCTCGACTACCACTACATCGTTCCGCTGCACGTGAACCCGGACAAGAAGGTGACGGTCGCGGTGAGCTGCGGCAAACCTGGCGCGGGCACCCAATGCACCCCGTCGGTGTCCTTCTCCGGCCGGCTGGCCAAAAAGTAGCCTGACTGACGAGCGGCTTGCACCTCAACGGTTTGTACCTCAACACGACGAGGCCCCGGGAAAGGACCCGGGGCCTTCGTTGTGCGTGCCCAGTCGTTGGTTGAACCAGTCGTTGGCTGAAGCTGAGAGCTCAGAGGCCGACGGCGAGCTGGTCAGACCCGAATCCGCCCGCCGCGGCGACCGCCCGGCCTCAGCGAAGCTTCGTGTCTGGCACGGGGTGCTGTCACAGCGGAAACGGGACTTGTGCCAGGTGACCCGCATCGGGACCAGCGCCAGATGCTTCACGTTGTGCGCGGTGGGCTCCTTGGCCCGGCCCGCCGCCCGGCCGCACCCCGGACAGCAGGCCCACTGACCGGAGGCGGTCCTCACGTGCACCGTCCAAGAGCCGCCACCCCCCCGTTCCACGACATCGACCTCGACTCCCGTCAGCCCCAGCAGCTCGGCCAGCGCCCAGACCATCTCGTGCTTGGCTCGGCTTGACAGCGATCCTTATCGGCATCCATTTCGATGGCATCGTAACTGGCCAACGCACGCAAGAGACCCGATGCGACCCCGCGCGGATGTTCGGCCCGCAAGCGGACGACGTCGACGCCTGACCGGATGTGACCAGTCGGGCGACGGCACGGGTGCGGCCCAGGCGAAGGCAGTAGTCACTTCATGACAAGCCCGCACGTCACAAGAAGGCCGGCTTCACAGATGTGAGGCTGTGCGGCTTGCCCCGCGACACTCCCGATGAGCACCGGAGCCTCCATGCCGGCTCTTGCAGCCGCACAGCCACTAGCACAGGGTAACCCGTCCCCGTCCCGTGATGAGTCTAGACTCACCAGTACAGTTCCATTCGTCAACACCGCTGAGCCCGCAGCGCCGCCCCCACCGCCTCTTCCGCACTTCCTACCTGCTCAATGCCCTCAACCGGCTTGCCATCCCGGTCAAGCACTTGCCAGCCACCAAGCGAGATGACCGGCACACCACCCCGCCTCCTAGCCAGTGCCAGCTCGCTCAAGGTGCCCCACGAACCACCAACCACGATCACCGCGTCAGCGCTCCAAATAATGATGGCGTTACGTGCTTCACCCATGTTGGTGACAATGACCGCTGACAAGTCAGGCGACGCTCCCTCGCGACTATCGTTCGGCCGCACACCAATGACCATTCCATCCTTGGCCCGGACCCCTGCCGCGACGGCCGCCATGACACCCCGGCCACCACCGCAGATAACAACGGCGCCTTGTTCAGCCAGCAGCTCACCGATGCGGTAAGCATTAGCGGCATCCTCCTCAGTGCAGTCACGCGGACCACAGATGGCAACCTGAAACGGCACCGGGAAACTCCTTACTCTGGCAGCACTCTGGCAGCGCTGGCAGTTCACGGGCGGCGGGATAGGCACAGAAGAGCGCGATTTCTCGCTGATATCCTGTGCCAGCGCAGTGGCGGCGATGTCCTCGCCGTCAAGCAACTGCCGGATCTTGGTTATGCGCTGCACAATCGGCATCGTCCGATTTTCGGCGGTTAGGGTCAGGTGAGGGGCCCCGCGTTTTCCGGACAGCGAGCTTGTGGCCGATTTACGTCGCGTGCTGTCGGTTTAGGAGCTCTTGGTGGACTTCATGTTCCGGTCTTGTATCCGAGTCCGGGTGGAGGCTTTGACTGTTGTAACGCAGCTCGACCTGTTGCGCAACGTCGGCCGCTGCCGCCGCTGGTGTGGGACAGGTTGCTCGATGCGCGCGCTCGTTCTTCAGGACGCCGAAGAACGACTCGGCCATCGCGTTGATGTTCCTATGCTTGTCAAGCGACGGGGAATGCGTTTGGTGTTTGGCGCCCGCCAGCGGTTATGTGGTAGATCTCTCGGGCGAAGAGTCGTTGAGGCAGCGCATGGTGCAGGGCGGCGTTGGCGTGGCGGTGACCGCCTCGGTTGAGCCAATGACGGGTGGTCGTCCTCCCTGACGACGCTGGGATGGGGCAGACGCCGCGGAGCTTGGCAGACGCGCCCTCGCCGCGCGGCCGCTGGGGGTTGTCGCCAGCGACGATGAGCAGCTCGGCGGCGGAGTCCGCGCCGACGCCGAAGGCGGCGGTCAGGGTGGGTGCGGCACGCTCGGTGAGGGTCCGCGGGACGTTGGTGGACGTCGACCTCCTGGGAGAGCTGCTGGCAGCGGCGGGCCATCATCCGCGGCGTACGCCGGGTGGCACCAGCGGGGGGTGCGCATGGGCTCATCACGCGGCCCAGCGCAGCGCTCGATCGAGGACCCGGTCGCCCAGCGGTGCCAGCTGCTCGCGTAGCTCGGCGGGCGCGGTCACGATCACGGCCCTCAGCGTGACCATGGCCTGGCCGCGGGCCTTGACCGCGGTGTCCTTGGCGATCTTGACCTGGCGGATCATCTCCGCGGTGCCGTCGGCGGACTTCGGGGTGGCGGTCGCGGTGCCAGCCAGCACCGCCCGCGCGGCCGCCTCGGCGTCGGGTGGGTCGTCCCTGCCGTGTAGGTGCCGCATCCGGCGGTCTGGGCGGTTGACCTCCCGGTCTTGCCGGAGCAGCGCCGGGCATGGGCTGGTGGGCCTTGGCTGCCGCGCCAGTTGCCTTGCGGCGAGTGGCTTGCCACCGGGACTACTGTAGGCGCTCGCCGCTGTGCTCACCGAAGTCTCCCGCCTTTCTCCTCACGCCGGAGCTACTCTGGGCACCTGCCGTCTTGCTCACCGAAGTTTCTCATCTTTTCTCCGACCCTCGGGTTGGCGGGCGGGTTTTGTCGGTGGCTCCGTTTATTCTTCTTCTATGTCGAACGCGGTCGCGCTGGTTGAGCGGATGTCTGCTCTGCTTGACCTGTGTGGTGGCGTCGACTGGTCTTTGCTTTCTGACGCTGAGGTTGACGAGGTGTTGGTGCGGGGGTTCCGGCAGGTCTCTCGGTTCACCGGTACGGTGTTGCTGCCGTTGGTGCGGGAGGCGGAGGCCCGGGGCCTTGCGTCCGCGCATGACGCGCCGGACATGCGGGCGTGGCTGCGGGGCTCGTTGAACGTGCGGCCCGGTGAGGCGGGGCGGCTGGTCCGGCTCGCCCGTGCGCTGGACGGAGACCTGCCGGAGACGGCGACAGCGCTCGCGGACGGGGAGATCAGCGTCGAGCACGCCCAAGTGGTCACCGAGGCGATGCGGTCCCTGCCGGCGGAGACCCCGGCCGACGTCCGGGCCGCGGCGGAGCGGGAGCTGGTCCGGCACAGCGCCACCGTCGACCCGGGCGCGGTGGCGCTGCTCAGCCGGCGCGCCTTGGACGTGGTGGACCCCGACGGCGCAGCGGAGCTGCAGGCCCGGCAGGCCGAGCGCGAGGCCGCCGCGGCATACGCCCGCCGTGACCTGCGGATCTCCCCGGCCGGCCCGGGGCTGAGGCGGATCTGCGGGTTCTTGGACACCGAAGGGGCGGAGACCCTCCGCGCCGCGCTCGACCCACTGGCCGCGCCCCGGCCCGCCGACCCGGCCACCGGCGTCCGGGATGACCGCAGCCACGGGCAACGGATGGCGGACGCGCTGGTGGACCTGGCAGACCGGTCCCTGCGCATGGGGGACCTGCCCGACAACGGCGGCGAACGCCCCACCCTGGTCGTGACCATGCCGTATGACAAGCTCGCCGCCGCCACCGGCGTCGGGACCCTCGACGGCGGTGACATCCTGCCCGCCAGCCAGGTACGACGCATCGCCTGCGAGGCGCACGTCATCCCCGCCGTGCTGGGCGGGGAGAGCCTGCCGCTGGACCTCGGCCGCGGCTCCCGGCACTACGTCGGCGCGGCACGCCGCGCGATTATTCTCCGCGACCGCGGGTGCGTCTTCCCCGGCTGCGACCGGCCGTACCAGTGGTGCCACTGCCATCACTGCGTCCAC
>DATILL010000066.1:0-11061 GCA_035476575.1 Mycobacteriales bacterium
GGTCACCACACGGCGCAGAGGTAACCACACCGGACAGGGCGAGGTAGACGTCACGGCGCGACGGCCTACCGCAGTGGGTGACGGCGGTGAGCCGGCAGATACGGTGATACTCAGGACATGACAACGCGGGCCGCTCTCGCCCTTGCGGTCCTGCTGGGTGCCGCGGCCTGTACCGGGCAGACCCCGGGCCGGGGGAGCGCGGCCGCGCCGCCGCCGGTCACCGCCCGAGGCGCCACCTACCTGGCGATGGTCAACCTCTCGACCGCGGCGGCGGTGCACTACCGGGGCTCGTTTCGGCCCGCCGGCGGCAGCCAGGTTGACCTTGATGCCCGGGTGACCAGCTCGGGCGTGGCCACCGCCACACTCATGCTCAAGAACGACACCGCCACCCTGCTGGCCACCCAGTCCGACACGTACCTGCGCGCGCCGGAGAGTGTCTGGGCGCAGCTCATCGGCTCCACCGGCGTGCTGGCCAAGCGGTACGCGTCCCGCTGGGTGCGGTCGGCGGCGGACGTGTTCGGCCTGCGGATCGGCTCGACACTGACGGCCGGCGCGCTGGCCGCATCGTTGGGTGACCGGCTCTCCGGCATCGACGACGGGCCGCTCGCCGACCTGCCCACCGAGGTCATCGACGGGGTCCAGGCGGCCCGGGTGATGGCCCAGCAGACGATCCTGTACATCAGCGTCGACCAGCCGCACCGGTTGCTGCGGCTGCTGGTGCCGACCGTGCCGGCGTTCACCGCCGTGCCGGGACCGGGCACTCCGACGCCACCCTCGACCGGCCCGACCCCGCCCTCGGCTGGCTCGCCCGCCGAGGACCTGCGGCTCGACCTGGCCGACATCAGCGGGGACGAGCTGGCGGTGTACGCTGCGGTGCTCGGTCAGGCGGGACCGCTCCATGACGCCGTAGACGGGCAGATAACGCTGGCCGAGACCGGGCACAACCTCACCGGCTGCGGGGCCGCGAGCTGCACCATCTCGGTGCGGTTCGCCAACCGGTCGGGGGAGCCGGCCCGGGCCAGCCTGCTCGCGGACTGGGCCGGCGGCGGTAAGCCGGTCGGGACCTGCGAGCAGATCAGCACGGTGGTCGCCGGGCGCGGCAGCGGCACGGTCTCCTGCGCCGTGTCTGGGCCGGTCTGGACGGCGTTCTACCGCCGGGCACTCTCGACGCCGGCCGGCCTGCCGTACGAGGCGCAGTACAGCATCATCCCGCTGGTCCGGCCGCCCAACCTGAGCGGGATCGCCGCGCAGATGGCTGCCGCCCGGTGCGCGGGTGTGCCGGGTGGGCCGCGGGCTGCGGGCTGCTCGCGGAGTCCACCGCAGCCGGGGACCGGTGCGCTGCCGGCCGCCGACCCGCGCTACGCCGAGGGCTACGACGCGGCGGTACGAGCGGGGTACGCGGCGGTACGCGCGCGGTTCGGCACGGCGGCGTGGTACGGCGACGTGCCGGGACTGCGGCTGTCCGGTCCAGCCGCGGCGGCCCTGCCTGGTTACCCGGACCTGGTGGTCTTCTTCGGTGACCGGCTGTACCTCTACGCGGTCCGGATGGCCCCGGCCGCGCCAGCAGCGGCCAGCCAGGTCGCCCGGACGGCGCGCGAGCAGCTCGCCGGCTACCGCGGCGCGGTGGGGTCGGCGACCTTCGGGCCGCAGGTCTTGGTGGAGTATGGCCCGCCGCTGCCGGCCACCAGGGCCAGCGACCCGCGGCTCGGCCGGACCGTGTCGCTGTCGTCGGTGGCCGGCGTACCCGGCCTGCTCGTCTACTCGATCGCCTGACGAGCGGCGGGGAAAGGACCGTCCGGGCGGCGATGTCCGGACCGGGGGACGGATGGGCTCTGTTGCGGTAGATCCCCGCCACGGCAGACCGGAGGCCCCGTGATCATCCTGCAGTCCTGCGCGCACGAGCGCGGGCATCTGGACGAGTCCCGCCTGTACGGGCACCGTTACGCCACCGAGGTGAGCCGGCGGATCTTCTGTGAGCACTGCCGGGCCGCGCGGCTGGCCGACGTGACGGCGGCGGCGGACGAGGTGGGGGTGGCGGCGACCGACCAGGACCTGCACGACACCGCGCAGGCGCTGGAGCTGCGCGATGTGCTTGACGAGCTGGACGCCGTGCTCCGCAACCTTGCCGCGCACCTGATCGGGGTGGCCGACCGGCACCCGGCCGAGGCCGGCACCGTGGCCGCCAGGCTGGCCGAGCTGCTCCGGCACGCCGAGCGGATCGGGCAGGTCCGGGTCCGGGTGGTGGCGGTGCGGCTGTCCGGTATGCACCCGACGCAGGCGGCGGAGGATTTCGCCGGCCGGCTCGGGCTGGCCGGGTCCGGCACCGACGGGCCGTTCGGGCCGGACCTGGTGGCCGAGTTCGTGTCTGCGCTCGCGACGGTGGCCGCAACGCTGAGCCGGGTCGCTGGCGAGGCCCGGTCGGTCCGGCTGGCAAGCCGGGCCACGGCCGGGTGCGAGCAGGTCGTGACGCTGGCCAGGCTGGCCGTCGGGCAGCTCAGCCCGGCGTTCGCGGGGGGCAACATGCCGTGGCGGTGCGTGCCAGACGTGTCGCACTACACCCTCGCCGCCGCCGAGATCACCCGCGAGGTCGTCGCCGGGTTGGCCAGGCGTGGCCGGCTGGCCGTCGTACCGCCCGATGAGGTGACCGGACCGCAGTGGGAGATCGAGCGGTTGGCCGCGCCGGCCCGGCGGGTTGTCGCGGCGGCCGAGCAGTGGCTCGGCGACACCAGCGGAGCGCTGCGGTGCGCCTGAAGGCCGCGGTGCGCCTGACCTTTGAGATCGCAGGCGGCTGACGCTGGCCCAGCAGCCCAGCCCAGCAGTCCCGGCAGCCCGGCAGTCCCGGTAACCCAGCCATGGAATAAATGTTCGAAGCCCTCGACCCGGCCCAACTACCCACACGAGCCGTGACCGCCGAGGGGCGACGATGAACACATCCGGTCTGGACAAGCCAGAACGCCATATCAAGAGCCTGCGTGAGCTCATCGCCGTGCTGGAGGAGATCGGCGACGTACACCAGGTCGACGTCGAGGTCGACTGGAAGCACCAGATGTGCGCGATCATCCGGCGCGCCTACGAGCTGCCCACGGCGGCGCCGTTGTTCACCCAGATCACCGGCATCGAGCCCGGGTTCCGGGTGCTCGGCGCTCCGGGTGGGCTGAGCCCGGACCCGGCCCATCCGATGGCCCGGATCGCGCTGGCCATCGGCCTGCCGGCCGACTCCTCGCCCACCGAGATCGTCCGGGCCTGGTCGCAGCTCCCGGGTAAGGAGCCGATCCCGCCGCGGGAGGTGCCGACCGGGCTGTGCAAGCAGAACGTGCTCACCGGGAACGACGTCGACCTGCTCCGGCTGCCGGCGCCGTACATCCATCCGAACGACGGTGGCCGGTACCTGAACACCTTCGGCACCGTCGTGGCCACCGCCCCGGACGGGTCCTGGACGAACTGGTCGATCACCCGGATCGCGGTCAGCGACAAGACCACGATGACGGGGATCGTCGGGCCGTCCCAGCACATCGGCCAGATCCACAAGATGTGGCGCGAGCTCGGCCAGGACATGCCGTTCGCGTTGTCGCTGGGCGCGGAGCCGGCGGTCGCGATGGTTGGCGGCTTCCCGGCCCGGGCCGGGGTGAGCGAGGCGGAGCTGCTCGGGGGCTGGTTCGGCGAGCCGCTGGAGGTGGTCCGGTGCGAGACGAACGACCTGCTTGTCCCGGCCAGCAGCGAGATCGTGATCGAGGGCGTGCTGTCGTTCCACGAGACCACGCCGGAGGGGCCGATGGGGGAGTACAGCGGCTACCGTTGGCCGGCTGACAAGCGGAACTGCCCCGTCTACAAGGTCAGCGCGATCACCTTCCGGGACGATCCGATCCTGCCTGTGGTCGCGGCCGGGATGCCGGCGGAGGAGAACCACACCGTCTGGGGCACCGGCATCGCGGCCGGGGCGCTGTACGAGCTGCGGGAGCGGGGCCTGCCAGTGACCGACTGCTTCGTGCCGTTCGCGGCGGCCGTGCACTGGCTGGTCGTGGCGGTGGACACCAGCGCCGGGCCGGGGGCGGCCGGGAGCTGGATGGCGCTGGCCAGGGAGATCGGCGAGACGGCGTTCCGGACCCGCCCGGCCGCGCTGGTGCCGAAGATCATCGTGGTGGGCGACGACATCGACCCGTCCGACCTGAAGCAGGTGGTGTGGACGATGGCGGTCAACGCCGACCCGGAGGAGACGATCTTTGTCCCGGACCAGCCGACGATCCCGCTGGTCGGCTACCTGACCCCGGAGGAACGCCGGCATGCCCGCTCTACCAAGGCCATCTACAACTGCCTGCCGCGGGACGACTGGACGCCGCAGACCAAGCCGATGCGGGCGGAGTTCGCCACGTACCCGGCGGACGTCCGGGAGACGGTGCTCACCAACTGGCCGGAGTACGGGCTGTAGGCCCAGTACGCCGCTCTGGGATGTTCTGGAATGTTCTGGGCTGGCGGGCGAGTGGCCCTGCCGCGCGCAAGCTATGGAAATGTCCCGGACCAACAAGAGGTCACCACAACGCCGAGAGGTGACCACATGGGCGGCCGACCCAACGAGAGGTGACCACAACGCCGAGAGGTGACCACACGCGTGCCGGGCGGAGCGGGCCATCTCTGGCAGGTACGTGCCGGCGGCTAAGCGGGCGCGGCGGCGGTGCGGACCACGGGCGACGCCCAGCCGAGATGGCCGTGGTAGGCGAAGTCGGCGGTCAGGCTCAGCGTCCGGCGGAACCCGCTCCAGCTCAGGAACGGCAGCCGGTGCTGGACCGAGCGCTCCGGCAGGGTCACCTGGTAGCCGGCGAGGAAGGTGAACGGCACGGTCGTGCCGTCCATGGCCCTGATCCACTTCGGGAAGTGCGCGGCGGCGGCCAGCACCTCGGCGTGCGCCGAGTTCTTGCCGCGGACCCGATCGGGCCGCAGGTAGCTGCCCGGCGTCGCGTGCGCCGCCAGGTCGAGGGTGACCCGCCGCACGCCGGGCCGGTGCTCGATCCCGGCGAGCAGCCGCACCGGCTTGGGATGGCCCTTCCACCGGTCCATGAACCAGTCCCAGGACCAGGAGCTGCCCTGCCGCCCGGCGGCTACCGTCCACAGCTCGTGGCAGGTCCGCCGTACACCGTCCATCCCGTTGCCGTCGGGCAGGTAGACGGCGATGACGTCGACGACGAGCGGGTCGGCGTAGTACGCGGGGGTAAGGTCGACGGCGCTAAGCTCGGCCGCGGTGAACCCCCACCCACGCTCGCGGTTCCACCGCCGGATGTTAGCCATCTGCTGGGTGAGGGGGACGAAGAGGTATACGGTGGGCGTCGACCGCATCGCATCTGGTGACAGCAGCTCGACCTCGCGGGTCGCCTCACCGTGACTCATGCGTCGATCCTACCTGCGCGACCAGCCGCATCGGCTGGTGATGTGGTACACGTTGGGGCAGACTCCGCGGGCCGGGCACTGTGGGTCGGGTTGCTGCCCGCCATGTTGGGGTCACGTCGCGGCGGGAGCACCGGGAGCGGCCAGCGGTCGTCGTTGCCGGGCCGGTCCAACCAGAGGTGCTGGTGGGTGCCGGCGGCCCTGACGCCGAACCGCTGCCAGCGGCACGGGCGGGCTGGGCGATCTTCCTCGTGGCGGTGTCGGGCACAGGCCGATCGTAGGATCAACCTGTAACGGCCAGATGACAATGCCACCACCAAATCCATTACCACCGCGGCGGTTCGTGATCCATTACCCTTGTGGGCGGTTCGTGCGGACGCTCGCCCAACCGGTCGCCATCGGCGCGGCGAGACCCTACCTTTACGGCCGGACCGTCTTGCCGGCCGGACCGCGAGAAATGACTGGTGCGGTGGACAGCGCATTTGCCGGCCAGTCGCCGACCCGGAAATTATTCGTCCGGCTGGTTGGTACCCCGCCGTAAGCATCTCCCCGGCGCAACCCTAGAGAACGGCCGGCCGCTCGCTCGGCCTTTCGTTGATCCCGGGTGAGCCCCCCGCTACAGTGCGCTGTATGGACGTCGAGCAGCGGCAACGGGTCACCACGCTTGAAGGCGAGTACGACATCACCAGCCCCGAGCGTATCGAGCGCAAGTTCGAGCTGGAGACGGACTGGCTGGACTTCTGCTTCCAGCCCAAGCCCTACTACTTCAACTCTCCGGTCCGCTGCTTCGTCCAGCTCTATGAGGTCCGCGACGATGCCCAGGGCCCGGAGTTCCTCAACGGCGTGGGCCACGTCGACCTTCCGGAGAACTCCAGCGACCCGGTCTGGCTGAGCTTCTCCGGCTTCGGCTACGAGGACGGCGCGATGACGACACCGGTCCGGTCCTGCTGGGCGGCCATCTGGCTGGAAGGCAACGGTAGCTCCCGGGTCGCCGTGTACATCTGAGCGACCTGCGACGTGGCCGCCGACGCGGATGTGATCGTGGTGGGGGCGGGGCTGGCTGGGCTGGTTGCCACCGCCGAGCTCGCCGAGGCCGGCCGGCGGGTCGTCCTGGTCGACCAGGAGCCGGCGCAGTCGCTCGGCGGGCAGGCGTACTGGTCGCTCGGCGGGTTGTTCCTGGTGGGCTCGCCGGAGCAGCGGCGGCTGCGGGTCCGTGACTCAGCCGAGCTGGCCTGGCAGGACTGGCTCGGCACGGCCGGCTTCGACCGCCCGGAGGACCACTGGCCGCGGCAGTGGGCGCGGGCGTACGTCGACTTCGCCGCTGGGGAGAAGCGGTCGTGGCTGCGTGGGCTCGGCGTCCGGTTCTTCCCCGTCGTGGGCTGGGCCGAGCGGGGCGGCGACCTGGCGGCCGGGCATGGCAACTCGGTGCCCCGCTTCCACATCACCTGGGGGACCGGGCCGGGGCTGGTCGAGCCGTTCGTACGCCGGGTCCGCGCGGCCGCCGAGCAGGGTCGGGTCAGGTTCGCGTTCCGGCACCGGGTGGACGAGTTGGCCCGGACCGGCGGCGTGGTGGACGGCGTCCGCGGCCAGGTCCTGGAGCCAAGCGACGTTCCCCGGGGCCAGGCCAGCTCCCGGGTCGCCGTGGGGGACGTCGAGCTGCGCGCGCAGGCGGTCGTGGTGGCTTCCGGCGGCATCGGCGGTGACCACGACCTGGTACGGCGGCACTGGCCGGCCCGGCTCGGCCGCCCGCCGGCCCGGCTGCTGACCGGTGTGCCGGCGTATGTGGACGGCCGGATGCTGGCGATCACCGAGGCGGCCGGCGGGCATGTGGTCAACCGGGACCGGATGTGGCACTACCCCGAGGGCATCGCCAACTGGGACCCGGTCTGGCCCGGGCACGGCATCCGCATCCTGCCCGGGCCGTCGTCGCTCTGGCTGGATGCCCGGGGGCGGCGGCTGCCGGTGCCGCTGTTCCCCGGCTTCGACACCCTCGGCACGCTGGCGCACATCGCGGGGACCGGGCAGGAGCACACCTGGTTCGTGCTCACCCGGAAGATCCTCGAGAAGGAGGTGGCGCTGTCGGGGTCGGAGCAGAACCCGGACCTGACCGGTCGCAGCGTCCGCGGCGTGCTCGGGCGGGTGCGGGGTGGCGTGCCCGGCGCGGTGCGGGCCTTTCTCGACCACGGCGCCGACTTTGTCACCGCCGGTACGCTGGCCGGCCTGGTCGACGGGATGAACCGGTTGGTGGGCGAGCCGCTGGTGGAGCTGGCCACGGTCGAGCGCGAGGTGCTGGCCAGGGACCGCGAGCTGGCCAACCCGTTCAGCAAGGACCTGCAGGTAACCGCCGTGCGCGGCGCCCGGGCGTACCTGGGTGACCGGCTGCTCCGGGTGGCCGCCCCGCACCGGCTGCTCGACCCGTCCGCTGGCCCGCTGGTCGCCGTACGGCTGTCCATCCTCACCCGCAAGTCGCTCGGCGGGCTGGAGACCGACCTGTCCGGGCGGGTGCTGCGGCCGGGGGGCGAGCCGGTGCCGGGGCTGTACGCGGCCGGCGAGGTGGCCGGCTTCGGTGGCGGCGGGATGCACGGGTACCGCGCGCTGGAGGGGACCTTCCTCGGTGGTTGCCTCTTCTCCGGCCGGGTCGCCGGCCGCTCCGCCGCCGCCGCGACCGCGTAGGTCACCTCAACGCCGTGTGGTGACCTCTTGGGGTGTGGCGGCAACGACAGGTCACCTCAACGCCGTGTGGTGACCACACGCGTTGCCGGGTGGTCGAGCCAGTACCGGGTGGGCCGAGGCGGAAGAAGCTCACTGCCGAGGCCAGCATCGACACGCCACTTCGGCGTGGCGACTCGTCGCCCGCGGTGTCTCTGTGCGTGACGCCGCCGTACCGCTCGGGATCAGCCCGCGCAGCGCGTCTCGCGGCTCACCGGAGCGGCACGGGCGAGCTGACCCTGGCCGGCGGCCACTTGTCGGAGGTTTGTAGGTTTTTCGGCGCCCGATTTGTTCGACTTATCCCTGACAGGTCGCGGGGCGGAGGGCACCAGTTCGTGCCGTCGACCGCAGAGTTCCTGAGCGGTGCAGGTGCCGACCTAGCCTCTGTAGCTGCGCGCGGCAAATGTCCAGGCCGCCGTTCGCGATCGGTTCGGGCCACGCCGCCAGCGGCCAGCAGCCAGGTCGCGGTCGACAGGGTCGAGGCAGCGGTCCGCGAGTGCGCCCGGCGGGTCGCCGTCCGGACCCGGGCGAGCCGTTAGCCGCCGACCACCCATCCGGACATCGGAATCTGAGTCAGCAAGGCCTTTGCGCCCGGCCTCGTCCTGGCCGACGACCCAGCTCGCCCATCATCGGAGGCAGTACGCGCTGGACAAGTCGTCGTTCTTCGCCATCTTCGGTGAGCTGGGCGCGCTCGTGGTCGGGGAGGGCGAGACGGCGTACGTCGACATTCTACGCGTGGTCGCCGGGGCGAGCTGCCGCTGGGCACCCGGACATCCGGCTAAACCCGAAGCACGGCGTGGACCGGCCACTGCCCGTCTTTCACTGCGAGCCGCTGGGGAGCTGCCGACCCCGGACTTCAGCCGGCTGCCGTGGGACCACTACCTCAGCCCGGAGCCATTCTTCTACTACTCGCCGAGCCGAGCCGAGCTGCTGCTGAACAAGCGCACCTTCTGTAACTCTGGCGCCCGGTAAATCTAGCGCCCGGGTCGATCGTGGCGCGCAGGCCGGACCGCTTCGGCATCACCAACGTGCACCCACCGGAGTACGTCGACCTCGCCCGGCACCTGATCTAAGAGGAGCCGGTCAGCCTGGGTGTCCAGGCAAGGTGGAGATGGCGAGGTCGACCATTCTCAAGACGGCCAGGAATGTGTACGGACAGCCCTAGGTGGGCGGCATCGGCACGCCGCGCACGTACTACTACCACGACCGTCTACGGACGGCGTTCCAGCATGTCCTGGATCACGACCGGCAGGTTAGCGACGAGGATGCGGACGGCTTTTCGAGGTGAACGGCGAGCTTGTCAATGCCCGGGCGAGAAGGCGCTGCAGGCCCACGTCGCGGCGTACGGCGTGGGCCTGCGCACGCTGCCGGCCAAGCGGCGGCTGTTCCGCCGGCGGACGGCTAGTTCTTGCTGATGCCGCCGAACCTGGTGCCTTTTCTGGCATTGTTCGACCAGCCTCGGATCCTGGCCGGCGCCCGCGCCCAGGCCTGGCTGATGGACGGCGCACCGGCGCTGGGAGGCGCTGGCCTCGCAGCGCTTCATCCGCCGTTGCGCGGCATCGGTAGATCATTAACGCTTATCGGAGTCCTGGCGCTCGGGCCGGGACAGGATGGCGACCAGCAGCGAGCCGATCCCCAGCAGCAGCCCGACCCGCAGTGACCGCTCGGCCACGCCGATCTCCGACCAGCCAGGCGCCATGGCGACCGCGGCGACCGCGTACAGCAAAATCGAGAATCGCTGCATGTCGGAGCAGCCCCCCTTCGCTCAGTCGATTGATCGATGCTAGCCCGCGTATCCTCGTTTGGTCCGGTGAACCGGCCGACGTACCCGACATCTTTCGGGTGGTCGCTCGTGTGGATCGACCAGCGCGAGCGACCACCACGCGGTTCTCCCCGGTCTTGCCGTGGCTCCGCCGCCTCGTGGTTACCGGGCCGTGCTCCAGACCGGGTTCGTCGATTTCTGCAGGTGGCTCGGGCCGCCGGTGTAGTCGATGGTGAAGTCTCCCCACCCGGCTGAGACGCTGACGGCGGCGCCAGCGCCCTGGTTGTGCTCGTACCAGAACTGCGCGCCGACCAATGGGTTGCGCCCGCCCGGGACCAGTTGGAACCGCACATCCATGAAGCCGTGGTCCACGTTGAGCGCGAACCCGGTCGTGCCGTCACGATAGCCGCATATCGGTGCCAGCGAGCCGGCTCCGCCGTTTTGCAGGTACGAGACTCCTCGCGTCACCTGGCCGCGGTAGTTGAATGTGACGCAGTTATCGGTGGCCAAGATGCGGATGCGTGGACGGTCGCCGGTCACCTCGACCGTCGAATAATCATCGGGACTGCTACCGTTTACGTAGTTGTCCCGGAAGTCCCAGAAGCCGTGACCGCGGAATGTCGTGGCCGCCCCGCTGATCGGTACCAGCGTCACGCCCACGCTGAAGGCGTTCGTGGGCACCGACAGCGGGCTGACGGCGGCTGGGTGGCGGGCCTGCCATCGGGAGTCGATGACCTGCTGGGCGGTCCTGCCGTCCAGCGGCTGGTCCACGCCGTTGAGCCGCACCTGCAACGGCCGACCGGTGTAGCCGGTGACCAGACGCTCAAGTCCGGCGAGATCGAGCGGATGCGCCAGCTCGAACTGGTCGACCTCCCGCAGTTGTGCGGGCGTCAGACCTTGGGTGGTAGGGATCTGGGCCGAGACCCGCCCCGGGATTCCGATCAACGTGGCTGGTAATGCGCATGCGACGAGCACGATCCTTCCCGACCTGTACATGGAGCCCCCCTCCAGTACCTGCCCGCCCCCGACTAGGCGGGCCGCTGTGACCGAGGGTATGCCAGCGGAAGTAGTTCATTCGGGTGAACCTTGAGGCTTATGCAGAAGTCGGTTCGAGTGAACTGACATGATCGGCGTGTCGTAATCGTTCAGGCAACGGTCCCTATGGGATAATTCGAAGGTTCGACCAAGAATCTTCACTCCCGGAGGGACCATTG
>DATILL010000067.1:0-3509 GCA_035476575.1 Mycobacteriales bacterium
ACCCTCCGCAACACCGCGATCAGCCTGCTCCGCCTATCCGGAGCCACCAACATCGCCGCCAGCCACCGACATCACGCCACCCGCACCGAACGACCGATCACGCTCCTGCTGACCTCATGAACGACTTTGCCTCGGCCCTGCCAGCGGGACTTGGCGGATTACCGGCGCTGGAAAGCATCGATATCAGCGGCAACCCGCTGCCGCCGGAACTGTTGGCGGCGGCGAAGGAAAGCAACGAGGAGCTGCTCCGATTCTTACGGCTGATATTCGCCGAAGGCCGTGGCCTGTGCGAGGCAAAGCTCGTGCTCGTGGGCGAGGGAAATGTCGGCAAGAGCAGCCTGCTCGGGGCCATGCGCGGCGAGGACTGGGTCGAGCGCCGTTCGACGCATGGAATTGAGGTCAAGCCGGTCAACGTCGTCCACGACGGGGAGGTCATCACCCTCAACGGCTGGGACTTCGGCGGGCAGGAGATCTATCGGCCCACCAGCTCTTCTTTACCAACCCCGCCGTCTACCTCGTGGTCTGGCATCCGCGGGAAGGACCGGAGCTGGGTCAGGTCGAGCAGTGGATCGCGATGATCCGGCACCGCGCCGGCACCGCGGCGCGGGTCCACGTCGTCGCCACCCACGGCGGTCCCGGCGAGCGGTACGCGCACATCGACGAGACCGGGCTCCGGGAGCGGTTCGGCGACGTGATCGTCCGGTTCCACCACATCGACAGCAAGACCGGCTCCGGCGTGCCCGAGCTGACGGCGGCCATCGCGGCGACCGCGGCGGGGCTGCCGCACGTGTCCCGGCTGTACCCGGCAAGCTGGTTACGGCTGCGCGACTCGCTCAACGCCCGCGCGGAGCCGTTCCTGCCGTATCACCAGTACGTCGAGCTGGCCGCCGACGAAGGCCTCTCGCCGGTCAGCGCGAGGTCGCTCGCGCTGAACGCGCATGCCCTCGGCCACTGGGTTCACTACGCCGACGACCCCAGCCTGTCCGAGCTCGTCATCCTCAAGCCGGACTGGCTCAGCGTCGCGATCGGCTACGTCCTGGAGGACCCGCCCACAATCCAGGCGGACGGCCTGCTGCACCACCGCCGGCTCCCGGACATCTGGGACAGCCCGCGGCGCGACCCCGCCCACCGGTACCTCCACCACGTCCAGCAGCTCTTCCTGCGCCTGATGGAGCAGTTCGAGCTCACCTACCGCGTCCCCGCCCCGGTCAAGGGCGAGCCGCTCAGCCTGGTCGCCCAGCTCGTCCCCGCGGCCCGGCCCGACCTGGCCGAGCTGTGGGACCGCTACAGGCCGGACGGCGCGGAGCTCACCCAGGTCTGCCGGATCGTCGAGACGGGCACCGCGTGGGTCACCATCCCCGAGGCGTTGATGTACCGGCTGATCGTGCTGTTCCACCGGTTCGCTCTCGGCCGCGACGACGTGGCCGCCAGCACGCACTGGCAGACCGGGATGCTGCTGCGGGACCGTTACGGCGCCCGGGCACTGGTCACGCTGAGCGCTGACGGCCTCACTGTGCGGGTCCGCGGCCCGTTCCCGGAGGCCTTCCTGCATCTGCTCATGACCGAGATCAGGGAGTACGTCGAGCGCTTCTGGAAGGGCCTGACCACCCGCGTCATGATCCCGTGCCGGGTCCCGTGTGGCATCAACGACCCTGGCCGCGGCCTGTTCGACGTCGACAAGCTCATCACCCGACGCGGCCGTGGCAAGGCCGACTACCCCTGCCCCGTGGACGACTGCGACCTCGACGCGGACATCAACACCCTGCTGCTCGGCCTCGACGCCCGTAGGACCGACGCCGACCGGCTGGCCGCCGTCCTCCGTGAGACGGTCGGCGAGTCGCTGGACACGCACGTGGAACGGCTCATCACCATTCAGCAGGCCGGCACCCGGGCCATTCTGGGCCGGATCGAGGATCTGGACGACGCCACCAAGGCCGCCTTCAGCCGTGCCGAGGAACGACTCACCGTCCTCATGCGGAGCCTGGACGACGACGCCGCAGACGGTGCTCCGGCCCGGCTGGACCACCCGCTGGATGCGGCTGACCCTATGGTGCGAGCACTCCCACCTGCCCGTGCACATCCTCGACCCAGCCCGGCCCGGCGCGGGCGTCTACACCGTCGACGTACCCCGGGAGTGGTGGACCAAGGCGGCCCGATCATCAGAGCCACCTCCGTCGTGCTCAAGACGCTGCTGCCCGTCAGCCTCGCCGCGGCCGAGCTCGATCTCACCGACACGCAGTGGTCTGCGGCAAAGGAACAGCTCGGTCTCACCGCAAAGTCGCTGTCCGCCGCGGCCGAGGCCGGCGAGTCGCTCGACATCGACCCGGACGACGGCGACAGGCTCGCTGCGGCCGCCGGGCGCGGCGAGCTGCCGGTCCGGGCCGAGGGCGGCCTGCTCCGGCTGCTGCGCGCCACCCTGAAAGAACAGGATGTCACATTCGCCGACCTGAGAAGGGTCCGCACCCAACAGGGCCGGTTCCGCTGGGTGCACCCGAGGTTCGTGGAGATCTACCAGCCGCCACTCCCCGAGATCCCCGTCGACTAACGGACCTCCCTTTCTGACGATCCGCGGGCCGTTTTCGGTGACACCGACCGCGCTCAGCAACGCGCCGCCGCCTACCCCCATGCGCGCATGCTGAGCTAGCTCGCGGCGACAAGACCATCCAGCAGGTCGCGAACCTGGTCGGACGTCGCCCCGGCCGGGATGGGCGTCGGCACAGCTCCACCATCGGCGTGCCGTAGGCTCGTTCTCATCAATCCCGTGGCGAGACGGCACCCTCGTCGTGCTCCCCCAAACGTCGGCCACGGGTGCGGAGGAGGGGCCACTCCAGATGAGCGACGTACAACTTTCCACGCTGTTCCGCCAGAAGCTGTACGCCATGCTAGCCCGCTTCCAGAGGGACCGATCCCTCCATCCGGGGGGCCGTGGCCGGGCAGCGCCGCCGGCTGATCCTCCACCGCCGGAGCCCGTGGCGCCCACGGTCGCCGCATGGCCGGTAGTCCTGGCCATGATTTCCGATCTGGTCCGCCGCCCGGCACGGACGGACCGCCGGCTTCCGCTTATCTGGTTGAGTGGCCGTTATGGCGTCAACAAGGTTGTTGGCGCATGGCACAAAATGCTCGGGGACCCACCCCGGGTGCCTTGTGCTCGGGTGCGTGACGAGCAGGACGTGCGCCAGATGCTGCATAACATTCGCGGGCAGCTCGCTGTACAACGTTTCGGTGGCGATCGGCTACGGTTCCGGCACTTCGACCTGGTCTATGGGCTGATGGCCCTGGATGTCTCGGGGCACAGCAATCCGGTCAACACGATTCTCAGGCACCTGAGAGACCAACATCGCCCGTCCGCCGAGCGGAGGCAACGCCCCCAGGGCTTTGGTCATTCTCAGTTGGTGAGACCGAGGGCTGCGGTGGGGCGGGTTGGGTTGCGTGCTGCCCAGCGTCTGCCTTGGGCATGGTTGGTGAACCCGATGATGCGGAGGGTGGCGATGGCGGTGTTGCGGAGGGTG
>DATILL010000068.1:0-7913 GCA_035476575.1 Mycobacteriales bacterium
ACCCTCCGCAACACCGCGATCAGCCTGCTCCGCCTATCCGGAGCCACCAACATCGCCGCCAGCCACCGACATCACGCCACCCGCACCGAACGACCGATCACGCTCCTGCTGACCTCATGAACGACTTTGCCTCGGCCCTGACCGCGGTCCCCTCACGCCCCTTCCCGGGAGCTCGATGTGGTGGGTGGCGCTGCCGGCCGTCGTCCTTGTCCTACCGGCTGGAATAACAGGGCTGCCCGGCGGCGGGTTGTCCACAGGGATCGGGCCGGGTGGCCAGTTGTCCACACCCGGTGCCCTGGAGGGATGCGCTGTGACAGCATGGCCGCCGTGACCGCCGAACCCCACCTGAACGCCCAGCCCGAGGCGGCCGTCCAGCCTGAGGCGGTCGTCCGGGCCGCGTCGCCGGGGGACCGGCCGCGGGTGGGCTCTACCGCGCTGCTGGCCGGGCTGCTGGTGCTGGTGCTGCTCGGGCAGCGGTTCCTGGTCGGGCTGTTCGGCTCGGCCGCGGTGCAGACCTGGGCCACCGTGTTCGTCGCGGTGTGCGTGCAGGCGCTGCCGTTCCTCGTGCTTGGCGTGCTGATCTCCGGTGCCATCGCGGCGTTCGTGCCGCCGGCGTTCTTCGCCCGGGTGCTGCCGAGCAGCCCGCTGGCTGCCGTCCCGGTGGCCGGCGCGGCGGGGGCGATCCTGCCCGGCTGCGAGTGCGGCTCGGTGCCGGTGGCGGGCGGGCTGATGGCCCGCGGCGTACCACCCCCGGCGGCGCTGGCCTTCCTGCTGTCCGCCCCGGCGATCAACCCGGTGGTGCTGGTGGCGACGGCGGTGGCGTTCCCTGGCCGGCCGGCGATGGTGGCGGCCCGGTTCGTGGCGTCGCTGGCCACGGCGGTGCTGGTGGGCTGGATCTGGGCCCGGTTCGCCAAGGCGGACTGGATCTCCCGGCCGCGCCGGGCGGACACCTCGGGGATGGACCGGTGGGAGGCGTTCCGGGCCACCATGGCGCACGACTTCCTCCAGGCGGGCGGGTTCCTGGTGGTGGGCGGGCTGACCGCGGCCACGCTCAACGTCGTGGTCCCGCAGGGCATCCTGTCAGTGGTGGCCGGGCACCAGTGGCTGGCCATCGGCGGGCTGTCCCTGCTGGCGGTGCTGCTGGCGATCTGCTCGGAGGCCGACGCCTTCGTGGCGGCAAGCCTGAGCCAGTTCTCGTTGACCGCCCGGCTGGCGTTCCTCACCGTCGGGCCGATGGTCGACGTCAAGCTGATCTCGCTGCAGGCCGGCACGTTCGGCCGGCGGTTCGTGCTGCGGTTCGCCCCACTCACCTTTGTGGTCGCGGTCGGCGCCGCCGTGCTGGTAGGGGCGTGGCTGTTGTGAACCGGGACACCGGCAACGTGCTGCTCGTGCTGGTGGGCGGCGCCGTCCTGCGGATCGCGGCGGGCGACACCTACCTGCGGTACGTGCGCGCCGGGCTGCGGGTGCCACTGCTCCTGGCCGGCGCGATCCTCGTCGTGCTCGGGCTGGTCTCGCTGTGGCGGGAGAGCCCGGGCCGCCGGTCCGGGCCTCCGCCGGCCGCGGCCGGGTCGCACGAGCACAGCCACGGTCACGAGCACAGCCACGGCAGCGCGGTGGCCTGGCTGCTGCTGCTCCCGGTCTTCGCGATCTTCCTGGTCGCGCCGCCCGCGCTTGGCTCGTACGCCGCTGACCGGTCCACCGCGGCCAGGGTGCCGGCGACAACGTCCGACTACCCGCCGTTGCCCCCGGGCGACCCGGTGCCGGTGCGGCTGGACGAGTTCGAGGCGCGGGCGGTGTGGGACCAGGGCCGGACCCTCAGCGACCGGCGGGTCACGCTGGTGGGGTTCGTGAGCAACAAGCCCGGGGGCGGCTACTACGTCACCCGCATCGTGATCACCTGCTGCGCGGCCGACGCGACGGCGGTCCGTATCCTGGTCACCGGGCCGGCGGCAGGCCACTTCGACAAGGACACCTGGATCGAGGTCGAGGGCAGCTACGGCGGCCTGGACCAGTCCCGCGCGCACGAGATCGGCCCGGTCGCCGAGCTCCAGGCCGACTCGGTACGCAGGATCTCCCCGCCGGCCGAGCAGTACGAGACGTGACCGCGACAGGGGTCGGCCTGCCGCATCGGTACGGTAGGGCCGGCGACCGTGACCGAGACGGGGGGCGAACGTGCTGGTGGTGAGCCGGTTCGCCGTCCCGGTGGAAGAGGGCGGGGACTTCGCCGACCGCGCGGAGACCGCGTTGCGGGCGTTCTCAGCCTGCCGCGGCTACCAGCGGGGAAGCCTCGGCCGGGCTGTGGACGACGCGGCCGTGTGGCTGCTGGTCACCGAGTGGGACAACGTCGGCGCTTACCGGCGGGCGCTGTCGTCGTACGACGTGAAGGTACGCACGACGCAGCTTCTCGGGCGCGCCGCGGCCGAGCCGAGCGCGTTCGAGCTGCTCCGGCTGGTGGAGCCGGGTGGCGCGGTGGTCGCCCGGGACCCTGACCGGGCACCGGACGCCGACCGCTCGGCGGTCGGGGATGCGGCTCGGCGGGGCTCCAGGCTGCCCCACCCGACGGTCGGGAGTGAGGAATGATGATCGGCTGAGCGTCCTAGCGTCGGGCCTGGCACGGGGACGTGGACCGTGCCACCGGCTCGCACGAAGGAGCGGGAAGGTATCTGGCCTGCGGACCTGACCTCGTAAGCCGCAGCCCCGAGCAAGGGAAACGAGAGCATGAGTCAGCCACCCGGTTGGAACCAGGATCCGCGGCAGGGCGGCGGTCCGTACGGGTTCGGTCCGCAGCACGGTCAGCAGCCTCCGCCGTACGGCCCGCCGCCGTACGACCAGCCGACGGAGCAGTACGGTCAGCCTCAGTACGGCCCGCCGCCGTACGACCAGCCGACGGAGCAGTACGGTCAACCTCAGTACGGCCCGCCGCCGTACGACCAGCCGACCCAGCAGTACGGTCAACCTCAGTACGGCCCGCCGCCTCCCCCATACGGTGGCCCGCCGCAGTGGAGCCTGGATCAGACCCAGCAGTTGCCGCCGTACGGACCCGGCGGCCCTGGCGGACCCGGCGGGCCTGATGGCCCGGGCGGTCCGTACGGCCCACCGGGTTATCTCGGCCCGCCTACGCCGCCGCCGGGCGGGGGCTACCGGACGCCGCTGCTGATCGGGCTGGTTGTGCTGGTCGTGGGTGCCCTGGTCGTCGGCATCGTCTTCTTCGCCACCCGCAGGCACGACAGCCCGGTCCCAGTGGCCAACGACGCCACCACCTCGGCCCCGACGCCGTCCGAGTCGCTCACGCCGTCGGAGACGCCGACCGGGTCCGAGACACCGTCAGCGTCGCCCTCCGCCACGACGTCGGCGTCGCCCTCCGCGACGCGGTCGGGGTCGCCGTCCGCGACGGTGGCGGCGTCGGCGTCCCCCGGGGGCGACAGCCAGGCCCCCACCGAGGATCAGGCCCGGTCCGCGGCTGAGGCGTTCCTGGGCGACCTGAAGGGCAAGTCCTACTCTCTCGCCTGGGCACAGCTCTGCGTCGCCGGCCAGGAGCTCTACAAGACCGGCAGCGCGCTGCAGACCAAGCTCGGCCTGGACACCAAGACACTGACCGACTACCGGATCGTCGGTGTCGAGGACGCGGAGTTCAACCACGACCCGCGTAAGGACGTCAAGGTAACGGTCACCTACAATACGGGCAGCGACAAGAACCTTACGCTGAGCATCACCCTGGAACACGACCAGGCCGCAATCTGCGGCTTCTGAGCCGTGGTCCGGGCGCCCACCCGGGAGCATGCCGAGGCAGCCAGAGGCGGGACGTCGCGGCCAGGGCGGTGCGGTGCGGCGGCCAGCCTGACCCTGGCACCGTGTCGAGCGGCGTCCCGGTGGACCCGACGAGCTGACCCCGACCAGTACGCACGTCCGGCCCCGGCCGCACGTTCCCGTCACAGCCGTTCCGTAGCCGGCCGGTTCGGCCGTCATCGGTTCCAGCCTGGTCCGGAGCGTTGGGTAGCCTTGGCGCTCCGTACTCCCCTCGCCGACCGCCAGCCGGATGGAGAGAAGAACCGTGCCAGCAGATCGTCTCGACACCATCGTCAGCCTGTCCAAGCGCCGTGGCTTCGTGTTCCCCAGCGGCGAGATCTACGGCGGCACCCGGTCCGCCTGGGACTACGGCCCGCTGGGCGTCGAGCTGAAGGAGAACATCCGGCGACAGTGGTGGCGCAGCATGGTGACCAGCCGCGACGACGTGGTCGGGCTGGACTCCGCCGTCGTGCTGCCACGCGAGGTGTGGGTGGCCTCGGGCCACGTCGAGGCGTTCGTCGACCCGCTGACCGAGTGCCTCTCGTGTCACCGCCGGTTCCGGGTGGACCACCTGGAGGAGGCCTACCAGCACAAGCACAGCGGCCGGCCGCCCGAGCACGGCCTGGCCGACATCAACTGCCCGAACTGCGGCACCAAGGGCTCCTTCACCGAGCCGAGGATGTTCAACGGCCTGCTCAAGACCTTCCTCGGTCCGGTGGAGGACGACTCCGGCCTGCACTACCTGCGGCCGGAGACCGCGCAGGGCATCTTTGTCAACTACAAGAACGTCGAACAGGCCGCCCGCAAGAAGCCGCCGTTCGGCATCGCCCAGGTCGGCAAGAGCTTCCGCAACGAGATCACCCCGGGGAACTTCATCTTCCGCACCCGCGAGTTCGAGCAGATGGAGATGGAGTTCTTCGTCCGGCCGGGCACTGACGAGCACTGGCACGAGTACTGGATCGACCAGCGCCAGCAGTGGTATCTCGACCTCGGCATCCGGGCCGAGAACCTGCGGCTCTACGAGCACCCGCGGGAGAAGCTCTCGCACTACTCCAAGCGCACCGTCGACATCGAGTACAAGTTCAACTTCGGCGGCACCGAGTGGGGCGAGCTGGAGGGAATCGCCAACCGCACCGACTTCGACCTGTCCACGCACAGCTCGCACTCCGGCGCCGACCTGTCCTTCTTCGACCAAGACGAGGGCGAGCGCTGGACGCCGTACGTCATCGAGCCGGCGGCCGGGCTGACCCGGTGCGTGCTGGTCTTCCTGCTCGAGGCGTACGCCGAGGACGCGGCACCCAACGCCAAGGGCGTGCTGGAGAAGCGCACCGTGCTGCGCCTGGACCACCGGCTGGCCCCGGTGAAGGTCGCGGTGCTGCCGCTGTCCCGCAACGCCGACCTGTCGCCGAAGGCCAGAGACCTGGCCGCTGAGCTGCGCCGGTCCTGGAACGTCGACTTCGACGACGCTGGCGCGATCGGCCGCCGCTACCGGCGCCAGGACGAGGTCGGCACGCCGTACTGCGTCACGATCGACTTCGAGACGCTGACCGACGACGCGGTGACGGTGCGGGAGCGTGACTCGATGAAGCAGGACCGGATCGGGCTGGACCAGGTGCGGCCGTACCTGGCCGAGAAGCTGCTCGGCTGCTGACCCGGGCTGCTCGGGCTGGCCGAGAAATCTTGGGAGAGGTGGGCGGCGGTCCGTAACCCGTCCCCGTGGGGCCTCGTTGAGATAGATGCCGACGCCGGAGCAGATCCGGTCAAGGTGATCGATTTTGACCCACCCTGTGCCCGCGCCAGTGGTTCCGCCTCCCGACAGCGGATCCACTGGCGCGGTGCTTTGTGCCGACCGGGCCGGTTGCCTGTGTAGATGCGGCCTCGAGTATGCGGCTAGATTCCCCGGCAGGATTACGCAAGAGGCCAAGGAGTCCCGCGTGTCGACCAAGTTCGCCTATGACTTCACTGAGGGAAATCGGGATCTGAAGGACCTTCTCGGGGGGAAGGGCGCAAATCTCGCCGAGATGACCAACCTCGGCCTGCCGGTTCCCGGGGGTTTCACGATCACCACCGAGGCATGCCGTGCCTACCTAGCCGAGGGTGCCGAACCGGTCGGCCTGCGGGCCGAGGTCACGGCCCACCTGGTCGCCTTGGAAGCCCGGATGGGCAAGAGGCTCGGCGACCCGGACGACCCGCTGCTGGTGTCGGTACGGTCCGGGGCGAAGTTCTCCATGCCCGGCATGATGGAGACGGTGCTCAACATCGGGCTGAACGACGGCTCGGTGCGCGGCCTGGCCGCGCAGTCCGGCAGCGACCGGTTCGCCTGGGACTCCTACCGCCGGCTGATCCAGATGTTCGGCAAGACCGTGCTCGGCATCGACGGCGACCATTTCGAGGACGCGCTGGAGTCGGCCAAGCACACCAAGGGCACCAAGGACGACCTTGACCTGGACGCCGACGACCTGCGTGCCCTGGTGGCCGCCTTCAAGGGCATCGTCGCCGCCCAGTCCGGCCGGGACTTCCCGCAGGACCCGCGCGAGCAGATGGACCTGGCCATCAACGCCGTCTTCGACTCCTGGAACGCGCCGCGCGCCATCCTGTACCGCCGGCAGGAGCGCATCCCGGCCGACCTCGGCACCGCGGTCAACGTGGTGGCGATGGTGTTCGGCAACCTCGGCATGGACTCCGGCACGGGCGTCGCCTTCACCCGCGACCCGGCCTCCGGCGCCCAGGGCATCTACGGCGACTACCTGCAGAACGCCCAGGGCGAGGACGTCGTCGCCGGCATCCGCAACACGCTGCCGCTGGCCGAGCTGGAGCGCATCGACAAGGCGTCGTACGACCAGCTCCTGTCGATCATGGAGACGCTGGAGCGACACTACCAGGACCTGTGCGACATCGAGTTCACCATCGAGCGCGGCACGCTGTGGATGCTCCAGACCCGGGTCGGCAAGCGGACCGCCGCGGCGGCGTTCGTGATCGCCACCCAGCTCGTCGACGAGGGGCTCATCGACGAGACCGAGGCGCTGACCCGGGTCACCGGGGCGCAGCTCGCCCAGCTCATGTTCCCGACGTTCGACGAGAGGGCTGCCCGAGAGCAGATCGCCCGGGGCATCGGCGCCAGCCCGGGCGCGGCCGTGGGACGGTGCGTGTTCGACAGCGCGCGGGCGGCGGAGCTGGCGGCCAGCGGGGAACGGGTCATCCTGGTCCGGCGCGAGACCAACCCGGACGACCTGCCCGGCATGATCGCGGCGCAGGGCATCCTCACCTCCCGCGGCGGCAAGACCTCGCATGCCGCCGTCGTAGCCCGGGGGATGGGCAAGACCTGCGTGTGCGGTGCCGAGGAGCTGGACGTCGACGTGCCCGGCCGCGCCTTCTCCGCGTCCGGCAGCCCGGCGGGCGGCATCGTGGTCGCCGAGGGTGACCTGATCTCCATCGACGGCACGACCGGTGCGGTGTACCTCGGTGAGGTGCCGGTGCAGCCCTCGCCCGTGGTGCAGTACTTCGAGGGCACCCTGGCGCCGGACTCGGACGCGCTGGTGGCCGCCGTACACCGGATCATCACCCGCGCCGACGCGGTCCGGCGGCTCGGTGTCCGGGCCAACGCCGACACGCCGGAGGACGCCGAGCGGGCCCGCCGGTTCAGTGCGGCCGGCGTCGGGCTGTGCCGGACCGAGCACATGTTCCTTGGTGACCGGCGGCAGTTGGTCGAGAAGCTGATCCTGGCCGAGTCGGCGGCGGAGCGGACCGAGGCGCTGGACGCGCTGGAGCCGTTGCAGCGGGAGGACTTCGTCGGGATCTTCGCGGCGATGGACGGGCTGCCGGTGACGGTCCGGCTGATCGACCCGCCGCTGCACGAGTTCCTGCCCGACCTGACCGAGCTGTCGGTGCGGGTGGCGGTGGCCGAGGCCGGCAGCGGGGCCGACCCCGCCGACGTCCGGCTGCTGGCCGCGGTGCGCCGGCTGCACGAGCAGAACCCGATGCTCGGGCTACGGGGGGTGCGGCTCGGCCTGGTGGTCCCGGGGCTGTTCGGGATGCAGGTGCGGGCCATCGCGGCGGCCGCCGCTGAGCGGCGGAAGGCGGGCGGCGACCCCCGGCCGGAGATTATGATCCCGCTGGTCGGCGCGGTG
>DATILL010000069.1:0-1913 GCA_035476575.1 Mycobacteriales bacterium
TGCTGCCCCACGTCCGGCAGCGGCACCCCCCACAGCACGTGCCGGCGCAGTGTCTCGTACTCCTCGTCGCTGATCTCGCCGCGGTTGCGCATCCGCTTGAGCTCGGCGATGTCGTTGGACTCCACTACACCGCCTTCCGGACCAGACCGACGTAACCCCCTAAGCCTATGGCGTGCCGGCGGAGTCCTTACGTCGAGATGACGTGGAACGCCTCAGCCAGCCGGCCCTCGGGCAGCTCGCCGGCCTGCGCCGTCGCGGCCAACCAGCCGCGCACCATGCCGGACAGGTCCGGGCGGTGGCCGGTCTGGGAGACGTGCGCTCGCAGCGCCTCGAGCTTGCGGTCGAACAGGTCGGTAATGTCGACATAGTGATTCACCAGCGGCCGCGGCGCGCCGATCATCCAGACCTCCCGGACGGACCACTCGGCCAGCCCCTCCTCCGCCAGCAGCTCGGGATGGGCGAACGGGTTGCGGGCGTCGGGGTACACCGCGCACAGCGTCGCCTCGCCGGCCGCGCGGTGGTCCGGGTGCGAGATACCGATGCGCTGCCAGTTGCGCTCCGGCGACGGGCACAGCACCCGCTGCGGCCGGAACCGGCGGATCTGCCGGGTGATGTCCCGGCGCAGCTCGTGGGTGACGTATAGCTGCCCGTCGGGGTAGCCCAGGAACGTCACGTCCTTGACACCGACCGCCTGCGCCGCGGCCCGCTGCTCGGCCTCGCGCAGGATCGGCATGCGCTCGCGCGGGGTGTCGTCGAAGCCGCCCGCGTCGCCCCGGGTCAGCACGCAGTACGCCACCTCGATGCCGGCGTCGGTCCAGCCGGCGACCGTGCCGGCGGCGCCGAAGTCGACGTCGTCCGGGTGTGCGGTCACCACAAGGGCGCGCTCGATCTCGGCGTCGGGCAGCGGCTGGGGTTGTGGCTGGGTCACGGCGTCGATCCTAGGCCGGCGCGGCCGCCAGCACGGCGTCGTACACCTCGGTGAGCCTGGCCCGCAGCGACGCCGCCGCGGCCGCGAACCGGCGCTGCCCGGCGACGTACTCGGCCCGGCCCGCCGCCGTCTCGACCCGGACCGGCGGGTAGCCCAGCGCGGCGAGATCGTACGGGCTGGCCCGCATGTCCAGCGTGCGGATCTCCCGGGCCAGCGCGAAGCAGTCCGCCACCAGGTCGCTGCCGATGTACGGCGTGAGCAGGTAGGCCCATTTGTAGAGGTCCATGTTGGCGTGCAGGCAGCCGGGCTGGTCCAGGTCTGGCTGGCTGGCCCGGGTGGGCTCGAACGTGTTGAGCGGCCGGGCGGCCGGGGTGAAGAAGCGGTAGGCGTCGACGTGGGTGCAGGTCAGCCGCATGGAGTCGACGACCGCAGCGATCCCGGCCGGGGGGAAACGCAGCGGCCAGGCCGGATGGCGGACGTCGCTGGCCGGGCTGCGGTAGACCATGGCCCACTCATGGAGCCCGAAGCAGCCGAGGTGGGCTGGGCGGTCGGCGCTGCGGCGGAGCAGCTCGGCCGTCCGGCGGGCAGCCGCCCGGCGCGGCTCAGGGAGCAGGGTGGGGTCGACGGCTACGGTGCCGCCGGCGGCCCGTGCGTACCCGTCGTACGCCAGGTACTCGGTGGCGTCCGGGCCGGCGAGAGCGACTCCGAGGCCCGGGTGCCAGCGGCGTAGCCGGGCCGCCCTGTTGGGATAGTAGGTGAAGAGAAAGTCCTCGACCGGGTGCTTGCCGCCCCGGCCGCGCCGGGCCAGGTGCGTGCCGATCCAGGCGTCCACCCGCCGTTCGTGCGTAGCGCGGCGGACCTGCCACTCGGCCTGGTCCAGGATCCGCACCCCCCGAGCTTATGCCGCGCCACCCCATCTCCGTGTGGTCACCTCCCGCTGTGGTCACCTCTCGGCGTTGTGGTCACCTTTCGTTGGTCCGGCACG
>DATILL010000070.1:0-54618 GCA_035476575.1 Mycobacteriales bacterium
GTGATCGAACGCGCGATCGCGAACTTCAAGACCTGGCGGTGCATGCACACCGACTACCGCCGACCGCTATCCACCTACGCCACAGCCTTCCGCGCCGTCCGAACACTTCACTTCTTCACACTGCGTTTTGCATAACCCTCATTGGCTTCGCTTTTGGTCCGATGAGCTTGAAATGGTACGGCGTATCCGAGAGAACAGAACACATGTTCGACCCCGTCTCTCCCGACACCACATTCACCGCGGCGCTCACCACCGATGTTGACGGGCTGGACGCCGACCAGGCCCTGAACCTCCTGCACGACCTGGAACGCATCTCCGCCGTGGTGGAGGCGCGCAAGGCCGGGTGTACGCGCGGTTCTCCGAGGCCCGGGCGGAGGAGCCGCTGGCGGGGTTCGCCATGGACGAGGTCGCCTTGGAGCTGCACATCACCCGTAACGCCGCCGGTAGCCGGCTCTACCTGGGCTGTAACCTGGTCGAGCGGCTGCCCGCCACCCTGGCGGCGATGGAACGTGGCGAGATCGGCCTGTACAAGGCCCGGGTGCTGGAGGAGCTGACCCATCCGTTGTCTCCCGAGGCGGCGCGGGCGGTGGAGGAGAAGGTCTTGGCCCGGGCGCCGGAGCAGACCGCACCCCAGCTCCGCCAGGCAACCCGTTGGGCGGTGCTGCACGTCGACCCCGACGGGGTACGTGCCCGGCACGTGCAGCGCAAGGCCGGACGGAAGGTCGTGGAGTGTCCAACCGAAGACGGCATGGCTGAGCTCACCGCCACCGTGACCGCACCGGAGGCCACCGCGATCTACCAGCGGCTGGATGCTATCGCCCGGATGTGCCGTGACGACAGGACGATGGACCAGCGCCGGGCAGACGTGTTCGTCGACCTGCTCCTGGGAAAGGCCTGTTACGACGCCCCGGCTACCGCCGCCACCATCAACGTCGCCGTCGCCGCGACAACGTTGGCGGGAATGGATGACAGGCCGGGTGGGCTGGCTGGGTACGGGTCGATCACCGTGGCCATGGCCCGGCAGCTCGCCGCGGACGGCACCTGGCGGCGGCTTCTCACTGGCCCGGCCAACGGCGCACTTCTCGAATGCGTCGTACCACCTACCGGCCACCCGCCGCGTTGGCCGACTTTGTGCGGGCGCGGGACAAGACGTGCCGGTTCCCTGGGTGTCGCAAACCGGCGGAACAATGCGTCGTCGACCATCTCACGCCATTCCCGCAAGGCCCCACCGACCAGACCAACCTCGGCATCCTCTGCCGCCGGCACCACCGCCTCAAGCACACCACAGGCTGGACCGTCACCCGAGAAACAGACGGCACCTACCACTGGAGGAGCCCCACCGGCCGGAAATACGAAACAAACCTACAAAACAAAACCCGAGCCCTACGACGAAAATGACGACGACCTGGGTGGGTGACGGCTGGGCCAGAGAGCGGCACTGGACCAGGGTGGCCGGCAGGACGCGACCGGCTGGACGTGGCCGACTAGGCTCGCCGGCATGGAGTTTCGCAGACTGGGCAACAGTGGCCTGACCGTCAGCGCGATCGCGTACGGCAACTGGATCACGCACGGCTCGCAGGTCGAGGAGGATGCCGCACGGGCCTGCGTCCAGGCCGCGCTGGACGAGGGCATCACCACCTTCGACACCGCCGACGTGTACGCCGCGGGCGCCGCCGAGCAGGTGCTGGGTCGGGCGCTGGCCGGTGTCCGCCGGGAGGGGGTCGAGCTGTGCACCAAGATCTTCTGGCCGGTCGGCCCCGGGCAGAACGACGGCGGCCTCGGCCGCAAGCACATCACCGAGGGCTGCCACGCCTCGCTGCGCCGGCTCGGCACCGACTACATCGACCTCTACCAGGCGCACCGCTACGACTCCTCGGTGCCCCTGGAGGAGACCATGCTCGCCTTCGCCGACCTGGTCCAGGCCGGCAAGATCCTCTACCTCGGCGTCTCGGAGTGGCGGGCCGAGCAGATCGAGGCCGCCGCCGCGCTGGCTCGCGAGCTCCGCGTCCCGCTCATCTCCTCGCAGCCGCAGTACTCGATGCTGTGGCGGGTCATTGAGGCCGAGGTCGTGCCCACCTGCGAACGCCTGGGCATCGGCCAGATCGTCTGGTCCCCCATCGCCCAGGGCGTCCTGACCGGCAAGTACCGGCCCGGCCAGCCCCCGCCGGTCGGCTCTCGCGCCACCGACCCCAGCGGCGGCCGGTTCATCGCCCGGATGCTCGACGACGACCTGCTGGCCCGGGTGCAGCGGCTCGCCCCGATCGCCGAGCAGGCCGGCCTGTCGATGGCGCAGCTCGCCGTCGCCTGGGTCCTGCAGAACCCCCACGTCTCCGCCGCGATCATCGGCGCCACCCGGCCCGAGCAGGTCCGCGAGAACGCCAAGGCCGCCGAGGTCAAGCTCGACCCGGAGGTGCTCCGGCAGATCGACGACGTGCTCGGCGACCGGATCGAACGCGACCCGGCCAAGACCGGCTGATCCCGCCGGCCGCCAAGGCCCGGCCGCCAAGGCGGGTGGCCGGGTAGCGGTAGCCGGGTGGTTAGCCGGTAGCGGGTAAATCGGGTGGTCAGGCGGGTTCGAGACCCATCGGCCCGTACACCACGCTGCTCTCGTCCAGCAGCACCACCTGGTACACCCCCTGCGCCTGCAGGTTCCGCCAGTGCTCCCCCAGCCAGGACTCGGCGTCGGACTGGCTCGGGAACGCCTCGGGCTTGGGCCGGTCCAGCACCACGCCCCGCGCGTCCTCATACCGCCACGTCCAGCTCATGGCCGCACAGCCTACGCGACGGCGCGGCGTCGGGCTGGCAACACCGGCAGGGCGACACCCGGCAGGGCACCACGCACGTCGGCGACCCACTAGGGTGATGCCCACACACGCCGCGCATGCGGGGGAAGCCGGTCCAACGCCGGCACTGACCCGCAACCGTAGGCCCGGGTCCCACCCGGGCGAGTCGGAATGCCCGCTTGCGCGCGGGGACTCCACCAACCCGTCGTGGCTCGCGGACGGAGTCCCGGTACGGCGTCCACGCCGCCGCTCGGCCGGCGTGCGATAGCCGCGGACCGGGCGTCGCCGCAACCACGCCAGACGCGAAAGAGGACATCGTGCGCAGCACCCCGGCCCGCACCCCCGACAGCTCCGCCGACCGGATCACCGCACCCGCCTGGCGACCGCTCGCCGGGCGGCTTGCCGTCGTACTCGTCGCCGTCCTGGCAGCGCTCCTCCCCGCCACTGCCGTCCCCACCTTCGCCGTCCCCGCGGCTGCCGATGTGGCCGCGGACGGGGACTGCGTCGGCCTGGTCGTCGACCACGGCGACGGCACCACCGCGACCGGCTGCGTCCCGTTCTCCCCCGGGCTGACCGGCCAGCAGGTGCTGCAGCAGGCCGGCCGCGCGCTCGCCTTTGACAAGAGCGGTTTCATCTGCCAGATCGACAGCTTCCCGGCCACCTGCACCGCCAACGCAACCCACTACTGGTCGTACTACCACCGGGCGCCCGGCGCGGACGTGGCGAAGTGGGCCTACAGCCAGAAGGGCGCCGCCCAGTACGTCGTCCATCCGGGCGAGACCGAGGGCTGGGTCTGGGTGAACGGGCAGCGCACCCCGCCGACCCCGAAGGCGGTGCCGTACCCGCGGCTTGCCGCCAGCGTGCCCACCCCGGCCGCCGCTCCCACCACCAGCGCATCCGCCACTGGCACATCCACCACTGGCACATCCACCACCGACGGCGGCGGCGTGCCGTGGCCGGTGGTCGTCGGGGTGGTCATCGTGGTCCTGCTCGGCGCTGGCGCGTTCTGGCAGCTCCGCCGCCGGGCGTAGCGGCATGTCCAGACCCGGCTGGATCGCCGTGCCGCGCCAGCTCCACCCCGGCGCCTGGTGGCTGTGGGCGGTCGGGCTGGGCACCGCCGCCAGCCGGACCACCAACCCACTGCTGCTCGCCCTCGTCGCCGCGGTCGCCGGATACGTCGTCGCGGCCCGCCGGCCGGACGCGCCGTGGGCCCGGGCGTACTCGGCGTTCGTCAAGATCGGCCTGGCGGTGATCGCGATCCGGGTCGTGCTGCAGGCCGTCGTCGGAGCCGAGCTGCCCGGCCACGAGCTGCTCCGGCTGCCCCGGGCCGACCTGCCCGGCTGGCTCGCCGGCATCCGGGTCGGTGGCCCGGTCACCGCCGAGGAGCTCGCCACCGCGGCGTACGACGGCCTGCGGCTGGCCGTCCTGCTCGCCTGCCTCGGCGCCGCGAACGCCCTGGCCAACCCCTCGCGGCTGCTCAAGGCAGTGCCCGGCGCGCTGTACGAGCTCGGTGTCGCGGTTGTGGTGGCGATGTCGTTCGCACCGCAGGCGGTCACCGCGGTCGGCCGCGTGCGGGCCGCCCGCAAGCTGCGTGGCCGCCCGGACCGGGGGCTGCGCGGCCTGCGCGGGCTGCTGCTCCCGGTCCTGGAGACCGCGCTGGAGCGCTCGATCGCGCTGGCCGCCTCGATGGACTCGCGCGGCTACGGCCGCCGGGCCGCCGTCCCCGCCCGCGCCCGGCGAGCCACCGCCGCGCTCACCGCCGCCGGGCTGCTCGGCATCTGCGCCGGCACGTACGGCCTGCTGGACAGCTCCGCGACGGCCGGCGTCACCAGCGGGGCCGCCACGCTGCTGGGCCTGCCGGTGCTGGTAGCGGGCGTGCTGCTGGCCGGGCTCGGCCTCGCCCTGGGCGGCCGGCGGGTCACCCGCAGCCGGTACCGGCCCGACCCGTGGGACGTGCCGGAGTGGCTGGTCGCCGCCGCCGGGGTGACCGTGGCCGCGGTCTTCGTCGTACTGGGTGGCGACCCGGCGCTGCACCCGTCCACCGCGCCGCTGGTCCCCCCGCCGCTGCCGCTGGCCTTCGCCGCGGCCACCCTGGTCGGGCTGCTGCCGGCCGTCGTCGCCCCGGCACTGCCCCGGCTCCAGCTAGCCGCCCCGTGATCGAGCCCGCATGATCGAGTTCGACCGGGTCAGCGTGACCTACCACCGGGCCACCGAGCCGGTGCTGTCCGGCGTCACGCTGGCCATCCCCGAGGGCGAGCTGTGCCTGGTCATCGGCCGGACCGGCGCCGGCAAGTCCACCCTCCTGCGTGCGGTCAACGGCCTGGTGCCGCACTTCACCGGCGGCACCCTGGCCGGCCGCGTCCGGGTCGCCGGCCGGGACACCCGGGACCACCCGCCGCGCGAGCTGGCCGATGTGGTCGGCGTGGTCGGCCAGGACCCTGAGTCCGGCTTCGTCACCGACGTGGTCGAGGACGAGCTGGCCTACACCATGGAGTCGCTGGGCCTGCCGGCGGACGTGATGCGCCGCCGGGTCGAGGACACTCTGGACCTGCTCGGGCTGGCCGAGCTGCGCGCCCGGCCGCTGGCCACCCTCTCCGCCGGGCAGCAACAGCGGGTCGCGATCGGCTCGGTGCTGACCGCGCACCCCCGGGTGCTGGTGCTGGACGAGCCCACCTCCGCGCTCGACCCACCGGCCGCCGAGGAGGTGCTGGCCGCGCTGCAACGGCTGGTGCACGACCTCGGCCTGACCGTGCTGCTCGCCGAGCACCGGCTGGAGCGGGTGGTCCAGTACGCCGACCGGGTCGTGTACCTGCCGGGCGCCGGCCGTCCGGTCGAGGTGGGTACGCCGGCCGCGGTGCTGCGGACCGCCCCGGTGTACCCGCCCGTCGTGGGCCTCGGTCGGCTGGCCGGCTGGGATCCGCTGCCGCTGTCGGTGCGGGACGCCCGGCGGGTCGCCGGGCCCCTGCGCGACCGGCTGGCCGGCCGCCAGCCGCCCGCCGCGGACGGCCCCGCCGCCGGCAGCCGGACCGCCGGGCGCGGCTGGACTCCCGGAACCCGCGGGACCCGCGGTACCGCCGGGGGCAGCGGGACCGCCAGGACCAGCGGAACCAGCGGAACCAGCGGGAACATCGCCGAGGTGCGCGGGCTGGTCGCCGGGTACGGCGAGCTGGTGGCGCTGCGCCGGGTCGACCTCACCCTGCCGCAGGGCGAGATCGTCGCACTGATGGGCCGCAACGGCGCCGGCAAGTCCACCCTGCTGGCCTGCCTGGTCGGGCTGCTCCGGCCGCGAGCCGGGTCGGTCGCGGTGGCCGGACGGGCGCCGTACGGTCGCAGGCGGCTCCCGCTGCGCGACGTCGGCCTGGTGCCGCGGCAGCCGGGCGACCTGCTGTACGCCGAGTCGGTGGCCGCCGAGCTGGCCGGCGCGGGCAGCTCCGCCCGGGCCAGGGGCGCGGCCGGAGCCAGGGGCGCTGCTGGGGCCGAGGCCGCGGCGGGCCACTTCGCGGCGCTGGCCCCCGGCGTACCCCCCGAGACCCATCCCCGCGACCTGTCCGAAGGGCAGCGGCTGGCGCTCGCACTGGCCGTCGTACTCGCCGCCGACCCGGCGCTGCTGCTGCTCGACGAACCGACCCGCGGGCTCGACTACACCGCCAAGCGGCGGCTGGTCGGCGTGCTGCGCGAACGCGCCGCGACCGGGACGGCGATCCTGCTGGCCACCCACGACGTCGAGCTGGCCGCCGAGGCCGCGCACCGGGTGGTCGTGCTGGCCGAGGGCGAGGTCGTCGCCGACGGGCCGAGCCGGGATGTGGTCACCCACTCCCCGGCCTTCGCACCGCAGGTGGCGAAGATCCTCGCGCCGCAGCCGTGGCTCACCGTGTCCGACGTCGAGCGGGCACTCGGCCGGGACGGCGGCGGGCCATGAGTCCTCGGCTGAACGCCATCCGGCTCGGGCCGCGGTCCGTCGTGGCGATCCTGGCGACCAGCGCGGTCGGGGTCGTGGCGTTCGGCTGGCCGCTGCTGGTCGGCGACGGCACCGGCCTCCAGCACGCCGCTGACGCGCCGTGGTTCTTCGCCGCGCTGCTGCCGCTGCTGCTCGCGGTGGTGCTGGCCGAGGTCGCCGACGAACGTGCCCCGGCCGCGGGTGGCCCGGGGGCCTCGGGTGCGGGCGGCCCGCAGGGCTCGGGCGCGGGCGCCCCGCGTGGCATGGACGCCAAGGCGGTGGCGCTGCTGGGGGTGCTGGCCGCGATCGGCGCGGCGCTGCGGCCGTTCGGCGCCGGCACCGCCGGCCTGGAGCCGACGCTGTTCCTGCTGGTGCTGGCCGCGCGGGTGCTGGGGCCGGGCTTCGGGTTCGTCCTCGGCTCGGTCACCTACTTCGCGTCCGCGCTGCTCACCGCGGGGGTCGGGCCGTGGCTGCCGTTCCAGATGCTCGGGGCGGCCTGGGCCGGGCTGGGCGCCGGGCTGCTGCCGCGCCGGCTCACCGGCCGGGCCGAGATCGCGGCGCTCACGGCGTACACCGCAGTCGCCGCACTGCTCTATGGAATGCTGCTGAACCTGTGGTTCTGGCCGTTCGTCGCCGTCGGCTCGGGGCTGTCGTTCGTGCCCGGCGCGTCGGTGCTGGACAACCTGCGCCGGCTGGTGGCGTTCACCGCCGCCACGTCGCTCGGGTACGACATCCCCCGGGCGGTGCTGAACGGCGGGCTGGTGCTGGCCGTGGGACCGGCCGTGCTGCGCGCGCTGCGCCGGGCCGCCCGCCGGGCCGCCTTCGACGCCGTACCGCGGTTCGGGGCCGGCGGATGAGCCCGCGCCGGACTCTCGTGCTGGGCGGGGTGCGGTCGGGCAAGTCCGCCTGGGCCGAGGCCGAGGTCGCCTCCTGGGCTGCCTCCCGAGCCGCTGCCGGGGCCGCCGCCGCCGGGGTGACCGCCCAGGTGACCTACCTGGCCACCGCGCCGGACCGGCCGGACGACCCGGAGTGGGCCGACCGGGTCGCCGCGCACCGGGCCCGCCGGCCGGCGGCCTGGCGCACCGTCGAGACCGGCGACCTGGCCGGCGCGCTGCGGGCCGCCGGGGCGGCCGGGATGCTGCTGGTGGACGATCTCGGCAACTGGCTGGCCAGGACCATCGACGCGGCGGCCGGCTGGAGCGACGATCGGGCCGGGCTGCCGGCCGTGCGCGCCGCGATGGACGCGCTCGTTGCGGCCTGGCGGGACACCGCCGGGCCGGTGGTGCTGGTCAGCAACGAGGTCGGGTCGGGGGTGGTGCCGGCGACGTACTCCGGCCGGCTGTTCCGGGACGAGCTCGGCCGGCTGAACACGCTGCTCGCGGCCGGCGCGGACCGGGTGGTGCTGCTGGTCGCCGGCATCCCGATGATGCTGCGGGAGAGGGAGGGTCCGTGACCGAGCCGACATTGGCCGCCACCCTGGCGGAGCTGGCGGAGCAGATCAGCCCGCCCACGGTGCTCGCCGCCGAGCCGCCGCCGGGCCTCGGCAGGCTGGGCGAGCTGGCCCGCTGGCTGGCCGCCGCGCAGGGGCGCTGGCCGCCCACCGAGCCGGCCCGGATCCGGGCCGTGTTCCTCAACCCCGCTGTCGACCCCGCCGACCGTCCCGCCGACCGGGCGGCCGGTGAGCTCGCCGAGCTGGTCGGCGTGACCCTCGCTCCGGTCGGTACGGCGGCGGTGGGGATGACGTCGACCGGGACGGCGGCGGTCGGTACGGCGCCAGTCGGGTCCGCCGGTACAGCGTCAGTGGGTACGGCGGCTGGGGGCACCGTCGCCGCGGCGGTGGACGCGGGCCTGCGGGCGGCCGACGCCGAGGTGGACGCGGGGGCAGACCTGCTGCTGGCCGCCGCGGCCGGTGCCGACGTCGCCGGGATCGCGCTGGTCGCCGCCGCGACCGCCTTCGAACCCACCGACGCGGTGGGTCGTGGCCTCGACGACCGGGCCTGGATGCGGACCGTCGCCGCGGTGCGCGACCTGGTCCGCGCGCTCCGGCGGTACGGCGCCTACCCGGCCGAGCGGCTGTCCACTGTGGACAGCCCGGCGCTCGGCCTGCTGACCGGGCTGCTGCTGCGAGCGGCGCAGCGGCGTACCCCGGTGCTGGTAGACGGGGTGGCCGGGTGCGCTGCCGCGCTGCTCGCCGCCGAGCTGGCACCGGGGGCGGTGGGCTGGTGGCAGGTCGCGGGCGTGGCCGGGTCGCCGGCCGAGACCGCCGTGCTGGACCGGCTCGGGCTCCGGCCGCTGCTGAACCTGGAGGTCGCCGCCGTTCCTGGGTACGCCGCGCTGCTGGCCGTGCCGCTGGTCCGGGCCGCGGCCCGGCTCACCGCCGGGTGGCCCGAACCGCCCGGGACAGCCGGGCCGGCGCTGGCGGCGCCGTCCGATCCGCCGTCCGATCCGCCGGAGCCGCCGTCCGGGATGGACGGTGGGTGACGGGCTGCGGCTGGCGCTGACGACGTTCACCGTGCTGCCAGTGCGGCCCGGGCGGGTGGACCGGCGGGCCGGCGCGGTGGCGATGGCGCTCGCCCCGCTGGTCGGGCTCGGGCTCGGCGCGCTGCTGGCGGGCGCGCTGGCCGGGCTGGCTGAGCTGGGCGCGGAGCCGTTGCTGGCCGCGGCCCTCGGCCTCGGCCTGCTGGCGCTGGCCACCCGCGGCCTGCACCTGGACGGGCTGGCCGACACCGCCGACGGGCTGGGCTGCCACGGTCCGGCCGGGCGCGCCCTGGCGGTCATGCGGTCGCCGGAGGTCGGGCCGTTCGGGGTGGTCACGCTGGTGCTCGTGCTGCTCGGGCAGGCCGCCGCGCTGGCTGGGCTGGTGGCCGGCCGGCACTGGGCAGCGGTCGGGCTCGGCGTCGCGGCCGGGCGGCTGGCCATCGGCTGGGCCTGCCGGCGCTCGGTGCCAGCGGCCCGGCCGGACGGGCTCGGCGCGCTGGTCGCCGGCAGCCTGTCGCCGTACGTCCCGCTGGCCTGGACCCTCACGCTGGGCCTGGCCGGGTACGCCGCCCGCGGCTGGCTCGGCCCGCTCGCCGTCGGGGCGGCCGCCGTCGTGGGCGTGGCGGGCGTGACGCACGCCGTCCGGCGGTTCGGCGGGGTGACCGGTGACGTGCTCGGCGCGGTGAGCGAGACCGGGACGCTGATCACGTGGGCGACCCTGGCGCTGTCACCCTGACAGCACTCTGTCACGCTGAGTCGCATGGCTGAGGAGTCCAACCCGATCCTGATCACCGGCTGCTCGTCCGGCATCGGCCGGGCCACCGCGACCCGGCTGGGCCGGGCGGGCAAGCTGGTGTTCGCCACCGCACGCAAGCTGGACAGCATCGCCGACCTGGAGCGCGCCGGCTGCCGGCTGCTCCCGCTGGACGTGACCGACGAGGCCTCGATGGCCACCGCCGTCGCCGAGGTGGAGCGGGACCACGGCGCGGTCTGGGCGCTGGTCAACAACGCCGGGTACGGCGAGTACGGCCCGGTCGAGGAGGTCTCGATGAACCGGGTCCGCCGGCAGTTCGAGACCAACGTCTTCGGCCTGGCCCGGATGTGCCAGCTCGTGCTGCCGGGGATGCGGGCGGCCGGGCGGGGCCGGATCGTCAACGTCGGCTCGATGGGCGGCCGGCTCACCTTTCCGGCCAGCGGTTACTACCATGCCAGCAAGTACGCGGTCGAGGCGATCAGCGATGCGCTGCGGTACGAGGTGCGGCCGTTCGGCGTGGCGGTGTCGCTGATCGAGCCGGGGACGGTGCGCACCGGGTTCGAGGAGACCGCCGGCCGCACGCTGCGCGAGGCCGCGCCGCCGGACGGGCCGTACGCCGACCTGGTGACCGCGATGGGCGACACCATGGCGCGCACCTTCCGGCGGCGGCTGTCCGGGGTGTCGCCGGAGAAGGTGGCCGCGGTGATCGAGCAGGCGCTGGCCGCCCGCACGCCGCGGACCCGCTATCTGGTCGGCGCCACCGCGCGGGGGCTGGTCACCGCGCACGGTGTGCTCCCCGACAGGCTGTGGGACTCCACCTTGCGGCGGGGCATCCACCCCGACTGACTTCCCCGACGATCATCGATTCCCGACGATCATCGAGTTGTGGGGGTCAGATGATCTCCAATCGCCCCAACAACTCGATGATCCTCGGGAAAGGGGTGCGGGCGCTGCGCGGCGGGGTGTGCGCGCAGACCACGCACGGCCTCGGCGCGGTCCGGCTGGCCCTCGGCCCGTCTCGTCCATGGCGGCCGGCGGCCTCGGGCCAGCCCTGCTGCCGGCCGAGCATGACCCGTACAGGTCATCTCCACGGCAGGCGTTTCGGCCCCGGTCCTCGCAGGGGTCGTTTCCGCAGCTCAGCGCCCATGTCGCTGTCGCCCGGCGCCGAGATGACGATCTTCCGAAGATCGTCGTTGGTGAGGTGCTCGCAAGGCGGTACGATCACCGCAGCTCAGACCACCCGCGACACGCCGTACCCTCGCTAACCGCAGCCCGACCAACAGGGCATAGAAACGGACAAAGTCCGAGTTGAGCCGCTTCAATAACTCGCTAACCGCAGCCCGACCAACAGGGCATAGAAACGCAAGGCGTGCGCCTGGGTGGTGTCTGAGAGCCCGCTCGCTAACCGCAGCCCGACCAACAGGGCATAGAAACAGATCCGGTTTGCCCGACAGCCGCTTGACGGCCCTCGCTAACCGCAGCCCGACCAACAGGGCATAGAAACTCACGTCCAGCGACGTGGCTTGCGTGGTCGATCCTCGCTAACCGCAGCCCGACCAACAGGGCATAGAAACTCCCTGACCGGTTCTAGATGCGAGTTGATTCGACTCGCTAACCGCAGCCCGACCAACAGGGCATAGAAACGCCTCGTGGGTCAGCCAGGTGATGTAGCCCTCGCTAACCGCAGCCCGACCAACAGGGCATAGAAACGGCAGCCGTGGGTGTCAGGCATGGCCGTCCTCCTGCTCGCTAACCGCAGCCCGACCAACAGGGCATAGAAACAGAGCCAGGAGTTGTGCTCGGCTCAAGTACTCGCTCGCTAACCGCAGCCCGACCAACAGGGCATAGAAACGCTACGTAACGCCTAGCAGCAAGCGTGTCCCAGCTCGCTAACCGCAGCCCGACCAACAGGACATAGAGGAAGCCGTCCGGCGCGGTCGTGGCTGGAGTTATTCTGATCGCGATCCAGTCGGTACGCGTGCGCAGACCGTCGGCTGTCGTGGTGTGCTCGGCGGGTGGAAAACGAGGGTGCGTGGGTGGACGTGTTGTCTACAACGCCCTGTGCGACCTAGCCGCCCGCACCGGCAGGCCACAGAAATGATCGTACGGACGGTGGTGCCAGTGGTGTTGATGTTGACCGTGAGCGGGGTCATCTACGGGCTGGTATTCATAGCGCCGATGGAGGAGATGCCGGCACCAGCATCGGGATGCGATCCGGTCTGTACCAGGTGTTGTCGCTGGTTTCAGGATGGCACGATCAGAGCTGATCGCCGTGCCCAGTTTGGTTTCTCGGGTCGCTTTGCTTTGTGGCTGCGCGGGGGATAAAGCGCAGCGACGGAAGGGTGGAGTGCCTGGCCCGGTTTAGGCTCCCGGGTCGCCTTGCGCTGGTTGTTGCGTTGGGATAAAGGCGGCACCAACGGAGGGTGGGGTTCCCGGCCCCGTTTGGTCTCCCGGGTCGCTTTGCGTTGACGGTTCCTTGGGCCGGAAATCAGTCGCGCTTTCCCTCGCTTTGGGCTTGAGTTGTCGCGGTGCGTCCGGGATAATCAAACGTATGTTCGACTCCTCCTCTCCCGACAGGGCGCTGGCCGCGGTGGTCGCGGCCGGTGTCGACGGCCTGGACGCCGACCAGTGTCTTAATGCCATTCACGATCTGGAGCGGGTTTCTGCGGTGGTGGAGGCGTGGAAGGCGCGGCTGTACACGCGGTTCGCCGAGGTGCGGGTGAAGGAGGGGCCGCTGGCCGAGTTCCCCGCCGAGGAGATCGCGCTGGAGCTGGGCATCACCAGCAACGCCGCCGGCAACCGGCTCTACCTGGCCGAATCGCTGGTCGAACGACTCCCCGGCACCCTGGCCGCGCTGGAACGCGGTGAGATCGACCTGTACAAGGCCCGGGTCCTGGAGGAGCTGACCCACCCGCTGTCCCCCGAGGCCGCCCGCGCCGTGGAAGAGAAGGTCCTGGCCCGGGCACCCGAGCAGACCGCACCCCAGCTCCGCCAGGCCGTCCGGCGCGCGGTCCTCCGCGTCGACCCCGACGGCGCGCGGGCCCGGCACGAGCAGCGCACGGCCGAGCGGAAGGTGGTCGAGTACCCGGTCGAGGACGGCATGGCCGAGGTCACCGCCACCGTCACCGCACCCGAGGCCACCGCCATCTACCAACGCCTCGACACCCTCGCCCGCATGTGCTCGGACGACAGGACAATGGACCAGCGCCGCGCCGATGTGTTCGTCGATCTGCTCCTCGGAAAGGCCTGCTACGACACATCCGCGACGGCCGCCACCGTACTGGTCACCGTCGCCGCCACCACACTGGCCGGAGCCGATGACAAGCCGGGCGAGCTCGCCGGGTACGGCCCGATCTCCGCCGCAATGGCCCGCGAGCTCGCCGCCGACGGCACCTGGAGGCGGCTGCTCACCGACCCGGCCACCGGCGCCCTGCTCGAGTACGGCCGGAAAACCTATCGCCCGCCGGCCGCATTGGCCGACTTCGTGCGGGCGCGGGACAAGACGTGTCGTTTCCCGGGGTGTCGCAAGCCCGCCAAGCAATGCGACATCGACCACCTCGTCCCATTCCCGAATGGTCCCACCGACGCGGCAAACCTCGGCACAATCTGCCGCAGGCACCACCGCCTCAAGCACACCGCCGGCTGGACCGTCGTACGAGACACAGACGGCACCTTCCGCTGGAGGAGCCCCACCGGCCGCGAGTACGAGACCAAACCCGAGCCCTACGACGACGACTGAACCCGGTCCCGACGATCATCGAGTTGTGGGGTCAAATGATCTCCAATCACCCCAACAACTCGATGATCGTCGGGAGAAGGGGGCGGGGCGGGGGGCCGGTCGGTCAGCGGGTGTGGACCTGTATAAACGGCGGCTTGACCACCCGCATCCGGGACTCCCGGCCGCGCACGTCGACGACCACCTCGTCGCCCGCGCCGAGGCCGGCGGCGGTGCTGAGCAGGGCCAGCCCGATGCCCTTGCGCAGCGACGGCGAGAACGTGCCGCTCGTGACCTCGCCGACCTTCTCCCGGGCCGACGGCCCAGCCGCGGCCAGCACAGCCATGTGCGGCCGCGGGATGCCGCGGTCCAGCGCCACCAGGCCCCACAGCGTCCGGGCCGGTCCGGCCGCCTTCTCCGCCAGCAGCGCCGCCCGGCCCCAGAACGCCGGCTTGGCCCAGCCGACCGCCCAGCCGACCCTGGCCTGCACCGGCGTGATGTCCAGCGACAGGTCCTGCCCATGCAGCGGGTAGCCCATCTCGGTGCGCAGCGTGTCCCGGGCGCCCAGCCCACACGGCCGGATGCCGAGGTCAGCACCGGCCGCGAGCAGCGCGTCCCACAGCGCGGGCGTGTCATCCCAGGCTGGCAGCAGCTCGTAGCCGTGCTCGCCGGTGTAGCCCGTACGGCACACCACCACCTCCTGGCCGGTGCCGTCCGGGTCGGGCCAGGCCGAGACCGTGAAGCTCATGTAGCCGTGGTCGGCGGGTAGCCCAACTCGGGCCAGCACCTCGGCCGAGCGCGGTCCCTGCACGGCCAGCACGCCGTACCGCTCGTGCTCGTCGGTCACGCTGACGCCGGACGGCGCGGCGGCAGCCAGCCGGCGGACCACCTCGGCGGTGTTGGCGGCGTTCGGGACCAGGAAGACGTGGTCATCGCCGTACCGGTAGGCGATCAGGTCGTCGACGACACCGCCGGTCGCGTCGTCGCAGCACAGCGTGTACTGCGCCCGGCCCGGCCCGATCCGGTCGAGGTCGTTGGCCAGCGTGGCGTTGACGAAGGCGGCAGCACCGGGCCCGGTCACCCGCACCTTGCCGAGGTGGGTGACGTCGAAGACCCCGACCGCCGTACGGACGGCGGCGTGCTCGGCCAGCACCCCGGCGTACTCGATCGGCATCTGCCAGCCGCCGAAGTCGGACAGCTTCGCGCCGAGCGCGCGGTGCCGGTCGCGCAGCGGTGACGTCCTCAGCTCGGCCATGCCGGCGAGCTTAGGCCGGCGCGCCGGGAGGCCGGGGAGCCAGGCTCCTCGCGGGTCGGGGAGGATGGTGGCAACGCCGCTCACGTGAAGGACGGACCAGCCGTGGCAACCCTCGCCCTGTGTGACACCGCCATGCCCATCCCCGCCGTCGACGCGCTGGTCATCGGCATGGCGCACGGTCCGGACGGACCGGTGCTGGCACCGGGCGCGGAGGACGTCGACAAGGCCCTGGGTGGCCGGCTCGCCGAGGCGCTGGCCGACCTCGGCGCGACCGGGGCGGAGGACGAGGTCGTCAAGCTTGCCACGCTGGGCGCGCTGCCGGCGCCGGTGGTCGCGGCGACCGGGCTGGGCCGGCAGCGCGCGAGCTACCCGCCGGACGCGGTACGCCGGGCCGCGGGCGCGGCCAGCCGGGCGCTGGCCGGGCGGTCGTCGGTGCTGTCCACGCTGGCCCTGGTCAACGGGGCGAACGCCGACCCGGCGCTGGTGGCCGCCGCGGGCGAGGGTGCGCTGCTCGGCGCGTACTGGTTCACCCGCTACAAGTCAGACCCGGGCGCGGCGCCGCCGGAGCGGGTGTCGCTGGCCGTGCCGGACGCGAAGGACCGGGCCAGCCGGGCCGCGGCCACGCGGGCCGGCACGGTCGCCGACGCCGTCACGCTGGCCCGGGACCTCATCAACACGGCGCCGAACGACCTGTACCCGGCCGAGCTCGCGGCCCAGGCCGCGGCGGCCGGGCGCACCGCCGGGCTCGAGGTCGAGGTGCTGGACGAGAAGGCGCTGAAGAAGGCCGGCTTCGGCGGGATCCTCGGCGTCGGGATGGGCTCGGCCCGGCCGCCGCGGCTGGTCCGGATGCGCTACCGCGGAACGACGGCGAAGGCCACCGTGGCGCTGGTCGGCAAGGGCGTCACGTTCGACTCGGGCGGGCTGTCGATCAAGCCGGCGGCCTCGATGGAGTCGATGAAGTCAGACATGAGCGGGGCCGCGGCGGTGATCGCCACCATGACGCTGGTCGCGGCGCACGCCCTGCCGCTGGAGGTCATCGCCACGATCCCGATGGTGGAGAACATGCCGAGCGGCTCGGCGTACCGGCCGCAGGATGTGCTCACCATGTACGGCGGCCGGCGGGTCGAGGTGCTGAACACCGACGCCGAGGGGCGGCTGATCCTGGCCGACGCGATCGTCCGGGCCGCCGAGGACAACCCGACGTACCTGCTGGAGACCTCGACGCTGACCGGCGCCCAGCTCGTGGCCCTGGGTACCCGCACCGCCGGGGTGATGGGCAGCGAGGGGCTGCGCGACCGGGTGGTGGCGGCCGGCGGGCTGGCCGGGGAGAACATGTGGCCGATGCCGCTGCCGGCCGAGCTGCGCGCCGACCTGGACTCCCCGGTGGCCGACCTGGCCAACATCACCGGGAGCCGCAACGGCGGCATGCTGGCCGCCGCGCAGTTCCTCGCCAGCTTCGTGCCGGACGGCCTACCGTGGGCGCACATCGACGTGGCCGGGCCGGCGTACAACACCGGCGAGCCGTGGGGGCACACCCCCCGGGGCGGCACCGGCGTACCAGTCCGGACCCTGCTGGCCACCCTCGAGGACATCGCGGCGAACGGCTGAGCGGCCAGCCCCAGCCCAGCTCAGCCCAGCTCAGCCCGGCGGCCCGTCCGGCCGGCGACGGCGGTACCGCAGCCGCGGCGGGGTGCTCGCTCGCTGGGCGTGCCGCCACAGCTCGCGGATGCCCTCGCGCCGGACCTGCTCGGCGTGCAGGGCGACCCAGCCGCACATGGCGGCGAGCGGCAGCTCTAGGATCACCGCCGCCGCCGCGGCGCCCAGCAGGTCCTTATCCGAGGCAGCGGTCACCACGTCGAACCAGGCGTCGATCAGCAGGTACGTCGTAGCCGCTGCGGCGGCCAGCTCGACCCGCGGCGACCGCTTGCGCGCCAGCCAGCCGAGGATGCCCAGCAGGAACACCATGCCGACGTCGAAGCCGACCCAGGCGAGCCGGTAATGCCGGGCCTCGGCCCGCCGCGGCAGCGTCAGGGAGAGCCAGACGATCCACGGCAGCAGCGCGGCGGCGGCCAGCAGGAACACCGGCACCGCCCAGCGCGGCACCGGCGACCGCCCGGTGACCGCCACCTCGGGGTCGACCGGCGGCTCGCCCTCGCGCTCCGTGCTCACGCCGGGCTGGCCGGCGCTCACACCGGCTGGCCCGGGTCGGCCCGCGGGACGCCGGTGTCGCCGGCCGCCTTGCGCCGGGCGGTCCACTCCCGCATCCGCCTCGGGTAGCCGACCAGGTTGGCGTCGTAGACCGGGATGCCCAGCTTGCGGCCCAGGTCATGGGCGGCCCCCGGCCCGGAGATGCGGCGCCGGGTCCACTCGCCATCCGCGGCGACCAGCACGACCGTGGTCTCGGTGACCGCGGTCCGCGGCTCCAGGTAGGCCTCCACCCCGCGGCGCGACAGGGCGAACTGCTCAAGATGTGCCTGGTCCTCACCACTGGCCCGGCGCACCTGGCCGGTCCGCTGCTTTCGCCGCCGGAACAACCCCACCGCCGGGCCCCTTCCCACCGATCCACCATGCCGTGTATGAACCAGCTTCCCACGCCGCGGGCGTGCCGGCGGCACCGCGCCGGGCATCGCCCACCCACGTCACCACGGACCCGCGCACAGTGCCAAAATGGATGAAGCCCCCGGTCGCGACGCCGTTGACGACCGACGTCGGAAGCAGTCGAGGAGCATCTGTGGCGGACACGAGCGTTGACCTCGTCATTCTTGGCGGCGGCAGCGGCGGGTACGCCTGCGCGCTGCGCGCCGCCGAGCTCGGCCTGAGCGTGGTCCTCATCGAGAAGGACAAGGTCGGCGGCACCTGCCTGCACCGGGGCTGCATCCCGACCAAGGCCCTGCTGCACGCGGCCGAGGTCGCCGACTTGGCCCGGGAGAGCGAGCAGTTCGGGGTGCGGGCCAGCTTCGACGGGATCGACGTCGCGGCGGTCAACGCCTATAAGGACGGCGTGGTCAGCCGGCTCTACAAGGGCCTGGCCGGGCTGGTCAGGAGCCGCCAAGTCCAGCTCGTCGAGGGCGAGGGCAGGCTGGTCTCGCCGACCACGGTGCGGGTGGGCGAGACGACGTACGAGGGCCGGCACGTGCTGCTGGCCACCGGCTCCTACGCCCGGTCGCTGCCCGGCCTGGAGATCGACGGCGAGCGAGTGATCACCTCCGACCAGGCCCTGACGCTGGACCGGGTGCCGGCCTCGGTGGTGGTGCTCGGCGGCGGCGTGATCGGCGTGGAGTTCGCCAGCGTGTGGCGGTCCTTCGGCGCCGAGGTGACCATCGTCGAGGCGCTGCCGCACCTGGTCCCGCTGGAGGACGAGGCCAGCTCGAAGCTGCTGGAGCGGGCCTTCCGGCGGCGCGGCATCGGGTTCACGCTGGGCGCCCGTTTCGCCGGGGTCGAGCGGACCGGCACCGGAGTCCGGGTGGCGCTGGAGAGCGGCGCGGCGATCGAGGCCGAGCTGCTGCTGGTGGCGGTCGGCCGCGGGCCGGTCTCGGCCGGCCTCGGCTACGACACCGTCGGGGTGGAGCTGGAGCGCGGGTTCGTCAAGGTCGACGAGTACTGCCGCACCAACATCCCGACCATCTCCGCGGTCGGTGACCTGATCCCGACGCTGCAGCTCGCCCACGTCGGCTTCGCCGAAGGGATCCTGGTGGCTGAGCGGCTGGCCGGGCTGCCCGTCGTCCCGATCGACTACGCCGGGGTGCCGCGGGTGACCTACTGCGAGCCAGAGGTCGCCTCGGTCGGGCTGACTGAGGCGCAGGCGGTCGAGAAGTACGGTGCGGACAAGATCGCCACCCTCACCTACGACCTTGGCGGCAACGGCAAGAGCCAGATCCTCAAGACCGCCGGGGCGGTCAAGCTGGTCTCGGTGAAGGACGGTCCCGTGCTCGGCGTGCACCTGGTCGGCAGCCGGGTCGGCGAGCTGGTGGCCGAGGCCCAACTGATCTACAACTGGGAGGCCCTGCCCGGCGAGGTCGCCCAGCTCATCCACCCGCACCCCACCCAGTCCGAGGCGGTCGGCGAGGCGCACCTGGCGCTGGCCGGCAAGCCGCTGCACATGCACACCTGAACCTCTGGCACACCTGACCGCTCGCCCACCCCGCCAGCCAAGCTTGGAACGCAAAGGAGTCGCAGACCCATGCCGGTCTCCGTCACGATGCCCCGCCTCGGCGAGAGCGTCACCGAGGGCACCGTTACCCGCTGGCTGAAGAAGGAGGGGGACCGGGTCGAGGCCGACGAGCCACTGCTCGAGGTCTCCACCGACAAGGTCGACACCGAGATCCCCTCCCCGGCCGGCGGCGTGCTCACCGCGATCAAGGTGGGCGAGGACGAGACCGTGGAGGTTGGCGTCGAGCTGGCCGTCATCGACGAGGCGAGCGCCGCGACGGCGGCAGCTCCGGCCGCGCCCGCCGAGGCCCCGCCGGCCGAAGCCCCGCCGGCCGAGCCGGAAGCGCAGGCGCCAGCGCCGGAGCCCGCCGCACCCACTCAGCCGGCCGCACCCAGCCGGCCACCCGCGGCTGCGGCGGCACCGCCGGCCCAACCGGCCGCCGCCGCGCAGTACACCGAGGACCGGCCGGGCGAGAGCGAGGACGAGCTCGCCGCGGCGTACGTGACGCCGCTGGTGCGCAAGCTCGCCGCCGAGCACGGCGTCGACCTCGGCGAGGTCAAGGGCACCGGGGTCGGCGGCCGGATCCGCAAGCAGGACGTCCTGGAGGCGGCACGCAGCCAGCAGCCGGCCGCACCGGAGCCGGCCGTCGCGGCGCCCGCACCCGCGGCAGCAGCCCCGGCGACGCCGTCCGTCGCGGCCGGCGCGCTGCGCGGCACCACCGTGAAGTTGTCCCGGCTGCGCTCGCTGATCGCCCAGCGGATGGTCGAGTCACTGCAGGTCAGCGCCCAGCTCACCACCGTGGTCGAGGTCGACGTCACCAAGATCGCCCGGCTCCGGGCCCAGGCGAAGGCCAGCTTCCAGGCCCGCGAAGGGGCTCGGCTGACCTTCCTGCCGTTCTTCGCGCTCGCCGCGGTGGAGGCGCTCAAGCAGCATCCGACGGTCAACGCCTCGATCGACGTCGAGGCGGGCACCGTGACCTACTACGAGGCCGAGCACCTCAGCGTGGCGGTCGACACTGACCGCGGCCTGGTCGTGCCGGTGATCCACAACGCCGGTGACCTCAAGCTGGCCGGCCTGGCCCGCAAGATCGCCGACATCGCCGAGCGCACCCGGGCCAACCGGATCAGCCCGGACGAACTCACCGGCGGCACGTTCACGCTGACCAACACCGGCAGCCGGGGCGCGCTGTTCGACACCCCGATCATCAACCAGCCGCAGGTCGCCATCCTCGGCACCGGAGCCGTGGTGAAGCGGCCGGTCGTCGTCAGCGACCCCGACCTTGGCGAGGTCGTCGCGGTGCGGTCCATGGTCTACCTCGCGATCACCTACGACCACCGGCTGGTCGACGGCGCGGACGCGGCCCGCTTCCTGACCACCGTCAAGGAGCGGCTGGAGGGCGGCCAGTTCGAGGCGGATCTCGGCCTGGTCTGAGCCACCGGGCCTGAGCCACCTGGACGCCGGACCCGGGCACAAGGCACCACAGGGTCACGGCGGTCGCCACAGCAGGTGTGCGCCGAGGAACCGGACCGTGCGGGTCCAGGCCAGCTCCGCCGAGCCGGCCCGGTAGACGGGCAGGTCGTCGTTGGCGAAGGCGTGCCGTGAGCCGGGATACCGGAAGAGCTCGACCGGCGTCCCGCTCGCCTCCAGCCACTCGCCGAACGCCTCCGGCGCCTCGGGCGGGTCCCAGGAGTCGTGCTCGGCCAGATGGAGCTGCACCGGGCACGGGATCGGCGCCCACTCGTCGCTCTCCAGCGTCGCGTAGTACGCCACCACCGCCTCCGCGACGCCGGTCGTCGCCAGCAGCAGCGCCAGCCAGCCGCCCATCGAGAACCCGACCAGCCCGACCCGCTCGGCGCCCAGGCCGTGCAGGTACCCGACAGCGGCGAGGAGCTGGTCACGCGCCCGGTCGGTGTCAAGGTTGCGGAACAGCTCCTCGGCCTCGGCGTTCGAGGCGGTGATCCTGCCGTCGTACAGATCCGGTGCCAGGGCCGTGATCCCGCTCTCGGCGAGCGCGTCGCACCGGCGGCGCAGATGTGGCAGGTGCCCGTACCAGTCATGCGCGATGACCACCCCGGCGCGGGGCCGGGACGCCTCCGCGAGATAGCCGATTGCCGCCGTCCGCCCCTCCCCGAAGCGCATCGGGTAGCCCACCGCAGCCACCTCCTGTTCGAACATATGTTCGAACACTAGCTGGCGGCGCGCGTGACCAGCAAGCCATCCGGCCGGACCGCGGGCGGAAGTTTTGTCGGACCTCGGGCCTATCGTCCGGCCTTATGGACAGCACCAGCCGGGTCGACCAGGCCTGCCAGATCGGCCAGTACGGCGGCCAGGGCGTGCACGCCGGCCACGCAGTCGGCGTCCTCGGCGTGCTCGGCGGGGCTGTGGCTGACCCCGGTGGGGTTGCGGACGAACAGCATCGCGCTCGGGACCAGCGCGGCGAGGATGCCGGCGTCGTGGCCGGCTCCCGTGGACAGCTCGGGCACCCCACCGGGCGCACCGCCGGGCAGGTCGGCGAGTACTCCGGCCAGCCGGGTGCGCAACCGTGCGTCGAAGGTGACCGCCGCCGACACCGACTCGGCGGTCACCGCGACGGTCACGCCGTCCCGGCCGCCCCGCTCGGCCGCGGCCCGCCCGACCTCGGCCACCAGCTCGTGCAGCGTCTGCTCGTCGGCGGCCCGGGCGTCCAGCCAGCCGTCCACACTGGACGGTACGGCGTTGGTCCCGTTGGGCGTCACGCTGACCCGGCCGAAGGTGGCCAGCGCGCCGGCCAGCCGGGCCTTCTTGCGCGCGGAGAGCACCGTGTTGGCAAAGGTGAGCATCGGGTCGCACCGGTCCGCCAGCGGGGTGGTGCCGGCGTGGTTGGCCTGCCCGGTGAACCTGCACCGCCAGCGCCCGTGCGGCCAGATCCCGGTGGCCAGACCGACCGGGCCGCCGAGGGCAGCCAGGCCGCGCCCCTGCTCGATGTGCAGCTCGACGAACGCGCCGATCCGGTCGAGCAGCGCCCGGTCCAGCCCGGCCGTCGCCGGGTCGGCGCCTGCCGCCCGCATGGCCTCGGCCAGCGACACACCGGCCGCGTCGGTCAACGCCAGCGCCCGGTCCGGCTCGATCGCCCCGCAGAGCAGCCGGCTGCCCAGGCACGACACGCCGAACCGGGTGCCCTCCTCGTCGACGAAGGCGACCACGGCGATCGGCCGGGTGGGTGTCATTCCCCGGGCGCGCAGCAGGTCGACCGCGAGGAACGCCGACAGCACGCCGAGCGGGCCGTCGTAGGCGCCGCCGTCCGGCACCGAGTCCAGGTGGCTGCCGGTGGCGACCACGTCCCCGCCGCCGTCGGGGAGCGCGGCCCAGGACGAGCCCCACAGCGCCCACAGGTTGCCGTTGCCGTCCGAGCGGCAGTCCAGCCCGCGCACCGCCGCCTCCGCCCGGAACCACTCCCGGCAGGCCAGCTCCGCCGCGGTCCACCCATACCGCCGGTAGCCGCCGGTCGTCGGGTCGCGGCCGATCCCGGCCAGCGCGGCCAGGCCGGCCCGGAGCCTACCCGCGATGTCGGGCTCCGGCGCTGGTCCAGCTCGGGTCACCGGGCGAGGGTAGCCTCGCGGTGTGGACGAGCTGGTCGTGGTGCGGGCTGGGTTCGGCGCGGCCGCGGTGCCGTACGAGGACGCCTGGGCCGAGCAGCGCCGCCTGCACGCCGCCCGGGTCGCGGACGAGATCCCTGACACCGCGCTGCTGCTGGAGCACCCGCCGGTCTACACGGCGGGCAAGCGCACCGAGCCGTGGGAGCGGCCGTTCGACGGCACGCCTGTGATCGACGTCGACCGTGGCGGGAAGATCACCTGGCATGGCCCGGGGCAGCTCGTCGGCTACCCGATCGTCCGGCTTGCGGAGCCGCTCGACGTGGTCGCCTACGTGCGCAGGCTGGAGGCGATGCTGATCGCGGTGTGCGGGGAGCTCGGCGTCGTGGCGGGGCGGGTTGAGGGGCGCAGCGGTGTGTGGGTCGGCGCCGACGACCGCGGGCCGGCACGCAAGGTCGGGGCGATCGGGATCCGGGTGAAGCAGCGGGTCACGATGCACGGCTTCGCGCTGAACTGCGACCCCGACCTGGCCTGGTTCCACCGGATCGTGCCCTGCGGGATCGCCGACGCCGGGGTCACGTCGCTGACCGCCGAGGCGGGCCGGACCATCGCCGTCACCGACGCCGCGACCGCCGTGGAGCGGCACCTCCCCGCCATCCTGCGGGCCATCCCCGTGCCCGTGTAGCGACCGCGGGCGGCGACCACGGTCACACGTGCGGCAGCACCTCGGCCGCGACGAGCTCGAGGTGGTCCACGTCGTCGAGGTCGAGAGCCTGCAGGTACACGCGGTCGATCCCGGTCTCCTCGGCATACCGCCCGAGCGTGTCGACCACCTCGGCCGGCGTTCCGGCGGCGCCGTTCGCCCGGACGTCGGCCGGCTCCCGCCCGATCGCGGCGGCCCGGCGGCGCACCTCGGCGTCGTCCCGGCCGCAGCACAGCACCAGCGCCGCGGACCACCGGATCGACGCCGGGTCGCGACCTGTCGCGGAGCACGCGGCGCGCACCCGGTCGAACTGCGCGGCCGCGAAGCCCGCCGGCTGGAACGGCACGTTGAACTCGTCCGCGTACCGGGCCGCCAGCGCGGGAGTCCGCCGCGCGCCCAGCCCGCCGAGCAGGAGCGGCGGCCGGGGCCGCTGCGCCGGCTTGGGCAGGGCGGGCGAGTCGACCAGCCGGTAGTGCGTGCCGTCGTAGGAGAACGTCGTCCCCACGGGCGTCTCCCACAGCCCGGTGATCACCGCGAGCTGCTCGGCCAGCCGCTCGAACCGTTCGGCTAGCGGCGGGAACGGGACGCCGTACGCTGCGTGCTCGGCCTCGAACCAGCCCGTGCCGAGGCCAAGCTCCACCCGCCCGCCGGACATCTGGTCCACCTGCGCCACGGCGACCGCGAGCGGCCCCGGCAGCCGGAAGGTGGCCGAGGAGACCAGCGTGCCGAGCCGGATCCGCGAGGTCTCCCGGGCCAGCCCGGCCAGCGTCACCCAGGAGTCGGTCGGGCCGGGTAGCGGGTCGCCGCCGCCCATCCGGAGGAGGTGGTCGGACCGGAAGAACGCGCCGTACCCGGCGTCCTCGGCGGCCCGCGCGAACCGGACCTGCTGGTCGTAGCTGGCACCCTGCTGGGGCTCGACGAAGATCCGCAGCTCCATGCCGGTGAGCGTAAGCCCGGGCCGGCTCGATCGTGGCCACCCTGGCGCCGACACGCCCGCTCCCGGCCCTAGTATGCGGGCCCTAGTATGCGAGTTGCTATGCACACGATGTGCTACGAAGGGTGAGGGGACGCGGTCGACGATGGGGGACGACGCCGAGCTGCGGCTGCGGGTGGAGCCGGCGCCGGATGGTGACGCGGAGGAGCTGGCGGAGCTCACCCGGCTGCTGCGGGCCGAGCTGCTGGACCTGCGGGGGCTGGAGCCGTACCTGACCTCGGTCGAGTCGCCGGACGACGAGGCGGCGCCCGGGCCGGCGAAGGGGCTCGGTGCCCTCCTCGGCGAGCTGGTGGTGCGGCTCGGCCCGGAGGGGCTGCGGGCCGCGGTGGCGGCCGTCCGCGGCTGGGCGTCGCGGACAAACCGGACAGTGGAGGTCAACATCGACGGGGACGTGCTGAAGCTGACCGGCGTGACCTCGGAGCAGCAGGACAGGGTCATCGATGGCTGGCTGGCTCGGCACGCTGCCGGCGCCTGAGCTGCCCGCCGGGCGCCGCTCGGCGTTAGTGATCGCCACCAGCCGGTACGGCGACCCGGCGCTGCGACAGCTCCGGGCACCGGCCCAGGACGCCGCCGCGCTGGCCGACGTACTCGGCGACCCCGAGATCGGCGGCTTCGAGGTCACCACGGTGACCGACGGCACCGCCCACCAGATCCGCCTTGCCGTCGCGCAGTTCCTCGCCGACCGGAGCACCAACGACCTGCTGGTGGTTTACCTGTCCTGCCACGGCCTGTGTGACATCCAGAAGCGGCTGTACTTCGCCACGGTCGACACGAACGGGGAAAGGCACCTGCTGGCGGCGACCGCCGTGGAGTCCAGGTGGCTGCTCGACCGGCTGGAGGACTGCCGCGCCCGCCGGCAGGTGATCATCCTCGACTGCTGCTTCAGCGGCGCCTTCGACCCACGTATTAAGGGCGACACCGACGTCGGCCTGGAGCAGCGGTTCCACGGCCGCGGCCGGGTGGTGCTCACCGCCTCGGAGGCCGACGAGTACTCCTTCGAGAGTGACTTCGCAGGCGACCCGATCGCCGGACAGGTCAGCGAAGGGTCGGTCTTCACCACCGCCCTCATCGAGGGCCTACGCACCGGTGCGGCGGACGCTGACCATGACGGGCTGATCTCCGTCGACGACGCCTACACCTACGCGTTCGAGCAGGTCAGGGCGGTCAGCAGCAGCCAGACCCCACAGCGCTGGGTGTACGGCGCCGAGGGCAGCATCTACCTCGCACGCAACCCAGCCGGCGTTGCCGTCACCCCGGCACCGCTGCACGCGGACATCCGCGGCGGCCTGGAAAGCTCCCTGCCAGACATGCGGCTCGGAGCAGTGAACGCCCTCGGCGAGTGGCTCAGCGACCCGGACCCAGCCCGCGCGCTGGCCGCCCGCCAGACCCTCCAAGAGGTCGCCGACAACGACAACCCCCGGGTCGGCGCCGCCGCCCGCACCCTGCTCGACACCCACGCCCCCAGCCCACGACCCGAGCCGATGGCCAAGGCGCCATCGCCGCCACGGAACCGGCCACCGAAGCCCCCACCCAGCCCACCAACATCCCGGCCAAGCCGGACCAGCCTGACCACCCGAGCCAGGGCTACCCTGCGACGGGTGCTCCCGACCCTCACCACGCGCACCCGCATAGCGCTCGCCGCAGCGGTCGCCCTGCTCGCGGGGGCAGTCGCCCTCGTGGCCGCCTGGCCCACTGGCTCTCATGGTGCGACGTTCGTCCAGGCGCTGACCGGCAACACCGCCGTGTACGCGGTGGCGTTCAGCCCGGATGGCAAGACCCTCGCCACCGGAAGCGGCGATGGCACCTTACGGCTGTGGGACTACACGACCGGCCTGCCCATCGGCCCACCCCTCACCGGCCACGCCGACTCCGTCCGAGCCGTGACGTTCAGCCCGGACGGCAAGACCCTCGCCAGCGCCAGCGACGACCGCACTGTACGACTGTGGAACCCCACCACCGGCCAACCCATCGGCCAACCCCTCAAAGGCCACAACGACGCCATCCGAGCCATGGCGTTCAGCCCGGACGGCAAGACCCTCGCCACCGGCAGCGACGACCACACCGTACGACTGTGGAACCCCACCACCCGCCAGCCCATCGGCCCACCCCTCACCGGCCACACCAACTGGGTCTGGTCCGTGGCGTTCAGCCGCGACGGCAGGACCCTCGCCACCGCCGGCGTCGATGAGAACGTACGACTGTGGAACCCCACCACCCGCCAGCCCATCGGCCCGCCCCTCACCGGCCACACCGACGCCATCCAAGCCATGGCGTTCAGCCCGGACGGCAAGACCCTCGCCACCGGCAGCGACGACCGCACCGTACGACTGTGGAACCCCACCACCCGCCAGCCCATCGGCCAACCTCTCACCGGCCACACCGGCCACGTCCGAGCCGTAGCGTTCAGCCCAGACGGCAAGATCCTCGCCACCGGCAGCGAGGACGGCAGGGTGCGGCTGTGGAACCCGACCACCCACCAGCCCATCGGCCCACCCCTCACCGGCCACACCGACTGGGTCAATGCCGTGGCGTTCAGCCCGGACGGCAAGACCCTCGCCACCGGCAGCGCCGATGACACCGTGCGGCTGTGGAAGATCACCTGAGCCGAGGGTCGCGGCCCTGCGGATCTTGGCACCGCTGCCAGCGCGTACACTCCGACCCCCTACTATCTGGGTGGCCTTATGCGCATGATTCGCCACGAAGGGTGAGAGGAAGCAGGTCGACATGGGGGACGGTGTCGAGCTGAGGCTCCATGCGGAGCCCGCGCCGGACGGCGATGACCGCTGATGGCTGGCTGGCGCGACACGCTGCCGGCGCCTGAGCTGCCCGCCGGGCGCCGCTCGGCGTTAGTGGTCGCCACCAGCCGGTACGGCGACCCGGCGCTGCGGCAGCTCCGGGCGCCGGCCCAGGACGCCACCGCCCTGGCGGACGTCCTCGGTAACCCCGAGATCGGCGGCTTCGAGGTCACCACGGTGACCGACGGCACCGCCCACCAGGTCCGGCTCGCCGTCGAAGACTTCCTAGCCGACCGGGCCACCAGCGACCTGTTGGTGGTCTATCTCTCCTGCCACGGCCTGGTCGACGCCCGGCGAAAGCTGTACCTCGCCGCCACCGACACGGTCAAGTCCCGGCTGGCGGCGACAGGCGTGGAAGCGCAATGGTTGCTGGAGCAACTGGAGGACTGCCGGGCTCGGCGGCAGGTCGTCATCCTTGACTGCTGCTTCAGCGGCGCGTTCGCCCACGGCAGCAAGGGGAACGACGACCTCGGGCTGGAGCGCCGCTTCCATGCGCAGGGCAGCGGCCGAGTGGTCCTCACCGCGTCCCGAGCCACCGAGTACTCCTTTGAGGGCGACAGCGTGACCGGCTCGGTCACCGGGTCGGTGTTCACCGGAGCCTTGGTCGACGGGATGCGCTCTGGCGCCGCGGACACCGACCGGGACGGCTACGTCTCCGTCGACGAGGCCTACACGTACGCGTTCGACCAGGTCAGGGTGGCCGCCGCGAGCCAGACCCCGCAGCGCTGGCTGTACGGCGCCGAGGGCCAGATCCTGCTCGCCCGCAGCCCAACGGGCATCATGGTGACGCCGGCCTCCCTGCCCGAGGGCATCCGCACCAGCCTGGACAGCAACTTCCCGGCCATCCGGCTCGGCGCCGTCAAGACCCTCGGCGAGTGGCTCACCGACCCCGACCCAGCCCGGGTGCTGGCCGCCCGCCAGGCACTCCACGAGGTCGCCGACCACGACAACCCCCGGGTCGCCACCGCCGCCCGCACCCTGCTCGACGCCCACGCCCCGACCAGCCGACCAGTGCCGGCCACCGGCCCACGACCCGAGCCAGCGCCCAAGGCACCGTCCCCGCCACAGGCCCGGCCACCGAAGCCCCCACCCAGTCCACCGGCACCCCGGTCGAGCCGCACCGGCCCGGCCACCCGGGTCAGGACAGCCCTGCCGCGGGTGCGCCCAGCGCTGCCCCGCGTCCGCATAACGATCGCCGCAGCGGTCATCCTGCTCGCGGGAACGATCACCGTGGCTCGGTGGCCCAGCAGTCCACACAGTGGGTACCTCCCACTGGTTCTCATACGTGGTGGGACGTTCATCCGGATACTGCCCGGCAACGCTCCTGTCTACGCCGTGGCGTTCAGCCCCGATGGCAAGACCCTCGCCACCGGCAGCGGCAATAAGACCGTACGGCTGTGGAACCCCACCACCGGCAAGCTCATCGGCTCACCCCTCACCGGCCACACCGACCCTATCTTCGGCCCACCCCTCACCGGCCACACCGACTCCGTCAACGCCGTGGCGTTCAGCCCGGACGGCAAGACCCTCGCCACCGGTTGCGGCGACGGCACCGTACGGCTGTGGAACCCCATCACCCGCCAACCCATCGGCTCACCCCTCACCGGCCACACCGACTCCGTCAACGCCGTGGCGTTCAGCCCGGGCGGCAAAACCCTCGCCACCGGCAGCTACGACCACACCGTACGACTGTGGAACCCCACCACCGGCAAGCCCATCGGCCAACCCCTCCAAGGCCACACCGGCACGGTTTACACCGTGACGTTCAGCCCGGACGGCAAAACCCTCGCCACCGGCAGCAGCGACCACACCGTACGACTGTGGAACCCAACCACCGGCAAGCCCATCGGTCAGCCCCTCCAAGGCCACGCCGCCACGGTTTACACCGTGGCGTTCAGCCCCGACGACAAAACCCTCGCCACCGGCAGCAGGGACCACACCGTACGGCTGTGGAACCCAACCACCGGTCAACCCGTCGGTCAGCCCCTTCAAGGCCACGCCGCCACGGTTTACACCGTGGCGTTCAGCCCGGACGGCAAAACCCTCGCCACCGGCAGCAGGGACCACACCGTACGGCTGTGGAAGATCACCTGACTCGGGCGTCACCCGGCGGCACCAGCCGGGCGGGGTTAACGTCGGGGCCATGACCGAGCCGACGAAGATCACGCTGGACGAGTCGGAGATCCCCCGGCGCTGGTACAACGTCCTCGCCGACCTGCCCAGCCCGCCGCCGCCCGTCCTGCACCCCGGCACGCTCCAGCCGATCACCCCGGACGACCTCGCCCCGCTCTTCCCGATGGCGCTGATCGAGCAGGAGGTCAGCGCCGAGCGCTACATCGACATTCCCGACGAGGTGCTCGACGTCTACCGGCTCTGGCGGCCGTCCCCGCTCTACCGCGCCCACCGGCTGGAACGCGCCCTCGGCACCCCGGCCAAGATCTTCTACAAGTACGAGGGCGGCTCCCCCGCCGGCTCGCACAAGCCGAACACCGCCGTCGCCCAGGCCTACTTCAACGCCGCAGCCGGCGTCCGCCGGCTCACCACCGAGACCGGCGCCGGCCAGTGGGGTACGGCGCTCGCCTTCGCCTGCGCCCAGTACGGCCTGGACTGCGAGATCTGGCAGGTCCGCGCCAGCTTCGACCAGAAGCCCTACCGCAAGATCATGATGGAGATCTACGGCGGCACGGTGCACCCCAGCCCGTCCGACCGCACCGCCGCCGGCCGCGCCGTCCTGGCCACCGACCCCGACTCCCCCGGCAGCCTCGGCATCGCGATCAGCGAGGCGGTTGAGGTCGCCGCCCAGTCCGACGACACGAAGTACGCCCTCGGCAGCGTCCTCAACCACGTCCTGCTGCACCAGACTGTGATCGGCGAGGAGGCCCTGGCGCAGCTCGCCGCGATCGGCCTGACCCCCGACCTGATCATCGGCTGCACGGGCGGCGGCTCCAACTTCGCCGGCCTGGCCTTCCCGTTCCTCCGCGAGAAGCTGGCCAGCCGGATCGACCCGACCCTTCTCGCGGTCGAGCCGGCGTCCTGCCCCTCTCTGACCAGGGGCGTCTACGCCTACGACTTCGGCGACACAGCCGGCATGACCCCGCTGGTCAAGATGCACACCCTCGGCCACGACTTCATCCCCGACCCGATCCATGCCGGCGGGCTGCGCTACCACGGCATGTCGCCGTTGATCTCCCACCTCTACGAGCTCGGTCTGCTCGACGCGGTCGCCAAGACCCAGCGGGAGTGCTTCGAGGCCGGCGTGCGGTTCGCCCGGGCCGAGGGCATCGTCCCGGCGCCGGAGCCCACCCACGCCCTCGCCGCCTGCATCGAGGAGGCGCTGCGCTGCGCGGAGACCGGCGAGCCGAAGGTCATCCTCACCGCGCTGTGCGGCCACGGTCACCTTGACCTGCCCGCGTACGGCGCCTACCTGGCCGGTGAGCTGGTCGACCACGAGCTGCCCGAGGCCACCCTCAAGGACGCCATCGCCGGCCTGCCCCCGGTGCCGGCGTAGCGGGTCGGCCGCCCGTACGCTGGACAGCGTGACGATCGCGCCGGAGGGCCGCAGGCTGCTGCGCCTGGAGGTCCGCAACGCCCAGACGCCGATCGAGCGCAAGCCGCCGTGGATCAAGACCCGGCTGCGCACCGGCCCGGAGTTCACCGCGCTGCGTTCCCTGGTCCGCCGCGAGGGACTGCACACGGTCTGCGAAGAGGCCGGCTGCCCGAACATCTACGAATGCTGGGAGGACCGCGAGGCGACGTTCCTCATCGGCGGCGACCAGTGCACCCGGCGCTGCGACTTCTGCCAGATCGACACCGGCCGGCCTGCGGAGCTCGACCGCGACGAGCCGCGCCGGGTGGCGGGGTCGGTCGCCGCGATGGGCCTGCAGTATGCCACCGTCACCGGGGTCGCCCGCGACGACCTTGCCGACGGCGGCGCCTGGCTGTACGGCGAGACGGTCCGGCAGATCCACGGCGTGGTGCCCGGCTGCGGCGTCGAGCTGCTGATCCCCGACTTCAACGCCGAGCCGGCGCTGCTCGCCGAGGTGTTCGGCGCGCGCCCCGAGGTGCTGGCGCACAACGTCGAGACGGTGCCGCGGATCTTCCGCCGGATCCGGCCGGGCTTCCGGTACGAGCGCAGCCTCGACGTGCTTCGGCAGGCGCGTGCGGCCGGGCTGGTCACCAAGTCGAACCTGATCCTCGGGCTGGGCGAGGAGCGGGCCGAGATCACGGCGGCGCTGCGCGACCTGTACGACGCCGGGTGCGAGCTGGTGACCATCACGCAGTACCTGCGGCCGTCGGCGCGGCACCACCCGGTCGAGCGCTGGGTCCGGCCGGAGGAGTTCGCGGAGCTGGCCGCCGAGGCCGAGGCGATGGGCTTCGCCGGGGTGCTGTCCGGGCCGCTGGTGCGGTCGAGCTACCGGGCCGGGAAGCTATACCGGCAGGCGGTCGCGGCCCGCGCCGGATAGCCGGCGGCAGCCGTGCCGCCAGTTCGGACGGCGGCCGCGCCGGTTCTATGCTGACGCCATGGCCAAGGACCCGACCAAGCTCAGCCGTGCCGACAAGCGGGCGAACAAGAAGGCGCTGCGGGCCGCGAAGAAGGTGGCACGCAAGGAGCGCTGGGCGCAGATCCGGATGGCCTTCACGGTTACCCGGCAGCGCGACTCGCGGCTGATCTGGTGGCTGGTCCTCACCTTCGTCGCGGTGTTCGCGGTGCTCTTCAGCGGGCTGGCCCTGCTGGGCGTGTGGTGGCCGGTCGCGCTGCTGATGGGGTTGACGCTGGGCGTCATGTCGGCGCTGGTCGTGTTCAGCCGGCGGGCACAGAAGGCTGCGTTCAGCGAGGCCGAGGGGCAGCCCGGCGCGGCTGTCTGGGTGCTGCAGAACATGCGCGGCAACTGGCGGGTCACCCCGGCCGTGGCGGGCAACACCCAGCTCGACGCGGTGCACCGGGTGCTCGGCAGGCCGGGCGTGATCCTGATCGGCGAGGGGGCCGACCACCGGGTCAAGGGCCTGCTCTCGCAGGAGAAGAGGAAGGTTTCCCGGATCGTCGGCGACACCCCGATCTACGACGTCGTGGTCGGCCGGGACGAGGGCCAGATCCCGCTGCGGCGGCTGCAGGCGCATCTGGTCAAGCTGCCGGCCAACCTGTCCGCGAAGCAGGTCGGCGTGCTGGAGAAGCGGCTGGCCGCCCTCGGCGGCACCAAGCTGGCCATGCCGAAGGGCCCGATGCCGAAGAACGCCAGGGGCATGACCGGCATCCAGCGCACCATCCGCCGCCGCTAGCCGCCGTCCGGTGTGGTGACCACTCGGCGTTGTGGTGACCTCACGTTGCCCGGACCGCCCGTGTGGTGACCTCTTGGGGTGCACCTGCGGCCACAGCTAGGCGCGGACGACGGCGGTGCCGGTGATCCGGTCGTGCAACCCGCGCCGGTCGGCGTCCCAGATCAGCGCGGGCACCACCAGCAGCAGGGCGAAGGTCCGCAGCACGGCCCGCGGAAAACCGACCCGCCACAGCCCGACCCGCGGGCCGCCGTCAACCCGGGTCAGCGCCAGCCCGCACAGCCGCATCCCCGGCGTCTGCCCAAACGTCGCGGTGAAGAACGTGTACGAGCCAAAGAACACCACCAGGCTCCAGTTCCGCGGCAGGTCAGGAGCGGTGAGGAGCCCGGCGACCAGCGCGGACAGCAGCACGTCGACGGCGTAGGCGCCGACCCGCGGCCCGAGCGGCGCCAGCGAGCCCGGGCCCTCCGCCGGCAGGCCGAGCCGGCGGCCGCGGGGAACGTCGATACCCGAGGTCACGGCGACAGCGTAGCCCCGCGCGCCCGGGGAGTACGCTCCGATGCACCCGTGGGACTACCCAGGAGTTACCCGGGCCTCGTAACCTGGGCGAAACAAGCGGGACATGACCAGGCAATACACCGGCCATACCTTCGCCCTATTTGACGAGTCTTCCCGGAGGACGGATGTTCAGCAGCCCCGACGAGGTCTTGAAGTACATCAAGGACAACGACGTCAAGTATGTTGATGTCCGGTTCTGCGACCTGCCCGGCATCATGCAGCACTTCAACGTGCCGGTCGGGTCGTTCACGGCGTCGGTGTTCTCAGACGGGCTCGCCTTCGACGGCTCGTCGATCCGCGGCTTCCAGCAGATCCACGAGTCGGACATGCTGCTGCTGCCAGACACTACCAGCGCCGTCCTGGACCCGTTCCGGACCGAGAAGACGCTCAACATCAACTTCTTCATCCACGACCCGCTCACCCACGAGGCCTACAGCCGCGACCCGCGCAACATCGCGCGCAAGGCCGAGGAGTACCTGCGCGGCTCCGGCATCGCCGACACAGCCTACTTCGGCGCCGAGGCGGAGTTCTACATCTTCGACTCGGTGCGCTACGACACCACCCAGAACTCCGGCTACTACTACGTCGACTCCCAGACCGGCCAGTGGAACAGCGGCCGCGAGGAGGAGGGCGGCAACAAGGGCTACAAGGTCCGCTACAAGGGCGGGTACTTCCCCGTGCCGCCGTACGACCAGTACGCCGACATCCGCGACGCCATGTCGAGCACGCTGCAGGCGGTCGGCCTGGAGGTGGAGCGGGCGCACCACGAGGTCGGCACCGCCGGCCAGGCCGAGATCAACTACAAGTTCGACTCGCTGCTGCGCGCGGCCGACTCCCTGATGCTGTTCAAGTACGTCGTCAAGAATGTCGGCTGGCAGCACGGCAAGACGGTGACCTTCATGCCGAAGCCGCTGTTCGGCGACAACGGCTCGGGCATGCACTGCCACCAGTCGCTGTGGAAGGACGGCTCACCGCTGTTCTACGACGAGGTCGGCTACGGCGGCCTGTCCGACACGGCCCGCTTCTACATCGGCGGCCTGCTCGCGCATGCCCCGTCGCTGCTGGCGTTCACCAACCCGACGACGAACTCCTACCACCGGCTGGTGCCCGGCTACGAGGCGCCGGTCAACCTGGTCTACAGCCAGCGCAACCGGTCCGCCTGCTGCCGGATCCCGATCACAGGGGCGAACGCGAAGGCCAAGCGGGTGGAGTTCCGGGTGCCGGACCCGTCCTGCAACCCCTACCTGGCGTTCACCGCGATGATGCTGGCCGGCATCGACGGCATCAAGAACAAGATCGAGCCGCCGGCCCCGATCGACAAGGACCTCTACGAGCTGGCGCCGGACGAGGCCAAGGCCGTGCCGCAGGTGCCGGCCTCGCTGGAGGCGGTGCTGACCAACCTGGAGCAGGATCACGAGTACCTGCTGGAAGGCGGCGTCTTCACCCCGGACGTGATCGAGACCTGGGTCGAGTACAAGCGAGTCAACGAGGTCGACGCGATCCGGCTCCGCCCGCACCCCCACGAGTTCGCCATGTACTACGACGTCTGACCGGGACGTCTGGCTGAAACATCTGACTAGGACGTCCGACCAAGGCGTCCGACCGAGGCGAGTAGTAGAGGCCGGTAACCGAATGGCTGCCGGCCTCGCGCCGTCCCCACGCTCGGCCACCCCCACGCCCGCTCGCCAACGCAGGTGGCTGCATATATAAGACTCACGGTGTTCCAGGCGACCTTGATCCCAGTCTCATCCGCAACACCAGACGAACCAAACGCTCACGGATCTCTGGTGGCCGTTGGAGGCAAGTAAGGCAGGCGTTTAGCCCAGCCAGTCACCGATTCGGTCCCAAAACCACCTGTCGAGGTTGCGCGCGGCCATCCGGTGCTCGCTTAGCTCGCCGACCCGCTGGGCCACCGCCTGCATCAGTGGGAACCCGCCCTCAGCATTGAGCCGGTGTCCGATGGCTCTGATCTCGACAATGTCGGCCAGCCACTCCAAAGGCGTGCCACCGCGCACCAGCTCATCCAGGTACCTCAGATCGTGCCAGCGCTCCTGTTGCTCTCGACTGAGTGTCTCATACCTGCGTGTCGCGGCCTCTACAAGCTCAACGAGATCTACCGAGATCTGCTCGTAGTGGTGGCCGAAGATCTCTGCTTCGAAGAACTCTCGTCGTTGCTGCGGGCAGGTGGAGCGCAGCAGCTCGACGGCGCGGTTCGTCTGTTGCGGTGAGAACCCGGAGGGCACAAGGCCACGGGAGAGCACGACATTGAGCACGACGCGAACGCTGGAGTCGTCCATACGCCACACGGCATCGGCGGCCGCGTCCGCCGCATGCGAATCGATCAGCAGGTCGGCCACCATGGCCGCGTGCAGGGCACCTTCGATGTACGGAGAACGCAGGCATTGGACTCGGACGTCCGGGTTCGGGTGATGCAGCACCACGATAACCCACAGCCGGCGCATGAGGTCGTCGCTCCCAGCGACCCATGCGTTGAACTCCTTATCGTCAGGCCAGATCGACGGCATCGGGCGTTGTTCGAGGAACACCTGAACATCGAGCGCTGCGGCGACCTTGATGGGCCTATGGGTGTAGATTTCGCCGGTCCAGTCGCCGTCGAGCACCAGATACCCTGCGCCCTGCTGTGCGGGGTCGACCTTCCTACGCTTCTTCCGGAAGAACAAGTCATGCCCCCTCCTGCACACGTGGTGACACCTGCTCGGGCATCACGACGGGTCGCTGCATACAGGCCAAAATTGGAAATCTCGGGCACCGGCGTTCTTCCCTGAGCACGCAGACCTCAATGTACCCATACAAGTATCTCAACGCTGCTGGGATCGACCCTGCTGTCAGCACGTCCGCCACGCCGACCGTTGACCCTCAGCCCACCCGCCGCCAGCTTGATCATCGTGCTACATCCGGACGCCGCAGGGCAGCCACTAAGCGATCGTGACGTTGTCCTGCCCCTACACCGAAAACAGAATCAACTACTCGACCCTAGCGGAGGCATTCGCTGGCATCCTGGAGAGCCTGCGCGGTAACCGCTGACCGCAGGCGCTGAGCTGCGATCTCGGCGAACTCGGGGTCGATCTCGGCCGCGTAGACCCGGCAGCCCAACCCGAGACCCGCGACGCTAGCTGTAGCTAGACCAGCAAATGGCTCCCACATAACATCGCCGGGCTCGGTCACGGCGCTGACCGCCCGGCGCATCAGCTCAAGCGGCTTCTGGTTGAGATGTGTAGTGGATCGCGCGCTTGGGTTGTGGACGCGAGGTGCCGACCGGCGACCGCCGCCTCGTACCCGCTCTTCCGAGTGAAGCGGCCCGTGCCGCCATACATTGGTAAGTCCGTGGACGTGCCTCCACTTGTATCGAAGTGCTGCCCACTCTTTCGCGGTAACCGGTCGCCGACCATCAAATGAGTAATACGGCCAACCCGGCTCGCCGCCGTGCTCGTTCGCGTACCTGACAAGCTTCTCCATCATGTCTGCTGGCGGCCAGTACCACAGCCAGTCCTGCGTCAGGTACTTCCTGGTGGCGGCGTTGGCGACCCCGCACGCCTCATTACTGCGGCTCAAGGGGAGACCGGCCCGCAGCCACTCGTGCCGGAGCCATCGCTGAACCGTCATCCGCCCCGCGTCCGGCGTGTCGATCTCGAACCGTCGCTGGTAGAGGACGACGACCTCGGTGACGACGGGAAACCGCCGCAGCGTCCGACCGTTGACGTTGCCGGCTACATGCGCGATCCCCTTGTCCCAGACCACGGCCTGCACATAGTCCCAGCCGCTCTCGACAAGCAGCGGATGCACGGTGGCCCAACCCACCTCGGTGTTCCAGAACCACAGGACGGTGCCGGGCGCCGCCGCCAGCGACCACGCCTCGACGTGTGGTCGATACCACTCGACGAGGTCCCCGGGCCCCACCGTGTCGCCATGAAACCCACGCACGCCGTACGCGCCGTCGCTCACGATGACGGCTGGCACCGGCCAGCTCGGGTACGCCCCAAGCGCGTCGCCCCGATGGAGCGCCCATCCGTCACCACCCAGGGTGCTCGCTCCGGGCTGCGGCATGCCGGGAAGCATAGAGACAACCACTGACGGACTTCGACGCTCCACGCCGTGGGGACCATGGCGGGCGCGCGGTAACCCGGATGGCTACCGGCCCGCGCCGTCCCCGGCCCGTCGGCGGGCTCCCCTTTCGGGCAGATCCCGCCGCCCCGACGCACGCCCGGCAGGCGGTCATCTGTCCGCTATCTTCCGCCCACACTGGGGAGGAGCGAGATTCCCCCAGGAGGACGCATGACCGGGATCCAGGAGCCGAGCAACATCCAGGAGTACGTGCGCCACACCTGGGGCGACGCGAACGGCTGCATGAGCCCGCAGGACCGGGCCGCCGGGGTGGTCGCCGACGTCAACGAGCAGTTGCAGGCGGTCGGCGTCCCGCAGGTCGGCTGGCGGTTCAACGCGGCGCACGGCACCGGCGCCGTCTTCGCCTTCCAGACCTGGGAGATGGAGCTGGGCGAGTCGCCGTACAGCATGGACGTGGCCGACAACGCCACGGCCGACCAGCAGGCCTGGCAGGTCAGCGCGGTCTACCACGAGGCCCGGCACTCCGAGCAGTGGTTCCGGATGGCACGCGAGCGCATCGGCCTCGGCGCGACCGTGGACCAGGTAGTGCAGGCGACCGGCCTGCCGGAGTCGGTCGTCCAGTGGGCCGCGCAGAGCCCGATCACCCAGTGCGACGCCGCGCAGTACGAGGCGGAGGAGTGGTACCAGAGCGTGTACGGCGCGGGGGCCGCGCATCGGGAGTCCACCCTGCAGGACGTGCAGGGCCACTACCAGGACTACCGCAACCTGCCCGAAGAGGCCGACGCCTGGCGGACCGGCGACGCGGTCACCCAGGAGTACCACGACTACGGTCACACGACTCCCGGCCCCTAGTCTCCTGGTACAGCTAGCCCCCAGGCACAGCTAGCCCAGGCACAACTTCCGAATGCCGCCGTCGGAGCCGGGACCGCCCGGACGACGATAGGGATGTGACGGAGCGACCCGGCGCGGAGCCCAGCGGGCGGCCGCGCGTACGGCCTGCCCCCGGCCTCGGGCTGATCGAGCTGTACGACGCCGCGCTGCCGCAGGTGTACGGCTACCTGCTGGCCCGCTGCGGCAGCGCGCCACTGGCCGAGGACCTGACCGCGGAGACCTTCCTGGCCGCGGTGGCGGCGTGCCGGTCGGCGGACCCGCCGACGCCGAGCACCGGCTGGCTGATCGGAGTGGCCCGGCACAAGCTGGTCGACCACTGGCGGCGGGCCGAGCGCGAGCGGCGCGGCATCCGGCTGCTGGACGGCGGGCCGGCCGACGCACACGACCCGTGGGACGCCGAACTCAACGCGCTGCTGGCCCGGGACGTCCTCGCCGCGCTCGGCCCGCACCACCGCGCGGCGCTGACGCTGCGCTACATGGACGGGCTGCCGGTGCCCGAGGTGGCCGCCGTGCTCGGCCGTACGTTGCACGCCACCGAGGCGCTGCTGGTGCGGGCCCGGGCGGCGTTCCGCCGGGCCTACCCGGCTGGGGAGGGCCGCGATGACTGACCCGCTGGACGCCCTGCGCACCCCGGTCGTGCCGGTCGAGCCGGATCCGGCGTTCCGCGCCGAGCTGCGCGCCCGGCTGCACCGTGCCCTGCTGTCCCCGGCAACGCCGCCGTACCCAACAGGTCAGAAGGAGAGCGAGATGACCACCGAAGTTCATCCGGCCACCGCGAGTCGGATCCCGACGCTGACGCCGTACCTCGCCGTGGACGACGCCCGGCGCGCGCTGGGCTGGTACGTCGAGGCGCTCGGAGCCATCCCCCGGGGCGAGCCGATCGTCATGCCGGACGGCCGGGTCGGGCACGCCGAGCTGGGCTTCGGCGAGGCGATCCTGATGTTCGCCGACGAGCACGCCGAGCTGGGCCTGCTCAGCCCGAGGACCCGCGGCGGAACGAGCCAGTCGCTGCGGCTGGAGACCCCCGACCCGGACGCTGTCGTAGCGCGGGCGGTCGAGCACGGCGCCAGGCTGGACCGGCCGGTGGCCGACTCGCCGTACGGCCGCGGCGGCGTGGTGACCGACCCGTTCGGCCACCGCTGGATGATCAGCCGCGAGGCGCCGTACGGTGAGCCGGCCGAACCGGGCGAGCCGGCCGAACCAGGTAGGGCGCACGGCGACGTCGGCTACTTCACGATGAGGACGCCGGACGACGCGGCGGCCAGGGCGTTCTACGGGGCGGTGCTGGGCTGGCGGTTCACGCCGGGCCGGGTGCCACGCGGCTGGCAGGTCGAGGGCGTGACGCCGATGGGCGGGCTGGCCGGTGGCGCGGAACGGCCGGAGGTCCAGCTCTGCTACCAGGTCGATGACATCGATGCCGCCGTAAGCCGGGTGCGCGCCGCCGGCGGCCAAGCCGAGGAGCCGCAGGCCATGCGGTACGGACGGATCGCCGAGTGCGTGGACGACCAGGGGGAACGGTTCCAGGTGTTCCAGCCGTGAGCCTGCTGGGCCGGGCCGAGCGGCTCGCCGAGGAGCTGCTCTTCCCGGCCGCGCTGGCGGTCGACGGAGCGGAGCGGGTGCCGGCCGGGCACCTGGACCGGCTGGCGGCCGAGGGATGGTACGGCCTGGCCGGGCCGGTCGAGGCCGGGGGGCTGGACGCGTACGCCACCGAGGGCGCCCGGGTGGCCGAGGTGCTGGCCGGCGGCTGCCTGGCCACGACGTTCGTCTGGATGCAGCACCACGGCGCGGTGTCCGCCGTGGCCGGCAGCACGACGCCGGGGCTGCGGGAGGCGTGGCTCGGCCCGCTGTGCCGGGGCGAGCGGCGGGCCGGGACGGCGCTGGCCGGCCTCTTGCCCGGCCCGCCGCGGCTGCGGGCGACCCCGGTCGACGGCGGGTACCGGCTGGACGGCGACGCACCGTGGGTCACCGGCTGGGGCATGGTGGACACCCTGCATGTGGCTGCCCGGACGCCCGACGACACGGTGGTGTGGGCGCTGGTCGACGCCGTCGCCGGCCCGACCCTGGCGGTCGAGCCGCTGCGGATGGTGGCAGTCCAGGCCAGTGCCACGGTGCACGCCCGGTTCGCCGGGCACGTCGTCCCGGCCGAGCGGGTGACCCAGACGCTGCCGTTCGCCGAGTGGCCGGCGCGGGACGCCGCCGCGCTGCGGACGAACGGCTCGCTCGCCCTTGGCGTGGCCGGGCGGTGCTGCCGGCTGATCGGGCCGAGCCGGCTGGACGGCGAGCTGGACGCGTGCCGCGCCGCGCTGGACGCCGGCCCGCCGCGGGCTCTGCCGCCCGCCCGGGCGGCTGCGGCGGAGCTGGCCGTGCGGGCGGCGAACACGCTGGTCGTGGCGTACGGCAGCCGGTCGGTGCTACGTGACCAGCACCCGCAGCGGCTGGCTCGGGAGGCGCTGTTCCTGCTCGTGTTCGGCAGCCGCCCGGCGATCCGCGACGCCCTCCTCACCCGCCTGCGTGCCACCCCCTGACCGCCCCGCCGGCTCACCCTCCACGTGTGGTCACCTATGTGCCATGTGGTGACCTCTCGTTGTCCGTCGCGCCCGTGTGGTCACCTGTCGGCGTTGTGGTGACCTCTTGGGGTCTGGCGGCAACGAAAGGTGACCACAACGCCGAGAGGTGACCACAACGAAACGACCCGTCTGGTGCGTCTAAAAAGCCGATCTTGGTGTACGATTTTAGGCATGACACGCATCACGGTCGACGTGAACGACGAGTGGTTGGAGGCCGCCCGGCACGTGCTGGGCACCAACACCAAGGTCGCCACCATCAACGAGGCGCTCCGCTCGTTCGCGTTGCGCCGGCAGGCCGCGGAGATCGTCGCGGCACTAGACAGCGTGGAGATGGACCTCGCCGGGTCGGATCAGGCCTGGCGTTACGGCGGTGGCCGGGATCTGTCGCGCGCAGCCGAGGACGCCCGGTATGACCACGTCGCGTGATGGCCGGAGTCATCTACCTGGCGGACACAAGCGTGTGGGTGTTGCGTGCCAGGCACCCGTCGGTGCACGACCGCGTCGCCGGGCTGCTGGCCGAGGGCAGGCTGGCCGCGTGTCAGCTCACCGCGCTTGAGTATCTGAACAATGCGCCGGACCCGAAGGGCTACGAAGTCCTCTGGAGCGTTCTGCATGACATCCGCTGGATCGACGTGACCACCCAGGCGATGGACCGGGCGCTCGCCGTCCACCGCGAGCTGGCCGCGGCCAGCCAGCACCGCCACTTCCGGCTGCCGGATCTGATCATCGCCGCGACCGCTGAGCTCAACGGCGCGACCGTCCTGCACTATGACGAGGACTACGACCGCATCGCCGCGATCACCGGGCAGCGCGTCGAGTGGGTCGCCGGGAAGGGCTCCCTTTAGCAAGATCGACGTTGTGGTCGCCACTCGGCGTCCGTGGTACCTGTTGTCGCCCAAAGACCCCGTGTGGTCACCTGTCGGCGTTGTGGTGACCTCTCGTTGTCTGTCGCGCCCGTGTGGTCACCTGTCGGCGTTGTGGTGACCTCTTGGGGTCTGGCGGCAACGAAAGGTGACCACAACGCCGAGAGGTGACCACAACTTATTCGTAGAAGACGCGTTCGACCACGCGACGGGCGCGGCGGGTGACGCGGCGGTAGTCGTCCAGCAACTCGCCGGGGTCGCGGCCGAGCGGGTATCCCATCGCCCGGGCCACCGCCACCAGGTCCCGGCCGTGTCCGGGGAGCTGGTCCCCAGCCCGGCCACGGACCAGCATGATCGCGTTACGGGCCCGGGTGGCCATCCGCCAGGCAGCCTCCAGCGCGGCCGCATCGTCGTAGGCGAGCAGCTCGGCGTCGGCCGCGGCCCGCAGCGCCGCCAGCGTCCGGGTCGTCCGCAGCCCCGGGTGCTTCGCGGCGTACCGGAGCTGCAGGAGCTGGACGGTCCACTCGACGTCGGCCAGCCCGCCCCGACCCAGCTTGGCGTGGGTAGCCGGGTCGGCGCCGCGGGGCAGCCGTTCGGCGTCCACCCGGGCCTTGATCCGCCGGATCTCGGTGACCGCCGCGGCGGACAGGCCGCCCGCCGGGTACCGCAGTCGGTCGATCATGACCCCGAACCGCTCCCCCAGCTCCCGATCACCGGCCACCGGCGCGGCCCGCAGCAGGGCCTGGGCCTCCCAGCCGGCCGCCCACCGCCGGTAGTAGGCCTGGTAGGAGGCCAGCGTGCGCACCAGCGGGCCGCTCTTGCCCTCCGGCCGCAGGTTGGTGTCGACCTCCAGCGGCGGGTCCGGCGCCGGCCGGGCGAGCAGCGTGCGGGTCAGCTCGGCCACCGCGTGCGCGGCCTCGGTGGCGGCCCGCTCGTCCGCTCCAGGCACCGGGTCGTGCACGAACAGCACATCGGCGTCGGACCCGTAGCCGAGCTCGGCGCCGCCCAGCCGGCCCATCGCGATCACGGTCAGCCGGGTCGGCAGCCCGCTGGCAACGTCGGCCTCCGGCCCGCCTCCCGCACTCCCCAACGCGGCCCCCCCCGTCCCGACCCGCTCGACCACCTCGCGGCACGCCACGTCCAGCGCGGCCTGCAGGGTGGCCGCGGCGACGCCGGACAGCGCCTCACCCACCTCCAGCACGTCGAGCATGCCGAGCAGGTCGGCGGAGGCGATCCGCAGCAGCTCGTGCCGGCGCAGCGCCCGGGCCGCCTGCACCGCCGCGGCCGGGTCCTCGTGCCGGCTCACCGCCGCCTGCAGCGTCGTGGCCAGGGCGTCGTCGGACCGCGGTACGAGCTCAGCGTCGTCGGCCAGCAACCGCAGTGCCTCCGGCGCCCGTATCAGCAGCTCGGCAACGTACCGCGACGACCCGAGCAAGGTGGCCAGCCGGTCGGCGACCTGGCCCTCGTCCCGCAGCAGCCCCAGGTACCACGGCGTGTCCTGGAGCGCCTCGGACACCTGCCGGTAGCCGAGCAGCCCGGCGTCCGGATCGGGTGCGTCGGCGAACTGGCCGAGCAGCACCGGCAGCAGCGTCCGCTGGATGGCGGCCCGCCGGGACACCCCGCTGGTCAGCACCTCCAGATGCCGCAGGGCGCCGTCCGGGTTGCTGAAGCCCAGTGCCTCCAGCCGGCGCCGGGCCGCCTCCGGGGTGAGCCGCAGCGCCTCGCTCGGCACCCGGGCCACCGCGGCGAGCAGCGGCCGGTAGAACAGCTTCTCGTGCAGCCGCCGGACCTCCCGGGCGTGCTCGGCCCGTTCCGCCTCGAACGCGGCGACCGGGTCACCCGACCCGCGCCCCGTCGCCTGGGCCGGCATCGCCCGGGCCAGCCAGCGCAGCCCGGCCGGGTCGTCCGGGATGAGGTGGGTACGCCGCAGCCGCTGGAGCTGCAGCCGGTGCTCCACCGTACGCAGGAAGCGGTACGACGCCGCGAGGCTGGCCGCGTCCGCCCGGCCGACGTACCCGCCGCGGGCCAGCGCGTCCAGCGCGACCTGGGTGGTGCCGCTGCGCAGCGTCTCGTCGGCCCGCCCGTGCACGAGCTGCAGGAGCTGGACGGCGAACTCCACGTCCCGCAGCCCGCCCGGCCCCAGCTTGACCTCCCGCCCGGCGATCGCGGCCGGCACATGGTCCTCGACCCGGCGCCGCATCACCTGCACGTCCTGGATGAAGTCAGGCCGCTCGGCCGCCGTCCAGACCAGCGGCGCCAGCCGGGCCAGGTACTCCTCCCCCAGGGCGATGTCGCCGGCCACCGGCCGTGCCTTCAGCAGCGCCTGGAACTCCCAGGTCCGCGCCCACCGCCGGTAGTACGCCTCGTGGCTGGCCAGGGTGCGGACCAGCGGCCCGGCCTTGCCCTCCGGCCGCAACGCGGCATCCACCGGCCAGGCGACCTGCCCGCAGACCCGTATCAGCTCGCCGGCGACCCGGGTGGCCGAGGCCAGCGCGGCGGCCTCGTCGGTCTCCCCGACCGGCTCGGCCACGAAGATCACATCCACGTCGGAGACGTAGTTCAGCTCCCGCCCGCCGCACTTGCCCATCGCGACCACGGCCAGCCGGAACGGCGCGTCGCCGGTGCGCCCATCGCTGGTGCACCGGGCCAGCGCGACCGCGTGCGCGGCGGCGAGCATCCCGGCGGCCAGGTCGGCCAGCGCGGCGGCCAGCGCGTCCAGGTCGAGCGCGCCGGTCAGGTCGTGCGCGGCCAGCACCAGCAGCCGGCGCCGGTACGCTGTGCGCAGGTCGTCCAGCACCTCGCTGCCGGCGCCGCGGGCGACCGAACCGCCGCTGCCCCACGGCGGGACCGCCGGGTCCGCGCCGACGACCGCCAGCAGCTCGGCGGCGTACGTCGCGGCCGGCGCCAGCGGCGCGCTGACCCCGTCGTCGAGCAGCCACCAGTCGCCGGGGTGCGCGAACAGGTGGTCGGCCAGCGCGGAGCTGGCGCCGAGCACGGCGAGCAGCCGGGCGCGCTGGCCGACACCGGTCCGCAGCCGGTCCAGCAGCACGGCCGGGTCCGGCTGGGCCTCGACCAGCCGGGTCAAGGCCAGCGTCGCCCGGTCCGGGTCGGCACACCGAGCCAGGCCGGTCACCACCGCCGCCGCCTCTGGGTCAGCCGGCTCGTTGCGGCCGAGGTGCCACAGCCCGAGCCCGGCCAGCAGGCCCGCGGCGCGGTCGCCGTCGCCGAAGCCGAGCCGGGCCAGCCGCGCCGTGGTGCGCGGTGTCGGTTCGGTCATGTCCCGCCGCTCGCCGCGTGGTCGACCCGGCGGACCAGCTCGGCGAACCGGGCGGTGAACGGCCGCCACACCTCCTCCAGGTCGGCGTGCGCCTCGTCCAGCCGGGCCAGCACCCGCTGCGGGTCGACACCGTGCTCGGCCAGCGCGACGGCGCTCGCCGCGACCCAGCCCCGGACCATCTCCGGCGTGGTCTCGATGTGAAACTGCAACCCCCACGCCCGCTCCCCCACCCGGAACGCCTGGTTGGCGAAGCGTGGCGAGCTGGCCAGCAGCACAGCGCTGGCCGGGAGCTCGGTGATGCCGTCGTAGTGCCACTGCATCACGTCCGGCGTGAACGGCACCCGGCCGAACAGCTCGTCGGCCGCCGCGACGTCCCGCTTGGCGACCAGTGCCGGCCCAATCTCCGGGCCGTCCACGCCACGCCGCACCCGGCCGCCGAAGGCCACCGCGAGGAGCTGCGCGCCCAGGCAGATGCCCAGCGTCGGCGTGCCCCCGGCGGCCGCCCGGCGCAGCAGGTCCCTGGTCGGGCCGAGCCACGGCACGCTCTCGTCGTCGTACGCCGACATCGGGCCGCCGAGGGAGACGACCGCGGCATACCCGTCGAGGTCGGGCAGCGGGGTGCCGTCGTACGGCGTGACGACGGAGCTGAGCACCCCCCCATCGAGCAGCCAGCCCGGTAGCCGTCCGGGCGGCTCGCCCGGCACGTGCTGGATGATCAGCGCAGTGGGTAGACGCACGTCCGGAGCGTAGCCGGGCCCGCGCCGACGCTGGGCGGAAAGGCCGCAGACCGGCCGGAACAGGCGTTCACAACACTGGGAGGTAGCGCTCCAGCTCGTACGGCGTGACCATGGCTCGGTAGTCCGCCCACTCGGCCCGCTTGTTGCGCAGGAAGAAGTCGAACACGTGCTCGCCCAGAGTCTGGGCGACCAGCTCCGACTCCTCCATGGCGCGCAGCGCGTCGGCCAGGTTGTGCGGCAGGTCGGTGTACCCCATCGCCCGGCGTTCGGCCCCGGTGAGCCGGCCGACGTCCTCCTCAGCACCGGGCGGCAGCTCGTACTCCTCCTGGATGCCGGTCAGCCCGGCGGACAACAGCACGGACAGCGCGAGGTAGGGGTTGCAGGCCGGGTCGGGCGAGCGCACCTCGATCCGGGTGGAGTTGGCCTTGCCGGGCTTGTACATCGGCACCCGGACCAGGGCGGAGCTGTTCAGGTGACCCCAGCAGATGTACGCGGGCGCCTCGCTCACCGAGCTGCCGAGGTGGTGGCCCGGGAACAGCCGCTTGTAGGAGTTCACCCACTGGTTGGTGACGGCGGTGATCTCCCGGGCATGGCGGAGCAGCCCGGCGATGAAGTTGCGGGCGGTCTTGGAGATGTTGAGCTCGTCGGCTGGGTCGTGGAAGGCGTTACGGTCGCCCTCGAACAGCGACAGGTGGGTGTGCATGCCGGACCCGGGCTGGCCGGTGAACGGCTTGGGCATGAACGTCGCGTACACCTGCTGGGCGAGCGCGATCTCCTTCACCACGTGCCGGAACGTCATGACGTTGTCCGCGGTGGACAGCGCGTCGGCGTAGCGCAGGTCGATCTCCTGCTGCCCGGGCGCGCACTCGTGGTGGCTGAACTCCACCGAGATGCCGAGCGCCTCCAGGTTCGAGACCGCCACCCGCCGGAAGTCGTGGGCCACGTCGTGGGTGGTCATGTCGAAGTACCCGCCGGAGTCAACCGGTCGCGGCATCTGGCCGGGCTCGGGCCGGTCCTTGAGCAGGAAGAACTCGATCTCGGGATGGGTGTAGAAGGTGAAGCCCATGTCGGAGGCCCGGGACAGGGTGCGCCGCAGCACATGCCGCGGGTCAGCCCAGGACGGCAAGCCGTCCGGCGTCAGCAGGTCGCAGAACATCCGCGCGGTGTCGCTCGGCTCGCCGTCGCGGGTCGGCAGCACCTGGAACGTCGCCGGGTCCGGCTTGGCGATCATGTCGCTCTCGTACACGCGGGCGAAGCCCTCGATCGCCGAGCCGTCGAAGCCGATGCCCTCCTCGAAGGCTCCCTCCAGCTCGGCCGGGGCGATCGCGACCGACTTCAGGAAGCCGAGGACGTCGGTGAACCACAGCCGGACGAAGCGGATGCCCCGCTCCTCCAGCGTGCGCAGCACGAACTCCTGCTGACGGTCCATCTCGGTCTTTCTCCCGTCGTCACCAAGGCGCGCGCGCAGCATGGCAACCAGTCTGCGAGCGCACTGTTTCTTCGACGTTACGCCAAGGCGCGGGCCCGGTATCCATCCGAGAGGCTGGACATCGCTGTGACGTTGGGATCAGTTCAGCGCGCTGCCCTTCACCCACTGCGCCCAGGACAAGGTCCAGTCGCCGAGGCCGTCGGTCAGGGCCAGCTCGCGCGCCGTACCGCGGATGTCGACGATGTCGCCGTACCGGAAGGTGCTGTAGAACCAGTCGGCGTTGGCTGGCGAGATGTTCACACACCCGTGCGAGACGTTCTGGTAGCCCTGGTCAGCCACCGACCACGACGCCGCGTGCACGAACTCCCCGCCACCGGAGATCCGTACCGCGAGCGGGATCTTCTCCTTGTAGCCGAGCGGGGAGCTGATCGGCAGCCCGTAGGACTCCGAGCTCATCTCCTTGACCGGGTACTTCTCCAGCACGACGTGCGGGCCGCTGCGGGTCCAGAAGTCGATGGTGTTGCCGCCGACCCGGATCCAGCCGCCGCGCCCCATGCTGACCGGGATCTTCCTGGCCACCTTGCCGTTGATGTAGACGGTCATCATGTGGGTGGCGTCGTTGATGATCGCGAGCTGGCTGCGCCCGATGGTGAACGAGACCGACTTGTCGGCCTGCCCGTACAGCCCACGACCGAGCGCGACACCGTAGACCTTGACCTTCACGGTGATCTTGGTGCCCGGCTTCCAGTAGTGGCCCGAGGAGACCTTGGGTCGCCAGTGCACGTTCTGGCTGTCGATCCAGGACCAGGAGCCGACCGCCCGTGGGCTGGTGCTGATCTCCAGCGACCTCTCGGCCGTGGCCCGGTCGGGGATCGGCTCGTCGAAGTGCACGGTGACCGGCATGCCGACGCCGAAGGTACCGCCGCGCTCCAGCGCCCCGAAGCTCGGCATGGTGAGGTTGGCCGGGGTGACCGTGCTGAACCGGGACACCGTCTGGCTCGACGTGCCCTGCGCGTTCTTCGCGACGGCGGTAACCGTGTAGGTCTTGGCGTAGCCGAGTAGCTCGTTGGACCGCCAGGAGGTCTTGTCGCCGGACAGGCTGCCCTTGACCACCTTGCCGGCGGGGCTGACCAGGCGCACCGAGGACAGCGTGCCGTCCGGCGTGGTGACGGTGACCGGTGTCGCCAGCGCGACATCCCTGGCGCCGGCGCCCGGCGCGACCACGACATGGGCCGCGGGCGGAGCCGGTGTGGTCTGGCCAGCACCGCCGTACTGCCCTCCACCGGCCACTCCGCCCCCGCCGCCTCCGCTTGAGCAGGCCGTCGTGGCGGCCATCAGCAGGGCGAGCCCCGTGGCCGCAACCCGGGCCCGCCGCCGACGGGCCACAGCCCCCTCCGACATGCCAGACCTACTCTCTCCCCCGGTACGTCGACTCCCCCGGTACGTCGATCCCGGCATCCAACCCCAAGGCACTTGCCGCGGCCGCATCCGCGCTCTCATGTCAGAAGACGCCCACCTCGGCAGTATTGTTGCGCGACCCGCCGACAGAATCGGAGCCGGCCATCCGGCGGCTGCCGGTCGGCCGTCCGCGAGCTACGCCGATCCGGGCAGCTTACCCCCGGAAACCGGGCGAGCGCAGTTCGGGCGGTACGGGCTCGGGCGGTACGGCGGCCAGCCCCAGCGGGTGCCGTCGGGGGCCGACCGGCCGCGCGGGACGCTCGTGGCACGCGACACTGGACACGCGACACTGGAGGCATGGCGCGACTGCGAGTGGGACTCGCCCAGATCGACGTGACGGTCGGTGACCTCGCCGGGAACGCCGACGCGGTGGTGACCTGGGCCAAGGAGGCGGCCGCCCGCGGCGCCCAGCTCGTGGCGTTCCCGGAGATGGCCCTGACCGGCTACCCGCCCGAGGACCTGGTCTTCCGGGAGTCCTTCCGAGCCGCCAGCGCCGCCGCGCCGCGTCAGCTCGCCGGCCAGCTCCAGGCCGCTGGCCTTGGCGAGCTCGTGGTCGTCGTCGGCTACCTGGGCAGCGATGGCGGCCCGCGCAACGCCGCCGCCGTGCTGCACCGCGGGCGGCTCGTGGCCACCTACGACAAGCACCACCTGCCGAACTACGGCGTCTTCGACGAAGCACGCTACTTCGTCCCGGGTGACCGTTTCACCATCGTCCGGGTACACGGCGTCGACGTCGCGATCACCGTGTGTGAGGACCTGTGGCAGGACGGCGGACCGTTCGCGGTCGCCGGGCGGGTCGGGGTCGGGCTGGTCGTCACCATCAACGGCTCGCCGTACGAGCGGAACAAGAACGACCTGCGGCTGCCGCTGGCACAGCGCCGGGCGGCCGAGGCCGGCGCGCCGATCGCCTACGTGAACATGGTCGGCGGCCAGGACGAGCTGGTGTACGACGGCGACTCGATGGTGGTGCTCGCGGACGGCACGGTGGCGGGCCGAGCCGAGCAGTGGGTCGAGACCGTGCTGGTGGTCGACCTGGAGCTGCCCGACGCCGGCCAGGGCGCTGGGGCGGGCACGGGCCGGGGGGTCGCCGGCGGAGAACGAGTTCTCGGCATGTCGGTCGAGCGGCATGTGGTCAGCGACCCGCCGCCACGGCCAATGGTCGACCCGGTGGCCGCGCCGGTCGCGGCCCGGCTGACGGACGAGGCGGAGGTCTGGGGCGCACTGGTCACCGGGCTACGCGACTACGCCCGCAAGAACAGTTTCCGCACGGTCACGCTCGGCCTGTCCGGGGGGATCGACTCCGCGGTGTGCGCCACGATCGCGGCCGACGCGGTTGGCGCGGACAACGTGCACGGCGTCTCCATGCCCTCGGCGTACTCCTCCACGCACTCCCGGTCCGACGCCGCCGACCTCGCCGACCGGCTGGGCTGCCATCACCTGACGGTGCCGATCGCGCCCATGGTCTCGGCGTACCTGGACACGCTGGCGCTGGCCGGCACGCCCCTGACCGGGCTCGCCGAGGAGAACCTGCAGGCCAGGGTGCGCGGCGCCGTCCTGATGGGACTGTCCAACCAGCACGGCCATCTGGTCCTGGCCACCGGCAACAAGACCGAGTGCGCGGTCGGCTTCACCACCATCTACGGCGACGCTGTGGGCGGCTTCGCGCCGATCAAGGACGTGCCGAAGACGCTGGTCTGGCGGCTGGCCCGCTGGCGCAACGCCGAGGCCGGACGGCGCGGCGAGACCGCGCCCGTCCCGCCGGGCTCGATCTCCAAGCCGCCGTCCGCCGAGCTGCGGCCGAACCAGCTCGACTCCGACTCGCTGCCCGACTACGCCGAGCTGGACGCCATCCTCGCCGACTACGTCGACCGCGACCTGGGCTGGGCGGCGTTGATCGAGCGCGGGCACGACCCGGACACGGTCGCCCGGGTGATCCAGCTCGTCGACCGCGCCGAGTACAAGCGGCGGCAGTACCCACCTGGCACCAGGATCTCGTTGAAGGCGTTCGGGCGTGACCGACGTCTCCCCATCTCGCACCGGTGGCGGGAGACGGCCCCACTGTCTCGATGACACCATGAAAGGGATCCGTAGTCCCGGGGACCGCTTCGCGGCTTCGAGGAAGGAACCAGATCATGACCGAATCCCTGTACGGCGGCGTGTCCGGGCGGCGGGTGACCGTCCGAGACCTGCGGGCAGCCAAGGACCGCGGTGAGCGGTGGCCGATGCTGACCGCCTACGACTACTCCACCGCCCGGATCTTCGACGGCGCCGGCATCCCGGTGCTGCTGGTCGGCGACTCCGCGGCGAACGTCGTCTACGGCTACGACACGACCGTGCCGGTGACCGTGGAGGAGCTGCTGCCGCTGGTGCGGGCGGTTGTCCGGGGCACCTCCCGGGCGCTGGTGGTGGCCGACCTCCCGTTCGGCTCCTACCAGATCTCGCCGGCTCAGGCACTGGACACCGCGGCCCGGTTCCTCAAGGACGGCGGCGCGCGGGCGGTGAAGCTGGAGGGCGGCCGGCGGGTCGTGCCCCAGGTGCGGGCGCTGGTCGAGGCCGGCGTACCGGTGATGGCCCACATTGGCCTCACCCCGCAGAGTGTGAACACGCTCGGCGGGTACCGGGTGCAGGGCCGCGGCGACGCCGGCGAAGAGCTGCTGCGCGACGCGGTCGAGCTGCAGGAGGCCGGCGCGTTCGCCGTCGTCCTCGAGGTGGTGCCGGCCGAGCTGGCCAAGCGAGTCACGCATGAGCTGGTGGTCCCCACCATCGGGATCGGCGCCGGGGTGGACTGCGACGCGCAGGTGCTGGTCTGGCAGGACATGGCCGGGCTGAACACCGGCGGCCCGCGGCCGAAGTTCGTCAAGGCCTACGCCGACCTGGGCACGGTGCTCGGCGACGCGGCCCGGCAGTACGCCGAGGAGGTCCGCGACGGCAGCTACCCCGGCCCGGGACACGTGTACCACTGAGTGACCAAACCTGTCACCGGCCACCGGTACGTGCGGTTCTTGATGCACCTCATGGCTCTAGCGGCGGCCTCGCAGGCCGGGGGATCCTCGCGACATGACCAGTCCATGGCTGCCCGTCACGGTGACCACCCAGCGGGCGCGGTCGACTGGCGACCTCCAGCAGGTTGGTGTGCAGCAGGTGATCGTGGCGGAGCAGCTCTGCGAGTCGGTCGCCGTACGGGCCGGCGAGCACCTGCTGGACGTCGCCGCCGGCACGGGCAACGCGGCCATCGCGGCAGCCCGCCGGTACGCCGAGGTCGTCGCCGTTGACGCCGCACCGGAGCTGTTGGAGCACGCCCGGACCCGCGCCCAGGCGGAAGGGGTGCGGGTGCACACCCAGGTCGCGGATGTCCAGGACCTGCCGTTCGCGGACGGCCGGTTCGACGTGGTCCTGTCGAGCTTCGGAGCGATGTTCGTGCCGGACCAGCGGCGGACCGCCGCCGAGATGGCCCGGGTGTGCCGGCGCGGGGGCCGGATCGGGCTGGCCTGCTGGACGCCGGACGGGCTGTTCGGCCAGCAGTTGAGCATCATCGCGGACTTCCGCGGCGGGCCGGACGGGCTGCCCAGCCCGACCCGGTGGGGCACCGAGGACGGCCTGCGCGAGCTGTTCGGCGACCAGCTCATCGACCTGACCGTGCGCCGCCGGGCGGTCTTCACCGCGTACCGCTCGGCGCAGCACTACCTGCAGCTCTGGGGGCGCTGGTTCGTGCCGATGGCCGCGCTGCTCGGCACGCTGTCCCCGGAGGACCTGGTGGCGTTCCGACACCAGATCACCGAGCTCGTGTGGCGGTACAACCGGGCCGGCGACGACACGCTGCTGGTCTTCTCGGCGTACCTGGAGGCGATGCTCACCCGCCGCTGAGCTGCCGCTCCAGCACATCCCGGGCCTCGACCAACGACGGGCCGTACCAGAACAGGTGCCGGCCGGAGACGACCGCGACATCCATCCCGGCGAGGTCGGTCGTCGCATCCGCCGCGGTGAACGCGTACGGCTCGTCCGGCAGCACGACCAGGTCCGCACCGCAGGCGCGAAGCTGCTCAACGGTCACCACCGGGTACCGCTCGGCGGCGTCACCGAAGGCGTTGCCGATGCCAAGCCGGCGCAGCATGTCGCCGCCGAACGTCCCGCTGCCCAGCACCCGCCACGGCCGCCGCCAGATCGGGACCACCGCGGTCCGCCGCGGCGCGGAGCCGTCGTAGGTCGATGACCACGCCCGGCGAGCCTGGTCCAGCCAGGCCGGATCGCCGTCCTGCCCGCCATCGTCCCCAGCGTCACCGTCGTGCCCGCCACCGGCCGGCCGGATCAGCCCGCATGCGGCCAACATCCGGCGCAGGCTCCCGAAGGCCTCGGCCAGCGTGGTCGGCGCGGTCACCCATACCGGGATGCCGACCGCCCGCAGCCGTTCGAGATCGGCGAGCTGGTTCTCCTCGGCGTTGCCGAGCACCAGATCGGGCGCGACGTGCTGGACCGCGTCCAGGTTCGGGAACCTGCTACCACCGACCCGGGCGACGTCCAGGGCAGCGGGGTGGGTGCAGTAGTCCGTCGCGCCGACCAGCACAGCCGCGTCCGTCACCGCGACCGCCTCCGTCAGCGACGGCACCAGCGAGACGATCCGGCGTGGCGGCGCCTGCGGACGGTACGGCGTACCGAGGTCGTCGACCAGGTCGGGCACCAGATGCCGGTCCGGGTCTCGACGCGGAACCAGATCCACAGGGATGGATTCTGCCCGCAACTTGGCCCGTTGTCCCGCGGGCCGATGTGGCGGGACAGGGGCGTGCCGGGCGGACCAGAGGGTAGGCAGCGGTCGAAAGGCTCCGAGCAGGCCGCCCCTCTCCGGCCGCCCGGAGCCTTTCACTCTGTGTCCACGAATCTGTGCCTGTTAGGTTGCGTTGAGTAACCAAAATTCATCCGGCACGGCTGCCCCGCTCTCCTGTCCGGGCGGCTCACCGTGGCAACGACCCTCCGCGGGCGGGTTGGATCTGGCAAAATCATCCCGGCAGCGGCAGCTAGTACCGGCTAAATGATCGACACACGGCCGCTACCTGGTCGCTGCTCCTCACACGTCTGGCTGCGGGCCACAGCCGGGCCGGCGCCACGCGGTCATCGGCCCGTGCTTCAATCGTTGGCCGCGTACACCTGTCCACACCCGTGCCAGGGACACCTTCGAAGGACGCACCATGGATCTGGACCAGCAAGCCTCACGGGACTGGTTTCAGGCAGTCGACCTTCAGGCCGTCGACCCCGAGCCATCCGGCCCCAGCACTGTCGCGGCGAAGCTGCCCGCCACCGCGCCACCACCGGCTGGACAGCCGTTGGCCGGGCCGGTGGCCGATGCCCCGGCCGGACCAGCCCTGGCCGAGGCGGTCCGACCGCCCGTGCCCGCCAGGTGGACCGAGCCGAACGGGTTCTCCGGACCAACAGCGTTCCCCGAACCGCCAGGGTCTTCCGAACCGCCAGGGTGGCCTGGACCGGTCCTTGAGCCGGGGATCGCCCGTCCCTATGCCCGCGACTGGTCCATCCCGGCGCTGGCCATCCAGGATGACGAAGACACCCTGATACCAGGAATGGCCATGACCGACTACGAAGACCTTCCGGCCGCCAGCGTGCCGGTCGAACCGAACGAGCCGGCATCGGCACGTGTACGGATCTGGACCGCGGCCGGGGTGCTGGCCGCCGTCGTTATCTCTGGCGGTTTTCTGGCGAGCCAGGTCTTCGGTACGCCGTTGTTGGGGGACCAGCCGCTTCCAGGCGATGTCGTCGTCACCCGGACCCCCGAGCCCGGCATCGGACAGCAGCCGGGCATGGTTCAGCCGGCGCCGACAGGGAGAGCCAGCGCCCCGGTCATACCGACCGCGGCCGATCCACGGCCCGTCCTTACCCCGCCCGCACCGCCGCCGGTCCACACCCAGCCGACTGTCGTACACACACCTTCGAGGACGCCAACACCCCACCCAACGAAGACCACACCAGTACCACCACCCACGACACAACCACCCACTACGCCACCGACCACACCACCCACGACACAACCACCCACCACGCCACCGACCACACCACCCACCACACACGCGAGGCCAGCACCGCCCGGACCTCCAGCGGTGAAGGCCGGGTGAGGGTCGCCGTGAAATCGGAAGCTCCGACCAACAGGCAACAGGCAGCTATGACCAAGAGGCCCTCGCCATGTTGGCGAGGGCCTCTTGGGGTGTGTCCGGCGGTGTCCTACTCTCCCGCTTGTGTTGGGCAGTACCATCGGCGCTGGAGGGCTTAGCTTCCGGGTTCGGGATGGGTCCGGGCGTTTCCCCTTCGCTGTCACCGCCGTGACGTGGTGGAGGTAACCGTGGT
>DATILL010000071.1:0-24941 GCA_035476575.1 Mycobacteriales bacterium
GAACAGGTCGGGATCGAGGACAACTTCTTCGCCCTCGGCGGCGACTCCATCCTCAGCATCCAGCTCGTCTCCCGGGCCCGCGCCGCCGGCCTCCGGCTGACCTCCAAAGACATCTTCCGGCACCAGACCATCGCCGAGCTGTCGGCGGGCGTCGACCTCGAGCCGGTGGCCGAGATGGCCCGGCCCGAGCCCGTGGCCGGTCCGGCACCGCTCACCCCGATCCAGCACTGGTTCTTCGAGACCCAGACGGACAACGCCGACCACTTCACCATGTCGGTGCTGGTGGAGCTGGCCGAGGACGCGGGCGACGGCGCGAGCGTGGAGGTGCTGGGCCGGGCCGTGGCGGCGGTCGTGGCACAGCACGACGCGCTGCGGCTGCGCTTCACCCCCACCGACGACGGCGGATGGCAGCAGGACGCCGTACCCGCTGAGTCGGCCAGCGCGCCCGCCGAGCTGTTCCGCCACCGCGACCTGTCCGATGTGGACGGTGCGGCTCGGCAGGCGGCGATGGACGAGGCCGCGCTGTCGGCCCAGTCGAGCCTGGACACCGCCCGGGGCTCGCTGCTGCGGGCGGTGCTGTTCACCTTCGGGCCGGGGGAGCGGCCACGGCTCCTGCTCACCGTCCATCACCTCGCCGTGGACGGGGTGTCCTGGCGGATCCTGCTGGAGGACCTGGAGGCGGCGTACCGCCAGCTCAGCGCCGGTCGGACGGCGGACTTCGGGGCCCGGACCAGCGGGTACCGTGACTGGGCCGTGCAGCTTTCCGCGCACGTGCGCTCCGGCGCGCTGGACGGTGACCTGGCCTACTGGCGCGAGGCCGCCGGGCGGGCCGGCGCCGAGCTGCCAGTGGACCGCACCGGTGCCAACACGGCCGGCTCGGTCCACACCATCTCGGCCCGGCTCGGTCGGGACGAGACCGACGCGCTGCTGCACCGGGTGCCGGCGGCCTACCGCACCCAGGTCAACGACGTGCTGCTCAGCGCCCTTGGCCGGGTGCTCGCCGACTGGACCGGCCGGCAGTCCGTGCTGGTCGGCGTGGAGGGCCACGGCCGGGAGGAGATCCTGGACGGGGTGGACCTGTCCCGCACGGTGGGCTGGTTCACTGCCGAGTACCCCGTCGCGCTGACGGTGCCGTCCACGGGGTGGGCGGACACCCTCAAGTCGGTCAAGGAGCAGGTCCGCGCCGTGCCCGGCCGGGGGCTGAGCTACGCCGCGCTGCGGTACCTGAGCCCGGCCGGCTCACCCGCGAGCGCCCTGCGCGGCGACCCGCTGCCGCAGGTCTGCCTTAACTACCACGGCCAGTGGGACGTGGCCTCGGACGACACCGGCCTCTACCGCGCATGGTGCGAGGGCATCGGGCAGGACACCGCCGCCGGCAGCATCCGGCCGTACCTGCTGGAGGTCACCGGCCTGGTCGCGGACGGCGAGCTGGAGCTGGGCTGGCTGTACTCCGACCAGGTGCACGACGAGGCCACCGTACGGCGGCTGGCCGCCGAGCTCATGGACGCGCTGCGGGAGATCGTGGCGCACTGCGCGGGCCCGGACGCTGGCGGCGCCACGCCGTCGGACTTCCCGCTGGCTCGGCTGGACCAGGTCGCCGTGGACCGGTTGGTGGGCACCGGGCGGGACGTGGAGGACGTCTACCCGTTGACGCCGATGCAGGCCGGGATGCTCTTCCACAGCCTGGTCGACGGCTCGTCCGGCGCCTACTTCGACCAGGTGTGCCTGCGGCTGTCCGGGGTGTCCGACCCGCGGGCGTTGGGGGAGGCCTGGCAGCGGGTGGTGGACCGTACCCCGGTGCTGCGCACCGCGTTGGTGTGGGAGGGTGTCGAGGAGCCGTTGCAGCTCGTGCACCGCGATGTCACTGTGCCGGTCGCCTACCACGACTGGCGGGAGCTGTCCGAGACGGACCGGACAGCGCGGCGGCGGCAGCTTCTGGCGGAGGACCGGGCCGCTGGCATGGACCTGACCGTGCCGCCGCTGCTGCGGCTGGCCATCGTCCACCTGTCCGCCGATGAGGTCCTGCTCGTCTGGACCTCCCATCACCTGCTGCTGGACGGGTGGAGCACGGCCCAGGTGTTCGCCGAGATGTGCGAGGAGTACACCGCCCGCACGACCACGACCGGCCGGCGGTCCCGCCCGATCGTCCGCCCGTTCCGGGACTATCTCCAGTGGCTGAGCGAGCAGGACAGCGCGCTGGCCGAGGAGCACTGGCGGCGGGAGCTCGCTGGCGTCACCGAGCCCACCCCGCTGCCCTACGACCGGCCGGCCACGGCAGCCCACCAGAGCGAGTCGTCGGCGGCCGTACGGGTCGAGCTCTCCGCCGCGGAGTCCGGCAGGGTGCACCAGGTGGCCAGGCAGCACGGGCTCACGGTCAACACGATCATCCAGGGCGCGTGGGCGTTGTTGTTGTCCCGGTTGAGTGGTCAGCCTGATGTTGTTTTCGGGACGACGGTGTCGGGGCGTCCGGCTGAGCTGCCGGGTGTGGAGTCGATGGTGGGGATGTTCATTAACACGGTGCCTACTCGGGTGAGTGTTGATGGTGGCCAGGGTGTGCTGTCGTGGCTGCGGGCGTTGCAGGTGGCGCAGGTGGAGTCCCGGCGTTTTGACTATGTGTCGTTGGGTCAGCTTCAGGCGTGGAGCGACCTGCCGGCCGGGATGAACCTGTTCGACAGCATGGTGGTGTTCGAGAACTACCCGTTCGACGACACCGCCGGCGGCCCCAGCGGACCCCGGGTCGAGGAGGTTGACGCGGTCGACACCACGAACTTCGCGCTGACCCTGACCGCCTATCTCGACAGCCGGCTGGGCTTTGGTCTCGCCTATGACCCGAAGCTGTTCGACGCCGAGACCGCCCAACGGCTCGCCGACCGGCTGCATCTGGTGCTGACGGCGATTGCCGACGACCCGAACCGGCCGCTGTCCCGGCTGCCGTGGATGTCTGTCGCCGAGCGGGATCAGGTGTTGGTGGGTTGGAATGACACGGGTTGTTTGGTGGCTGGGGGCTCGGTGGTGAGCCGGTTTGCCGAGCAGGTGGGTCGGACGCCGGGGGCTGTAGCGGTGGTGTGTGGTGGGGAGTCGTTGAGCTATGCGGAGCTGGATGCGCGGGCGGGTCGGTTGGCGTGTCGGTTGGTGGGGTTGGGGGTGCGGCCGGAGGACCGGGTGGGGGTGTTGGCGGAGCGGTCGGCTGATCTGGTAGTGGCGTTGGTGGCGATTGTCAAGGCGGGTGGGGCGTACCTGCCGGTGGATGTGCGGGCGCCGGTGGAGCGGATGCGGCTGTTGTTGGCGGACTGCTCGGTGTTGGTCACTGACCGGGTGTGGGGGCCGGTTGCCGAGTCGGTCCATGGGGGTCATGTTGTCGTGCTTGATGATGGTGCGGCCTGGCGGGATGGGCCGGCTGTTGAGCCTGGTGTGGTGGTGGACCCGGAGCACCTGGCGTATGTGATGTACACCTCGGGCTCGACGGGGACGCCGAAGGGTGTGGCGGTGCGGCATTGTGACGTGCTGGCGCTGGCGGCTGATCGGCGGTTTCAGAGCGGTGGGCATGAGCGGGTGTTGTTGCATTCGCCGTTGGCGTTTGACGCCTCGACGTATGAGCTGTGGGTGCCGTTGTTGAACGGGGGCACGGTGGTGGTGGCGCCGGTGGGGGATGTGGATGCTGAGGTGCTGCGGCGGATGATCGTTGCGCATCGGGTGAGTGGGCTGTGGCTGACCGCGGGGTTGTTCCGGCTGGTTGCGCAGGATGCTCCGGGCTGTCTGGCTGGGCTGGTGGAGGTGTGGACCGGGGGGGATGTGGTGCCTGCCGCGGCGGTGCGGCGGGTGTTGGCCGCCTGTCCGGGTCTGGTCGTCGTAGATGGTTATGGGCCGACGGAGACGACGACGTTCGCGAGCTGTCATCGGATGTCGGCTGTTGGTGCGGTGCCGGATGCGGTGCCGATCGGGCGGCCGTTGGACAACATGCGTCTTTATGTTCTTGACGAGCGGCTGTGTCCGGTGCCGGTGGGGGTGCCGGGGGAGCTGTACGTGGCCGGTGCCGGGCTGGCCCGTGGCTACCTGGGTCGTCCGGGGCTGAGCGCGCAGCGGTTCGTTGCTGACCCCTACGGTTCGGCTGGGGGGCGGATGTACCGCACCGGTGACGTGGTGCGCTGGCGTCCCGATGGTGCGGTGGACTTCGTTGGCCGCGGTGATGACCAGGTCAAGGTCCGTGGGTTCCGCATCGAGCTGGGTGAGGTCGAGGCCGCCCTGGCCGCTCATCCTGACCTTGCCGAGGTTGTGGTGGCCGCGGTGGCCGACACCGCGGGGACCAAGCGGCTGGTGGCCTACCTGGTGGCCGTGCCCGGGCGGGAGCTGCCCGGCTCGGCCGGGCTGCGGGAGCACCTTGGCCGGGACCTGCCCGACTACATGGTGCCCGCGGTGTACGTGCCGTTGGAGGCGTTGCCGCTGACCACCAACGGCAAGCTGGACCGTAGGGCGCTGCCCGTACCCGAGCTGGCCGCCACCGCCCGGGGGTACCTCGCCCCCCGCACCGAGACCGAACAGCTCGTGGCCGGTATCTGGGCCGAGGTCTTGGGTGTTGCCCGGGTCGGGGCCGAGGACAACTTCTTCGAGCTCGGTGGCGACTCCATCCTCAGCATCCGCCTGGTCTCCCGGCTGCGCGCCGCCCTCGGCGTGGAGTTCTCCCCCCGGGCGGTGTTCACCCACCCCACCCTCGCCGACCTCGCCGCGACCCTCACCACCAGCGACACCAGCCACACCAGCGGGCCAGCCGCCATGTCGGTCATCCCCCTGGTCCCCCGCGACAGCGCCCTGCCCCTGTCCTTCGCCCAACAACGCCTGTGGTTCCTCAACGAGTTCGAACCCGACACCACCGAGTACCTCACCGCGTTCGCCGCTCGACTCCACGGACCCCTCAGCACCACCGCACTCGACCACGCCCTCACCACCCTCACCGCCCGGCACGAGTCACTGCGCACCACGTTCCATACGCAAGAGGGCCACGGCGTACAGGTCATTCACCCCTCCCGCACCATTCACGTGCCGCTCCTCGACCTCACCCACCTGTCCGAGACAGAACGCGAGACCGGGCTCACCCGACTCCTCGAAGAAGAATGTGACACCCCCTTTGACCTGGGCCACGGCCCACTCCTACGGCCACGACTGGTCCGGCTTGCTCCCGAGGAGCACGTGCTGACCTTGAACATGCACCACATCATCACCGACGGCTGGTCGACCGGTGTGCTCCTCAGCGAGCTGAGCGAGCTGTACGGGGCGGCGCTGCGCGGCGAGAAGCCCGACCTGCCCGACCTGCCCGTGCAGTACGCCGACTTCGCGGTCTGGCAGCGGGAACGCCTCTCAGGCCAGATCGCCGAAGAACAGCTCGGCTACTGGAGGCAAGCCCTGTCCGGGGTGGCGCCCCTGGAGCTGCCCACCGACCGACCCCGGCCCGCGGTGCGGACCTCAGCGGGTGCTGTGCTGAGCTTCGAGGTGCCGGCCGAGGTGACGGCTGGTCTGAAGGAGCTGGGCCGTCGGCATGAGGCCACCTTGTTCATGACACTGGTGGCGGCGTGCCAGGTGCTGTTCCACCGGTGGACCGGCCAGGACGACGTCGCCGTAGGAACAGTCGTCTCCGGCCGGGAAAGGGTCGAGCTGGAGCGGCTGATCGGGTTCTTCGTCAACACCCTGGTGCTGCGTTCGGCGGTGGACGGGGGCCAGCCGTTCGCTGAGCTCCTGGGCAAGGTGAAAGAGACGGTGCTGGGTGCGCTGGCGCACCAGGAGATACCGTTCGAGCGGTTGGTCGATGAGATCCAGCCGGAGCGGGACACCAGCCGTACACCACTGTTCCAGGCCATGGTCATCCTGCAGAACACCCCGAACGAGGGCGTGGACCTGCTTGGCCTGCGGGGTGCGGAGATCACGCCGCCCCTGGTGAACGCGAGCTTCGACCTGTCCATGGAGTTCGGGGAGCATGCCGGCGGCTTGTGTGGTCTCGTGAGCTACAGCACCGACCTGTTCGACACCGCCACGATCGAGCGGATGGTCCAGCACCTGCAGGTGCTGCTGGCGGGCATCGTGACGGATCCGGGCCGCACGGTTGACGAGCTCCCGCTGCTCACCGAGGCGGAGCGGCACCGCGTGCTAGAGGAGTGGAACGACACCGCCCTCGACGTGCCGGACTTGATGTTCCCGCAGGTGTTTGAGGCGCAGGTACGCTCGACACCCGATGCGGTTGCCCTGGTGTTCCAGGAGACCGTGCTGACCTTCGCGGAGCTGAACGCCCGCGCGAACCGGCTGGCCCGGCACCTGGTGAGCCTGGGCGTAGGGCCGGAGCGGGTGGTCGCGCTGGCGCTGCCCCGCTCGGCCGAGATGATCGTGAGCATCCTTGCCGTGCTCAAGGCCGGCGGGATCTACCTGCCGCTGGACCGGGAGCTCCCGGCTGACCGGATCGAGCTCATGCTGCGAGACACCCGGCCGGTGCTGGTGGTGACCACCTCGGACGCGGGCAACGTGCCGGAGGCGTTGCCTGAGGGCGTCGGCCGCGTGGAGCTGGCTGCGCCACGGACGTCCGCGATGTTGGATCAGTGCGCTGATGACGACGTGACCGACGCTGACCGGGACGATGTGCTGGGACCGGACAGCTCTGCGTACATCATCTACACCTCCGGCTCGACCGGCCAGCCTAAGGGCGTCGTGGTCGAGCACCGCAACCTGACCAACCTCTTCTACGACCGCAGCACCAAGCTCGCCGCCGCCAGCGGTCGCCGGCTGCGCGTCGCGCTGACCGCCGCCTTCTCCTTCGACTCCTCATGGGAAGGGCTGCTGCTGCTGGCCGCGGGTCACGAGCTGCACGTGATCGACGAGCGGACGCGGCTAGAGCCCCCGGCGCTGGTCGACTACGTCGCCACCCGCCGTATCGATGTGGTGAACAGCACGCCTTCCTACGTCCAGCAGCTCATCCCGGCCGGGCTGCTGAGCGATGAGCGGTACCGACCGGAGATCATCCTCCTGGGCGGCGAGGCGGTCAGCGAGTCGTTGTGGCGGGAGATGACCGGTGCCGAGGGCACGACAACATACAACCTCTACGGCCCGACCGAATGCGCCGTCGACGCCGTAGGGTGCCGACTCTCGGCCGACAGCCCGCCGGTGATCGGCCGGCCCGGACACAACCTGCGAGGCTACGTGCTCGACGGCCGGCTGCGCCCCGCGCCGATCGGGGTTGCCGGTGAGCTGTACCTCACCGGCGCACAGGTGGCGCGCGGCTACCTGAAGCGGCCGGGGCTGACCGCCGAACGGTTCGTCGCGGACCCCTTCGGCGAGCCGGGAGCGCGGATGTACCGCACCGGAGACCTCGCCCGGTGGAACGCCAGCGGCCAGCTTGAGTATCTCGGCAGGGTCGACCACCAGGTGAAGATCCGCGGGTTCCGCATCGAGCTGGGTGAGATCGAGACGGCCCTGCTGCGGCACCCGGAGGTGGCCGAGGCAGTCGTGGTTGCCCGGGATGACGTCCGCACCGGCCTTCGGCGGCTGGTGGCCTACCTGGTGCCGGCGCCAGGGTCGGTCGCCTTGAGCACCGCCGTGCTGCGAGAGCTCCTGGGCAGGACCCTGCCGAACTACATGGTGCCCTCGGCGTTCATGGTGTTGGACGCCCTGCCGCTGAACCCCAGCGGTAAGGTGGACCGGCGCGCGTTGCCCGAGCCGGACGGGCAGCCGGAGCCCGAGTCCCGTTACGTGCCACCGAGCAACCCGACGGAAGAGATGCTCGCCGAGGTCTGGGCGGACGTCCTCGGGCTGGAGCGGGTGGGCGTGCGGGACAACTTCTTCGAGCTTGGCGGCGACTCCATCCTCAGCATCCAGGCGGTCTCCCGAGCCCGCCAGGCCGGGTTGGGCCTGAACACCAAGGATCTTTTCCTGCACCAGACGATCGAGAAGCTCGCACCCCAGGTCACTTCTGTCCAGGCTGGGCCCGGCACGCACGAACCGGTTGTCGGGCCCGTGCCGCTCACCCCGATCCAGAGCTGGTTCTTCGAGACGCACACGGTCAACCCGCACCATTACAACCAGTCGGCTCTGGCGGAGCTGACCGGCGAGCTGGACGAGGCTGCCCTCCGGCGCGCGCTCGATGCATTGCTGGTGCACCACGACGCGCTGCGGATGCGGTTCGAGCTGCTCGGCGACCAGTGGCGCCAGCACAACGCTCCGGTCGACCCGGTGGATGTGCTCCAACGGCACGACCTGTCGGGGACAACCGCTGAGGACCGGCTTGCGGCCATGGAGAAGGTGGCCGACGGCGTGCACGCCAGCTTCGACCTTGGCTCGGGCCCGTTGCTGAAGGCGGTGCTGTTCGAGTTCGGCGACGGGCAGCGGCCGTACCTGTTCCTGGCGGCACATCATCTGGTGATCGACGGTGTCTCGTGGCGGATCCTGCTCGACGACCTGGCCACGGCCTACCGGCAGGCAACACAGGGCCGGACCGTCGACCTGGGCGTCAAGACGACCTCGTTCCGGGACTGGTCGCGACGCCTGAGCGAGCACGTCGCTGACGGCGGGCTGGACCACGAGATCGAGCACTGGGCCGCGGTCCTGGAGGCACCTGCCCCACCGCCGGACGCCCTACCCCTGGGCGGCCCACCCGTGGACGGCCTGTCTCCGGAGCGGGGGTCCTCGCGGCTGGAGGTTCCGCCGGAGCCGGTGTCGGTGCTGCTGAGCGCCGCCGACACCGACGCGCTGCTGCATGCCGCCCCCACCGCGTACCGCACCCGGATCAACGATGTCCTGCTCGCCGCGTTCGGCTGGGCGCTGTCCCGGTGGACGGGGCGGAGCAGGGTCATGATCGACCTGGAGGGCCACGGCCGCGAAGAGATCATCGACGGTGTCGACCTGTCCCGCACCGTTGGCTGGTTCACCACCATGTTCCCGGTCGCCCTGGACGTGCCCACTGAGGAGGACCCGGACTGGCGCGGCCTGGTCAGGTCGGTCCGTCGGCAGCTTCGCGCCATTCCGGGAAATGGGTTCGGTTACAGCGCGCTGCGCTATCTCGGCTCGCCAGCCGTGCGTGACCGCCTGACCGCGGACGGGCCGGGGCCGCGAGTGGCGTTCAACTACCTCGGCCAGTGGGACGGCACCGGCGGCGCGGGCGGGGAAAGCGGCGGTCTCTACCATGCCGTGCACTCCGCCATCGGACGCGACCACGACCCCGCCGACGGCGGCGCCCACCTGCTGGAGGTCGTTGGTGGGGTGCAGGGCGGCCAGCTTGAGTTCACCTGGTACCACGGGTCCGAGCTGCCCGACCGGTCCGTCGTCCAGTCGGTTGCGGACGACTTCGCCGATGCGCTGCGGTGGATCGCCCGGGACTGCTCCAGCGCGCTGCCCGAGAAGACCCGATGACCGCGCCCCCCGTCGCCGTCCCGCTGGCCCGCAACCGGAACTACCAGCTCCTGTGGGGCAGCCAGGTGCTGTCGGAGCTCGGCTTCCACGCCTCGGCGATCGCCTTCCCCCTGCTGGTGCTCGCGGTCACCGGCTCGGCGGCCGCCTCTGGGCTCGTGCTGGGGACGATCGCCATCGCGCAGCTCCTCGCCGGCCTGCCGGCGGGCGCCCTGGTGGACCGCTGGCACCGTAAGAGGATCATGCTCGGCTGCGAGGCGGCACAGGCTACCGCCGCCGCCAGCCTCGTCGGGGCGCTGGTGTGGGGTACGGCGAGCATGCCGCACATGGTGGCGGTCGCCGCCGTGATCGGGGTGTGCGCGGCACTGTTCGCACCGGCCGAAGAGGCGTCGCTGCCGAGCCTGGTGTCTGGTGAGCAGCTCGGAACCGCCCTGGCCATGAACTCGGCACGCGCCAGCCTGGGGCAGCTTACCGGCACCGCGGCGGGTGGCTTCCTGTTCGCGCTCGGCAGGTCGGTGCCCTTCGCGGTGGACGCGATAACCCACACCATGGCCTTTGTTGGCCTGGCATTTCTCCGGGTGCCACGACGCGAGGTGCCGCCGGCTCCGGCACGCCATCTCGGCCGCGAGATCGCGACCGGCCTGCGATGGGTCTGGGAGCACCGCCATATCCGGGTCATGCTGCTCTGCGCTGTCGTGCTCAACCTCTCTTTTAGCGCCTTCTACCTCATCATCATCGTGCTGGCCCAGGCCAGAGGGGTGCCAGCGGGCGAGATCGGCATCATGGCGGCGATGTTGGGCGTCGGGGGGGTTCTCGGCGCGCTGGCCGCGCCGTACCTGAGCCGGGTGGTGAGCCCGTACGTCTCGATCATCATGGTGTTCTGGGTGGTGACGGTGCTCGCACCGGTCGCGCTTGTCGTCTACGACGGCTACCTCATGGGGCTGCTGTTTGCTGCCATGATGTTCCTGGTCCCGGCGGCGAACACGACGATCATGACACAGCAGCTCCTGCTCACGCCCGACGAGCTGCGCGGCCGGCTGGCCAGCGTGATGGGGGTTGTCGGCGGCGTCGCGGCCGCGGCCGGTCCGGCGCTGGGCGGCCTGCTGATGCAGGCGGTGACCGACCGTCCGGCGGTCCTGCTGTGCGCGGGCGGTATGGCGCTGGCCGCGGTGCTTGCTACGGCCAGCCCCACCTTGCGCGGGTTCCCCTGGCACCGCGCCACCGCCGACGCCCCCCCCGTTGGCCCACCGTCGAGTCCCACGCGGGCTCATGGCCCGGACCCGGGCCTGTCCACTGTTTCTACCGAAAGTTCTACCGAAAGGAGCTGGCGAGATGGATGACAATGGCACCTACGAGGTCCTTCGCAATGACGAGGACCAGTACTCGCTCTGGCCGCTCGGCCACGAGGTACCGGACGGCTGGCACCGGGTAGGCAAGGAAGGCACCCGGGACGAGTGCTCGGCGTACGTCGACGAGGTGTGGACGGACATGCGCCCACGCACCCTGCGCGAGCGGATGGACAACGCGGCGCAGTCCTGAGCCGGAGTGCCTCGCCCGACAATGGTCCGTCGGGCGAGGCACTCCTTCCTGGCAACGGCCGGTAGTCGAGGGAAGCGCGATAATCGAGGGACGCGACAGTGCGTAGGAAAGCGACAGCTCATAGGGAGCGGCAGTGCATTCAGTGACGGTGTTCTCATGACGGCGATATCCCCGGGTCCCACCTGGGTCAGGGTCACCCGGCCCCGGCCGGCCGCCCGGCTGAACCTCATCTGCCTCCCGTTCGCTGGCGGCGGCGCGAGCCGGTACCGGGACTGGCCCGACCAGCTTCCGGAGAACATAGCGGTCGTCCCGGTACAGCTACCTGGCCGGGAGGACCGCCTGCTGGAGCCGGTGGTCGACTCGATGGAGCCACTGGTCAGCCGGCTGCTGGCCGGGCTCGCCGGCCAGCTCGACCGGCCGGTCGCGCTGTTCGGCCACAGCATGGGGGCACTGATCGCGTTCGAGCTCGCCACCCGGCTGCGGGTGCTCGGCCATGAGCCGGTGCATGTGTTCGTGTCCGGGTGCCGCGCGCCGTACCTGCCCCGGCGGTCGGCGGACCGGCACATGCTGCCGGACCCGGAGTTCATCGCGTCGGTCCGGGAGCTGAACGGCATCCCGCCGGAGCTCGCCGACAACGCCGACTTCCTCGACCTTGTGCTGCCGACCCTGCGTGGCGATTTCACGCTGGTCGAGACCTACAGGTACCGGGACCAGCCGCCGCTGCGCTGCCCGGTGTCCGTCCTCGGCGGTCTAGGGGACAGCGAGGTGTCGCAGGCCGACCTGGCGGCCTGGTCACGCCACACCACCGGACCGTGCCAGGTACACCTGCTGCCCGGCGACCATTTCTTCGTCGACACCGCCCGGCCGGCCCTGCTCCGGCTGGTCAGCGCGAAGCTCGGCGGCTAGCCGCCCGCCAGATGAGCCTACGCCGGCTCGTCGCCGCCCGAGAGCCGGACGCTGTGCAGGCTGGCCGCCGGCTCGGGACGCGGCTCGACCCCGATCTCGCGCATCTGCGCCGAGTAGATGTCGTACCGCCGCTTGGCCTCGCCGCGGCGCCCAGCGGCAAGCAGCAGGCGGATGAAGCCCAGGTGCGCGGCCTCGTCGTAGCAGTCCTGCTCCAGCAGCCGCAGGGTGTAGCGCACGGCACGATCGATGTCGCCGGCCTCGCCGAGCCGGCGGGCGAGCAACCGGAGCACCGCGATGTAGCTCGCCCGCGCCTCCTCCCGCAACGGCATCGCCCAGGACTCGTACGGGTCCTCCTCAAGGAAGACTCCGCCGTACTGCGCCTCGGCGGCGACCAGCCGCGCGATCACGTCCGTCGACTTCCCCTCCCGGTGCGTGTCCAGCGCGCTCTGCGCCAGCGTCAGGAAGTGCTCGACGTCGACCTCCACCTGGTCCAGGTCGAGCCGCGCCGAGCCGCGGTCGGCGACGATCGGCGAGGCGTCGGCCTGCCGGTCGGGGTCGAAGACCCCGCGTACGGTGGACAGCAGGACGGAGAGCCGGTTCGCGGCCTTGAGCGGGTCCTCGGCCGGCCACAGCAGCTCCATGAGCTGCTCCCGCGGCACCGGCCGGCCCCGCCGGGCCACCAGGATCTTCAGCAGGTCACGGGCCTTCTTCGACTGCCAGGAGGCGGCGGAGACCGGCTCGCCATTTCGGTACACGCTGAAGACACCAAGGCTGTGGATCGCAGCGGACGGCGCCGTCCCGCGCAGCAGCGCGAGCGGGCCGGCGGCGCGCTCGGAGCCGGGGTGCACGCCATGCTCGCGTAAGAACTGCTCGGCGAGGTCGGCCAGCGGCCGGCTGCCTTGCCCGGAGAGCCGGGCGCTGACCAGCCGGGTCTGTGCCTCGCCGAGTGGGCTACCGATCTCGCGCCAGAGCCGGCTGGCCTCGTCCAGCAGGGTGAACCTCTCGGTCTGCGCGGGTCCGGTGAGCGCCGTGAGCACCAGCGCCTCTGCCAGGCCCGGCAGGTCCCGGCGTGACCGGGCGGCCGCTGCGGCCCGCTTGGCGTCCGCCGCCGCGGTCTCCCGGTCACCGGCCATCATCGCCACCCAGCCGCGGGTCAGCAGCGCCTCCACCTCCCGCAGCCCTTCGCCCAGCGTGACGGCCCGGTCGGCGAGCTCGCGGGCGGTCGCCAGGTCGTCGGCGGCCCGGACCCGGGCCAGCCCGACCAGGGCGGCGCTCAGGCCGATCACCTCGTGGGTCGGCTCGGCCAGCGCGAGCGCCTCCTCGTACGCCGCCCGCGCGCGGGCGAGGTCACCCCGGACGCGGTGCACATAGCCGAGCCCGCACAGCGGCCACGCGACGTAGCGGGAGCCGATGCTCTGGAACACGTCACGGGAGGCGTCGAAGTCCTCGCAGGCCTCGGCCAGCCGGCCCAGGGTCGCCCGCGCACCACCGCGGATGGTCAGTGCGATCGCGTGCAGCACGGCGTAGCCACAGGCCTCACTGAGCTCCACGGCCTCCTGCGCGGCCTCCTCCGCCGCCCGGGGCAGCCCGCGTTCGAGCAGGTGGAAGGCCCGGTCCGCCCGGATCCGGAGGATCTGCAGGCTGTCGACGGTGGCCGCGTCCAGCGCGCTGACGCTGTAGGCCTCGGTACCGCGGGGGTCACCCTCGGCGGCCGCGAGCATGGCGAGGACCGTGTACGCGACGCAGCGGGCGTGCGGGTCGTCGCACCGCTCGGCCGCGGCCATCGCGCGGGAGACCAGCTCGCGGCAGCGCTCGTAGTCGCCGACCATCCGGAAGGAGGTGGCGGCTAGAGCCAGCAGCAGCGACTCGTCCACGGTGTCCTCGTCCGCCAGCTCGGCCCGGTCGAAGATGGCCAGCGCCTCACCCACCTCGCCGCGGGCCTGGGCGATCTGCAGCATGTTCGCGGCGAGCGCGGGCGGCAGTCGCTCGGTGCCCCGGCTGGCCCGGTTGAAGTGCTCCAGCGCCCCGGCCCACTGCCCGCGGACCTGCCGGGCGTGCCCGAGTATCTGCTGGATCCGAGGTTCGTCGAGGTACGCCCACGGCAGCGTCGCCGCGGCGAGCACCGTGTCCACCTCGCCCGCCTCCACCAGCCCCATGCCGCGCTCGCCGAGCAACGCTGCCGCGGCCGAGTGGTCCTGCGCCGCCAGCAGGTGCCGCAGCGCCTCGCCGTGCGCACCGCGCGCCACGAAGAAATGCGCCGCCCTACGGTGCAGCTCGGTCCGTAGGCTGCTCCGGTGGCCCGTCTCCTCCTCGATGAAGTCATGCACGGGGCGGATGGCTGACCAGGACTCCGCCTGCCCGGGGCTGGACTGGACGAGCCCCCGGCGGGTCAGGTCGCCGAGCAGAGCCGCCGGATCCTCGAAGCCGAGCGCCCGGTAGATGGCCAGCTCCGACTCGCCCAGAATGACCACGTCGCGCAGCAGCTCGCGGGCGTTCTCCATCTCATGCGGCAGCACCTCCGCGGCCAGGTAGGTGGCCAGCCGCCCGCCCGGACGGGCCAGCTGGTCGAGGACACCGAGCTGGTTGTCCGGCTCGACCCCGCGCAGCTCGTCAATGGCAAACCGCACCGCGGCGGGCCAGCCTCCGGTCGCCTCCAGCACCTGGTCCGTCAGCCCTACCGCGTCCGGGCCGAGCGTCTCGTCCAGCACGTCCGCAACCTCGGTCCTGGTGAAGCCGAGTCGCGTCGCGTCGATCTCGGTCACGAGCCCTTGCCCGCGTAATCGCTCAAGTGAGAAAGGTGGGGCGGCGCGGGACGCGAGGATGAGGTGCAGCCGGTCTGGGGCATGCCGGCACAGGCAGGCGATGAATCGGGCCGCGCTGCGCGACCGGATGCGCTCCTGGAGATCGTCGATCACGAGGACCAGCTCGTCGTCGAGAGCCGCGTCGAGCGACTTGCACAACGCCAGGCAGGCGCCCTCGTCGTTGCCCCGGTGCAGGCCGCTGGAGGAGATCGCCGGGACGTACGGGGCCAATGCCGCCGCCAGCTCACGGCCGAGCCGCGGCGGAGCGGCCGGTGACGCGGGCGCCAGCCATGCGACGCGGCGATCAGCCGCCCACGCCGTGAGCATCGCGGTCTTGCCCCAGCCAGCCGCGCCGAGGACCAGGCAGATCCGGCCGCCGCTGGCGGAGGTGTCCAGCAGCTCGTTCAGCGTGGGGCGCTCGATGTGGGGAAAGGCGGACGAGGGGGAAGCGTGTCTTACCAGGGTCCCCTGAACCAGCGCCCGACGGCCTCGGTTCGGCGCTGCGCTGCGACGTGACACCTCGGATCTCGGTAGCACCACGGTTCGCGATCGCATGTCCATGATCACTGCCTCGCTGGAAATTGGCGGGTTGGGGATCATTGGTTATATCTGGTCCCAAGGTGAAGGAGTGCCCATCGCCGCCACGAGGTAAACCCGGCGGCTCGACCCCCACGGCCGAGCCCTCGGCCCCTCGATCACGCCGTCCCGGCGGTCGTCCGGCCCACCTGCGATGCCCTTTGCGAGATCCGGTCGGATCCGCACCATTCAGGGCTCTAGAAGCATCCAGTGCTTCTGGAACACCGGACCTTCTGGAACATCAGCGCCGCTAGAACAGCCGCTGGCCGCTAGAACAGTCTCTAGAACATCGGAATTCTGGAAACACCAAAGAGCCGCAGGCGCGACGCAAATAGCGGCGAGCGGCTCTGGTGAAGTTCTCTGTACTACTCCCACCGGGTATAACAGCCCTGCACATAGGAGAACGATCGCCGACGGCCCGCGGAACGCTACCCCCTTTCGACGAAGCGGCGGACGGTCTCCATCCACGGTCCGAGCATCGCGACGGCAACTATGCCATGTAGCTGAGGCAACCAACACCCTACCTGCCCAACGAGCGGCGGACGGCGGGGTGACGTAGCGGACGCCAAGGCAGGTTGGTCACCAACCGAGCTGCCCTGGCCGGGCGCCGGGGTCAGACCTTGGCCGGTGGCCGCTCCTCGGCGGCGTCCAGGCTCTCTTCGCTCTCGCCGGCCACGGCGTTGGGTTGGGTGGCCGTCGCGGGACGGACCAGCGCGAACAGCCCACACACCACCGCGAAGAACAGGTAGCCCAGCGCGACCTGCCCGTTGGCGTCCCACTGGACCTTCTCGCCATGGATCAGGCCGACGAAGGCCAGCGCCGACCCGACCGCGGCGTAGCCGGCCGCCCAGCGGAACCGCCGGTCGACCAGAAACGCCATGATCGCGCCGAGCAGCATGCCGGTGAGGATGGCGCCCTCGCCCAGGATCCTGGTGCCCTGGTAGACCACGCCCGCGTTGCCCAGGGCGGCCGCGCCCACCGTGGCGGCGCTCGTCCCGGCCGCGGTCAGCACGTTGTCCATCTGGGTGGTCGCCCAGGCGGCGACGTTCGGGATGATGGCGAACACCACGGCGACCGCATGCGCCCGCGGCACGGCCTTGAACGCCTGGGCGCCGATCAGCAGGCCGATGTAGAGCAGGATCGGCACGATCGCGGGCGTCGGCAGCAGCGCGTTCAGCAGGCCGAACATGCCGAGGAAGCACAGTAGGGCGATCACGATGCCGGTCAGCATCGAGTAGCCGGTGCGCCCGCCCACCTCTTTCCAGCCCGGGTGCCCGATGTAGACGGCGGGCGGGAACGGCGAGCCGAGCGCGGCACCGGCCAGCGCGCCAGCGCCGTCGGCCAGCAGCACGCTGCGCAGGTTGAAGCTGTCGCCGGCCGCCGCCGCGCTCTCGACGTTGGTCATGCCCTCGGTGAAGTTGTAGATGCCGAGCGGGATCGCGGTGGCCAGCAGCGGCCCGATGTCGGACAAGCCGTGGAAGAGCCGGTCGAGGTGGAAGGTGGGCAGCCCGATCGCGATGTCCTTGGCGGCCGCGGTGACGTCAGGCACCGACATGTAGCCGCCGATCCAGCCGATCGCGCTGCCGACCAGCAGCGCGGCGAGCCCGACCGGGATCCCGCCCGGCAGCCTCATCCCGGTGAAGAAGCCGATCAGGATGATCGCCAGCACCGGCAGCGCGATCCAGGCCGCCTCGAACATCTGCGCCGCGGGCCGCATCGAGATGAACGCGATCGAGATGCCGGCGAGCGTGCCGAGCAGCGCGGCCCGCGGGGTGAACCGGCGGATGTACGGCCCGACGAAGGCCCCGGCGACCACGATCAGGCCGATGATGAACGCCCAGGCCAGCCCGGCCTGCCAGGCCTGCACCGGGTTGCCGGTCCGCAGGTAGATCGGCAGCATGATCACGAAGGTGACGATGAACATGTGCGGCACGCTCGGCCCGTACGGCATCGCCGTGACGTCGTCCCGGCCCTCCCGGCGGGCCAGCCGGCGGCCGAGCCAGGTGTAGTAGACGTTGCCGATCAGCATCTGGATGCCCAGCGCCGGCAGGATGACGCCGTACACGTCGTTGCTCGGAATCTTGATCACGCCGATGCACAGCGTGCTGAGCACGATGACGTTGACCAGGACGTTGAAGCTCAGGCCGAAGAACGCGTTGGTGTCGCCGGCCACCCAGTACGGCAGCCGGAGACCGGCCTCGGACTGCGTGCCACGTGCGCGGGCGGGCATTGCCATGGCGGTTCCCCCTTGCTGGTCGGAGCTGCGGAGCTCATCACACCTGCGGGCTCACGGCACCGGCGGGACGGCCTGTGCCGGTCTCCAGTGCCGCGCCGGCCTCCAGTGCCGAGAGGTAGTGCGCGGACGGGGCGACCCAGCCGAAGATCCCGCCCTGCGCGACGATCATGGCCAGGCCGACCCGCTGGAACTCCGGGAAGTAGGACCCGACGCAGTCGGACAGCACCAGGCACTCGTAGCCCCGGTCGTTGGCCTCCCGGACTGTGGTATGCACGCACACCTCGGTGGTGACGCCGGTGACGACCAGGCTGGTGATGCCGGCGGCGTCGAGCCCGGCGGCCAGGTCAGTGGCGTAGAAGGAGCCCTTGCCGGGCTTGTCGATGACCAGCTCGCCGTCCAGCGGGGCGAGCTCGTCGATGATGTCGTGGCCATACTCGCCGCGGACCAGGATCCGGCCCTTGGGACCGGGGTCACCGATCCGCAGCGACGGGCTGCCGCGGTTGAGCTTGGCCGGCGGGCAGTCGGACAGGTCCGGCCGGTGGCCCTCCCTGGTGTGGATCACCGGCAGCCCGGCCGCCCGGGTGGCCGCCAGCACCCGGCGCAGCGGCGGGATCACCTGCCGGAGCTGACCGACGTCGTTGCCCAGCGTCTCGCCGAAACCCCCCGGTTCGACGAAGTCCCGCTGCATGTCGATGATGATCAGCGCGGTGCGCTGGGGATCGAGGCGGTACGACGATGGCGCCGCAGCCACCTGGACCGGGCGGTCCGGTCGAGCGGTCGGTGGGAGAGTGGTGGTCACTGGACGGCCTGCCCTTCTGGCCAGCCGGCGATGGTGCCGGCGATGACCTCGTCGGAGGTGCTGACGCAGCCGAAGACGCCGCCCTGCATGGTGACCATCCGCAGCGCGGCCCGGTGGTTGTCCGGGTCGGTGGCGCCGGTGCAGTCGGCCAGGACCAGGCACTCGTAGCCGCGGTCGTTGGCCTCACGCATGGTGGTGTGCACGCACACGTCCGTGGTGATCCCGGTCAGGATCAGGTGGCTGATCCGGTGGGTGCGCAGCACCAGGTCCAGGTTGGTGGCGTAGAAGGCTCCCTTCCCGGGCTTGTCGATCACCACCTCGCCAGGCTGCGGCGCGACCTCCGGGACGATCTGCCAGCCGGGCTCGCCGCGGACCAGAATCCGGCCGCAGGGGCCGCGCCCGCCGATCTCCGCGCCGATCCGGGCCGATCGCCAGCGCTTGTTGGCCGGTAGGTCGGCCAGGTCCGGGGTGTGCCCCTCACGGGTGTGCACCACCAACATCCCGATCTCCCGGGCGTGCCCGAGCAACGCGCGGGTGGTGGGCAGGCCGGCCCGGGTGAGGGCCAGGTCATAGCCCATCCGATCGACGTAGCCACCCGGCCCGCAGAAGTCAGCCTGCCAGTCGATGCACAGCAATGCCACGTTCGCGACCGGCACCGTGCCGTCGTACGGCCACGGGTACGGGTCCGCGGCGACCGGTCCGATCGCGGGTAACGCGGGTAACGCGGGTGGCACTGTCCTCCTCCGGATGGGCGCGGTATCAGGGTGCCGCGGCGAGCAGGGCGGCCAGCCCGGTGAGCAGCGGCTCGCTCCAGGCCGGCCCGAACAGGGTCAGGCTCGCCGGTCGGCCGTCGTCGGTGCGGCCGGCGGGGATGGTCACGGCCGCCAGGTCGAGCAGGTTGGCGAACTGGGTGTAGCGGCCGAGCCGCGAGTTGCGTTCGATCGGCTCCTCCTCGACCTGCTCGATCGTGTACGTCGTGCCGATCGTGGGCAGCACCAGCACGTCGACCGTCTCCCAGAGCCGCTCGGTCCAGCGCCGCAGCTCCCGCAGCCGGTGCTCGGCGCGGAACACGTCCACCCCGGTGAACCGCTGGCCGCCGCGCAGCACCTCACGGGTGACCGGCAGGACGTCGTCGGGGTGGGCGCGCAGGAAGTCGCCTAGGTCGGCCAGCCGCTCGGCCACCCACGGGCCGCCGTACAGCAGGTCGCCCGCCTCCAGCAGCGGGCCGATGTCGACCTCGATCGCCCCGCCGCAGGCGCGGACCACGCGGTCCTGGCCGACGGCGTACGCCCGTCGCATGGCCTCGTCGCCGTAGAAGTCCAGCGTGCCGCTGGCCGGGATGCCGAGCCACGGTGTCGGGCCGGGCCGCGCGTCGGGCGGGCACGCTGGCGCGCGACGCGACCACGGGTCGGCGTGGTCGTAGCCGTGCAGGACGTCGAGCACGTCGACCGCCTCGGCAACAGTCCGGGCGAAGACGCTGACGCAGTCCAGCGATCGGCAGGCCGGCACCACCCCGGACGTGCTCACGGAGCCCCGCGTCGGCTTCACCCCGACGATGCCGTTCAACGCGGCGGGCACCCGTCCCGAGCCCGCCGTGTCGGTGCCCAACGCGAAGCTCACCATGCCCGCCGCGACGGCCACCGCGGAGCCCGAGCTGGACCCCCCGGAGATCAGCCGGCCGCCGAACACGCTCTCGCAGGCGCCGTATGGCGAGCGAGCGCCGGTCAGGCCGGTCGCGAACTGGTCGAGGTTGGTCTTGCCGACCAAGATGGCGCCTGCGGCGAGCAGCCGGCGGACCGCCGTCGCGGTGGTGGCCGGGTAGCGCGCCCACGCCGGGCAGCCCGCGGTGGTCGGCAGGCCGGCGACGTCGATGTTGTCCTTGACCGCGAACGGAATGGCGTACAGTGGCAGGCCGGCCAGCTCGCCGCGCCGGTCGCGGTGGGTCGCGGCCAGCTCGTCGGCCCGGCGGCGCAGGTCTTCCTCGGGGAGCACCGAGATCCAGACGTGGTCGGGGTCGCCGACAGCGGTACGGCGTTGGAGCACGGCGTCGACCACGGCGTGCGGGTCGGGCCTGCCGCCCGGTGTCGGCGCACCACCCGGCAGTGGCGCGATCCGTGAGTCAGCCTCGATCATTCTGTCGATTGTCGACGGTTTTGTTGCGACGAGGCACCTGGCATATTACGACCAGATCACGTGCCGGTCAGCGAAAGAACGACCGCTCCCCGTGTCCGGCCAGCTCGTGCAGGGCTGCGGCCTCGTCGCCGGAGGCGATCGCGTCCCGCAGCCGGCGATGCCGCAGGACGCCCTCGGCTGGCGCGGTCTGCTGGGCCTCCCGCCGCAGGTTGGCCGCCATGTAGAGCTGGAGCCGGGCGAGCACCGGCTCGTAGGTGAGCAGCAGCTGTCGCTGCCCGGCGAGCCCGACGAGGGCGAGGTGGAACCGGTGGTGGGCAGCAGCGGCCCGCGGGGCGTCGTCGGCCTCCGCCGCCGCGGCGAGCGCGGCCAGCGTGGCGTCGAGCTCGCCGAGGTCAACCTGCCCGGCCCGCCGCAGCGCCTTGCGTATGGCGAGCTCCTCCAGCGTGTGCCGCAGCTCGAACAGCTCGTCGGCGTCGGTCTCCGACAGGGTGGCCACCCGGACGCCGCGACGAGGGGAGTGCTCGACCAGCCCCTGCTGGCTGAGCAGCCGCAGCGCCTCGCGCAGCGGCGCCCGGCTGGTGCCGAACCGCCGGGTGAGCTGCTCCTCGACGATCCGCTCCCCAGGCGCCAACGCCCCGCTGACGATGTCCTGTCGCAGCCGGGAAGCGACGAGCTCGACGAGGCTGGACTGCGTCAGCTCCCCCTCGACCTGAGGCCCAGCCAGACCAGCACCCCCGTCCGTTTCGTCGCGGTGGTGGCTCATCGTACCTAGCCGCGGACCTTTTCCTGACCTCGGAGATGACCTGAACGGGGATGTCAGGTAGACAGCCTGCGTGACCTTGACCCCGGCACCTGACGAACCCGGCAGCGACCTGCGGCACCCACCGGTGACACCCAGCCCGATGGCCAAGATGATGCGCGTGGTGCTCATCGGGTTTGAGACTACGATCTACGGGCTGGTCGGCATGCTGCTCGTGGCTGCGGCCGTCTTCGCGCTGGTGGGCACCGGCCAGGCGGTAGCCGACGCGATTTCCGGCCACAAGAACGCGGCCGAGGTCGGCCTGCTCCTGCTTGACCGGATCCTGCTCATCCTCATCGTCGCCGAGCTCGTCTACACCCTCCGCTTCGTGGTCCTGACGCACGAGATCGCGGCCGAGCCCTTCCTGTTCGTCGGGCTGATCGCCGTCGTCCGGCGGATCCTGATCGTGACCGGCGAGTTCGAGCAGCCGGCCGGGGGGCGGGAGCTGACCAACTTCCTCATCGAGCTCGGCCTGCTCGGGTTCTTGACGCTCACCTTGTCCGCGGCGATCTACCTTGTCCGGCGCAGCGAACGGACGGACGAGTCGTCGCCCCGACATCTCTGATCTCGGCGCGCCGAAGACCAATGCTGGAGGCGCCGGGGAGTGACACCGGGGAGTGGTGTTGTGCCCTGGCGTCAGGCAGTCGAACCGCGGCCTGCTGTTCCCGGGCAGCTCCTTTCTCATGCAGTTCGTTTTCGGTGTCGGTGGTGCCGGATGGGTTTGCGTTCGGGGTCGATTGATCTGGGTGGCAGGAGCTCGGGTAGTCCGTCTTTCGCTATTCGTACGTCCCAGCCGTTGTGGTGTACGGCGCGGTGGTGAAAGGAACACAGGAGCACGCCGTTGTTCTGGTCTGTTTTGCCGCCGTTGGCCCAGTGGACGCAGTGGTGGCAGTGGCACCATTGGTACGGCCGGTCGCAGCCGGGGAACACGCAGCCGCGGTCTCTGAGGATGATGGCGCGGCGGGCCGCGCCGACGTAGTGCCGGGAGCTGCGGCCGAGGTCGAGGGGCAGGCTTTCGCCGCCGAGCACGGCGGGGATGATGTTTGCGTCGCAGGCGATCCGCCGTACCTGGCTGGCGGGCAGCACGTCACCGCCGTCCAGCGTCCCGACGCCGGTCGCTGCGGCGAGCTTGTCATACGGCATCGTCACCACGAGGGTGGGCCGCTCGCCGCCGTTGTCGGGCAGCTCGCCCATCCGCAGCGCGCGTTCGCCGAGCTCGACCAGGGCGTCGGCCATCCGTTGGCCGTGGGTGCGGTCGTCGCGTACGCCGGTGGCGGGGTCGCCCGGGCGGGGCGCGGCGAGCGGGTCGAGGGCGACGCGCAGGGTTTCGGCGCCTTCGGTGTCGAGGAACCCGCCGACCCGGTTCAGCCCCGGCCCGGCCGGACAGATCCGCAGGTCACGCCGGGTGTAGGCCTCAGTGGCCTCGCGTTCGACCTGGCGGCGGAGCAGCTCGTCGGCGTGGTCCGGGTCGACGACGTCCAGGACACGCCGGCCGAGCAGCCGGACCCTGTCGGGGTCGAAGGTGCCGGAGTGCTCGACCAGCGCCCGCTCCGCCGCGACCCTAGTCTCGGCCGGAGTCTCGGCTGGCAGCGCCCGCACCGCGTCGGCGACGGCGTGGGCGTGCTCCCGGCTGATGTCGCCCTCGACCAGCGCCGCCGCGGTGGCGGGCAGGTCCCGGTCTAGCTCATGCGTCAGCCGCAGCAGCCGCCCGGCCTCACCCGGCCGCAGCCGCAGATGGTCCCGCAGCCACGCCGCCGTGCTCGGCGCGTCGTGTTCCTTCGCCAGCCCCCGCGCGTCCGCCTCCCGAACGAGAGGCAACGCCAGCACGCCGTACAACCGGCTGACCTGCGTAAACACGCCCACCAGAAGCTCGCCCACCTGCGCGTCGGTCAACCCGAACAAGGGCACATCAACACACGAGTCAACGGCCGAGCGAACCTGCTCGACCGCGCTGGTGACGATGACCGACATACCGCAAGACTAAACGGCACCACCGACAAAACCGGAGCGCGAGGCGACCGCTAGAAAAGAAAGTAAGTAACCTCGGTGAGTAAAGCGGCAAGCACCCGCTGTAGTTTCCGGTGGCAACCCATCGCCGGATGCGATCGGGCGGCAGCAACACCGCCCGCACCCAAACCCAGGCACCAGCCCCCAGTGGTGACCTCTTGGTCCCCCCAGACGACGACAGGTCACCACAACGCCAATAGGTCACCACACGGGCCCCATAGACGACGACAGGTAACCACAACGCCTATAGGGCACCACACGGGCCCCACAGACAACGACAGGTAACCACAACGCCTATAGGGCACCACACGGGGTTCGCGCTGGCGGCGTGTTGACACGGAACACAGCCCGTCTCGGCTCGTCGGGTGGGACCCGGGCGCACCTACCCGGAGTTCTTGGGGGAGTCCCGTACCGAGCTGGAGGCCGCGCCGGCCCGCGGATGGAGGATGCTCGGGCGGGTCGTGGTTGGAACGAGTCGTGACGAAGATCGGAGTGCCATGCGAGTCGGAGCGGTGTTCCCGCAGACCGAGATCGGCAACGACCCGGCGGTGATCCGGGCCTGGGCGCAGGCGGTCGAGGGCCTGGGCTACCAGCACGTGCTGGCGTTCGACCACGTGCTCGGCGCGGGCGTGGACACCCGGCCGGGCTGGCGCGGCTACACCAACGACGACCCGTTCCACGAGGTCTTCGTCCTCTTCGGCTTCCTCGCCGCCGTCACCAGCACGGTTGAGCTGGTCACCGGCGTCCTTGTCCTGCCGCAGCGGCAGACGGCCCTGGTCGCCAAGCAGGCCGCCGAGGTCGACGTGCTCAGCGGCGGCAGGCTGCGGCTCGGCGTCGGCGTCGGCTGGAACACGGTGGAGTACGAGGCGCTGGGGGAGTCGTTCAGCAACCGGGGCGTGCGCAGCGAGGAGCAGGTGGAGGTGCTGCGCGCCCTCTGGGCCGAGCCGACGGTCACCTACTCGGGCCGGTGGCACCGGGTGGACAACGCGGGCATCAACCCGCTGCCGGTGCGCCGCCGCATCCCGGTCTGGTTCGGTGGGTACGCCGAGGCGACCCTGCGCCGGGTCGGCCGGCTCGGTGACGGATGGCTGCCGGCCCGCGCGCCCGACGAGGTGGCCCGCGACATGCTCGACCGGATGCGAGAGCACGCGCGGGAGGCCGGCCGGGCGCCGGAGGAGATCGGGGTCGAGCCGCGGCTGACTCTCGCCGATGTGCCGGAGCACGCCCGGGCCGACTACGTGGCGGGCTGGCGCGACCTCGGCGCGACCCACCTGTGCGTCAACACGATGGGCCTCGGGCTGGCCACCGCCGACGAGCACCTGGCCGCGCTGCGGGACACCATCCGGCTCCTCGAACCGGTTACCTAGCAGTAGGTACGTTCCACTGAACGGCGCCGCCCGCGGTGGTGAGGTGCGGATCGCCCGTGTGGGACGGCCCGCTAGCATCGGGTATGGCTTTCGGTCGCGTCCGCCGTACGGTGCTGGTGCTCCTCGGGGTTGTCGGCGCGGCGCTCACGGCCTGCAGCGGCGGTGGTGCCGGCGGCGGCACCCCCTTACCCGACGCGACGACGCTCCTACGTAACGCCGCCGCCGAGATGCGCACCGTGCAGACCGCCCACTTCACCATCACCACCGAGGGCACGGTGGCCGGGATCTCGCTGCGTGGCGCGGAGGGCACGCTAACCCGGGCCGGTGACGTCCAGGGCACGGCGCAGCTCGACCAAGCCGAGATCGAGTTCATCATCGTCGGCGACACGGCCTACATCAA
>DATILL010000072.1:0-16460 GCA_035476575.1 Mycobacteriales bacterium
TGATGTTCCGGCGCGCCGGGGCTGGCTCCCCGTGAGGACGCGGGATCCCTGGTACGACGTGGTCTCTTCCACAAGATCAACGTCACAGGGATCCCGCGCGTCGATGAGTGTCACATACACCGCTGTCTTGGAGGTTTCCGAGGACAGCGTCCTGTTCTTGTCCGGTCTGCTGCACGCCGAGCGGACCCGGCGGGGCACCCGCGCCGGGCGGCGGGCGTTGGGCACCTACAAGCAGGCCGTGCTGGTGCTGCGCTGGCTCTTCGACGACACCAGGACGTCGGCTCTGGCCAGGGACAGCGGCATCTGGACCTCCACCGCCTACGCCTACCGCGATGACGGCGTCGCGGTGTTGGCGGCGCGCCAACCGTCCCTGCACGGGGCGCTGCTGGCGGCCACGACTGCCGGCCACACGCACGTGGTCGTGGACGGCACCCTCATCTACACCGACCGGACCTCGGTCCCCGGCCCAACCCCCGGGGTGGACCTGTGGTGCAGCGGCAGACACCACCACCACGGCGGGAACATCCAGGTCGTCCCGGCCCCGGACGGCTGGCCGCTGTGGACCTCCGACGTGCGGCCCGGCCGCGAACATGACATGACCACCGCCCGAGCCGACCCCGACCTGCTGACCCGCATCGACCAGCGGGCCGCCGACGGCCAGCTCACCCCGGCCGACCCGGGCCACGAAGACGAGCCCGCCACGTTCACGACCCCGTCCAAGAAACCACCCAACGCCGGACTGACCATCGACCAGCAGACCTACAACGCCGTTCACGGCGCGCTGCGCCGCCTCGGCGAACGCGCCAGCTCCCTGCCCAAGACCACCTTCACGGCGCCGCGCCGCTACCGCGGCTGCCCCTGGCGCCCCGGCGACATCGCCGCCGCCCTGGTCCTGCCCCACCACGAACACGGCCACACCACATGACCAACAACCGTCGACCACACAACGCGACGAAAGGTTACACGGAAAGGCTCAGTCCCATGGCGCCGGTTCGCCGCTAGCTCCCGCAGGCCTGCCTCGCCCAGCCGTTCCCGCACCGGCACCAAGCCATCACCTCGGACGGTCGAGTACACCCCTGGTTCGTCCGTCTGATCGTTCTCCCCGATGCGCCGTAGGACATCTTGTACCTTTTTGACCATATCTGGGAGGTTCGAGTAACGGCTCAGAACCTCCACCAGAATAGGGACGTTAGGACCCGATCCCGAAAGGACTGCGGTCACAGCCGCCATGATGCCGTCGACGTGACCTTTGCCAGCAGACAACCGCAGGGCCCGGCGGGACGCCGTAGAATGGCACGGGTTCGGGGCATGCCCTGCGGGCATCTGTCCGCACAGCCACGTTGAGCACACGGGCGGGAGTTGTGAACATGGCCGACAACAACCGGGAGGTCGTCTACCGTGTCTACCGCCCGGGCGTTGCCGGTCCGGTCGTCGGGCTGCCGCTGCTTGCCATCGTGGCTGGCCTTGCCTATGGGGCCGCCAACGGGGTTTCCCTCGTCGTCGTAGCCGGGCCGGCCGCCGTGTTGATCGTGCTGCTCGCCTGGGGATACGCCCGAGGCCGCCTGTCCGCGACGATCACCGGCCCGGACCGTCTCACCCTACGGCGTCCCTTCGGATCCCGGACGCTGCAGTGGCCGGACATCCAAGCGATCGAGCTGGAAACCCAACCGGTGTGGACGGCCCAGGCAAGGCAACTGAGGAACGCCGCGGTGGCCTACGATCGCCAGGGCCGCAGGATCGCGCTTCCCGGTGTCGATGACACGCACGTGGCTTCGCTTGATGACGAAGTCCGCGCCCTGCGCGCACTGTGGCAGCGGCGCCGCGGCGAGGGCTGGGAGGCGGCACCTGGGGCCACCGCCGCGATGGACCAGGCGCGGCGCGGCGCCCACCGGCGCAGCGCCTGGCTGATGGGCTCGGTCGTGGCCATGGGCTTGCTGTTCTGCGCTCTCGTGATCGTCGTTGTCGTGCTTACCGGAGGCCCGGTCGCCGCGCTCGTGTTGATGGGCATCCTGCCCGTCGCGGCAGGGGGAGCCGCTTTCGTGGTAGCCCTCCACCGCCAGAAGAAGGCCGGACAGACCCCCTACCCGGGCGGCGGCGACGGGTCACCCACTGAGCCGTAGGACCATCGGCTCCGCCGCGGCCCACCTTCGGTGGAGCAGCAGCCCGGCATGTCGAAGCTGCGGGAGCTGTGCAAGGAGCGCGATTGGACCCAGCAGCCGGTGGAGCTAACGTGCGCGAGTTCCTGCCTAATCGGTTACCAAAGCGAAACGGCAAAGCAGCCGAAGTGCTGGCGGCGTGCTGAAACCCACCAAGGTCGCCGGGTCCAGCCCGTCGTCGGCGGTGGCAACGGCTGGTAAACGCACAGGTACGCCCAGAGTTCCTGCCCCACCAGTGGTGGGCTCTTCGACCGCAGCACCCACCTCGGGGGCGCTACGTTCGGTGGTCTTCAGCCGGTCGTGTTGGCTCTCGCCGAACGGCGGCACCGTCCTGGTCGACCAGCGCCGGCCGGACAAGCGAAACGTTATCCGCCGCCCGAGCCACGTCATTGTCTGCCGGCGTCCAGCATCCAGTCGGGCTCCTCTATGCACAATTTGTGGAGCCAGCGGGTACCGGGACCATCGGACTACTCGGCGAGGAAAAGGCAGAACGGGTGGCCGGCGGGATCGAGATAAATCCGCACGGACTCCTGCGGCTGGTAGTCCGCGAGAACCGCGCCGGCGGCGACTGCGCTCTGTCCCGCGAGATCAAGATCGTCGACCTCGATGTCGAGGTGCACCTGCATCTGCTGGTCACCCGGGCCAGCCGGCCAGACCGGTCGCTGGTAGCCCTCGTCCGCCTGGAACGACAGGCCCGCCCCACCGTCCGGCGGCACGAGCTTCACCCACTCCGGCTCATCCTGGCTCACCGTCCACCCCAACAGGCGACGGTAGAAGTCAGCCAGGGCACGCGCGTCGGGCGAGTCCAGCACGACTCCCGACAGAGTCATCCGGGGCGCCGGAGCCATGTCCCCTCCCTCGGCCGGCGAACGAGCTTCAACCTTACGGATCCGGCGTACGTCGTCCCAAACGGTCACACCCGACACCGAGGCGACGGAGATGGCCACCGTGTCCGGGCTAACCACGGTCCCCTGACGACGCCCCGGCCCGGCGACCGGGCCGCGCACCCACCAGGTCTTCAGCCTGGCCCGGCCGGCATCAGGAGTACTTGACCAAGGCGACCCTGTGGGCGGAGGCCAGGTCGCTCGCCGTCCACTCGCGGGTGCGAGCCACCGTACGCGGCTGTGCCGCGATCCGGAGGCAACGATACGGCGCAAGGTCTTGAGGATTCGCCCGAAGTGCGGCAGGTTGGGAGAGTTCGTTGCGCCGGTCGGCTCGAGGGGGCACGCTCATGCAGGCTTTCACACTGCCTGACTTCTACATGCCGTATCCCGCCAGGCTCAACCCGCACCTGGAGCGCTCCCGCGAGCACAGCGCGGCCTGGGCGCAGGAGATGGGCATGCTCGACGCGCCGAAGCCCGGCGGTGGCGTCGTGTGGGACGACGCGGCGCTGGCCAGGATGGACTACGCGCTGATGTGCGCCTACACCCACCCGGACTGCGACGGTCCCACCCTGGACCTGATCACCGACTGGTACGTCTGGGTGTTCTTCTTCGACGACCATTTCCTTGAGCATTTCAAGTACTCCCGCGACCTGCCAGGGGCGAAGGCCTACCTCGACCGCCTCGAGCTGTTCATGACCGCGGAGGGCGAGACGCCACCGGAGCCGACGAACCCGGCCGAGGCAGGGCTGAAAGACCTCTGGGAGCGCACGGTGCCGGCGATGTCGGACGAGTGGCGGCAACGCTTCATCACCAGCACCCACAACCTGATGGTGGAGTCGATGTGGGAGCTCGACAACATCAACCGTGGCCGGGTCGCCAACCCGATCGAGTACGTGCAGATGCGGCGGCGGGTCGGCGGGGCGCCGTGGTCAGCGAACCTCGTCGAGTTTGTCGTCGGCGCGGAGGTTCCCGACAGCCTTGCCCGGACGAGGCCGATGCAGGTTCTGTCGGACACGTTCGCGGATGGCGTACACCTGCGTAACGACCTGTTCTCCTACCAGCGTGAGGTCCAGGAGGAGGGGGAGAACGCCAACGCGGTGTTGGTGTTCGAACAATTCTTCGACTGTACGACGCAGGAGGCTGCCGAGCTGGTCAACGACCTGTTGACCTCCCGGCTGCAGCAGTTCGAGAACACGGCGCTGACCGAGGTCCCCGGCCTGCTCGCCGAGCACGCCGTGCCCGCCGACGACCAGCTCAGGGTGGCGGCCTACGTCAAGGGCCTCCAGGACTGGCAGTCCGGCGGGCACGAGTGGCATGCGAGATCCAGCCGTTACATGAACGAGGGCGCCGCCTCAGGGGCCGCCCCAGGCCCCGCCGCGGTGGTGCTCGGCGGCCCGACCGGCCTGGGCACCTCCGCCAGCAGGCTGGCGTTCTCCCCGGCAAGGCTGGGCCTACAGCGCAGGGCCCGGCAGCATACCTTCGTTCCATTCCAGCCGGTGGGGCATCTGCCGCTGCCGGATCTCTACATGCCCTACCCGTTCCGTACCAGCCCTCACCTGGACGCCGCACGAGGTCACGCGGTCGACTGGGTGCGGCAGATGGGCATGTTCGACTCGGTGCCCGGGGTGGAGCTCGGCGGGCTGTGGGACGAACGACGTTTCATCGGCTTCGACTTTCCACACTGCGCCGCGATGATCCACGCTGACGCGAGCCCCGAACAGCTCAACCTGTCCTCGGACTGGTTGGCCTGGGGGACCTACGGCGACGACTACTTCCCGCTAGTGTTCGGGCTGACCCGCAACCTTGTAGCGGCGAAGCTCTGCAACGACCGGCTGTCGGCCTTTATGCCATTGGACGCCGGGGTCACCCCGGAGCCGATGAACCCGATCGAGCGGGGGCTGGGAGACCTGTGGCGGCGCACCGCGGAGCCGATGACGGTGCCCGCCCGGCGGGTGTTCCGCAAGGCGGTGGAGGACATGACCTCGAGCTGGTTATGGGAGCTGGCCAACCAGGCCCAGAACCGCGTTCCCGACCCGATCGACTATGTCGAGATGCGCCGCCGGACGTTCGGCTCCAACATGACGATGAGCCTGGCCCGGCTCGCACGCCCAGACGTGGTGCCCGAAGAGATCTACCAGACCCGAGTCATGCATGAGCTGGACACCGCGGCGCACGACTACGCCTGTTTCACCAACGACCTGTTCTCCTACCAGAAGGAGATCGAGTTCGAGGGCGAGCTGCACAACATCGTCCTGGTCGTGGAGAACTTCCTGGACGTGGACCGGCTGAAGGCCAGGGACATCGTCGCCGACCTGATGGCGGCACGGATGCGGCAGTTCGAGCACATCGTCGCCAACGATATGCCGGTGCTGTTCGAGGAGCTCGCTCTCGACGAGCCGGTACGAAAAGCTCTCACCCGCTACGCCGACGACCTCAAGGAGTGGATGTCGGGAATCCTGGAATGGCACCGACGGTGCGCGCGGTACACCGAGGCCGAACTCCAGCGCAACCGGATTCAGGGTGTGTCGACGGGGTTCTCGTTACTGCCCACAGGTCTCGGTACCTCGGCGGCGCGGGTCGCCACATCGGTGGGAGCGAGACCGGCCGCCTCGTTGACCCAGTAGCCGGCGCTCGTCCTCGCCCCGTCACCGTGGACGGTGGGCTGCCTGGCCGGTCCCCTGTGGCCGGTCGGGGCGTTTGGCGGCCCGGCGGAGCTGGATGATGCGCCCATAGCCGGGGATGGCGACCAGCAGGACACCGCAGGCGGCGGCCAGCAGCAGCGCGGCTCCCAACGGCAGATGGCCATGGACGCCGAAGTAGGCGACGTCCACGGTGCGACCGTTCTCCAGGATGAACACCAGCAACAGCAGCAGGACGACGGCGGCCAGCGTGACGGTGATCCACAGGCCACCAAACCGGGTCCGTGGCACCGACCTGCGGGCTGCCGGGGGCATCTGCTCGTCGGGCATCTGCTCGCCGCGTGCGGCGTCCGGGTAGCTGGGCGGTGCGGCAGGCGGAACGACGGCGCCCGGCTCGAACGACGCGGCCTCGGCAGGCCCGTCCGGACCCGTTGGCTGGGTCGGTGGCCAAGAGGAGGGTCGACCCGGGGTAGTGGGGTCGGGCCGGGGGCCGGTCTCCGGAGGTCGTGGCTCGGTCATTGCCATCGCTTTCTCTCGGCTGGGGAACGCACTGGTGCGCGGGCCCTCAGCGCCTCAGTATGCCCCCCTCGGGTCTTCGTACACGCCCGGCGAGCGCACCACCCAAGCCCTGGCACAGGCACCCCAGGCACCCGAGGAGCCGCGCGTTGAGTTGCACGTATCGACCAGCAACATGTCGATGATCGATGTATAGTCCCAGTGTGGAGCTACGGACACCCAGCTATTTCGCGTTGGCCGCGCTGCTCGACGGGCCACTGCACGGGTACGCGATCGTCCGCCGGGCCGCCGAGCTGTCCGATGGAGCGGTGAAGCTGTCCACCGGCACGCTGTACGCGTTGCTGGAGCGGGCGGTCGGCGAGGGCCTCGTCGTGGCCGGCGAGCCGTACGTCGAAGGCGGGCGGCAACGCCGCGACTACGCCCTGACCGACGCCGGACGCGGTGCCCTGCATGCCGAGACCGAACGGCTCGCGCAGGCGGCTCGGACGGTCGCCCGGCGGCTTCGCGCGACCGCCCGCCTGGTGACGCCGTGAGTCGCGAGCGCCTGATCAACGCCGCGCTGCGGGCCTATCCGCGGTCGGTCCGGGACCACCACGGAAGCGAGATGCTCAGCACCGTGCTTGACTCCACCGCCGACGCCCCACGCCGGCTCCCGCGCGAGATTCTCGATCTCGTCCGAGTCGGCCTGCGCAGCCGCGCCACCGAGACCGCGCAGCCGGGCGTCCGGCGGGTGATCGCCGACGGCCTGTGCCGCGGTGCCACCTGGGTGATGACGCTCGACCTCAGCACCCTGCTGGCGCAGCGGATGCGTGGCATGCACGACCCGCTGCTCTCACCGGTGTCGATAGCCGGGCTCGCCGCCGTCCTCGCCGTCGCGCTGATCGGCTACGACCGGCTCGCCGGAGTGGGCGGACTGGTATGGACGGTCAGCCGCACCCCCGAGGTGTTCCACCACCACCCGTCGGTCGACGGGCTCCTTCCCACTGTGGTGCCGGTCATCTGCTTCGCCGTGCTGCTGCTTGCCCCGCGGCGGCGCGCGCCGATGCCGCACCGGCTCGGCTGGCTCGCCGTCCCGGCCGTCCTGGTCGCGGCGTTCGGCCCCGCACCGCTCGACGGTCCGCTGATCGCCGTCGCGATGCTGGTGGTGGCCCTCACCGGGCTCTGCGCCATCGCCCTGCTCCCCACCGACCCGCGGCTGGCCATCGCGGCCGCCGTCCCCGCCGCTTACCTCGGCCTGCAGATCGTCATGAAGCCCGACGCGCCGATCGTCCTGAAGACCCTGCTCCTCGCCCCCGTGCCCATCGTGCTTGCCATCACCATCGCGCGGTCCCGGCAGCTCCAGCAACCCACCGGCTGACGCCAACGATGCTCGCCGGACGACCCGCGCCGAGGTTGGTCCTGCTGTGCGGGTTGCCCGGCTCCGGCAAGACGACCCTGGCCCGAAAGCTGGCCGAAGAGATCCCCGCCGTACGGCTGTGCCCTGACGAATGGATGGCGGGTCTTGGCAGTGACCTGTACGACGAGGAGGCCCGGGAGCGGCTCGAAGCGCTGTTCTGGAAACTCGCCCAAGAGCTGCTGGGCCTGGGGCAGAGCGTGATCCTGGAGTCCGGGTTCTGGCTGCGTTCGGACCGGGACGAGAAGCGGCTCGGCGCGCAGGCGCTCGGCGCGGCTGTCGAGCTGCATTATCTCGACGTACCGATCGATGAGCTGTGCCGCCGGGTGGAGGCGCGCCATACGGACGGGGGCGCGGTGCTCATCACCCGCGAGCAGTTGACGGGCTGGACAGAGCTGTTTGAGGCTCCGGACCCCGCTGAGCTCGAGCTGTACGACGGTTGAGCGCGGGCCGATCGGGACACGTCCGCGGTGCCGATGGCGGGGGTAGCCTCGATTGTGCGTTGAGCCGAGGTATGGCCGGTAGAGGGCCATGGGCTGGTAGAGGGCCAGTGGCCAGTAGAGGCACAGTGGCCAGTAGAGGGGCAGTGGGTATGGAGCCGGTGTCGTTGGTTGTCGGTGCGCTGGCCGCGGGGGTCAGTGATACGGCGAAGGCCGCGGTGCAGGACGCGTACGAGGGGTTGAAGCGGCTGGTCAAGGCCCGGTTTTCGGGTCGGCCGGCGGTTGAGGTTGCGCTGGCAGGGCATGAGGCTGACCCGCAGACGTGGGAGAAGCCGTTGGCCAGGGCGCTGACGGACAGCGGCGCCGTCGCGGACGATGCGGTGATCGCCGCCGCGCAGGAGCTGATGCGGTTGGTCGACGAGGATGGCAGCCGGCCGGGGAGGTACCGGGTTGATGTGCGGGGTGCGCAGGGCGTGCAGGTTGGCGACCACAACCGGCAGGCGAACGTCTTCCAGGCCCCGCCCCCGGTGCCATGACCGCACCCGCGCCGCCAGGGGGCGGTGTCGCCGCGAAGGTCGACGCCCGAGGTGTTCAGGGTGGGCAGGTCGGCGACCGCAACGAGATGCACAACCATTTCTACGCCGGCCCTTCGGGCGTGAACTGGCCGGTGACGGTGGGTCGGCCGCCGTTGCGGGCGGATGCCTATCAGGAGCGGCCGGCGTTGCGGGACGCGCTTGCGGCGGCGTTGGCCGGGGGTGGTACGGCGGTGGTGACGCAGGTGGTCGCGGGGGATGGCGGCACCGGCAAGACCCAGTTGGCGGCTGCGGCGTTCGAGCGGGCCAGAGGGTCGGCTGATCTGTCGGTGTGGGTGACGGCGGCCACCCGGTCGGCGGTGCTGTCCGCCTACGCCGAGGCGTTCGCCGCCACTCATCCCACGGTCGGCCCGGGGACGCACAACCTTGCCTGGTGGCGGGGCGAGGCAGGGGATGCGGCCGGGGCCGTCACCGCGTTCGAGGTGCTGCTAGCCAACCGGGTTCGGATGCTTGGCCCGGACCACCCCCACACCCTGATCACCCGGGGCGACCTCGACCATTTGGCAACGCCGGGCACACGATCCAAGCCTCGACGAGTCGCCCTGACCGGTTACGCGGTGCAGGTTGTTGATCCATATGCCCGGGCGCGCGGCGGCAGGCGACCTCACCCTCGGTACGCGGACAAAAAGCGCAGCGAGAGCACACTTTCTGTCCACTCATTGCCACTGGCCGCAGCACCAAGGTGAGTACATCCGCACCCGCTGGCGTGCGGCAGCCCGACTAGCCGGTGCAAGCCAGCACCTGGAGGAGGCGGGTCGAGCGCGTCGATCGTCGGCTTCCAGAGGTTCAGCCAGTTGCGCCCGCTGCCGATGACAAAGCCGAGCTCCAGGAAGACCGGGCCGGCGGGCAGCTCCTGGGGCATCGGCTAACCGTCGTGGACCTGCTGCTTGTACGCAGGGGTCGAAGCAGACGCGGTGGGTGCGGACCCAGGCGCGGTAGCCAGGCCGGTCCGGGCGGCTACCTGGACGGCTGGCTCGACCCGGACGTAGGAGTCCTCGGCGTACTGCTTGGTGCGCCACACCGAGACGAAGACCCCGGGCGTGAGCTTGCTCAGGTAGCTCGCCAGTGGGTAGACGTAGTTGTCAAGGTCATGCTCGTCGAGCAACGGGACCTTGGGGTCCAGGCTGACGTCAAGACGCAAGGCGAGCGGCGCGCCGGGCTCGGCCGTGTCGACGGCGAGCAGGTCCGTCGCGTGCTTGAGAGCGGCAGTGAGCAGGATCTGGTCTGGGTGACCAGCGACCTCCCAGCATGCGAGCCGTGGCGCCAAGCAGTAGTGGTGGAGACTCCGGGCGTGCGAAGAACGTCGCGTGGCTCATGGGTGAGGCGACCCCAGACACCGGTGCACCTCGCCACGGTGGCGCGTGGGCTCAGGTCACGTCCACGCTCGCCAGCCTTCCGCCGTAAAGTCCGCCAAGTTCCCCTAAGGTCCGGTCATCGAGTGACGAAGAGTGCCGCGGAACTCGACGGAAGCGAACGAGCCGGTGTGGCGGCCCATTTCCTGCCGTGGCACAACGTGCCCGTGCTCGGCTGGCTCCTGCTACGCGGCCGCTGCGGCCACCGCATCAGCCTCCGCTACCCGCTGGTCGAGATCGCCACGGCGCTGTTGTTCGTCGCGGTGGCGGCTCGGTTCGGGCTCGCCGCGGTCTTGCCGGCGTATTTGTACCTCGCGGCCGTCGCAGTGGCGCTCGCCATGATCGACCTCGACGTTAGGCGCCGGCCGAACGGCATTGTCCTGCCGTCGTACGTCATTGGTGCGCTGCTGCTCCTGCCCGCCGCCGCGGTGACCGGGGACTGGTGGTCCGCCGGCCGCGGCCTGGTCGCGGTGGCGGCCCTGTGGGCGGGCTATCTCGCGCTTGCCCTGCTATATCCGAGCTATATCCGAGCGGGATGGGGTTCGGCGACGTGAAGCTGGCCGGGCTGCTCGGCCTCTTTCCCGGTTGGCTCGCTGGAGCTCGGTGTGGGTCGGCGTATTCACCGGCTTTCTGCTCGGCGGGCTGGCCGGCCTGCTGCTCGCCGCCCGGCGGGCGAACCGCAAGACCGCGATCCCGTTCGGCCCGTACATGTTGGCCGGCGTGCTGCTCGCGATGTTCCTCGCCGGTCCCGTCACGACCTGGTACGGGTAGCTTCTTATACTCACCGAACTGGCCCGGCACGACGTCCATCTCCCACCACCGCACGGCGTACAGGCGGCGATACTTGCGATGAAGAAGCTGCGGGCGACCGCGAAGTTCCGCTGGCGCGATGTCGCCCTGGCGTGACCAACCCGTAGGTCGCCGTCGGGAGATGACGGTGGTGAACCTCCGAAGCGGGAGCTGCGCAGGTCGCTGGCATCGACTGTTTCGTCGTCGACCCGCTTGGCCAGTCCGACAGTTAGGTGCGGCGAACCGCAAGGTCTGTGTGCCGGGATGCGGCACGCTCAGCGCTCCTGCCCACGCCCTCCTGCTCGCCCAGGGGACCGACCAGCCGGCCGGGTCCTCAGTGCACCATCGGCCCTCCGGGGACCTCCACGTTCCAAACCACGAACAGAATGTCGTCGGGTGGCCTGGTCCACGTGTACACAGCGCCAACCTCGAGGGCACCATCGACGGCCGGACTCTCGACGCTTCTGCTACCTGATCGCCTGGCCGTGCAAGAACGCCCCGACCCCACATACGTCCCGCTACCGTTGTTTCGGGGGAAGTTGACCCATACGTGGTCCTATGGCTACCTTGGCGACGGCGGATCCGCTGCCTGGCCGGGCGGGGCGTCGACGGGGACTTCGTAATCGGCCCATGCCTGAGGATGCCCGATGAGGACGTGCGGGGGTGTTCGTCCAGCCGTGTTCGGGGCTTCGGGCGCACGGGGGAGACGGTTCTGGGTCATGCTCATCGGCCTTGCCGCAGCCATGTTGGGCGTGGTGTCCATGCTGGGAGCGGGCGAGGCATCCGCCGCCCCTCGTCACAGCTCTGCCGCGCCGACGGTGTCGGACGACGGCGACGGGTCGGCCGCGATCGAGATCTGCCTCAACCTGTTCGCGCTGTTGGGCTATTCCCATCCCGACTGCGGCACGCCTACCCCGTGTCCCACGCCCACCCAGGAGCCCACGCCGACCGTGGCGCCCACCCCGACCATTCGGCCGGTCCAGCCCCCGCCGGTGCTCCCGGCCGCGGCACCGCCACCACCGCGCCGGTCGCCCAAACCCCCGCCGGTCGCCACAAGCGCTCCCGCCGCCGTACCGCCGCTTCCGCTGAGCGCCCCCCGGATGCCTACCCGGTCACCTCCGCTGAGCCGGGCGCTGGCGGTGCTGATCGTCGGTCCGGTACTGGCCGGCGGACTGATTGCGGCTCGCCGCCGTCGCCGACCGTAGTACGAGGCCGACCGCAGTGAGAGCCGACCAGAGCAAGAGACAGCCGACGCCACCCCCGACACGCACGATTGGTGACTGATCTAGCGATGACTTCCTGGCTTACCTCCCATCTGCCGACATGGGCGCTGGCCCTTTTCATCATCGGCGGGCTTACCCTGATCTCGGTGCTCGGCTGCCTCGTGGCGCGGCGCCGGTTCCCGGCGCTGACCGAGGGCATCTACAACGACCTGTCCGGCATTTTGGTCGGCGTCTTCGCGGCGATCTACGGCGTGCTGCTCGCGTTCGTGATCGTGATCCTCTGGGAGAACCGGGGGACGGCGTCCAACGCCGTCAACGACGAGGCCGCCGCGCTGAGCCAGGTCGTCCAGGACAGCCAGGGCCTGCCGAAGGCACCGGGGGACGCGGTCGCGCAGTCCGTCGGGGCGTACGTCCACGCCGTGGTCACCGACGAATGGCCGAAATTGGCCCATGGGATGCCGAGCGCCCAGGCGACCACGGCACTGGCCGGACTGCACGCGACCTTGCGCGCCGAGGGGAGCCACGTCGACTCCAGCAACATTTACTTCTCGGATGCGGTGACCAGCTTCAACCAGGCGTCAACCAGCCGGCGGGCCCGGCTGGCGGCGAGCGAGTCGGGGCTGCCACCGCTGTTCATGATCCTGATCGTGATCGGGGCCTTCGTCTTCGTTCCCCTCACGTACCTGTTCGGAATTCGCGCGGTGCGTGCTCAGCTTCTGTTCGTCGGCGTGTGCGCGGCGATGATCGCGGTTGGCCTGTTCCTGACGGTGGTGCTCAACCGGCCGTTCGCGGGCGCGGTGGGTCTTGATCCGGGTGCCTTCCAGCAGGGCACGCTGGCCCAGTTCTGGGGAGCCGGCTGACCGGGTCCGGCTGACTGCGGGTGAGAAGGACCGCGGTCGAAGGACCGGTGTCAGATCCAGGAGGCGAACCACATCACGGCGTGCCAGCGGTCGTAGGTGACGAGCTGGCCGACCAGCAGGGGGTGCAGCCAGGCAAGGTTCGCCGCGACCAGGCCGAGGTACCCGCAGACCGCGGCGGTGCCCCACAGCCGGCGGCTCTCGCTGGCCCGGGCGCTGCCCAGCACGTCGCCGAGCAGCAGCGTCACGCCGATGACCAGGAACGGCACCAGCGGCACCATGTAGAAGAGAAACATGGTCCGCTCCAGGTTCACCATCCAGGTGAGCCAGCCGGCCGCGAACGCCATCAGCACCGCGCCGGCCCGCCAGTCCCGCCGGGAGACCAGCAGCCACACCATCCAGACCAGGGCCGGCAGGAACAGCCACCACAGTGCCGGGGTGCCGATGGCGAGGATCTCCCGCACGCAGGTCTCGGCGCCGCAGCCGGTCGGGGCGTCGTTGCCGCTGGGGTAGTAGTAGGAGATCGCCCGCCCGTCGACCAGCCAGCTCCACGGCTCGGACTGGTAGAAGTGCGGGGTGCGCAGGTGGTTGTGGAAGTCCAGCATCTGCTGGTGGTACTGCAGCAGTGACCGCAGCACGCCGGGGATGACGGTGAACCGGCTCGGGTGGTCGTCGGCCCAGTGCCGGTTGTAGCCGTTCTCGGAGAGGAACCAGCCGGTCCAGGTGGCGAGGTAGGTCAGCGCCGGTACGACGCCGAGGGCGAGCGCCGCGCCGGGCAGGTCGCGTAGCGCAGTGGTGGCGCCGGGGTGGCGTACGCCGGCCGAGCGGCGGGCTGCCCGGTCCCACAGCACCGACAGCACGGCGAACCCGGCCAGGAAGTACACCGCGCTCCACTTGACGCCGCACGCCAGGCCAAGCAGCACCCCGCCGGCCAGCCGCCAGGGCCGCGCGCCCAGGCTCGGGCCGAAGGAGTAGACCCGGCTGGCCTCGGCGGCGGTCGCCAGCCTGGTACGCACCATGTCGCGGTCCAGCACCAGGCAGCCGAAGCCGGCGAGCACCAGCGTCTGCAGGAAGATGTCGAGCAGCGCGACCCGGCTCTGTACGACGGACAGCCCGTCGAGGGCGAGCAGCAGGCCGGCGACGCAGCCGAGCAGGGTGGAGCGGGTCAGCCGGCGCACGACCCGCACCAGGATCAGGACGGCGAGCGTGCCGGCGAGGGCTGACGGCAGCCGCCAGCCCAGCTCCTTGGCCCAGTGCAGCCGGTCGGTGAGGAGCCACTCGCCGAGCGCGATGAACCACTTCCCGAGCGGCGGGTGCACGATAAACATGTAGCCGGGGTTGTTCTCGTACCCGCCGTTGGTGAGCATCTCGCGGGCCTCGGTGGAGTAGTAGACCTCGTCGAAGACCACGCCGGGCGGGAACCCGATACCCCACACCCGGATCACGCCGGCGATCCCGGTCACCACGAGCGCGGCCAGCCAGGACAGCACCCGGTCGTCCGGCAGCCGCACCCGGAGCTGGGTGAGCGCCGGCAGCGGGAACCGGTAAGCCCGTGGGTCCGTCCGCCGCTGCCGGTCGTCCGGCTCGGCGCCCGGCAGCACAGTGACCTGCTCAGGCACCGTCAGGGACATGGTGGGGAGCTTAGCTCGCCTCCGTGACCGCCCCGGCGCACGCACCGCCGCCCCCCACGCGCCCCGCCGTCCCGCCGCGTACCGAACCATCTCCAACAGGTCACCACACGGGCGGCGCGGACAACGACAGGTCACCACAACGCCGAGAGGTGACCACATGGCAAGGCCGCCCTGGGCGCCGACTTGTCGGGAGAACTTCGCCATTTCCATGCCCGATTTGCTCGACTTATCCTTGACAAGTCGCGAGATCCCGAACGGGTTCTACGCTAGGTCGATGCCCTCGCGAGTCCCACCAGCCACCGGCCGCTCCGCCACCTCGTCCGCCACCTCGTCCGCCGCTGGGACGCTGATCCTGGCGGCGGCACCGATCGGCAACCCAGGCGACGCCAGTGCTCGGCTACGCGCCGCGCTGGCGGAGGTCACCGTGATCGCGGCGGAGGACACTCGCCGGCTGCGCCGGCTGGCGATCGATCTTGACGTTTCCGTTACGGCCCGGATCGTTTCGTACTACGACGCCAACGAGCGCGTCCGCACCCCGGAGCTGATCGACATGATGCGGAGTGGGACCGACGTACTCGTGATCACCGACGCCGGCATGCCGAGCGTGTCCGACCCTGGCTACCGGCTGGTTGCCGCCGCAGTGGCCGAAGGCATCGTTGTCACCGCGCTTCCCGGGCCGTCCGCCGTCACCACCGCGCTCGCCCTGTCCGGGCTGCCCAGTGACCGGTTCTGCTTCGAGGGCTTCCTGCCCCGGAAGGCCGGGGAACGCCGTACTGCCCTGGCCCGGCTGGCCGCCGAGCAACGGACGATGGTGTTCTTCGAGGCACCGCGCCGGCTGGCTGCGGCGTTGGCCGACCTGGCGACCGCGTTCGGGGCGGATCGGCCGGCCACCGTCTGCCGTGAGCTGACCAAGACCTACCAGGAGGTCCGCCGCGGCCCGCTGGCCGAGCACGCCGACTGGGCGGCGACCGGCGAGGTGCGTGGCGAGATCACTGTCGTGGTCGGCGGCGCGCCAGACCGCCCGGCCGAGGTCGCCGCCGATCCTGCCGCACTCGCCGCCGCGGTGGCCGACCGGGTGGCCGACGGCGAGGACCGCCGAGCCGCGATGGCCGCCGTGGCCAGGTCCGCCGGTGTCCCCCGCCGCACCGTCTACAACGCTGTGGTCACCTCTCGGCCTTGTGGTGACCTCTTGGGGTCTCGAGACAACGAGAGGTGACCACAACGCCGAGAGGTGACCACACGGGCGGCGGGAGACAACGAGAGGTGACCACAACGCCGAGAGGTGACCACAGCTCGAACGGAGCGGGCTAATGCGGGCGGGAAGCTGTCCGGTCGGGCACTAGGCTTGCCGCTATGTCCACGCGCAAGCACGTCCTGACCGCGGTCGCCTGGCCCTACGCCAGCGGTCCTCGGCACATCGGTCACGTCGCCGGCTTCGGCGTCCCTTCCGACGTGTTCGCGCGCTACCACCGGATGACCGGCAACAAGGTGCTCATGGTCAGCGGCACCGACGAGCACGGCACCCCGATCCTGGTGGCCGCCGACCGGGAGGGCCGCACGCCCCGGCAGACCGCCGACCGGTACAACCGGATCATCGCCGAGGACCTGCGCAACCTCGGGCTCAGCTACGACCTGTTCACCCGCACCACCACGCGCAACCACTACGCCGTCGTCCAGGAGATCTTCCGTGGCCTGCTGCGCAACGGCTACATCTTCCCCCGTACGACATTGGGCGCGATCTCGCCGTCCACCGGTCGCACCCTGCCGGACCGCTACATCGAGGGCACCTGCCCGATCTGCGGCTACGACGGCGCCCGCGGCGACCAGTGCGACAACTGCGGCAACCAGCTCGACCCGATCGACCTGATCAACCCGCGGAGCCGGATCAACGGCGAGACCCCGCAGTTCGTGGAGACCCGGCATTTCTTCCTCGACCTGCCGGCACTGGCCGACGCGCTCGGGTCGTGGCTGCAGACGCGCACCGACT
>DATILL010000073.1:0-31391 GCA_035476575.1 Mycobacteriales bacterium
CGGTGGCATCGGTCAGTGGTCTTCGGCTGACCCGAGTCCGCGGACAGTACGGTGGCGCGGGGATGTGGTTTGGCGGTAGGTGTCCTGCTGGCCTGCGATGATCCGTGCTTGTGAGGACAGGATCGGTGCGGGTGGAAGGACACCTACCGGGTGAAGAGCTTACGTGGCCTGAGCTTGGGCACCGTCGGCGACTGTTACGGCAGCTCGATGATGGAGTCGTTCCGGTGGACGCTACAACGCTATCTTCGATTGGATGGAGCGCTGGTACAACCCAGAACGGCGACGTTCCAGCGCCGGAAGGCTCAGCCCGACCCAGCTCGAAGCACTCCACCCGAAGCGACCGTCCACAGCGGATGATCGCTGACACCCAACCTGAGGTGTCCGCGCTACGGCAAGGTCAACCAAGCAGTGGGTATCGAGCCGTACATGTAGTGGTGTTCGAAGGTGGGCTACCGGTCGAGGTGCGGATCCGGACCGAGCTGCTGGACCTCTGGGCGCAGGTCTTCGAGCGTCTGGCGGATCGCTGGGGGAGGGCGATCCGCTACGAAGGTGAGCTGTACGAGCCGGACGCGGTCGCTCTCGACGGCGACCCGCCGATCACTCGCAGGCAGGTCGTGGGGTACCTGCAGCGGTTCAGTGACCTGATCGACGGGGTCGAGCGGGCAGGGGTGGATGTACTCGAGGTGGAGGATGACCTGGCGCGGTACGCCGATGATCGCGACGAGTCGGAGTACCAGGCGTTGGCAGCCGACCGGGCGGAACATGGGGCGAGGCTTGCCGAGTTTGAGGAGCGGATGAGGCGTACGCCGCGGGTGTTCGTGCTGTACGCAACCGGGGAGGGGCGACGGTGACGAAGAACTTCCTCCTGGTGCTTGACCGTTCGGCAGGTCGGCTGCTCAGCCTGGTTGAGCATCCCACCCGCGCAGGTGCCCTCCAGGCCCGCTTTGACACCGAGAAGCAGCATCGGCAGGACCCGTCGATCGAGGTGGTCGTGTTGACGGCCGCATCGGAGCAGGCGCTGCGCCGCACCCACGCACGCTACTTCGATGACGTGCGGCAGATGGCGTCCGGCGGGCTACGACACGTGCCCGAGGCCAGGCCCGTCGCGGATCGTGCCGTCAGGCGGACGGCTCCCGGGTTCGCGGGGTAGCGAGTTCCACGGGTGTCCGGGCTGCGGGCGCCGGGGGATCGGGTAGGAGTCGGGACAAACCCCGCCCGGAGCCGTGTCGCGGAGGAACCATGCTGAGTGTTGGTGACCAGTTCCCGGTGTACGAGCTGACCGCGTGTGTCGCGCTCGACCCGGGGACGGCGTTCCAGACGATCGACCCGTCGACCTACCCGGGCAAATGGCGGGTGGTCTTTTTCTGGCCCAAGGACTTCACCTTCGTCTGCCCGACCGAGATCGCCGAGTTCGGCCGGCTGAACGGCGAGTTCGCCGATCGGGACGCGCAGGTGCTGGGCGTGTCGGTCGACTCGGAGTTCGTGCACTGGGCCTGGCGCAAGGACCACGAGGACCTGCGCGAGCTGCCGTTCCCGATGCTGAGCGACATCAAGCGTGAGCTGGCGCGGGCGTGCGGCGTGCTCGGCGCGGACGGCGTGGCGCAGCGGGCCACCTTCGTCGTGGACCCGGCCAACGAGGTGCAGTTCGCGATGGTCACCGCCGGCTCGGTCGGGCGCAACGTCGAGGAGGTCCTGCGGGTCGTGGAGGCGCTGCAGACCGACGAGCTGTGCCCGTGCAACTGGCGCAAGGGCGAGACCACGCTCGACGTCACGACGCTGATGGCGGCCTGAGATGGCCCTGGACACGCTGAAGGACGCCCTGCCGCCGTACGCCAAGGACCTGCGGCTGAACCTCAGCTCGGTGATCGGCACCTCGAAGCTGCCCGGGCAGCAGCTCTGGGGCGCCGTCCTGGCGGTGGCGGTCGCCGTACGAAGCCCGCGGGTGCTGGCTGAGCTGGGGCCGGAGGCCCGGGCCCGGCTCACGCCGAAGGCGTACGACGCGGCCCTGGGTGCCGCCGCGGTGATGTCGATGAACAACGTCTACTACCGGACGGTGCACCTCATCGGGGACGAGGCGTACGCGACCCTGCCGGCCCGGCTGCGGATGTCGGTCATCGGCAGCCCGGGCGTGGACCGGGTCGACTTCGAGCTGTGGTGCCTGGCGGTGTCCGCGGTCAACGGCTGCGGGCGCTGCCTGGAGTCGCATGAGCAGGAGCTGCGCGGCAAGGGGGTGCCGCGGGAGAGTGTGCAGGAGGCGGTCCGGGTCGCCGCCGTGCTGAACGCCGTCGCGGTCACCCTGGACGCCGAGGCGGCCCTGCTCGCCGCCTGACCGGCGCGCGGCGAGGACGCGCCTACCGATGACGTCAGAGAATGTGGGAAACGATCAAGACCCGCCACGGCGCATGACCTACACTCTCGTCTGGCGCGATGAGGCGCGATGAGGCGCGATGAGGCGCTGAGTCGGTTACGGGTCTAGGTTGTACCGGTGCCGCTACCGATATCCAGGAGTCAGCTTGATCGCTTGGGGGAGCGCTTGGCTGCGGCAAGCACAGTTTCGGACGATGACTACGCCTTGCTTCAGCATGTGCTCGGAGCCTATGACGATGCGCTGGCCGCCGTGCAGGGTCGGCTGCAGAGTCAGGGTTTACCGTGACTGGAAGACTCAAGACGACTGGCACTCTGATTGGAAAGCTGCGTCGCGAGTCTGGGATGAAACTCAAGGGTGTGCAGGATGTCGCTGGCGTGCGCGTCGTGGTTGCCGGGACTCGGCGAGACCAAGACGACGCAGTGGCGCGCGTGGTCGCAGCCTTTACTGGTCCCGCGAAGCCGCCGCAGGTGAAGGATCGACGGAGCGAACCAAGCAGCGGTTATCGAGCCGTACATGTAGTTGTGTTCGAGGGTGGGCTACCGGTCGAGGTGCAGATCCGGACTGAGCTGCAGGATCTCTGGGCACAGGTCTTTGAGCGGCTGGCGGATCGCTGGGGGAGGGCGATCCGCTACGGAGGCGAGCTGGACGAGCCGGACGCGGTCGCCCTCGGTAGCGACCCCCCGATCACCCGCCGTGAGCTCGTCGAGTTCCTGCGGCAGCTCGGCGACCGGATCGACAAGGTCGAGCAGGCCCGGGTCGAGGTGCACGACGTAGCGGATGACCAGGCGCCGGCAACCAACCGTGCGGGACATGTGGTGGGTCTGACCGACTTTGAGAGCAGTATCAGGCGTATGCTGCCGGTGCTCATGCACTACGCAACCGAGGAGGCGTGACAGGTGACGAGGAGCTTCCTCCTGGTGTACGACCGGTCGGCCGGTCGGCTGCTCAGCCTCGTTGAGCACCCCACCCGTGCGGGCGCCCTGCAGGCCCGGTTCGACACCGAGAAGCAGCATCGGCACGACACGTCGATCGAGGTGGTAGTACTGACAGCGGCGTCCGAGCAGGTGCTGCACCGGACCCACGCTCGCTACTTCAAGGACGTGGGCCAGCTGGCTTCCGACTGGCTGCGGCATGTGGCCGAGGCCTAGCCCGGCGCAGATCGCCCCGCCAGGCGGACGACACCCGGGTTGGCTGTGTAGCGGGTACCACGAGTCGTCCATGATCGTTGGAGAGTTCTTAACGGGCTAGCCGGGAAAGCTCTCCACGATCATGGGTGTCGGCGTCGGCGGCGTCCGTTTCGGTCTCAGCCGTGGCACCGGACAGAGCCGACTGGTCCTGCTTAGGAGTCGCCCAAGTGCCGTCCGCACATCCTCGGACGCCTGCGCGATTCGGGCGCCGTCGGCGAGCGTGAGGACGCCGTCGCCCTTCTTGCAACGAGATATGGCGTCATCGGCGGTCCCCATGTCGATGTACTCGTCGCCAGGCCGCTCGCGATCCCACCTATGATCGTCTCTTTGGCCTCGGTCGATGCCTGCTGGAGCGCGTTGGTCGCGCGGGTGACTACCTCGGCTGTCGTGGCGGCCGCCCTGCTGGTCGATTCGGCCGTGCGGACTCCGACATCGGAGACAAGCCGCTCAAGTTGAAGGGGTGTCGATGGTGAGGTTCTGTAGGACAAGTGCCGGAATCGCGAGGTCGTACGAGACGGCGGGCCGAGCCTGATCGACGTGCTGCTTCATGGGGTTTTCCTTCGCTTTTGTCTGGTTCGGATTTGATCAACGGCCTAACCGGGTCGCTGCGGCAAGGTTGAACCGAAGTGAAACCCAATGCGATCTGGACGGTGATAAGGGGAGTTATCATTCGAATATAGCGACACGATGCCCCGGCCGGAGGTACGGTTTGCCCCGCCGAACGACGCAGCACGACCTGGACGAGGGGGTGGTAGACGTGGCAGCGACCGCAAGCGTGCAGTTGCAGATGACGCTCGGTGACGTCGCCCGCTTGACCCACGTTCAGCGTCCGGTCGTTTCTGTGTGGCGGGCTCGGAGCACTCAATCGGACACGCCGTTCCCCGCGCCGTTCGCGAAGGTGCGTGGCGAGGAGAGGTTCGATGCCGACGCTATCGTCACGTGGCTCGAAAGCACTCGGCGAGGCAAGAACCCGAACTTCCGCGACGATGTCGGCGCGTTCGCGTCGCCGCGGGGGCTCTCGATCCAGGACGACGAGACCCTGTTCAACGGGCTCAGCGCGCTGCTCTGCCTCAAGGTGGTCGTCGGCGAGATGATCGCCGGCCTGTACGATGCCGACCTGCTTGACCTGGCCGGAGACGCAGATCCGCACGACGAGTACCTCTTCGGCGAGGTGGCTGCGCTTGGTGATCGGCTGCGTGCCCTCGCTGGCTACGCCGACGCCCTCGCGGACGCCACCTACAACCCTGCCGAGGCGTTCGAGAAGCTGATGGCCGGGCGGTTTCGCCTGGTCCTACCCGGCCACACCGCGGTTGCGCTTCGCGACCCGGCCCGGCACCTTGTCGCGTCCCTGGGTGTCGCGTTGGCTGCCGACGCGGGCATGGACCCGCCTGTGTTCGTCGATCCCACGTGTGGTGGCAGCGACGTGCTCGTGTCATTGGTCCGGATGGCCGACGTCCTCGGCAACGCAACGATGACGACCGCCGCCGCCACCGACCCGACCGCTCGACTGGCCCGACGACGGCTGCGGGCGCACGGAGTCCATGTCGAGCCATTGGAAATCGGCGCGGACGGGACATGGGCGGTCGGGTCGTCGGCGGTGCATCTCGCGAGATACCCGAGTCCGGGCATGCCGATCATGAACGATCGCGAGATCCTGTCGGCGATCGACAACATCGTGCTTCAGATGGATGACTCACACCGCGCGGTCGTCATCGCACCAGCGAGCGTCCTATGCGACCGGATCGGTGAACGCCCGGTCGACAAGCTCCGGGACTCCCTGTTGCGGCTGGGGCGCGTCCGGGCGATCGTCCGCCTGCCCAAGGGGCTCGTCACCACGATGCCCAGGCAGCAGCTTGGTCTGTGGGTCCTGGGTCCCGCGTATTCCACCGTGAAGCCAGAGGACCGATGGACGGCCGTCACCGATCTGACCGACGTCGAGCTGGATTCTCTTGCGACCGGGGAGCTCGTCGGTGACCTGGTGGCGGCGATGGGCGACAAGCGGGCCGTCCGCGCTCACGCGTTTCGATTTGTCGCGTTTACCTCGACGCGAAATCTGCTCGTCGGACGCCGCGACCTCGTGCCCCGTCGACGGAAAAACGCAGGGTCCGCGGCTGAACCAGCGGCGGACCTCGCGGTCCGAATCGCCGAGGTTGCCGACGCGCTGGACGGCAGCCACGGCGAGTCGCCGCTCCACGGGCTTGTGATCGTGCCCCGGGCCGAACAGGTCGAACGAGTCGCGGAAGGAACCCTGGGCGAGGCCATAACTGCGCGGGGTGTCCGACTGGTCGGCGGCAACCGTCTGGACCGGGTGGACCTCGCCCGGGGAACGGTGCGGGTCTACGGACCTGAGGAGCTCATCGGGTCAGTTCCTCATGGCCAGCGTCGCATCGACCGCCTGACGTTCTCCAGCAAGTATCCTGCCGGCCGCTACACCGAACCGGGCGATGTCATCTTCTGCACCAGCCCCTGGCCGGCGGCGTTGGTCGACCGCGAGGGCGGGGCGGTCGTCGCCGCGCCGGCCAAGGTGCTGCGGATCAATCGCGCCGGACTCCTCCCGCAGGTTCTGGCTGGCGACATCAACGCTGTGACCGCGACGACGAAAGACTGGCGCGCGTGGCCGATCCGGACAGTCCCGGAGGTGGAGTCGGCTGCTTTGGACGCCGCGCTCACCGCGCTCGACCGCGAACGTGAGTCAGCCCGTACCCGAATTTCACAGCTCGACGAACTGACGAACCTGATCACCCGGGGGGTCGCTAACGGATCCCTGGGTCTCACATCGGCGGCCATGCGCGACCAAGGAGACTGACAGTGCCCCCGAAGAAGAGGGACGACGCGACGCCGTCGACCATGAAGGAGCTCAAGGACACGTTGTGGAAGGCGGCTGACAAGCTGCGCGGCTCGATGGACGCGTCGCAGTACAAGGACGTCATCCTCGGCCTCGTCTTCCTCAAGTACGTGTCCGACGCCTTCGACGAGCGGCGCGCGGCGATCCAGACCGAGCTCGCCGCAGAGGGCTACACCGACGACCAGATCGCCACCCTCATCGACGACATTGATGAGTACACCGGTAACGGCGTGTTCTGGGTGCCGAGGCACTCTCGCTGGGCCTACCTTGCTGAGAACGCTAAGGGCACCCAACCGGCCGCGGGTGTACCGGGTCAGACGATCGGTCAGCTCATCGACGACGCCATGGCCCACATCATGGGATCCAACCCGTCGCTCGCTGGCACGCTGCCGCGCATCTACAACCGCGACAACGTCGACCAGCGCCGTCTCGGTGAGCTGCTCGACCTGTTCAACTCCGCCCGCTTCACCGGTAACGGCGCGAAGAAAGCGCGCGACCTGCTCGGCGAGGTCTACGAGTACTTCCTGGAGAAGTTCGCCAAGGCCGAAGGCAAACGTGGCGGCGAGTTCTACACGCCGGCTGGCGTCGTCCGCGTGCTGGTCGAGGTGCTGGAGCCGTCAGCGGGTCGGGTGTACGACCCGTGCTGCGGTTCGGGCGGCATGTTCGTGCAGACTGAGAAGTTCCTGGACGCGCACAACCAGGACCGCACCGCGATTTCCGTCTACGGCCAGGAGAACAACGAGCGCACCTGGCGGATGGCGAAGATGAACCTCGCCATCCACGGGCTGAACGCCAACCTGGCCAGCCGCTGGGGTGACACGTTCGCCCGCGACCAGCACCCGGAGATGCTCGCCGACTATGTGCTCGCCAACCCGCCGTTCAACATCAAGGACTGGGCACGCAGCGAAACCGACCCGCGGTGGAAGTACGGCGTGCCGCCGGCGGGTAACGCGAACTACGCCTGGATCCAGCACATCATTTCCAAGCTCGGGCCCGGCGGGCGAGCCGGCGTGGTGATGGCCAACGGGTCGATGTCGTCGAACTCCGGCGGTGAGGGCGACATCCGCGCGCAGCTTGTCGAAGCCGACCTGGTGTCATGCATGGTCGCGCTGCCCACCCAACTGTTCCGCAGCACCGGCATCCCGGTGTGCCTATGGTTCTTCGCCAAGGACAAGGCGAGGGGCAGGCAGGGCACGGTCAACCGATCGGGTCAGGTGCTGTTCATCGACGCCCGCAACCTCGGGTTCATGGTCGACCGCGCGGAGCGCGCCCTATCCGACGAGGACATCGCCAAGATCGCGAACACCTTCCACGCCTGGCGCGGCACGGTTTCGGCTAGCAAGGCGGGTCTTTCGTACGAGGACGAGCCCGGCTTCTGCAAGTCCGCGACACTGGCTGAGATCAAGGCCGTCGACTACGCGCTCACCCCTGGCCGGTATATCGGTGCTGCCGACACCGAAGACGACGGCGAGCCCATCCAAGCCAAGATCGAAAGACTTAGGCGGGAGCTGCTCGCCCAATTCGTAGAGTCCGAACACCTCGCTAAGCTCGTCCGCGAGCAACTCGCGAGGGTTGTATGAGCGCGGCGCCGGGGTGGCGCCAGGCCCCGCTTGCCAGCCTGGTTCGTGACGGCGAGATTTCGTACGGCATCGTTCAGCCTGGGTATCACGTCGATGCCGGCATTCCAATCGTCCGTGTAGGAGACATCCGAAGCGGCGTGATTTCAGTTGTAGCCCCGCTTCGTGTCGAGCCGTCCGTAGCCGCCAGGTATGCACGCACATCCCTGCGAGGCGGTGAGGTGCTCGTCTCCCTTGTTGGCACCGTCGGTGAGAGTGCGGTCGTCCCTGACCAGCTTGCTGGCTGGAACGTCGCGAGAGCAGTTGCCGTGCTGAGACCAGAAGGCGTTTCGGCCGCGTGGATACGCTTGTGTCTCCAAACTTCAGCGGTACGGCACCAGGTATCAGGCCTCCTCAACACGACTGTGCAGGCGACGCTCAATCTCGCGGACCTAAAGCGATTGTCCCTCCCGGTTGCGCCCGATCGAGAAATGGTTGCGATTGCGGAAGTGTTGGGGGTGCTCGACGACAAGATTGCCGCCAATGCCAAACTTGCTAACACCGCCGATGAGCTGGCTGCTGTCAAGTTTAAGATGCTTGGTTCTTCAGATGCGGCGCCGGGCCAACTCGGCGACATCCTGGTGCTTGAGTACGGAAAGGCGCTACCGTCGTCGTTGCGCTTGCCCGGACAAGTTGATGTGTATGGTAGCAGTGGTGTCGTCGGAAGCCATAACGTGGCACTCTGCTGCGGGCGCGGAGTCGTAGTCGGGCGAAAGGGAACTGTCGGCGCAGTTCATTGGGCATCGGGCCCTCATTTTCCGATAGACACGACCTTCTATGTTACTCCTCGCACAGATAGATGTACTGACATATTTTGCTACTTCGTCCTGAAGTCGCTTCGGCTGGCTGAGATGAACTCGGATTCGGCTGTTCCAGGTCTCAACCGTTCCGAAGCCCACGCGATACCAATCAGTATTCCGGGCAAGGTGGCGATCGAGCGGTTCAGCGAGCGCGCGTACCGGCTGTTTGAAGCAAAGACACAGACTGAGCAGGAGTCTCGTACGCTTGCTGCCGTTCGGGATGCGTTGCTGCCGCAGTTGATGTCGGGGCGGCTTCGGGTCAAGGACGCCGAGGCGCTCGTCGAGGACGCGGTCTGATGCGCGCCAATCGTGGAGGGATGGTGCGGCCATGAGCGAATCTCGTGATCGTGTCGATCGGCGTGACCGTGCAGCCGTTTTCCCGCCGACTCCGGCGCGGTCGACCGTGCCGGAGTGGTATCGAGCCCTGCTGGATTCTGTCGCTAGCCGGATTGAGGGCGGACAGCGGCGGGCGATCTCGGCGGTGAATCAGGAGCTGCTCGCCACTTACTGGGCCATCGGCCAGGACATCCTCAACCGCCAGGACCACGAGGGCTGGGGCACGCGGGTCATCGATCGTCTATCGGCCGACCTTCGCGAGCGGTTCCCCGGCGCGCGTGGATATTCGCCCCGCAATCTCAAGTACATGCGTGCCTTCGCGGCGGCCTGGGACGAGTCTGCAGTTGTGCAAGCGCCGCTTGCACAGTTGCCCTGGTATCAGCATCTGGCTCTGATCGAGAAGCTTGCGGACACAGACGCCAGGCTGTGGTACGCAGCAGCATCGGTCGAGTACGGCTGGAGCCGCGACGTCCTCGTCCACCATATAGAGACCGGCTTCCGCGAGCGGTCCGGCAAGGCGATCACGAACTTCACCGCCACCCTCCCGCCCGCCGACTCCGACCAGGCCCAGCAGGCGACCCGCGACCCGTACCTGTTCGACTTCGTCGGCAACGCCGACATCCGCCACGAGCGAGATCTGGAACGCCAACTTGTCCGCCACGTGGAGAAGTTCCTCCTCGAGCTGGGCCAGGGCTTCGCGTTCGTCGGGCCGCAAGTCCGGCTCGAGATCGGCGAGCAGGAGTTCTTCGCCGACCTCCTGTTCTACCACCTGAGATTGCGGGCCTACGTCGTCATCGAGCTCAAGGCTGGCGACTCCCAGCCGAGCTTCCTCGGCCAGTTGGGCATGTACATGGCGGCCATCGACGACCTGCTCGCCCACCCGGACGACAAACCCACGATCGGCCTGCTGCTGTGCAAGTCGAAGGACAACGTTGTCGCGGAGTACGCGCTGCGCGGATACTCCGCGCCCATCGGTGTCGCCGAGTGGACGACCGCCATCACGAAAAGCCTGCCCGCCGAGCTCGCGTCCAGCCTGCCCACGAACAGCTCGAAGCCGAGCTCGCGGTCGACTCATGGGAGGAGCCGTCATGACAGCGAACGGGATGTCGGAGGCCGATTGGGAAGCCCTCGCCATCGACACTCTCGGCGAGCTGGCCTGGCAGCCGCGCACCGGCGAGTCGATCGCGCCGGGCAGCGGCGAACGCACATCCTGGGACGACCTGGTCATCCCGCACCGGCTGCTCGCGGCGATGCAGAAGTTCAACCCGACCGTACCGGCGCAATACCTGCAGCAGGCACTCGCCGACATCCTGGCCCCGAGGTCCCAGGACGCGATAACCGAAAACCATCGCATGCACGTCTGCCTGGTGGAGGGCTTCCGGGGCATTACCTACGTCGACCCTGACGGCGTCGATGTCACGCCCACAATCCGGCTGGTCAGCGGCGACCCCGACGACAACGACTGGCTGGTGGCGAACCAGATCACCATCGTGCGGGGTGACTACCGGCGACGCCTCGACGTGGTGCTCTACTGCAACGGCCTGCCGGTCAGCGTCATCGAGCTGAAAAGGGCAGGCAGCCGGCACGCCGACGTCGCGTCCGCTCATGCGCAGCTGCAGACGTACCTGCGCGAGTTTCCGCTTGCGTTCCGTTTCTGCGTCTTCACCCTCGTCACTGACGGGATCATCGCCAAGTATGGCACACCGTTCACCCCGCTGAACCATTTCTCGCCGTGGAACGTCGATGACGACGGCAAGCTGGTCACGCCCGCGACGACCGGCGACGAGGGCAGCACGACGACGAGTCTCGAAACGGCGCTGTTCGGGCTTTATAACCAGGAGCGCTTCCTGCAGCTCACCAGGTCGTTCACCGCATTTGACGAGAATGCAGACGGGCTGGCCAAACGCATCGCCAAGCCGCACCAGTACTTCGCGGTGACCAAGGCGGTCGGCAAGACCGTGCAGGCGGTCGAGGGCAGCGGAAAGGCCGGTGTCGTCTGGCACACCCAGGGCTCCGGAAAGTCGATGGAGATGGAGTTCTACGCCAATCTGGTCATCCGTCAGCCGAAACTGCTCAACCCCACGATCGTCGTTATCACCGACCGCAACGAGCTTGACGGCCAGCTCTACGAGGCATTCGCGCAGAGCCTGCTGCTGCCCGAGCAGCCGCAACAGATCCGGCATCGGGCCGATCTGCGGGCAGAGCTCGCCGGTCGGACGACCGGTGGCATCTACTTCACGACACTCCAGAAGTTCGGCCGCAGCAAGGAGGAGCGAGACGCGGGCACGGATCACCCGCTGCTGTCGAGCCGGCGCAACATCATTGTCATCGTCGACGAGGCACACCGCAGCCATTACGACGACCTGAACGGCTATGCTCGGCACCTGCGCGACGCCCTGCCGCACGCGACCCTGATCGCGTTCACCGGCACTCCGGTCTCATTGAAAGAGCGCGACACCCGCGAAGTCTTCGGCGACTACATCGACATCTACGACCTGACACGCGCGGTAGAGGACGGCGCCACCGTTCCGGTCTACTTCGAGCCGCGGCTGATCAAGGTCGGCCTCGCCTCGGATGTGACGGAGGAGGTGCTTGACGCCGCGGCGGACGAGGCGACGGTGGGTCTTGACGACGCGGAGAGGACGCGTGTCGAGCAGAGCGTCGCCGTTGTCAACGCGGTCTACGGCGCACCGGAGCGCCTCGCCGCGCTCGCCGCCGACCTCGTCGGGCACTGGGAGGAGCGGCGCGCGCAGATGAGCAAGTTCATCGAGGTCCCAGGCAAGGCGATGATCGTCTGCGCCACCCGCCAGATCTGCGCGGACCTGTACTCGGCAGTCGTCGCGCTCCGACCCGACTGGCACGCACCCGAGCTCGACAAGGGTCGGATCAAGGTCGTCTACTCCGGCACCGCATCGGATGAGCCGCCCATCTCGGATCACGTACGCCGCGACTCACAGAACGCCACAATCAAGAAGCGGCTGCGCGACGCCGATGATGAGCTGGAGATCGTCATCGTCAAGGACATGATGCTGACCGGCTACGACTCACCGCCGCTGCACACGCTCTACCTCGACCGCGCACTCAAGGGCGCGTTGCTCATGCAGACGCTCGCGCGAGTCAACCGCACCTACATGGGCAAGCCGGCCGGCCTGCTCGTCGCCTACGCCCCGCTCGTCGACAGCCTCAACAAGGCATTAGCGGAGTACACGGCCACCGACCAGAAGGCCAAGCCGGTCGGGCGGGATGTCAACGAGGCGACTGATCTGACGACGAGCCTGCTGGAGCGGATCCGCGGGCTGCTCACCGGCCACGACTGGCGCAAGGTCCTCAACGCTGGCGGCCCGAAGGCGTACCTCAACGCCGTCACGTCCGCCGTCAACTACCTGCGGAGCCCGGCAACGCCCGGAAATCAGGTCCCGGAGGGGGGAAATCGGGTTCCGGAGGGGGAGCAGACGCTCGGTGAGCGCTATCGGGCTCTGTCCGGTCAGCTCGCGCGCGTGTGGGCGCTGTGCTCGGGATCGACGCATCTCGCCGAGCTCCGGCCCGAGGTGGCCTTCTATGAGGAGGTTCGGGTCTGGATGGCAAAGTTCGATGCCGAGGACCGGCAGGCACGCGGCGAGCCGATCCCGGAGGAGATCCAGCGGCTGCTCGCGAACCTCATCGCGACATCGACAGCGTCCGGCGACGTACTCGACATCTACGCCGCCGCCGGTATGCCGAAACCCAGCCTGGGGGACCTCGGCCCGGCGTTCATCACCAAGACCCAGCATGCCGCCAACCCGCACCTGGCCATTGAGGCGTTACGCAGGTTGATCGCAGAGGAGTCGGCGCGCGTGACGCGGCACAACACCATCAGGCAACGTGCGTTCTCGGACCGCGTCACCGAGCTGATGACCAGGTACACCAACCAGCAGCTCACATCCGCCGAGGTCATTGCCGAGCTGGTCGAGCTCGCGAAGGAGGTGGCCGCGGAGTCGAACCGTGGAGCGAACTTCGCTCCGCCACTCAACGAGGACGAGCTCGCGTTCTACGACGCCGTCGCACAGAACGAGTCCGCCGTCATCGAGCAGGGCGAAAGCATCCTGGCCCAGATTGCCCGCGACCTGGTCGAGGTGGTGCGCCGCGACGTGCGAACGGACTGGACCGTTCGTGACGACGTGCGCGCCAAGCTTCGATCGTCCATCAAGAGGTTGCTCGTCAAGCACGGATATCCGCCGGACAGACAGCCCGCGGCGATCAAGCTCGTGCTGGAGCAGATGGAGTCCATGGCACCTCGCTATGCGGTGCGTATGGGCGAGTCGGCGTGAGCTGCCCGCCTACGCCAAGCGGCGTCCTGGAAAAACCCGGTGCCGAGCCGGTCGCGGATCGCCTCGGTCATCAGCAGATATACCGCGTTGAACTGCCCGACTCCGTCGCCCAGGCTGACGGAGTCGGCGATCAGCCGCAAGCGGTCGACGACGTCATCAATGCCACTGGCCATGGCTCTCCCCGGTGGGCTCGCCCGCGAGTTTCAAGCCGGACATGGCGAGCATAGCGAGCGCGGGGTCAGTGCCCGTTGCCGCGAGCGGCGGGGTCGATGAGCTGGAGCACGCCGTCGGCGGTGCCGGCGACCACGACCCGGCCGGTGGCCTCGTCGACGGCGACGTCGTTGGGCTGCCGGACGGTCGGATAGACCCGGTCCGCGGTGAGCCGCTGCCCGTCGATCCGGAAGGACACCAGTTGGTTGGTCGCGGTGAGCGTCACGTACACCCGGCCCCGGGTGCGGTCGACGGCCAGCCCGTACGGCGTGCCGTCGGCGGGGACCTGGCCGACCTGGCGCGGGCCGCCCGGGCCGACGTCGACGATGAGGACGGCGTCGCCCTGGGTGTCGGCGACGTAGAAGAGCCGCCCGGCTCCGGCCCGCACGTGCGTCGGCCCCGCCCCCACCGGCGCGGTGCCCAGCGAACGCCCGTCCGGGGTGTACGCCTCGATCCGTCGGCCGCGCACCCCGACGACGACGAACGTCGAGCCGTCCGCGGCGGCCGCGACGCCGCCCGGCTGCGTCGGTCCGGGCAGGACGGCGACCTGCCGCCCGGCCCGGATGACCGAGACGGTGTCGGCGTACTCGTCCCCGGCGAAGATCACCCCGCCGGCCCCGGCCGCGTCGTGCGGCTGCCGGCCGACCGGGGTGGCGGCCAGCACCCGACCGTCGGGCAGCGAGAGCTGGTAGAGCCGGTCGGCGTGCTCGGTGGGCACCAGCAGCGGACCACGCGGACCGGCGAGCTGCAGATGCCGCGGCCCGCCGGGCAGCCGGACCGTGCGCAGTCGCCGGCCGGTCCGGACGTCGACCAGCGCCACCCCGTCGGGCCGGTGCACGCCGACCGCCACGATGCCGTCGACGGCGTCGACGGCCAAGCCCTCCGGCCCCCCGGGCAGGGGCACCACCCGACCGGCGGGGGCCGCCGTCAGCGGCGGGGCCACGGCTGGCTCCGGCACGTCGGTGCGGGTCGACGCCGGGTGACCGCACGCCGCCAGCAGGAGCAGCGCCGCCGCGGCCAGCCTGGCCGCACCCCTTGCGCCGGGGAAACCTGATGTCGCTCTCGTCTGCGGCATGCCCCGATCGTGCCGGTCCCGCCGGCGGCCCGCGCGGCGGGCGCCGCTTACGGCCTGCTCACGGTGCGCCCGTGGCTCGCCTCCCAGCGAGGTCAGGCCACGGCGGACAGGGGCTCGGACCCAGGCGACGCCACGCTGGCCGGCCCTGGCCTCGGCCCGGGGAGCGCCAGCCGGAAGACGCGCCTCCACACGCTGGCGGTCTGGCGCAGCAGCGGGCCGGTGTTGTAGGGCAGGTCGAACCGTTCGCACAGGTCGCGCACCCGCGGCGCGATCTGGCGGTACCGGTTGCTCGGCAGGTCGGGGAACAGGTGGTGCTCGATCTGGTGGCTCAGGTTGCCGGTGAGGAGGTGGAACAGCGGGCCGCCGTCGATGTTGGCCGAGCCGAGAAGCTGCCGCCGGTACCACTCGCCGCGGGTCTCCGCCGCCATCTGCTCCTCGGTGAAGACCTCGACGCCGTCCGGGAAGTGACCGCAGAAGATGATCGTGTGCGCCCACACGTTGCGCACCACGTTGGCCGTGAGGTTGCCGAGCAGCACGGGTACGAAGGCCGGGCCGGCGAGCAGCGGGAACGCCACGTAGTCCTTGACCACCTGGCGCCGCACCTTGCGCCAGACGCCACGCAGCCGGGCCAGCGCCGTTGACCAGGTCTTCTCACCGCGCCACGCCCGCTCGAGCTCGGCATCGTAGATCGCGATGCCGTACTCGAACATCGTCGCGAGCACCGCGTTGTACAGCGGCTGGGCGAGGTAGACGGGGTGCCACGGCTGCTCTGGGCTGACCCGCAGCAGGCTGTAGCCGATGTCACGGTCCTTGCCGAGCACGTTGGTGAAGGTGTGGTGCACGTAGTTGTGGGAGTGCTTCCACTGCTCGGCGGGGACGGCCGAGTCCAGCTCCCAGGTGGTGGAGTGGATCTTGGGGTCGCGCATCCAGTCCCACTGCCCGTGCAGCACGTTGTGGCCGATCTCCATGTTCTCCAGGATCTTGGACGTCGCAAGCGCCGCGGTGCCTAGCAGCCAGGCCGGCGGCAGCAGAGAGGCGAACAGCACCAGCCGGCCGCCGGCATCGAGACCGCGCTGGAGGGCGATCACCCGGCGGATGTACCGCGCGTCGTCCTCGCCTCGGCTCGCGATCACCTCTTCGCGGACTCGGTCCAGCTCATGGCCGAAGTCGTCGATGTCGGTCTTGCTAAGATCTGTCGTCCTGAGGTCCGTCGTCCTGAGGTCTGGTGCCGTCGTCAAGTGTGGTCCCTCCTCACAGGTCGAACTCGACCGCGCCGGCCGCGGCCGACACGCAGGTCTGGATGAGCTCCCCCTCCTCGCCGTGCTCTCGGCCGGTGCGCAGGTCCCGCACGCGACCCGACGTGAGCCGGGCCACGCAGCTATAACAGATGCCCATCCGACAGCCGCTGGGCCTGAGGACCCCGGCGGCCTCGCCGACGAGGAGCAGCGGCGTGCCGCCGTCGGCATCGGCCTCCCGGCCGCTCTTGGCGAAGCGGGCCCGTCCACCCACGCCTCCGTACGAGGCCACCGCGGGGCGGAAGTGTTCCACGTGCAACCGATCGGCGAGCCCGGCCGCCCGCCAGTGCCGCTCGGCGTCGTGGAGCATCTCGGTGGGCACGCACGCCCAGACGTCACGCTCGTGCCAGTCCGGGCAGACCTCGACCAGCCGCGCCAGGGTGATGCGGCCCGGTGGGCGGGCGGTGCCCGTGCGGGTGTGTGTTCATGCAGCCGCAGGCTCGGCAGCCGCGCGGCCAGCGCCCGCAGCTCGGTGCCGAAGATCATGTCCGCGGGCGTCAGTGTGGAGTGCACCGCGACGACGTCCGGCATCTGGTCCCGCGCGGTGAGGCTGCGCAGCATGCTCATCACCGGCGTGACACCGCTGCCAGCGGTGAGGAACAGCAGCTTCGGCGGAACCGGCCGCGGCAGCACGAACCAGCCGTCGGGCTGGGTCAGCCGGAGGAGCACCCCCGGAGCGATCCTGCCCACCAGGTGCGGGGAGACAGCTCCGTCCGGGACAGCCTTGACGGTGATCGTGATGCAGCCATCCCCGCGCTCTGGCGCCGACGAGAGCGAGTATGAGCGCCAGAGCCGCACGCCCTCGACGTCGACCCCGACCCCGACCCCGACGTACTGCCCGGCCCGGTGACCGGCCCAGCCGCGGCCGGGCCGGATCACCAGGCTTGCCGCGTCCCTGGTCTCCGGCTGCACCGCCTCGACCCGGCCACGCAGCTCCTGAGCCGACCACAACGGGTTGAGCAGGTCGAGGTAGTCCTCGGGCAGCAGGGGCGTCGTCAGCCAGCCCACCGCAACAGGCCCAGGCAAGACATCGCACGCAAGGCGGTCGAGCCCGTCGCGCCCGGTGTGGAGGAGGTGGCGTCGAGGATGGGGTGTCGAGGATGGGGCAGAGGGTGCGATCTGGACCTACCGGCGGATACCAGCGTACGATCCCGCCAAAGTGGTCTTTTGACCTGCGTTCTTGGAGGCGTTACGCGCCCACGGAGGAACGGAGCATGACAATGCTGTCTGAGTTCCGCAGAAGAAAGTTGTCCGCTGGCTTCAGGGAGCTAGATGTCAACGGCGATGGTCGGGTCGAGAGCAGCGACATCGAGCTGCTCATCAAGAACCATGGCAGTGCCTACGGCTATGCGGAGAACACACCTGAGTACGCTGACCTGATCCGTCGAACATTCGATGTCTGGGCTCAGCTCAAGCAGTTCGACTCGGACGGCGACGACCAGGTGTCCCTGGATGAGTACGTCGCCGGCTTCGAGGAGTTCCTGAGCCAGCGTGACTCGTTCATGGCCGGTATGGCCGCGCTCGTCGACGCTTTCTACGAGATGGCGGACCGAACTGGTGACGGCCTGATCACCGAGGACGAGCTGATCAGGCACTACCGGGCCTGGAACCATTCTGAGGAACAGGCTAGGGCGGCGTTTCCGAAGCTTGACCGTAATGGCGACGGCGCCATCTCCAAAGCGGAGTGGATGGCCAACCTGGAGGAGTACTACTACAGCGAGGATCCCGAGGCGCCCGGAAACTGGCTGGCTCCGCTGCCCGAGGAGTAGGCGTGACGCAGCTCGTCAGCGTCCTTCTCGCCCAGCTCCTGGTGCTGCTCGGTGGCGGTGGTGTCGCCGTGGCGGCGCCGGCCGGCAATCAGCGGTTCTTCGCCGTCGGCCGGGTCGAGGATCCGGCGTTGACGATCGTGGCCAGCGGGGTGATCGCCGGGGTCGGGTCGTTGACCGCCGAGTCGGTGGAGCTCCGGCCGGTCGACCTCACCTACCACGAGACAGACCGGGTCGGCATCGGCGGCGGCACGCTCACCGTGTCGGTCGATGGCCGGTTCGACGTCTGGCCCTTCACGCTGGACCCGCGGTCCTGCACGCGGCAGGGTTCGCTGGCCGGCACGTGGACCATCGCCGCAAGTGGTGGTGACTTCGCTGGCGCGACGGGCGGCGGCACATTCTCGGGCCATTTCATCACCTATGCAGCCCGAGGACCCGGCGGCTGCGACGAGGCGGCGATCAAGGGCGTCGTCGCCGGTCGCATGGTCGGCGCAATGACCCTGCCCCCGCCCGTGTGGTGACCTACCGGCGTTGTGGTGACCTCACGTGGTCCGCACCGCCCGTGTGGTGACCTACCGGCGTTGTGGTGACCTCACGTGGTCCGCACCGCCCGTGTGGTGACCTACCGGCGTTGTGGTGACCTATCGTTGTCTGCACCGGGAGGCGCGGTAGATGTTCGGACGTCGGGCAACCGTGGCGATCGGCGCCATGGCGGTCGCCGCCGCCGTAGTGCTCGCCGCGGTCTTGTTCCGCGGCGAGCCGGCCAGGCAGACCGGCGCCACCCCGCCCCAGGTCGTCGTACCGACCGGTACGACCGCATCGTCACCGCCTGGCGACCCAGTGCTGGTCGGCGCGGGGGACATCGCAGGCTGCGGCTCCCCCGGGGATGAGGCGACCGCGACCCTGCTCGACGGCATCTCCGGAACCGTCTACACCACGGGCGACAACGCCTACCCGAACGGCAGCTCCAGCGACTACGCCGACTGCTACAACCCGACCTGGGGCCGGCACAGGGCGCGCACCCGTCCGGCGCCGGGCAACCACGAGTACAACACCGCTGGCGCGACCGGCTACTACGGCTACTTCGGCACTGCCGCGGGCGACCCGACCCGGGGCTATTACTCCTACGACCTCGGCGCCTGGCATGTCGTGGTGATCAACTCCAACTGTTCCCGGGTCGGTGGCTGCCAGGCCGGCTCGGCCCAGGAGACCTGGTTGCGCGCCGACCTCACCGCCAGCACCAGGCGGTGCACGGTCGCGATGTGGCACCACCCGCTATTCACCTCCGGCTCCAACCACGAGCCGGCCACCGAGATGCGACCGATCTACCAGGCCCTCTACGATGCCGACGCCGACCTGGTGCTGTCCGGCCACAACCACCAGTACGAGCGGTTCGCGCCGCAGAACCCGGGCGGCGCGCTGGACACCGTATGGGGCATCCGAGAGTTCGTCGTCGGCACCGGCGGGGCGAGCCACTACACCTTCGGCACCATCCAGCCGAACAGCGAGGTCCGCAACTCCGACACCTACGGCGTGCTGAAGCTGACCCTGCACAGGAACGGCTACGACTGGCAGTTCGTCCCACAGGCTGGCAAGACGTTTACCGACAGCGGCAGCGGAGGTTGCCACTGACCGACGGCGTCGGGGCGCAGGCGACCTGCGTTCACCCGTCCGTGGACCACGGTTTGTCGGATCGAGGGGGCGGTTGCCCGTTCCGGTTGGATACTGGTGTCGTAGGGTTCCTGGTGACCTTCTGGCCGGCCTCGCTGGGCAGCAGCATCGACCGAGGTGAGGATGATGGCCGAAACGGTGGAGGACCAGAGACCGCAGCATGCGGATCGCAGCGGCAGGAGCATGCTCGCCGGCAAGCGCGGGATGGCCGCGCATGTGGCGGTCTACCTGCTGGTGATCGGGCCGTTCCTGGCGTTGCTGGTCGCGGTGCCGGTGGCCTGGGGCTGGGGCCTGGGCTGGGTGGACGTCGTCCTGGCGGTGGCCTGGTACGTGCTGACCTGCCTGGGCGTGACGGTCGGGTACCACCGCTACTTCACGCACGGCTCGTTCAAGGCCAGGCGCGGGATGCGGGTCGTCCTGGCGATCGCCGGCAGCATGGCCGTGCAGGGCCCGATCCTGCACTGGGTGGCCGACCACCGTCGCCACCACGCCTTCTCCGACAAGGACGGCGACCCGCACTCGCCCTGGCGGTTCGGCCGTTCGCCGGTGGCGCTGGTACGCGGCTTCTGGCACGCGCACATGGGCTGGCTGTTCGAGCGTGACCTGACCAACCAGCAGCGGTTCGCGCCCGACCTGCTGGCCGATCGCGACATCCGGATGGTGCACAGGTTGTTCGGGCTGTGGACGGCGGTGACGCTGCTCGCGCCGGCCCTGATGGGCGGGCTCGTGACATGGTCGTGGTGGGGTGCGATCACCGCGTTCTTCTGGGCCAGCCTGGTCCGGGTGACCGTCCTGCACCACGTGACCTGGTCGGTGAACTCGATCTGCCACATGATCGGCGACCGGCCGTTCGCCGCGCGGGACCGGTCGGCGAACGTCTGGTCGCTGGCATTGCTGAGCATGGGCGAGTCCTGGCACAACCTGCACCACGCCGACCCGACCAGCGCCCGGCACGGCGTCCGGCCCGGCCAGCTCGACATCTCCGCCCGCATGATCTGGCTGTTCGAGAAGCTCGGCTGGGTGTACGACGTACGCTGGCCGACACCCGGCCGGCTGGCCCGTCTCGCCGCGACACGGTAGCGGATCGGCTGGCGTTACCCGGCGGAGCCGCCGGCCACCTCGTAGGACCACAGCTCGCTGCTCACTCCGACCGGCGGCGGAGCCTGCCCGCCCTGCCGCTCGGCCTCCGACCGGTGCCCATGGCCGAAGGCGGGCGACGCCAGCCACGCCTGGAAAGAGTCCTCGTCGCGCCAGCGGGTCACGACCAGCCAGGTCGTGCGGTCGTCGGTCGGCTTGAGCAGCTCGAAACCCTCGAACCCCGGTTGGCCATCGACAGCACCCGCCCGGGCCGCGAACCGGCGGGCCAGCTCGTCACCGCTGTCAGCAGCCACCGTGATCGCGTTGATCTTGATGATGGTCATGGTGCCATCATGCCAACGGGCCGTCTCAGTAGCTGGCCTCGGGGTCGTCCTCGGTGGCGGTGAGGTAGGTCTGCAGGGAGACGTCGGCGAAGCGCAGCAGCTCGGGGGCGGGCTTGCGGTCCGCCCGGCTCGGTGTGATCGACACCGGGACGAGCGTCACCGTCTGGAGCGTGCCGCCGTCCGCACGGACGCGGCGTAGCGCCTCGGTGATGGTGACGTAGGTGTCCAGCGGGGTGAGCGGGTGCGGTGGGCGCAGGTCGGTGGGGTCGTTCGACGGCGCCGGTACGTCGCAGTGCCCCATGTCGCCGTAGCAGCCACCGTGCCCGAAGATGGTGAACCGGCCGGCGTAGCCATGCTCCTCCGTCCGGGGCGTGGCGGCGGTCGCGGTCGGGTTGTTGAGGAACAACCGCACCTCGTAGGACAGGCTCGAGTGATCCACCCCGGTGAACACGACGTCCGCCCGGGTGTACGCCGTCTCGCCCGCCTCGCCGGGATAGGGCAGGTCGACGACCAGCGTCTGCTCGGCCTCTCCGGTGCGGGCGGCCGCGGCTGTGACCATGGGGTGCCTCCTCAGCCGATAACTTGGGCGGCGTACTCGTAGCCCAGAGTAGATATGTCCAGGGTCTGGCGCACGGTCATCGGCCACGGGGCCAGCGCGCGGTCGAGCAGCTGGGCCGGCGGGTTGACGCCGCGGGGGCTGATCTGCCACAGGTACCACAGCCGGTCGATCATGGCGTGGTGTGCCCAGAAGATCGGGTCGTAGGCGGCGATCGGTACCGCCGACATGGCGCCGCCGACCCAGCCATGCACGCCGTTGTGGATGCCTTCCAGCAGGGTGCTGAAGCCGCTGAACGTGACGGAGCGCAGCACCCGGTTGACTGTCGACGCGCGCGGCAGCTCGTCGGGCGGGCTTGGGTCGCGGATGGTGACTGGGTTGGGTCCGTCCGTGATTGCCCCTGGCAGGTTGTCGCGCACTAGCTGCAGATCTGAGCTGTTGAGCGTGACCGGCCCCGCCGCGAGCGGGTTCGCCGTGCCGTCGCCCTGGGCGAGGTATCCGGGCGGCAGGCCGTCGGTGTGCGAGGCCGCGGAGGTCCAGTCCCACCAGGGCAGGCTCACCGCCCCGGTCTCGTTGTCGCGCGTCCGGCGCAGCACGTCGATCAGCGCGCGCTCAAAGAAGTAGAGGTACGCGCGGTGCCAGGGGAGGAACAGCAGCGTGCCGTGCTCGCAGTAGGACGGCAGTGGAAGCCCGTGTAACCCGGCGTGAAAGCCATATCCGCGGTCGTCGGTCAGGTCGTACGCGGCGGCGAAGGCGTCCTGAAGATCCGTAAGCTCGGTCGCGCTCAGCGCTACGGCGTTCTTCCGCAAGCCCACAGTGACCCCCTCGGCACCCTGACCTGTCCGGCTGGACCAGGCGTTTCCTCCTGACCCAGCGATGATGGACACCTTTGACCATCGACGGATACCGCGACGATACCCTTCCCAGTGCCGCGGGGGGCGGCTGGTCCTGAACCGTCACGAACCTGTGCCCCCGTGCACTCGGCAGAGCGCCGGTAGCGGTGCCGCCCGCCCGTGCCGTCAGACCCGAATCCGCGAGTAGCGGGCGGGTTGATCTTCGGCTGGTGTTGTTGGCCGGACGCCGAACACGCCGACCCGTAAGCTCTTCACCCAGCAGGTGTCCTTCCACCCGCGCGGTCCTGTCCTCGCAAGCATGATCATCGCAGGCCAGCAGGACACCCACCACCAACCTCACCCCGAGACACCGCGCTATCTGCGGATTCGGGTCGGGACCACTCTGCTGGGCCGAGTGCCGGTAAGGGGCGTGAGGATTTCGGTGAGCGCAGCGGTGAGCGCTCACCGCGGTTCCCGTGGCAGCCCGGCCGGAGACCCGGCCGGGCCTTGCGCGCGGGAACCTGTGGTGTAGCGGCGACGTCCTCCCGTGTCATGCGGTTCGTTTTCGGTGTCGGTGGTGCCGGATCGGCTTTCGCTCCGGGTCCACTGATGTGGGTGGCAGGAACTCGGGTAGTCCGTCTTCTGCTATTCGTACGTCCCAGCCGTTGTGGTGGACGGCGCGGTGGTGGTGTCCGCAGAGGAGGACGCCGTTGTTCTGGTCTGTTCTGCCGCCGTTGGCCCAGTGGACGCAGTGATGGCAGTGGCACCACTGGTACGGGCGGTCGCAGGCGGGGAAAGCACACCCGCGGTCACGGAGAATAATCGCGCGGCGAGCGGCGCCGACGTAGTGCCGGGAGCTCCGGCCGAGGTCGAGCACCTGGCTTTCGCCGCCGAGTACGGCGGGGATGACGGCCGCGTCGCAGGCGATGCGGCGTACCTGGCTGGCGGGCAGGATGTCGCCGCTGTCGAGGGTCCCGACGCCGGTGGTCGCGGCGAGCTTGTCGTAGGACATGGTGACGACGAGGGTGGGGCGCTCGCCGCCGTTGTCGGGCAGGTCGCCCATCCGCAGCGCCCGCTCGCTCAGGTCTACCAGCGCATCCGCCATCCGTTGCCCGTGGGTGCGCTCGTCCCGTACGCCGTTCTCCGGGTCGGCGGGCCGGGGCGCGGCGAGCGGGTCGAGCGCGACCCGCAGCGTCTCGGCGCCTTCGGTGTCCAGGAACCCCGAGATCCGCCTCAGCCCCGGCCCGGCCGGACAGATCCGCAGGTCACGGCGTGCGTATGCCGCCGCGGCCTCCCGCTCGGCCTGCCTGGCCTGAAGCTCCGCGCTGCCGTCGGGGTCCACCACGTCCAGCACCCGCCGGCCGAGCAGGGCGATCTCGTCGGGGTTGACGGTGCCGCTGTGCCGGACCAGCTCCCGCTCCGCCGCGGCGCGGACGTCGGCCGGGGTCTCCGCCGGCAGCGCCCGCATCGCCTCCGCGACCACCTGCGCGTGGTCGACGCTGACCGCGCCGTCCGCCAGCGCGGTCGCCGTCTCGGGCAGGTCGCCGTCCAGGGCCTTAGCGAGCCGGAGCAGCCGCCCCGCCTCAGCCGGCCGCACGTTCAGCGTGTCCCGCAGCCACGCCCGCATGTCCGGCGCGTCATGCGCGGCAGCAAGACCCCGGACCTCGGCCTCCCGCACCAACGGCAGCAACACCGTACCGGTGAACCGAGAGACCTGCCGGAACCCCCGCACCAGCACCTCGTCAACCTCAGCGTCAGAAAGCAAAGACCAGTCGACGCCACCACACAGGTCAAGCAGAGCAGAGACCCGCTCAACCAGCGCGACCGCGTTCGACATAGCAGAAGGATAAACAAAGCCACCGACAAAACCCGCCCGACCACCCGACAAAAACGTGAGAAACCTCGGTGAGTGTAGCGGCGAACACCCACAGCAGTCCCGGGTGGCAAGCCAGCCACCACAAGGCGACTGGCGCGGCAGCCAAAAACCCGACCGAATGAGGCTTATGCAGAACCCTTCAGAACAAGATCATTATCGTCGCAGGTTCGGCGAGGTGGTCGTCAGGCCTACGAGTTTTGCCATAACCCTGGATGGTCGAACCGTGGCCGACGAGCACTCGACACCGCCCAGGACTCCACCGACACCGAGCCCGACCGGAGCACGAGTCCGCCCGTTTACACAGTCCGCCCCAGCCACAGCCTGCCTAGCTTCCTCGTCCACCTCGATCGCCCGGGCCGGGCAGGTGTCCGCGGTGGCAACCACCGACTCGGCGAGCGCGGCGGGCGGCCGGTCGACCAGCAGCACCACCGTCCCGGTCTCCTCGTCCTGATCGAAGACCTTGGGTACCCGCAGCGCGCCCAGCCCGGACGCGCGGCACAGCCCGGCGTCCACCCGCATCTTCACGTCGCCACCTCATCCCAGGTCATCCCAGGTCAGGTCCAGGTCACCGGCAGCCGGTCCGGGTCGTAGGTGAGCATGCTGTCGCGCATCGGCACCTGGTCGACCGGCACCGCCAGCCGCGGCGACGGGAACCGCCGCGTCAGCTCGGTGAACGCCACCGCCAGCTCCATCCGGGCGAGCTGCTGGCCGAGGCACTGGTGCACGCCGTGCCCGAAGGCGACATGCGATGCCCCGTCGCGGTGCAGGTCCAGCCGGTCCGGTGCCGGGAAGCGGTCCGGGTCCCAGTTGGCCGCCGACACCGCAGCGAGCACGGTCTCACCGGCTCGGATGAGCTGGCCGCCTAGCTCCACGTCGCACAGCGCCCGCCGGTTGATGCCGAGATGGACCACCGAGAGGTAGCGCGGCAGCTCCTCCACCGCCAGCCGACCAGCCCCGGGTCCCGGACCAGCGCGGCGTACCGCTCCGGGTTGTTCAGCAGCGCGAACGTGCCTAGCCCGATCATGTTCGAGGTGGTCTCGTGGCCGACGATCGGCAGCAGGGTGCCGAGGCTGACGATCTCGGCGTCGGGGTCGGCAGGGTGGGCCAAGCCGCCGAGCAGGTCGTCGGTCGGCTCGGCTCGCTTGCGCCGGACCAGGTCGAACATGTGGTCAGCAGCTTGCGGAGCCGGGTGTGGTCAGGCGGGTCCATCGTCAGCAGCGACCCGTGTTCGCTGAGCTCGGCCTCGACCTCCGGCGACAGTGGCCGCACTGCCATGCCCAGGTTCCGGTCGCGAGCGCTGGACCACGAGTCGGCGAGCATCGCCTGGAGGGGACGAGTGGGTCGGTCCGTCTCCGGGGCAGCGGGACGGCCGTGCGCAGGGTTGAGTCCGTGGTCATGGTTCGCAGACTCCTCTGTCGCGGTACGTGCTCAGTCGGTTACACACCCGACGCTCCGACCCTCCGGGCCGCTGCGCAACCGGATGCGGCAGGTAACCGGGTTAGGGCAGGCAACCGGATGCGGCAGGTAACCGGGTTAGGGTGATGAGCCGTGACCATGCCGCACCTCGTCGACCGGCTGCAGGGCTTCGGTACGACGATCTTCGCCGAAATGTCCGCCATCGCGCTGGCCACCGGCAGCGTGAACCTGGGCCAGGGTTTCCCGGACACCGACGGGCCGCCGGAGCTGCTTGCCGCCGCCGTCGAGGCGATCCGGGCCGGACGCAACCAGTACCCGCCCGGCCCCGGCATCCCCGAGCTGCGACAGGCGATCGCCCGGCACCAGCGGCGGTTCTATGGCCTGGAGTACGACCCGGACACCGAGGTGCTGGTGACCACCGGCGCCACCGAGGCCATCGCCGCCAGCCTGATCGCGCTGGCCGGGCCGGGCGACGAGGTGGTGGTCTTCGAGCCGCTGTACGACAGCTACGCCGCGTCGATCGCGATGGGCGGCGCGACCCGCCGGGTGGTCACCCTGCGCGGGCCGGGCTTCGACGTCGACCCGGCCGAGCTGCGGGCGGCGGTCTCCGGGCGGACCAAGGTGATCCTGCTCAACTCGCCGCACAACCCGACCGGCAAGGTCTTCTCCGCCGCCGAGCTGGGCATGCTCGCCGAGCTGGCCGTGCAGCACGACCTGATCGTGGTCACGGACGAGGTCTACGAGCACCTGGTCTTTGACGGCGTGCACCTGCCGCTGGCCAGCCTGCCGGGGATGCGCGAGCGCACGGTGACGATTTCCAGCGCGGGCAAGACGTTGAGCTGCACCGGCTGGAAGATCGGCTGGGTGTGCGCTCCACCGGCCCTGGTGGCCGCGGTGAAGACGGCCAAGCAGTTCCTGACGTTCGTCTCGGGCGCGCCGTTCCAGCCGGCGGTGGCGGTCGCGCTCGACCTTGGCGACGAGTACTACGCCGGCCTCCTGGCTGGGATGCGGGACCAGCGGGACCGGCTGTGTGACGGGCTGGAGAAGGCCGGTTTCACGGTCGCCCGGCCGGCCGGGACGTACTTTGCCACGGTCGACGTACGCAACCTGGGGTACGACGACGGGGTGGAGTTCTGCCGGGAGCTGCCGCACCGGGTCGGGGTGGTGGCGATCCCGACCTCGGCCTTCTACGACACCGACGCCGGCCGGAGCCTGGTGCGGTTCGCGTTCTGCAAGCGGCCGGAGGTGCTGGACGAGGCGGTCCGCCGGCTGGCGGGGCTGCGCCAGTGAAGGTCGCCGTCGTCCAGCACGACATCGCGTGGGAGCGGCCGCTGGTCACCCAGGACCGGCTGCGGCCGCTGGTCGGTCAGGCGGCCTCGGCCGGGGCCAGGCTGGTCGTGCTTACCGAGATGTACGCCACCGGCTTCTCCATGGCGACCGGGCGGATCACCGAGGAGACCGGCGGGCCGAACGAGGCCTTCTGCGTCGCGCGGGCGCGCGAGCACGGCGTGTGGGTGGCCGCGTCGGTCGCCCAGCGCGAGCCCCGGGACACCGGCCGGCCGCGCAACGTCGGGCTGTTGGTCGCCCCGGACGGCGCCGTACACCGCTACGCCAAGATCCACCCGTTCAGCTACAGCGAGGAGGACAAGCACTACGAGGCCGGCAAGGACACCCTGACGGTCGACGTCGAGGGCGTCCGGGTGAGCCTGCTGATCTGCTACGACCTGCGCTTCGCCGACACGTTCTGGGGGCTGGCCGGTGGCACCGACTGCTACGTCGTGGTGGCGAGCTGGCCGGAGGCCCGGCGGGAGCACTGGCGGGCGCTGCTGGTGGCCCGGGCGATCGAGAACCAGGCGTACGTCGTGGGCGCCAACCGGGTCGGTGCCGCGCCGAAGGGCCTGACGTACTCCGGGGACAGCCGCATCGTGGACCCGCTCGGGGTGGTGCTGGCCGAGGCGGCGTACGTCGAGACGGTGCTGACCGCCGAGGTCGACCCGGCCCGGGTGGCCCAGGTACGCCGCGAGCTGCCCTTCTTCGCCGACCGCACCTGACCTTTCCCGACGATCATCGAGCTGTTGTCGTTAGTTGATCTCTAACAGCGACCACAGCTCGATGATCGTCGGGAAAGGGGCGGCGCGGCGCGACAGGCTAGGGGCGGACGGTGCCGAGGATGTCGTCGATCCGCCCGGCCAGGTCGATGTCGCGTCGGGTCACCCCGCCGGCCGAGTGGGTGGCGCACCGGAAGCTCAGCGTCCGCCAGCGGATGTCGATGTCGGGGTGGTGGTCCATCGCCTCGGCCACCTCGGCGACCCGGACCACGACGTTGATCGCGGCCGGGAAGCTCGGCAGCTCGACCGTCTTGCTGATCCCCGTCTGATCGCCGGCCCATCCGTCTATTGTGGACAGTGCCTGGCTGACCCCGGCGGCGTTCAGCACCTGCGCCATCGTCGACTCCTAGGCTGGGGGCGTGCCGTACCTGCGTACCGCGATCATCTCAGCACTGAATGGGCTGGTGCCCGACCGGGCCAGGCATCTGCTCGGACGGCTCAGGTCGCGGCCCGGCCGGCCGGTCGTGGTGGTGGGGGTCGCGCTGCGGGACGGCGCCGGGCGGGTGCTGGCGGCCCGGCGGCACGGCGCCGGCTGGGAGCTGCCGGGCGGCAAGGTGGAGGTGGGGGAGAGCGAGCGGACGGCCGGCGTACGTGAGTGCGCCGAGGAGCTCGGCGTCCAGGTTGAGCTTCTCACCCGGCTGCCGGGCCGGGAGCCGTGCGGCGAGTGGCACGTGCTGCGGGTCTGGACCGGCCGGATCGTCGCCGGCACGCCGGTGCCGCTGGTGCACGCCGAGCTGCGCTGGGTCGGGCCGGACGAGCTGGCCGGGCTGGACTGGCTGCCGGCGGACCAGCCGTTCGTCCGTCGGCTCGCGGATGGGCTGTGATGCGGCTGCCGCTTCTGGTTCACTTTCCGTTGTGACCTCCGCCCGGCCCACCGCGTCGGCGTCCTGCCGCGCCGCGGTCGCCGGTTGGCAGCGGGCGCTGCGCACCGACGAGGGTTGTCGCTGACTGTCTCATCCCCGCCCGCTCGGGCACTGTTGCTCACCCGCTCCAGACGGTCAGGTTCTTCGATGTACGACGACACCGTTGTCTTCTTCCATGCTCACCCCGACGACGAGGCGATCTTCACCGGGCTGACCATGCGCCGGCTCGCCGACGCCGGCACCCGGGTGGTGCTGGCCACCGCCACGGCCGGCGAGCTGGGCGACCCGCTGGTCCCGCTCGCGCCGGGCGAGACGCTCGCCGCCCGCCGGTGCCATGAGCTGGAGGCCGCCGCCGAGGAGCTGGGCGTGGCCAGGCTGGTGCTGTTCGGCCGGCGCGACTCCGGCATGCCGGGCTGGGCCGATAACGCCCACCCGGACGCGCTGGCCGCCGCGTGCCACCGTAGCCTGGCCGCCCGGCTGGCGGACCTGTGCCTCGTGGAGCAGGCCGCCGCGCTGGTGCACTACGACAGCCACGGCATCTACGGTCACCCGGACCACGTGGCGGTGCACCGGATCGGCCGGCTGGCCGCCCACCACCTCGGGATCACGGCGTACGAGGCGACCGTGGACCGCGAGCACCTGCACCTGGCTCAGCACGCCGCCGACGGCGACCACCTCGTGCACGCGGCCAACCAGGGCCAGCCGACGCCGTACGGCCGGGTGACCGCGGAGATCCGGCTTGCGGTCGCCGGGGACGCCGCCGACCTGGCCGCCAAGCGGCGGGCGATGGGCGCGCACGCCAGCCAGATCACCGCCGAGTCGGTGGACCTGGCCGGGTTCGCCGAGGTCTACGGCCTGGAGTGGTACCTGCGGGAGGGGCCGCCCGCGACCCTGGACCGGCTCGGGAACGCTCACGCGATCGTGTGACACCGGGCCTGCCGGTGGGATGGGCGCGCTGGGCTGCCCGGCTGGTCCCGGTACGGTGGCCGCCATGCACGACGTGGTTCCCGGCTCTGCCTCCTTCCCAGCTCCATCCCCGGCCGGTGCGGCGGTGCGTGGCGCGACCGCCGAGGCGGTGGCCAATGCTGTGCCCGCCGCGCGGCGGGCGCCGGACCGCTGGCACCGTCCGCGGATCGGGATCTACAACCGCTGGATGAGCACCCTCGGCGGCGGCGAACGGTACATGGCGGCGCTGGCCCGGCTGTTGGCGGAGAGCTACCAGGTCGAGCTGATCGGGCATGAGACGGTCGACCTGAGCCGGTGCCGCGACGTGCTCGGTACCGACCTGACCGGGGTGCCGCAGCGGGTCGTCCCGCTGGACGCCGACTACCGCGCGGTGCAGCAGGCGTCCGCGGAGTACGACGTGTTCCTGAACATCTCCCAGGGCGACATCTTCCCGGCCCTGGCCCGGGTCAACGCGCTGGTGGTCTTTTTCCCCGGCCCGCCGCCGCCGCCCGTGCCCGGCGACGCCGAGCCGATCGGGCCGTTGGCCGCCGGGTGGCCCGGGCTGGCGGGCTTGGCGGGGCTGTCCGGGCCCCGGGCGGTGCCGCTGTCCGGGCTGTACCCGCCCGAGCAGGGGCTGGAGCGGTTCGTCCGGTGGACCGGGCCGGAGCTGCGGCTGCGGCTGGAGGACCTGCCCGGCACCGGCCCGGCCGCGGTCCGGCTGGTGGCCAGCGGGCTGCGCGCCCGGGGCGTGCCGAGCGCCGAGATCGCGCTGCATGACGAGCGCGGGCTGCTGGAGCGCTGGCGGCTGCCGAACCGGCGCTTCTTCGGGATCACCGTGCCGCTGCCGGAGCCGCGGCCGAACCGGATGGTGCTCCGGCTGACGACCAACACGTTCGTGCCGGCCCAGTTCGGCGCCGACGACGACCGCGAGCTGGGCGTGGCGGTAGCCGACGTCTCGGTCCTGACCGGGTCGAGCCGCCGGCACGTCGACTACTTCCCGGAGGTCGGGCCGGTGTTCCGCGGCTGGACTCCCCGGCGCCGGGCGCTGTGGGAGCAGTCGACGTACGACCTGCTGCTGACCGTGTCGCGGTTCGGCGACGACTGGACCGACCGGCGTTGGGGCCGGCGTGGTGAGCTGCTCTACCCGCCGGTGTCCGTCGAGCGGGTCACGCCGGCGCCGAAGCGGAACGTCGTGCTGGGCACCGGTGCGTTCTCCCCGGGCGCCGCCGACCCGGGGCACCTGGCCATGGTCGCCATGTTCCGGCGGCTGTGCGACCAGGGGCTGACCGACTGGGAGCTGGTGCTGGCCGGCTCGACCGACCCGGACGGTGGTGCCGGCCTGGCTGCCGTGCTCCGCGCGGCGGAGGGGTACCCGATCATGGTGCTGCCGGACCCGGGGGTGCGGGCGCTGCGGCAGCGGTACGCCGAGGCGCGCATCTTCTGGGACGCGACCGGGCTCGGCGTCGACGACCGGCTGGCGCCGCACGCCTTCGAGCCGTTCGCCGTCGGTGCGGTCGAGGCAATGGCGGTCGGCTGCGTGCCGGTCGCGGTCCGGCGGGCCAGCCTGCCGGAGATCGTGTCCGAGGGGCGCAGCGGGCTGCTGTGGGACACCCCGGCGCAGTGTGTGGAGCTGACCCGGGCGCTGATCGCCGACCCGACCCGGCGGGACTGGCTGGCCGAGGGCGCGGTCGCAGCCAGCCTGACCTTCGGCGAGGCGGCCTTCCGCGCCCGGCTGACCGAGATCACCACCCGGATCGAGCACCTGCTCAACGCCGCCACCTAGCTCCCCCTCGCTCCCCCCTCGCTCCCACCTAGCTCCCGCCCGGGTGGCTCCCCGTGTGGTCACCTATGCGCCTTGTGGTGACCTCTTGGGGTCTGGCGGCAACGAGAGGTCACC
>DATILL010000074.1:0-78213 GCA_035476575.1 Mycobacteriales bacterium
GACGCACCCCGGCCGGGGTCACCGTCCGCGTCCTGCAACACACCCTCGCCCTGACCGCCGCCATCTGGCACAACGACAAGACCGCACAACCCTCATGCGATCGTTGACCGCCTACAACCACTGACCCCCTGGAATCAACCATCTAAGGTGGCGGGCGTGAAGGCCCGACTCTGGACCGCCGTGGGCATCCTGGCCGCCTTGGCCCTGCTCGCGCTGGTCGCGATCCCGGTGGTGCGGGCCAGCGACTGGGCGAACACCTCGCGCGGCATCGCGGCGGCCCCGGCCGAGCCCGGGCTGGCCCCGCTGCCGGAGACGCCGCGCCGGCTCTGGGCCGCCCCGGGCAGCCCGCCGGGCAGCGGCACGCCGGTGGCCGGCGGCACCGTCGTCGTCGCCGGCCCGCACCGCATCGAAGGCCGAGAGCCCGGCACCGGCGCCACCCGGTGGTACTACGAGCGGCGCAACGTCACCCTGTGCGACTGGACCATCCGCGACGGCGTGGTCTTCGCCGCGTACCGCAAGGCCGCCGGCTGCCGGGACCTGGTCGCGCTGAACGCCGGCACCGGTGCCCGGTTGTGGTATCGCAACGCCGAGCTGCCCGCTGACGTCCGGCTGTCCGCCATCCCCGGGGTCCTCGTCGCGGCCGACCGGAGCGGGCTGACCACGCTCGACACCGGCGGCGGGCTGAACCGGTGGACCTACACACCCAGCGGCTGCACGCTGTCCACGCCGGTGCTCGGCGACCAGGGGGTGGCGGTGCTCTCCTGGTGCGCTGGGCAGCCGGAGCCGCAGGTGGTGCTGCTCGGCGCGTTCGACGGCAAGCAGAAGTGGGCCAGGCCGGCGCCCGGCGACCTGCCCCGGATCCTGGCCGCCGACCATGAGGTCTCCGTCCTGGCCGTCCCAGCCGTCCCAGCCGTTCCGGCGCACGACCCCGTCATCACGCAGTACGACGCTGGCGGCCGGCAGGTCAGCGCCCTCACCAGCCCGAAGCTGTCCTACGTCGACCCGGCCCGGGCTGGCGCCGTCGTCCACAGCGGGCTGCTGCTCGGCTGGACCGGGAGCGAGCTGTTCGCGGTGGCCCAGGCCAGCGACCGGCTGCTGTGGACGGTCGGCGGCACCGGCCCGGTGGGCGGTGGCCAGGGCGACGCGGTGCTGCCCTCCGCGGTGGGCCTCGTCGAGCTGGACCTGGCCACCGGGCGCACCCGGAGAACGCTGCCGCTGCCGTCCGACGGCCCGTCTGGCGCCGGCCAGCCGGTGGCGATCGGCCGGACCGGCGCGCTCGTCGTGCTGGCTGGCCCAGGCGGCACCGTGGTCTACGGCTGAACAACCCGGGACGGCGCCCGGGCTCCACGGCGCGAGAACCGCAGCGTTAGCTCCACACGCTAGAACCGCAGCCGGATCCGGCACCAGGTACGGCGCCGGCAGGCCGGGCAGCGCACCCACGAGGCGTACCGGCGGACCAGCGGCAGGTACAGGCTCGGCAGCATGCCACGGGCCGCCTGCAGGATGGTCAACGTCGACCGCTGCCCGCACGAGGAGCAGTCCAGCGTCACCGACCCGGCGGCCGGGCGGGCATCGGTCGGGCTGAACAGCGCCCGCTTGCCTTCGGCGTCCACGGTGGAGAGGCTGCGCACGCCGTTGACCCTGCGCCGGACCCGGTCCAGCCCGTCGCCGCTCATTCGCCGTCCCCCGGCAGCCAGGGCGGGACGTCCCAGGCCCAGCGGTCCACCGGCCAGTGCAGCGCCAGCGTGCGGGCCAGCTCCCGGTACGCCCGCGCGCCGGCCGAGCGGGGCGCGACTCCCAGCACGCTGCGCCCCGCCGCGGGCGCTTCGGCAAACCGGATCGAGCGTGGGATGGGTGGCCCCAGCAGCAGTACACCGAACCGCCCGGTGATGTCGGCCAGCACGTCCCGGGCGTGCACGGTCCGGCCGTCGTACAGGGTGGGCAGCACGCCCAGCACGCCCAGCTTGGCATTGGTCAGCCGCTGCACGTCGTACACCGTGTCCATGAGCTGGCCGACGCCCCGGTGCGCGAGCGTCTCGGGCTGCAGCGGCACCAGCACCTCGGACGCCGCGGTCAGGCCGTTCAGGGTGAGCACGCCGAGCGACGGCGGGCAGTCGATGATCACGTCGTCGTACGCCGAGAGCAGCGGGGCCAGCGCCTTGCGCAGCGCGTGCTCGCGGCCTCGCCGCTGCAGCAGCACCGCCTCGCAGCCAGCCAGCTCGATCGTGGCTGGCAGCACGTCCGGGCCGTCCTTGGTGCGCTGCGCCACCGTGCCGGCCGAGACCCGGCCGAGCAGCACGTCATGGGCCGACATCAGCAGCTCGTCCGGGTCGAGCCCGAGGGAGAAGGTCAGGCAGGCCTGCGGGTCAAGGTCAACGAGCAGCACCCGGCGTCCCTGCTCGGCCAGGGCCGCGCCGAGCGAGACGACAGTCGTGGTCTTGGCGACGCCACCCTTCTGGTTGGCGACCGCGAGGACGTGGCTCACCGCTGGAGTCCGACGTTCATGGATACCCAGTCTCACCCCACGGGGGCCGACCAAACAACCCGTCGCGCTCGAGATGACCGGGTCACCAAGGCAGGATCGACGGCGTGAACCAGATTGCGCCACATCGCGCGAGCGTCCGGCTGCTCGACACCCCGACCGGCCCGCTGGCACTGCTGGACACCGGCGTGCCCACCGGGCCGGCTCCCCAGGCACCGGTGCTGCTCGTGCCGGGGTACACCGGCAGCAAGGAGGACTTCGCGCCGCTGGTCGACCCGCTGGCCAGCCTGGGCCACCGGGTGGTCGCGATGGACCAGCGTGGCCAGTTCGAGTCGCCCGGGGTGGCCGAGCCGGCGGCGTACACGATGGCGGCGCTGGCCGCGGACGTGCTGTCCGTGGCCGACGACCTGGCCGGTGACGCGGCCGGGCCGGTGCACCTGGTCGGCCACTCCTTCGGCGGGCTGGTGGCCCGGCTCGCGGTGATCACCCGCCCGGCGGCGGTCCGCTCGCTGGTGCTGCTGGGGTCCGGGCCGGCGGCGATTGGCGGCGTCCGGCGGACCCGGATGGACGCGCTGGAGCCGGTCCTGGCGTCCGGCGGGCTGCCCGCCGTACACGCCGTCCTGGAGCTGCTGGCCCAGGCCGACCCGACGTGGCTGGCCACCCCACCGCGGCTGCGGGAGTTCCTGAGGCGGCGGTTCCTCGGCTCGCACGAGGTCGGGCTGCGGGCCATGGGCGACGCGCTGCGGACCGAGCCGGACCGCGTGGCCGCGCTGGCTGCCACCGGCGTGCCGGTGCTGGTGGCCTACGGCGCGGCGGACGACGCCTGGCCGCCGCAGGTGCAGACCGAGATGGCCAGGCGGCTGGGCGCCGCCGTCGCGGTCATCCCGGCCGCGGCGCACTCCCCGGCGGTGGAGAACCCGGCCGAGGTCGTGCGGGCGCTCGCCTCGTTCTGGCGGTCCCACTCCCGACGATCATCGAGTTATGGTGGCTGATGGAGATCAACAAGCGACAACAGCTCGATGATCGCGGGGATGATGGGCTGTTCGGGCCGGCGAGCGTGACCTGGCGGCTGCACGCCGACCCGATGCTCTGGCTGGGCGGGGTGCGCGCGCTGTACCTGCAGGCGTTACACCCGGAGGCGATGGCCGGGATCGAGCGGCACTCGCGGTTCCGGGACGACCCGTGGGGGCGGCTGCGGCGCACCGGCGACTATGTCGGGACCGTCACCTACGGCACCCGCGAGCAGGCCGAGCGGGCCGGGGCCAGGGTCCGGACGGTGCACCGGCGGCTGGGCCTGGACGACCCGGACCTGCTGCGCTGGGTGCACTGCTGCGAGGTCGACTCGTTCCTGGTCGCGGTGCGGCGGGCCGGGATGGCGGTGTCGGCCGCGGAGGCCGACCGGTACGTCGCGGAGCAGGTGCGGGCGGCCGTCCTGGCAGGGGTGCCGGAGCCAGGCACACCGACCTCGGTGGCCGAGCTGGCGGCGTACTTCGGCACGCTCCGGCCGGGCCTGGCACTGACCCCGGCCGCCCGATCGGCGGCTCGCTTCCTGCTGTTCCCGCCGATGCCGGTGCGGGTGGAGCTGCTCACCCCGGCACGGCCGCTGTGGACGGTGCTGGCCAGTGCGTCGTTCGGGCTGCTGCCGCGGTGGGCCCGGCGGATGTACGCGGCGGCGGCGTTGCCTGCCGCCGACCTGCCCGGCGCGAACCTCGCGCCCGTCGACTGGGCTGCCACCGCGACGGCGCGCACGCTGCGGTCCGCGGTCCGGCTGCTGCCGGCCGGGCTGCGCGAGGGGCCGCACTACCAGGCGGCCAAGGCTCGGGTCGCCGCACGCGGGTAGCACCAGGGCCGCGTACGGCGAGCGCGGGCCGGAGCTGCCAGCCTTAGGCACCGCCCGTCTCGGGTGCCGCCCCATCTCGGGTGCCGGCCGCCGCTGCGGGCCACCGGCTATGCGGGCTCCAGCGTGGCCGCCAGCCCGGACCATGGCTCGTGGGGCGGGGCGGCCGCCTGGCCGACGGCACAGTGCCGGCGGTAGTCGCACCAGCCGCACCTCGGCCCGGGGTTGGCCGGGAAGACGTCGTCCGGGTCGGCGCCCGCGGCCAGCGTGTCGGTCGCCGCCACGATGTCGGCGGCGGTGTCCTCGGCCCGGCCGATGTGCCGGGCCAGCGACTCCTCCGTGTGCCGCCAGCGGGTCACCGTACCGGTCGGCAGGTGGTGCAGCTCGACCTGCTGGCAGGGCCGGCGCAGGGTCCGGGCGGCGGCCAGCGCGTAGACGGCCAGCGCCAGCGAGGCCCGCGTGTCTGCCTCACCCGGCTGGTGCCGGCCGGTCTTGTAGTCGACGATCACCAGCTCACCGACCCGCTCGTCGATGCGGTCGACCCGCCCGGACAGGGCAAGCCGGTCGGTGCGGGCGGCGACATGCCGCTCCACCCCGGCCGGGTCGTCGGCCGGGTCCAGCGCCGCGACGTACGGCTCCAGCCAGGCCGTAGCCCGGCCCCGCCACTCGGCCGACTGCGCGGCGTCCCGGAAGCCCTCCTCGATCCAGCAGCCGGTCAGCAGCGCTGCCACTCCGGTCGGGGTACGGCGGCCGTGCGGGAGGTCCCACCATCGCTTCAGCGCGGTGTGTACGGCGGCCCCCACCGAGTTGTGCGCCCACGGCGGTCCCTTGGCCAGGGCGGGCCGGTCCAGGTAGGTCATCCGGTACCGCCGCGGGCAGTCGGTGTACGCCGTCAGCCGGGACGGCGTGCAGGCGAACAGCCGGGTCGGCATCCCGGCCAGCCCCAACTGCTCGGGCCGGTCGGCGCGGGCCGGGCCGGTCATCGGCTACCAGCTACCGCCGCCGCCATCGCCACCACCCCCGAAGTCACCGCCGCCACCGAAGTCACCACCACCCCAGCCACCGCCGAAGTCCCCTCCCCCACCGAAGTCGCCACCCCAGCCGCCGCCCGAGTCACCGCCCGAGTTGGACGGCTGGTCGTGCTGCGCGTCCTGGTAGCCCTCGCGGTAGCCCGAGTCGAACCCACCACCGCCCCAACCGCCGCCCCAGCCACCGAACCCGCCGGTTACGACGCTGGTGAGCAGCAACGTCTCCCAGAACGGCATCGAGTACCACCCGGCCCCGTAACCGCCGCCACCGCCGTAGTAGTACGGCGCGCCGGGCTGGTAGTCGGGGTAGCCGCGCACCTGCTGGCCCTGCACATCGACCGTGGTGGGCGCGTCCAACGTCTTCCCGCCGCCGGGGTGCAGCGGAGGCAGCTCCAGCCCCTCGGGCAGCCCCAGCTCCGTGCGCGCGGTGCGCGCCGCGTACAGGCCCTCCAGCACGGTCCGACCGGCCGTCTCGTACGTAGCCGGCGAGTCGGCCTGGGCGAGCTGCGAGCCAGCCGCGGTGTAGCGCTCGGCGGCGTCCGCGATGGCCTGCCGGGCGACTGCGTTGTCCTTGGCGTCCAGGTTGGCCACGTCCGCGCCCAGCCGGTCGTACTGCGCCGTGACCTCCGCCCGCAGGTCGGCCAGCTCGCGCTGCTTCTTGCGCTTGCGCGAGTAGAAGAAGGCACCGCCGCCGACCGCCCCGGCGCCAAGAATGCTGGCCAGGATCAGCCCGCCGTGGCCACCCCCGGAACCCTCCTTGCCACCGGCCACCGTCGTCGTGGCAGCCGTGCCGGAGCCAGCGCAGCTTGACGGGATGGGCAAGCCGTCGACCTTGTGGACGAACTCGACCAGCGCGTCGGTGACCGCGCCGGGGTGCGCCTGCACCGCATCTGCGGCGGCCTGGCCGACCGGGGAGTTGCAGTACACGTTCGAGGCGGCGTTGAACCTGGTCCCGGACACGACGGCGACCGTCCGGCGCCCGCCCAGCGCGGCACCGATCCGCTGTGCCGCCAACCCAGGGTCGCCCGCCGACGCCGGCAGCAGCGCGATCCGGATCTCCCGGCTGCCGATGGCGTCAGCAATCTTCTGGCCGTCGTACCTGACCGACACACCGCTGCTCGGGGCGAAGACGTGCTTGCCGTCCCGGAAGCTCGCGATCGCGTTGTCGACATCGTCGGCGTACGCAGGGGTCGCCCACAGAGCCGCGAAGAACCCCGCGGCCAGCACTACCAGCAGCTTTCTCACCCGGCCACGCTACCTCGTTACGGTGACAGAACGCTGGCCCGAACGGACAGACCCCGAACGGACAGACCTGGCCGGTCGCTCACCCGACCACCGGCGCGAGCCCGCTGGCCCGCGCCACGATCGCCTCGTACGCCGCCGGGTCGGTGCGCTGCGCGCCGAGCCTGACCGCCTTGTTGACGCCGTGGTAGTCGCTGGACCCGGTCATGACCAGCCCCAGCTCGGCGGCCAGCCCGCGAAGCTGGGCGCGGTCGGCCGGGGCCTGGTCCGGGTGGTCGACCTCCAGCCCGGCCAACCCGGCGGCCGCCATCTCGGCGATCACCTCGTCGGAGACCACCCGGCCACGGTGCCGGGCCAGCGGGTGGGCGAAGACCGGCACCCCGCCGGCCGCCCGCACCATCCGGACCGCGGTCAGCACCTCAGTGTCCTGCTTGGCGACGTAGTACGGGCTGGACGGGTGCAGGATCCGCTCGAACGCCTCGCCCACCGAGGACACCACACCGACCCGGACCAGCAGCCGGGCGATGTGCGGGCGACCCACCGAGCCGTCGCCAGCCAGCTCCCGGACGGCGTCCCAGTCGACCGGGTAGCCGTCGGCGGCGAGCCGCTCGACGATCTGCCGGCCCCGGTCCAGCCGGGAGCCGCGCAGCCGGCGCTGCTCGGCCACGAACGCCGCCTCGGTCGGGTCGAACAGGTAGGCGAGCAGGTGCAGGGTGACCCGGCTGCCGGTCGGGCTCAGGCTCACGCAGGACAGCTCCGCGCCACGCAGCAGGGTGAGGCCCGTCGGCAGTGCGGCAACCGCCTCCGCCCACCCGCCGGTGGTGTCGTGATCGGTCAGGGCGACCACGTCCAGCCCCTCGGTGCGGGCCGCGCGGACCAGCTCGGCGGGGCTGTCGGTGCCATCGGAGGCGGTGGAGTGGGTGTGCAGGTCGATCCGCATGCGGGCAGCATCCAGCGTCGAACGGCGTCGGGTGCCTCAAGCGTAGCGACCGGTGACCAGCCTCCTGGCCGGCGACCGCCTGTTGGCGGGCTGCTAGTCCGGTGCGGGGTCGGTCTCCGGCGCCGGACGCTTGCCGAACAGCAGCTCCGCGACCTGGATGTAGAGCCGGTCCGGCCGCGGCAGGTAGTCGATCCGGGACAACGCCTGGTCCTGGCCGGCCGACTCCACAATGAACACGCCGTAGCCGAGCATCTGGCCTACGACACTGCGCTCGTAGGTCATGTCCGTGACCTTGGCCAGCGGCATCATGGCCACCTTCCGGGTGATGATGCCGCTGGTCATGATCACTCGCTGGTCGGTGACCACGAACCGCTCGACGTACCACAGGCAGACCTGGAAGCCGAACCGCAGCAACGCGACCAGCACGAGCCACCAGGCGACCTGAGCGCCGATCGGGGAGGCATGGAAGATCACCGCGAACAGGATGGCTCCCACAACCAGACCGGTCGCCTGCAGCCCGTCACCGGCCAGGATCGCCCAGTGCCGCCGCACCCGAATAACAGTCCGCTCGGTGGGGAGCAGGTACTTCTCCGGGGCGTACGCCATGCGGGCGCCTAGACCGTGAGGGACTTGACGAACAGGGCCAGCTTGTCAGCCGCCGTACCGACGCCGCTCAGCGCGTTCTTCACCAGGTCCGCCGAGGCCGCCGGTTGGTTGACGACGAAGAAGATGAGGAAGGCGATGCCCGCCAGGATCGCGACTCTCTTCATTTTCACGCTGCTCACTCCACCCAGCAGTTAGATCCTGCGATGAGAAGTTGTACCGCGTCACGGGGTTGTGACGCGACCGGACCCGCTGACTCGGTTGTCATCATCCTGACCCGTCGGTGTCCCGACTTGCCAGCCGGCCGAGATATGGCGATGGCGCACCGACCAGCAGATCAACCGGTGCGCGCTCGCGCAGATCGTGCAGGACGACGTGCTCGGCGAGCACGTAGCCTGCCGCCGCGGGCCATAGTATGGCCCACAGCCACAGGCCTTTCGCCTCCCCCACGAACACCACGCGATCGTCAGGTGCAGGAACCGTCCACAGCGCGGTCGGATGCCCGGCCGCCTCAATTTTCGCAGCCGGCGGATCCGACACGTCCGGCCCGGGATCGGCCGACGGCAGGCCGGCATAGCCAGCGCCCAGCCCGACCCCGAGCTCCTCCGCCACCAGGACCAGGTCCGCCACGCCGCCCAGCGGCGCCGGCCCGGAACAGGCCAGCGCGATGCCCCGACCGCCGGTTCGCTCATCTCCGGCGTACGCGACTCCGGAGACCGTCCAGCCGGGCAGCAGCGGGGTAGGCAGCCAGATCGGCACCTCCGCGCGCTCTCGGACGTGGCTCAGGATCTCGGGCGTCACGGTGGACAGGACGTGCAGCGGGAACACCACACCGTGCCGCGCGCACCGCCAGTCGCTGGAGACCAGGCTCGGCGCGCGCAGCTCACCCCCACAGCGCGGGCATGATGGTGGCATCGTCACGGCATAAACGGTGATTGGCAACGGCGGGCACGTCAAGTGCCTGGGAGGGTGCAATAAGTGAGCATTCGTATACCGTGCGCGGGTGCGGTCATCCTGGACCCGGCCGGGCGGCTGCTCATGGTCCGCCGGGCGACCGAGCCGGGCCGGGGCCGGTGGTCGCTGCCGGGCGGCCGGGTGGAGGCCGGGGAGACCGCCGAGCAGGCCGCCGTCCGCGAGGTCCGAGAGGAGACCGGGCTGGTGGTCCAGGCAGGTCGGCTGGTCGGCCGGGTCGACCGCCCTGCGCCGGAGGGGGCAGTCTTCGACATCGCCGACTACGTCGGCACGGTCATCGGCGGGACGCTGCGTGCCGGTAGCGACGCGGACGGCGTCCGGTGGGTGGCCGGCGCCGAGCTCAGCGCGCTGCCCCTCGCGGACGGGCTCCTGGACGCATTGGGCGAATGGGGCGTGGCCCCCCGCTGACAGCCCGTGTGGTCACCTATGCGCCTTGTGGTGACCTCTCGTTCGCCGGACCGCCCGTGTGGTGACCTCTCGGCGTTGTGGTGACCTCTTGGGGTGCGGTGGCAACGAAAGGTCACCACAAGGCGTATAGGTGACCACACGGGCAGGTGGGACCCCAACAGGTGACCACACGGCGTTGTGGTGACCTCAGCGGGGAGCGGGGGCGCGGGTCAGCGCGGGGCGGGCGCTGGGGTCGGCCGGCCGGGCTGGTCGCCCCCGCGGTGCTCGCCGTAGGACCGCTTGGGCACCATCACCTTGCGGCGGAACACGCAGACGACGGTGCCGTCCTGCTTATAGCCGATTGTCTCGACAGACACCACGCCGCGGTCCGGCCGGGACCTCGACTCGGTCTTGTCCAGCACGGTGGTCTCGCCGTAGATCGTGTCGCCGTGGTACGTCGGCGCGATGTGGCGGAGCGACTCGACCTCCAGGTTGGCGATCGCCTTGCCGCTGACATCCGGCACCGACATGCCGAGCAGCAGCGAGTAGATGTAGTTCCCCACCACGACGTTCCTGCCGAAGTCGGTCGTGTTCTCGGCGTAGTTCGCGTCCAGGTGCAGCGGGTGGTGGTTCATCGTCAGCAGGCAGAACAGGTGGTCGTCGTACTCCGTCACCGTCTTGCCCGGCCAGTGCCGATAGGTCGCATCAACCTCGAAATCCTCGTAGTAACGCCCAAACTGCACGGCGGTTCCTCCCACTCCTTGACCGGGATGGCCACAGTCTGCACGGCCCTGCGCTAGCCTTGACAACGGCCTGTGAGCAGACACACCCCGGACCGTGGTGTGGCCTCGCCGCCCCACGGGGCCCGAGCAGGGGAGGTGGACGCACTGAGTACCAGCCAACCGTGCAGTACCAGCCGCGTTCCGCTCCCGTCGTCGGCCCAGCGCTAACCCGCCCGGGCACACCAGCCCAGGCCACCGACGTACGCCAGCGGGCGCGCTCCTCAACCACGCGATCACGCATGCGGTCCAGCTCGAGGAGTTTCTATGATGCCTGCGCTGCGCCGGCCGTCTGTCCGCCGGCTATCTCCCCACCACCCGGCCCGCGGCGCCGGGCCCCGCCGCCGCAGCCACGTGGTGGACTGTGCGGTCTACGTCGACGGCGTGCGCCAACCCGGCCCGATCCCGCCCGAGGACGCCATCGAGCTCGTCCGCAAGACGGGCGGCTCGGCGTTCGTCTGGATCGGCCTGCACGAGCCGGACGAGGCGGAGCTGGCCGGCCTGGCCGAGCTGCTCGACCTCCACCCGCTGGCGGTCGAGGACGCCGTCCACGCACACCAGCGACCCAAGCTGGAACGCTACGACGACATGCTGTTCACCGTGCTGAAGACCGTGCGGTACGTCGCCGCCGGGGGGCCGGGCGCCGCCGAGATCGTCGAGACCGGCGAGGTGATGGTCTTCGTCGGCCGGGACTTCGTGGTGACCGTCCGGCACGGCGAGCACGGTGGCCTGCGAGCGCTGCGGTTCCGGCTGGAGAAGGACGCCGGGCAGCTCGCGCTCGGGCCCTCGGCGGTGCTGCACGCGATCGCCGACCGGGTGGTCGACGACTACCTCCACGTGACCCGCGCGCTGCAGGACGACATCGACGCGATGGAGTCGGCGGTGTTCGCCAGCACCCGGTCCCGGGACGCCGAGCAGATCTACCTGCTCAAGCGCGAGGTCCTGGAGCTGCGCCGGGCGGTCGCCCCGCTGGCCGAGCCGCTGCGTGCCCTCGCCGACCGGCCGATGCGCCTGGTACATCCCGAGATCCGGGAGTACTTCCGCAACGTCGAGGACCACCTCGCCCGGGTCAGCGAACAGGTCGCCGGCTACGACGAGCTGCTCACCACGATCGTGCAGGCCAACCTGGCCCAGGTGACCGTGGCCCAGAACGAGGACATGCGCAAGATCTCCGCCTGGGTGGCGATCTTCGCCATCCCGACCATGGTCGCCGGCATCTACGGGATGAACTTCGACCACATGCCGGAGCTGCACTGGCGGTTCGGCTACCCCCTGGTCCTCGGGCTGACCTTCCTGGTGTGTACGGCGCTGCACCGCGGCTTCCGCCGCAACGGCTGGCTCTGACGACCGACCCGCTAACGCCGCGGGGGAAGCTGGCAGGAGGCCGTGCTGCCGGGCAGGCGGTAGCGGTACCGCGCGACCAGCCGGTACGCCGCCGCGGCCAGCCAGGACACCGGCGGGGTGAGGATGACCCGGCCGGGCAGCCGCCACCCGCCGCCGCAGTCAAGGAGCAGCCTGCCGAACGCCGCGGCGCCCGCGTCCACCACACCGGACGGCGCCACCCACTGCACGGCCCGCTGGCAGGCCTGCGCGGTGACACCGAGAGCGGCCAGGTCGGCGGCCTGCCAGGGCTGGACCTCGGCCCGCACCGGCAGGTGCCGGTGCAGAAACCGCACGCTGCGGGTGCAGAAACCGCAGTCGCCGTCGTAGAGGAAGACCGGGCGGCTGGCCCTGACCCCTTCGTGCCCGCTCATCCGCTCGGATGCTCGCGGTAGTACCGCTTGGCGCCGTCGTGCAGTGCGACCTCGCCAGTGTCCTGGGCGAGCCTGAGATTGATGTTCCTGGCCTCGTCGTGCGCACGGACCAGGTCGGCCTTGTAGTCAAAGATCAGCTTGGTCAGCTTGTACGCCAGGTCGTCGCCCATCGTGTCGCGGACCATGAGCAGGTTGGGCACCGCGATGGTGGGCACGTCCTTGTCGGTGCCGTAGACCCCCTTGGGGATCGTCCCGGCGCCGTACAGCGGGGTGTACTGGTTCTGCATCCTGCCCAGGTAGGAGTCCAGGGCGAGGAACTTCACCGTGCCCTTCGCCTGGTGGAAAAGGTCCTTGATGCCGACGGTCGGCAGGCCGCCGGACCAGATCATCGCGTCGATGCCGCCGTCCTTCATCCGGTCGGTGGTCATCTGGAGATCCAGCTTCTTCCGCTGAACATCATGGTCCGGGTTCAGGCCGGCCAACGTGAGCAGCCGGAGCACGATCACCTCGGTGCCAGAGCCCGGCGCGCCGGTGGAGACCCTCTTGCGCTTGAGGTCCTTCAGCGAGCTGATCTTTGCGTCGGTCCGTACAACGACGTGGATGACGTTGTTGTAGGTCCGGGCCAGCGCCCGGATCGGCTGTGGCGAACCAAACGAGCCCTCGCCGCGCACGGCGTCGGTGGCGATGTCAGCGGTGGTGAAGCCAAGCTGGCTTTCACCGTCGACCACCCGGCGCACGTTCTCCACCGAGGCGTCGGTGACCTCGACGGTGGCCCGGTAGCCCGTGAGATGCTGGCCGATCAGCCGGGCGATGGCCCCACCGATGATGTAGTACACGCCCGTGCTGTTACCGGCGGCGATCGACAGCGTGCCGCCGTTGGGCGCGGGCTGGTCCTCGGTGAGGAGCTGCTGGGCACGGCAGCCGGTCAGGGCGAGCAGGCAGGCGGCCAGCCCGGCCACCAGCCGGACCGCGGTGGCCCGGGTCAACCGTCTGCGCATGTCACGCGGTCCTTTCGACGGTGCCGACGGTTGTGATGAGCCGCGCTGAGGGCTGCCGGCTGGCTAGAGGCGCCGCACGGGCTGGCCGTCGCCGCCCACGGCAGCGTACGCCCTGGCCATGGTGTGTTCGACCAGAGTGATCAGCGTCGACTTGGTGGACTCCCGCTCGCGGGCATCGACCAGCAGGATCGGCACCACGGGCTCGATCTGCAGCGCCTCACGGACGTCCTCGACGCCGTAGGGCTGCACCCCGTCGAAGCAGTTCAGCGCCACGACGTAGGGCAGGCCCCACTGCTCGAAGTAGTCCACCGCGGGAAAGCAGTCGGCCAGCCGCCTGGTGTCCACCAGCACGACCGCGCCGATCGCGCCGCGGACCAGGTCGTCCCACATGAACCAGAACCGGCTCTGGCCCGGCGTACCGAACATGTAGAGGATGAGGTCGCGATCGAGCGAGATCCGGCCGAAGTCCATCGCCACCGTGGTGGTGGTCTTGTTCGGCAGGCCGGCCAGGTCGTCATGCTCGGACCCCGCCTGCGTCATCACGGCTTCGGTGGTCAGCGGCTTGATCTCCGACACCGACCCGACGAACGTCGTCTTGCCCGCGCCGAACCCACCCGCGATGACGATCTTGACAGACGTCAGGGTCGCGCTGGGTACGCCGCGGTCATAGGTTGCGGAGTCCACTGAGCACCTTCTCGAGCAGGGCAAGGTCGGGGGTGGCGCCGGCGGCACCTGGCTGGTGGACCATCACCAAGCCCTCGTCGGCCAGGTCACCGACAAGGACCCGGGCCACCCCCAGAGGCACGGACAGCAGCGCCGCGATCTCGGCCACCGACCGGAACTCCCGGCACATGGAGAAGATCTGCCGGCGCTCGGGGGTGGCCAGGAACTCCAGCTGCTCCCCAGCCGGCGTCGTGGTCACCAGCGCTTCGATCGGCAGGTCGTACCGGGGCCGGGTCCGCCCGCCAGTCATCGCATACGGTCGGACCAGCGGGCCCGGATCCCTTCCGAAGCTCGTCATCCCGCCACCTCAACCGTCACCTGGGCAAGGTCGCCTGTAGCTCGGCACGCAGCGCAGGGGTGAGCACGTCTCCCACCCGGGAGACCAGCAGCGCCATCTCGTAGCCGACCAGGCCGACGTCGCAGTCCTTGGCGGCCAGCACGGCAAGGCACGAGCCGTCACTGATCGCCATGACGAACAGGAACCCCTTCTCCATCTCGATCACGGTCTGGTTGACGGCACCGGCTTCGAAGACCCGGGCCGCACCCTGGGTGAGGCTGGACAGCCCCGAGGAGACCGCGGCGAGCTGGTCGGCCCGGTCCCGGGGCAGGCCGTGCGACGCGGCGAGCAGCAACCCGTCCGCGGACACCACGATGGAGTGTGCGATGCCGGGCACCTTGTGCACAAAGTTCGAGATCAGCCAGTTGAGGTTCTGCGCGTTGGGACTGAGCTTGGTCACGCGTGCTCCTGGTTCGCAAAAGGCGTCTCGTCGGGATCATGGTGCCGATGCCTCCCGGCCTCCCGACCCTGCAGGAGACCACGCTGGTAACTGGACAGCATGCCACGCACAGCCTCGGGCGAGCGCAGGTGCGCGGGGGGAGGCGGCGGCTGGCCCTCCGCCGGGGCGGGTCCGCCCGGGCGGTCCGGGGCCGGCGCGGCGCCAGGGACAAAATGCGCCAAAGGAACGCGAATGGGCAGGCCTGCCTCCGTTATGCCCGCGCTGCTCGGGGCGGCCAACCGCCCCGCGGCCCGCCATCCATCGTCTGACGGGGACTCCCACGGCGACTGCGGCGGGGGAGGTACCGGCTGCCGCGCGGCGGCGGGGTTGACGCTGGCGGCCAACGGCGCGGGCTGGCCGGACGGCTCTGGCCGGTACGGCGAGCCGGGCGCTTCGGCGGCCGGCGGACGGCCCGGGAGCGGGCTGCCTGGCTCCGCACCGGCCTGCCTGCGGCCGCGGACCGGCAGTGCGGGTGGGGAGTCCTGCCGGCCTGGCTCGGCCTGGCTTGGCGTTTCGGCAGCGGCCAACTTGGCCCCCTCGGAAGGTAACGTCCCAGCGTGCTCCGGTTCGCCCAAGCCCACGTCCACCCGATCCATCGGGGGGCCGGCCAGGTCCGGCTCGGCGACGGACAGATCATCCAGGGAGATGCCCCATTCCGCCAGCGGGAGCCCCGGCGGGGGCGGCGGAGGCTCGGCATCCCGCCGGAGGAACCACTGGGACTCCAGCGCGGCGAAGATCGGCAGGTCCTCGTCCTTGCCGTGCGGAACGATGGTGTCCTCGTCGAGGTCGACCTGTCCGGTGCTGACCGGAGCCCTGCCGGGAACCGGACCGGTCAGCGGGTCGACCGGCTCGGCGTGCTGGTCGAGGGCACCAGCGCCGGTCCGGACCGGTTCGGCAGGCGGGTCGCCGGCCGGTGCGGGTCCGCCGGCTGGCACCGGTTCGGCCGCGACGGCCGCCCCGGTCGCGCTCGGGTCGCCGGCTGGCGGCGGGGCCAGGCTCGGGTCGGGTGGCGGGGGCGGAGCCGCGTCGGACCGCTGCGCGGTGCGGTGCGGCAGCAACGGTACGAACGCTACGACGTTGTCGGCCTGCTCCGGTACGCCGCCGGCCGGCTGGCCTGTTCCCGGTACGGCGCCCGCACCGGGCCGGTCGCCGTCACCGGCCAGCGATGGCCGCGGTGGGCGGTGCGGCTGGATCGGCTGGTAGGACCCCGGCTCACGGCGCGGCAGCGGTGGCCGCCCGGGCGGCGCCGGACCGAGTGGCGTGGGCCTGGGCACCTCCTGCCCGGCCGGCTCAGCCGGTGTCCGGCCAGGCGCGCCGGCTGGCCCGGTCAGCGCGGCAGGCTGCCGCCCCCGGCCGAACGGCACACCGGCCGGGGAACCGGGAACCGGGCCAACGGTCTCACCCGGCCCGCGCGGGACCGGCGGGCCAGCCGGCGGCGGGGACCCGCCGGCCAGGCCCGGGGTAAGCCCGGCCGGCCCGGAGCCCGGCAGCGGGCCGGCGGCCGCGGCCGGGTAAGGCACCCCCGTCGGGGACGTCTCGCGGCCGTCCAGAGCCTGGGTCTCGCTGGCCGGCGCCGGCGGCGGCCCGGCCGGCGAGGTCAGCGGGGGCAGCTCCGAGCCGGTCTGCGCCATCGGGTCGACGACCACCTCCGGCGGCAGGTGGATGAGGGCGGTGACCCCGCCCGCCGGCGCGGACCGCACCTGGACCCGCACGCCGTGCCGGGCGGCCAGCCGACCGACGACGTACAGGCCCATCATCCGGGAGAGCTGCGGGTCGAACTCGGCGTTCGCCGACAGCCGGTCGTTCGCCGTGACCAGGTCCGGCTCCGATATGCCCACGCCCTGGTCCTCGATCTCGATCATGACGCCGGAGCCGCCGGACATGGACCGGGCGCTCACCACCACATGGGTCTCGGGGTTGGAGAACTCGGTCGCGTTCTCCAGCAGCTCAGCGACCAGGTGGACGACGTCGCCGACCGCGCGGCCCTCGATCTCCCGGCCGGTCACGAAGGTGTGCACCACCCGCTGGTACTGCTCGACCTCGGCGGCCGCGGCCCGCAGCACGTCGATGAGGGCGACCGGGCGGGTCCACCGCCGGCCGGGGTCGGAGCCAGCCAGGACCAGCAGGTTCTCCGCGTTGCGGCGCATCCGGGTGGCCAGGTGGTCGAGCTTGAACAGGTTCTCCAGCGCGTCCGGGTCACGCTCGGTGCCCTCAAGGGAGTCGATCAGCCGGAGCTGCCGCTCGACCAGGCTCTGCGTCCGCCGGGACAGGTTGACGAACATGGTGGAGACGTTCTGCCGGAGCTGGGTCTGCTCGGCGGCGTGCCGGACCGCCTCCCGGCGGACGCTGTCGAACGCCTCGGCGACCTCACCGACCTCGTCCCGGGAGTCCAGGCCCATGGTGGTGAAGGCGGCCTGGCTGGCGTCGAACTCGCTGCTGTCTCGCATCCGCTCCACGGCGGCGGGCAGCTCCCGGTAGGCGACGTCCAGCGCCCGGGACCGAAGCCGGCGCAGCGGCCGGACGAGGGAACGCACCGTGAGCAGGGCCAGCAGCAGGGTGAACAGCAGCACGCCGAGCACAACCGAGCCGTCCAGGATGGCCCGGTCGCGGACCTGGTTGCCGAGCTCGCGGGCGCGGTCCAACACCTGCCGGACGAAGGCGTCCTCGACACCGCCGGCAGCGGTGAGCAGCGTGCCGGTCGGCGTGAGCCAGGAGTCCACGTTCAGCGGGACGATGTCGCCCGCCTTGGTGTCCAGCACAAGCTTGGTGTTCTTGGCGACCGGTTCGGTCAGCGCGTCCGTGACGGCCCGGTCGTAGACCGCGCGCTGCTCGGTGGACAGCGTGGAGTCGATCGCGGTTCTGGCGAGCCCCACCTGGGCGTCCCAGCGGAACAGCTCGGTGCGCGCGTCGGCAGGAAGGGTGCCGATCGCGATCACGTAGGCGACCGAGCCGCGTTCGGTCTCGACGGCCTTGATGAACTGCGAGACGGCGACCAGCGCCCGTACGTCGTCGTTCAACGCCTGGTCGTCGCTGCCCTGCGGGATGTCGAGCTCGATGGTGAGCAGGTCCTCGACGAAGCTGCGGTACTCGGAGTCGGCCTCCGGCCAGCTCCCGTTGGTGTCCACGTTCTGCCGCAGCCCGTCAAGCTTGCTGGCGTGCTTGCCTACGGTCTGCAGGAGGTCGTCGACGGCCGGGCCGAGGTCGCCGGTCTTGATACCACCTCGCACCGACCGCAGCGTCTCGATCTGCCGCTCGGTGGCGTCCCGGGCGGACTTGAGGGTGTCGACCGCCTCCTGCCGGTTGCTCCCCATGAACCGAGCCGACTGGTCCCGCTCCGCCTCCAGCGCCCGGGCGACCAGGATCACCTGCCGCGATAACTGGGCCACCTGCTCCGCGTGGTGCGCCCGGTTGGCCGAGGTGAGCACGTCGCGAAGCCGCAGCCCAGCGGAGCCGAGCACGGCAAGCAGGGGGATGAGCAGGATGACGAGCAGCTTGGAGCGCACCCGCCAATGCCGGAGCGCCAACGAGAACCGCCGCGACCGGCGCCGCGGGGGCTCGTGCTCCGGGGGCTGCGCGGCGGGCGGACCGGAACCGACCGCGGCGTGCAACAACCCGGTCTGGTCCATCTCGGCCGCGGCAGACTTGTGCCTACCGGGTGTCATGCGTAAGACCCCCTGCCCTCCATCTCCTGCGCGCCGGCCCCGAACTTGGGGTCACAGGCCGCCCGCCATCACGGCCGGGGGCCTTTTGGAGCCCACTGTCGGCACAGGCTAGACCACTGACAACGGTCACCGCACCGAGGAGCGGTGGCCCAACGCGCCGGAGAGGGCCGGGACCGGCCCCGTCGGTGCCGTGCCGGACCCGTGCCGCGGGCCGTGCGGCGCGGCTCAGAGGCTGTCCCGCAGCTCCCACAGCTCGGGATAGAACCGCAGGTCCAGCCGCTGCCGCAGGTACGGCGCCCCGGTCGAGCCACCGGTGCCGGACTTCGTGCCGATCTGACGCTCCACCATCAGCACATGCCGCTGACGCCAGCGGGCGCACAGCGCGTCGTGCTCGACCAGCGCCTCGGCGAGGTCCCACAGCGGGCCGTACTCAGCCCGCTCGCCGGTCAGCGCGACCAGGGCCGCCCGCCGGGCCTCCGGGGTGGCCACGTCGAGGCCGGCCTTGGCCAGCAGGGCGAGGAAACCGTCCCAGAGGGTGGGCTCGGCCAGCCGGCGGGCCAGCCGGGCGCGCTCCGCGTCGGTGGCATGGCTGAGCCGGTCCAGGTAGCGCGGGTCGGGCGCGCCGGACACAAACTCCAGCTCGCGGAACTGCACAGACTGGAACCCGCTGGCCGGCGCCAGCAGGGCCCGGAACCGGAGGAAGTCCTGCGGGGTCATCGTCTCCAGGACGTCGATCTGCTCGATCAGCACCCGTTCCACCACGTGCGCCCGGTTCAGCCGCAGCCGGGGCAGGTAGCTGTCGCCGGCCAGCATCCGGTCCCGGGCGTCGTCCAGCTCGTGCAGCAGCAGCTTGAACCACAGCTCGTACGCCTGGTGCACGACGATGAACAGCAGCTCGTCGTGCGCCGACGACGACCGCGGCACCTGCTGGGCGAGCAGCTCGGGCAGCCGCAGGTACCCACCGTAGGAGAGCCGCCCGCCCTGCTCGCCGAACTGCCGGTCCACCACCTGGGTCACCCCATGTGCGGGTAGCGGTGGTCGGTGGGCGGCACGAAGGTCTCCTTGATCGACCGGGGTGAGACCCAGCGCGACAGGTTCCACACCGAGCCGGCCTTGTCGTTGGTGCCGCTGGCCCGGGCGCCGCCAAACGGCTGCTGCCCGACCACCGCCCCGGTCGGCTTGTCGTTGACGTAGAAGTTGCCGGCGGCGAACCGCAGCCGCTCGCTGGCCTGCTCGATCGCGGCCCGGTCGGTCGCGATCACGGCGCCGGTCAGCGCGTACGGCGACGCCGTGTCGACCAGGTCGAGCACGTCGGCCCAGCCGCCCGCCGGGTTGCCGCGGTCGTCGTAGACGAAGACCGCCAGGATCGGGCCGAAGAACTCGGTGCTGAAGATCTCGTGGTACGGGTCGTCGCCGAGCAGCACGCTGGGTGCGACGAAGTACCCGACCCGGTCGTCGGCCGTGCCACCGGCCAGGATGTCGACCCGGGCCTCGGCCCGCACCCGCTCGAACAGCTCACGGTGCCGGCGATGCGCCCGCGCGTCGATCACCGCGCTACCGAAGTTCGACAGGTCGGTGACGTCGCCGTAGGACAGCGACCGGGTGGTGTCGACCAGCGCCGCGCGCAGCCCGCCGTCCCACAGGGAGCGCGGCAGGTACGCGCGCGAGGCCGCCGAGCACTTCTGCCCCTGGTACTCGAACGCGCCGCGGACCAGGGCGGTGACCAGCCCGGCCGGCTCGGCGGAGGGATGGGCCAGGATGAAGTCCTTGCCGCCGGTCTCGCCGACCAGCCGGGGGTAGCCGCGGTACGCCGCGATGTTCGCCCCGACCGTGCGCCAGAGGTGCTGGAAGGTCCGGGTCGAGCCGGTGAAGTGGATGCCGGCCAGGTCCCGGTCGGCCAGCGCCACCTCGCTGACCGCCTGCCCGTCGCCGGTGACCAGGTTGACCACTCCGGCCGGCAGCCCGGCCGCCTCGAACAGCCGCATCGTGTAATGCGCGGCCAAGGCCTGGGTCGGCGACGGCTTCCACAGCACCGTGTTGCCCATCAGGGCCGGCGCGACCGGCAGGTTGGCGGCGATCGAGGTGAAGTTGAACGGCGTGATCGCGACGACGAAGCCCTCCAGCGGGCGGTAGTCCATCCGGTTCCACGTGCCGGCCGCGGAGATCGGCTGTTCGGCCAGGACCTGCCGGCCGAAGTGCACGTTGAAACGCAGGAAGTCGATCAGCTCGCAGGCGGCGTCGATCTCGGCCTGATAGATGGTCTTGGACTGGCCGAGCATGGTCGCGGCGTTCACCGTGTCCCGCCACGGTCCGGCCAGCAGCTCAGCCGCCCGCAGCAGGACGGCGGCCCGCTCGTCGTACGGCAGCTCGCGCCAGCCCGGCCCGGCCGTCTTGGCCGCCTCGACCGCGACCGCGACGTCGTGGGGGGTGGCCTGTGCGGTGGTGCCCAGCGCGGCGGCGTGCCGGTGCGGCTGCACCACCGGGATCCGGTCCCCACCGGCCATCCGCTGCCGGCCGGCGACCGTCATGGTCAGCTCGACCTGCTCGGCGGCCAGATCCTTCAGCCTGGCCTCCAGGCTGGCCCGGTCCGGGCTGCCGGGCGGGTAGCCCCGGGCCGGCTCGTTGGCAGGGACGGGCGTGCTCGTGACCGCGTCCATGACCCCCTCCTCCGGGTGATACGACGGACGGGCCGGCGGTGGCCGGCAGCTCCATCGTCGCACCAGGGACCGACCGGGCCGGCCGTTCCGCCGCCGCCCGTTCCGGCCGCCCGGTCAGAGCAGCTCAAGCAGCGGGCCGACCTCCTGCGAGGCGTACCAGGCCAGCTCGTGCCCTTCGGCCTCGTCCACCACGAACTGCGCGTCGGCGCTGCCTAGGTCCGCCTCGAGCACGGCGTTCGCGGCGGCCCGTACGGCGTCCTCGGCCGCGGCGGCGTCCACGTGCACCGAGGCGACCAGCCGCATCGGCACCGCCTCCAGCAGCCGCACCGCGGCCCGGTCCGCGGCCAGCTCCCGCGCGACCGCGGCATCCGGCGCGTCCGCGGCGATCACCACCCGCCGGCGGGCCGCCTTCGGGTCCAGGTCGAGCAGCCGCAACGACGCCCTGGCCGCCTCGATCAACGCGACGTACTCCAGCTCCTCCACGTCGTCGTCGAGGTACCACTCACGCAAGGCCGGGGTGACGGCATAGGCGCGCAGCGGTGCCGGGCCAACCTCGCCAGTCTCCAGCAGGGCACGCAGCGTCTCCACGGTGCCCGGCAGGTACACCCTCATCGCAGGCCGGTGGCGGTGTTGTCGCGCCGCAGCGCCGCCGTGCTGGTCCGCAGCGAGGTCTCCAGCACGCGGGCGCGGCGGCGTGGGTTCATCAGGTTGGCGCCGATGGCGGCCAGGTCCTCCGGCCCCGGCCCGAGCATGATCACCTCGGTGCCGCCGACCCGCAGCTTGGCCGCCTCCCGCTGCATCCGCTTGGTCGTCGCCTGCCGGAACCGCCGCTCCAGCCGGGCCGTAGCCGAGCGCGGCCGGTCCATCGTGAACGACGCCATCGGGGCCAGCACATACACCTCGTCCAGGCCGAAACCGGCCAGCAGGTCGGCCGAGGTGGCCGAGCAGATGCCGCCGTCGACGTAGCGCCGCCCGTTGATCACGGTCGGTGCGTACCAGCCCGGGATTGAGCAGGACGCGGTCACCGCCTGGGCCAGCGACGCGGCCGGCGCGCCGTTGCGGCCGAAGGCCACCCGCCGGCCGCTGTCGTAGTCCATCGCCACGACCCAGGCGCGCGGGCGCTCCGGCCAGGGCTGCGCGCCCGCCAGGCCGGCCACCACCCTGGTCACCGGCTCGAGGGTGCCGCGGCCCCGCGGCAAAGCCGCGCTCATCGCCGCCAGCGGTGGGAACCGGCGCGGCTGCCGGGCCACCTGCCAGGCCAGCTTGGGTGAGCCGAACCGCAGCGCCGGGCGGGGTGGCAGCGCGCCGCCGGAGTCGGCGTTGTAGTCGAAGGCGATGGGCGGGTCGTCCGGCGCCGGCCGCTCGCCGCGCTGGTGCCGCAGCATCTGCTCTACCGAGATGCCGCAGCCGAGCATCGCCGCCGACACCGAGCCGGCCGAGGTGCCGACGCACACCTCCATCTCGCGCACGTCGAAGCCCTCGATCTGCTCCAGGGCGGCCAGCGCGCCGACCATCCAGGAGAACCCGAGCACCCCACCGGCTCCGAGCACCAGCCCTCTGCGTGTCATCAGCCCAGCTCCGTGCTCAATGGACGGTCTCCACCAGCTCGGCCAGCGACTCCTGGATCAGGCTGGCGAGCACGTCAGCGTCGCTCATCGCGTCCCGGTCGGCGGTCAGCCCGTAGTACACCCCGCCGTTGTATGACGTCACGCCGATCGCAACCGCCATATTCTTGGCCAGCGGTACAACCGGATAAACCTCAAGCAGCTCGGCGCCGTTGGCGTAGAGCGGGAACTGCGGGCCGGGCACGTTGGTGATCACGACGTTGAACACCCGGCGCGAAGCCCGGTTGGCCACCCGAGCGCCGAGCGAGTGCAGCGTCGGCGGCGCGAACCCGCCGAGCGCTACCAGCGCCTGCGCGCCGACCGACTGGCCGGAGTCCTTGAGCCCCTTCATCGAGTAGCTGATCCGGGCCAGCCTGATGGTCGGGCTCGGCTCGCCGACCGGCAGGTCAACCAGGTACGACGCCACCTGGTTCCCCAGGGCGCTCCGGTCGTCCTCCGGCCGCACGCTGACCGGCACCATGGCCCGGACCGTGGTCTGCTCGACCACCGGCTCCCCGCGGGACATCAGCCAGGCCCGCAGCGCGCCGGAGCAGACTGCCAGCACGACGTCGTTCACCGTACCGCTGTGCGCCTTGCGTACCCGCTTGTAGTCGTCCAGCGAGGTCTGTGCGGTGGCGAACCGGCGCTGCTCGCCGATCGGCACGTTCAGCGGGCTGGACGGCGCCGGGCGAGCCATCACCCGGGCCGTCGAGGCCAGCCCGCTGAACACGCTGAGCACCCGTCCGGCCACGTGCCGTACGTCCCGCACCCCGCGCCGGACCAGGTCGACCGCCTCGGTCGGCCGGCTGACGATGTCCCGCACCGCGTCACCGACCAGCTCCAGCGAGCTCGGCTCGCGGTGCGGCACCCACAGCTCCTCTGGGGTCTCCCGCGGTGCCGGCGTCAGGTCGAACAGCACCTGGGCCAGGTCGACCGAGGCGATGCCGTCCACCATCGCATGATGGGTCTTGGTGATGATCCCGACCCGGCCGCCAGCCAGGCCCTCCACCAGGTAGACCTCCCAGAGCGGCCGGGCGCGGTCCAGCGGGCGGGAGATCAGCCGGGCGGCCAGCTCGCGGAGCTGCTGGTCCGAGCCGGGCTTCGGCAGCGCGCTGCGGCGTACGTGGTAGGCCAGGTCGAAGTCCGGATCATCCACCCAGACCGGGTTGGCCAGCCGGCCGGGGACCCAGCGGACCTTCTGCCGGAACCGCGGCACCTGGCCCAGCCGGCGTTCGATCAACGCCACCAGCCCGTCGTAGTCAAAACCCTGCTCGGGCGGCCCGAAGACCAACACCCCGCCCACGTGCATGGGCGTCGTCGGCTCCTCCAGGTAGAGAAACGACACGTCGAGTGCGCTCAGCCGGTCCATCCCGCAATGATCCCACGGTCTCCTCGCGGCGCGGCCGAGTCGGACAGGCTGCAACCTCATGCCACGATGGCGTGATGACCGCCGGTATCCCCTCGCCGCCGGACCTCGACGCACGGTACGTCCCGTTCCCGGCATTCGTCGAGTGGCGCGACCTGCGCGTCAACGTGGCGCTGGTCGACGCGGCGTACGCCGCGTTTGAGGCGGCGAAGGCCGAGGTGACTCCCGAGCGGCTCGGCGCGGTGCTGCGGTGGGCGACCCGCGCGGCGGCGTACGACACCGGGGCGATCGAGGGGCTCTACCCGACCGACCGGGGCGTGACCTTCACCGTCGCGGCGGCGACCGCGGCATGGGAGGCGGTCGTCGAGCGGGAGGCCGGCGCCGGGGCGCGGCAGCACTTCGAGGACCAGCTTGCCGCGTACGACCTGGTCCTGGACGCCGCGACCCCGTCGACGCCGATCACCAGGCGTGGATCCGGGCGCTGCACGAGCGGACCACGGCGAGCCAGCCGACGTACCGGGTGCTGACCGCCGTCGGCTGGCAGGACCATCCGCTGCCGGGCGGGAAGTACAAGACTCGAGTCTAACCACGGGCGGACCGCGGGTGGCGAGTGGCACTCGTACGCTCCGGTGGGAGACACCGGGCGGGAGATGGCCCGGCTGGTGGACGAGCTGGCCAGCCCAGAGCTCGCGGCGGCGCATCCGGTGCTGCAGGCCGCGTACGCGCACTAATGCCTTCGTGGTGGTGCACCCGTTCGCCGACGGGAACGGGCGGGTGGCCCGGGAGCTGGCCTCGGTCTACCTCTACCGGGCATACTCGGTGCCGCTGCTGGTGCTGGTGGAGAGCAAGGAGATCTACCTGCGCACGCTGGAGCTCGCCGACGAGGGCAGGCCCCAGGCGTTCGTCGGCTTCATCCAGGAACAGGTGCTCGACGAGCTCGAGCTCGCCGCCGACGAGCTCCGCCGGCCGCGCACCTCCGAAACCCGCGCGAAGGTCGACGAGCTCGCCGCTCTTCTGTCCACGCTCGGCGGCCTCACGCACGCCGACGTTGACGCGGCGACCGCCAGGTTGCTGCGGACGGCCGCCACGATCACCGAACAGTGCCGACCGCGGCAGCGCTTCCATCGGCGGTTGACCGTGATGTCAGGGTTTGGGGTGCGGATGGCGCGGTGGTCTTTGAGGACCCGCCGCATTTGCCGGTCATCCTCCGGTCCACTTGGCCCACAGTCACAGAGGTCCGCCGCGACCTGCTTGTCAGGGTGGGCGGTCCGGACGACAGTCGGCCATTCCTGCTGTATGTGGCCGACAACCTGGACACTGGACTTGGGCTGCGGTTGACACACGTGGTTCCTGAAGTCACGCCGCATGCGAGGCGCCGCATCGAGCGGTGGCTGGAGCCGATTGTTGACGGGCTGATCGCGGATCTCACCATGCAGATAAAGAATGCGATGCCGACGCCGGGTCAGGGCTGAGTACCGCGTCAGCCGCGGAGGGAGAGGTTGAAAAGGGCTTCGAGCTCGGTGGCGGTGGTCTCGGTGTCGATGTGGTGTATGCCGACCATGCCAACGGCGACCGCGCCGCGGACGTTTGGCGGGAGGTCGTCGACGAACACGCATTGCCGCGGGTCGACGCCGAGCCGGGCCGCGGTGAGCCGGTAGATCTCCGGCTCGGGCTTGCGCAGCCCGACCTCGCCGGAGATCACCGCGGCGTCGAACTCAGCGAGCAGGTCGGGGTCGTACTCGTTGCCCCAGGAGTTGGACAGCAGCGCGGTCCTCAGGCCGGCCCGCCGGGCTCGGCGTACCACTCCCATCATGTCCTCCTCGGCCCGGAACCCGGCGAACATCCGGCGCAGCAGGCCCTCGGCGTCCGGGATTGAGCCGTCCTCGCGGGACAGCAGCGCGGCGAACCGGCGCTCGAACTCGGCCGGGCTGATCTCTCCCCGCTCCAGGTCGTGCACGATGTTGCGCTCCGCGCCGTCGGCGAGCCATTCACGGATGACCGTCGTGTACCGGTCCGGGTTGATCCGGTCCGCGCTCGCCCAAGCGCTGATCGTCTCGTGCAGGGAGTTGGTGAGGACGCCGCCGTAGTCGACGATCAGCGCAGCCAGCATGGAGGTCATGGGCTCCTTTCTAGCTGGTGACGTGCCGCGACCGTCCGGGCACCGGCCCGGAACCGGGTGGCGGGGCGGGGCGTCGTACGCCCAATCGCTGTCGACTACCTCGGAGTGCGCCAGCCATGACCGCCCACGCACGCGCCCACGCCCACCCCCCGCCGCAGCGTCCGCGGCTGCGCCCGGTCCCGACCACCGAGCCGCCGTACGACGACGACCTGCCGGCGCCCCACCTGGTCCTGGTGCCGGCACTGACCGAGCCACTGCCGTTCGAGCAGCCGGCGCCGCGGCGGTTCGACGAGCCGGTCGACTTCTTCGACGCCCAGCCCACGCCCCGCGGCGAGCTGCCCGACCCGCAGGCATGGCTGACCCGGCTGCTGCGGGTGGTGCTGGAGTGCCTGGAGGGCTGGCGGGCGCCGGCCCAGCTCCGGGCGTACGCGACCGCCGAGGTGGTCGCCGAGGTGGCGGCCCGGCGCAAGCGCACAGCCCGGCCGGGATCCGCCCCCCGGGTGCGGTCGCTGCACGTCACCGAGCCGGCGGACGGCGTGGTCGAGGCGTGTGCGGTAGTGCAGCGCGGCGCCGATCAGTCCAGGGCGATCGCGCTCCGGCTGGAGGGTCTGGACGGGCGCTGGCGCTGCGTCGCCCTCGACCTGGTCGAGTAGCCCGCCCAGGCGGCGGCGCGCCGCGCCGCCCGTGTGGTCACCTTTCGTTGCCCACAGACCCCAAGAGGTCACCACAACGCCGGTAGGTGACCACACGGGGCACGAGCCGAACGACAGGTCACCACAACGCCGAGAGGTGACCTCAGTCGAGGGGGGCGGCGCCGGGGGCACCGTGGCAGCGCTTGTACTTCTTGCCCGAGCCGCAGGGGCAAGGCGCGTTGCGGCCCGGCGTGGCCGTGCCGGGCACGGTGGCGGTGCCAGCCTGGGGACGCTCCGGCTCGGCGGCATCCAGCGTCGGGGCGGAGTACCGCAGGTCCGCCGCCGGGCGGGACTGCCGGTCCAGCCCCTTGGCGCTGACCCGCGGCTGCGACCGGACCGGCTCTGCGGCCGGTCCGGCCGGATCGGCCGGACCGGCCAGGGCAGCCGGCACCGAGGTGTCGCCGGCCAGCGCCACCACCTCGGCCTCGGCGGCTGCCTCAGCCTCCGGCTCGCCCACCTGCACCTCGATGTTGAACAGGAAGCCGACCGACTCCTCCTTGATGCCGTCCAGCATCGCGGCGAACATGTCGAAGCCCTCGCGCTGGAACTCCACCTCAGGGGTCCGCTGGGCCATCGCGCGCAGCCCGATGCCCTCCTGCAGGTAGTCCATCTCGTACAGGTGCTCGCGCCACTTGCGGTCCAGCACGGAGAGCAGCACCCGGCGCTCCACCTCGCGCACCACCTCGGCTCCCAGAGCCTCCTCGCGTTCGTCGTAGGCCCGCTGGGCGTCCGCGCGCACCAGCTCGACCAGGAGCTCGGCGGACAGGTCGCTCTTCTCCCCGCCCGCCTCGGCGATCACGCCGTCCACCGTCAGCGACACCGGGTAGAGCGTCTTCAGCGCGGTCCAGAGCTGGTCGAGGTCCCAGTCCTCCGGGTAGCCGTCGGCACAGGCACCCTCGACGTAGGCGACCACCACGTCGTCCACCATGTGCCGGACCTGCTCATGCAGGTCGGCGCCCTCGAGGATCTTGCGGCGCTCGGCGTAGATGACCTCGCGCTGGCGGTTCATCACCTCGTCGTACTTCAGGATGTTCTTGCGGATCTCGAAGTTCTGCTGCTCGACCTGGGTCTGCGCCGACTTGATCGCCCGGGTGACCATCTTGGACTCGATCGGCTCGTCGTCCGGGATGTTCAGCCGGGTCATGATCATCTCGACCGCACCGGCGTTGAACCGCTTCATCAGGTCGTCGGTCAGCGACAGGTAGAACCGCGACTCCCCCGGGTCACCCTGCCGGCCGGACCGGCCGCGGAGCTGGTTGTCGATCCGGCGCGACTCGTGCCGCTCGGTGCCGAGCACGTACAGCCCGCCGGCCTCCCGGACCTCCTCGCCCTCCACCTCGGACCGCTTCTTGGCGTCCTCTACGGCGGCCGGCCAGGCGGCCTCGTACTCCTCGGGGGTGTCCACCGGGGACAGCCCCCGGCTGCGCAGGTCGAGGTCGGCGAGGAACTCGAAGTTGCCGCCCAGGATGATGTCGGTACCGCGGCCGGCCATGTTGGTGGAGACGGTGACCGAGCCCTTGCTACCGGCCCGGGCCACGATCGAGGCCTCCTTCTCGTGGTACTTCGCGTTCAGCACCTCGTGCGGAACACCCTGGCGCAGCAGCAGCGCGGACAGCAGCTCGGACTTCTCCACGCTGGCGGTGCCCACCAGGACCGGCTGGCCCTTGGCGACGCGTTCGGTGATGTCGTTCACCACCGCGGCGAACTTGGCCTCCTCCGTCTTGTAGATGACGTCGGAGTGGTCGGCCCGGATCATCGGCTTGTTGGTCGGGATGGACACCACGCCCAGCTTGTAGATCTGGGACAGCTCGGCGGCCTCGGTCTGCGCCGTACCGGTCATCCCGGACAGCTTGTCATAGAGCCGGAAGTAGTTCTGCAGGGTGATCGTGGCGAGCGTCTGGTTCTCCTGCTTGATCTCGACGCCTTCCTTGGCCTCGATCGCCTGGTGCAGCCCCTCGTTGTAGCGCCGGCCGTGCAGCACCCGGCCGGTGTGCTCGTCGACGATGAGCACCTCGCCATTGGTGACGATGTAGTCCTTGTCCCGCTTGAACAGCTCCTGCGCCTTCAGCGCGTTGTTCAGGTAGCCGACCAGCGGGGAGTTGACCGCCTCGTAGAGGTTGTCAATGCCGATCTGGTCCTCGACGAAGCCGACGCCCTCCTCCGTGACGCCGACCGTGCGCTTGCCGTCGTCCACCTCGTAGTGCATGTCACGTTTCATCAACGGCGCGATCCGGGCGAACTCCGAGTACCACCGGGCGGAGTGCTCGGCGGGCCCGGAGATAATCAGCGGGGTACGCGCCTCGTCGATCAGGATCGAGTCGACCTCGTCCACGATCGCGTAGTTGTGCCCGCGCTGGACACACTCCTCCAGCGCCCAGGACATGTTGTCGCGCAGGTAGTCGAAGCCGAACTCGTTGTTGGTGCCGTAGGTGATGTCCGCGTGGTACATCTTCTGCCGCTCGGCCGGCCGCATCTGCGACAGGATCACCCCGACCTCCAGGCCGAGGAGGTGGTGCACCCGGCCCATCCACTCCGAGTCGCGCTTGGCCAGGTAGTCGTTGACCGTGACGATGTGAACTCCCTTACCGGACAGCGCGTTCAGGTACGCCGGAAGGGTGCCGACCAGGGTCTTGCCCTCGCCGGTCTTCATCTCCGCGACGTTGCCGAAATGCAGGGCGGCGCCACCCATGAGCTGCACGTGGTAATGCCGCTGGCCGAGGGTGCGCTTGCCCGCCTCCCGAACCGTAGCGAACGCCTCCGGCATGATCTGGTCCAGCGACGCGCCCGCGGCCAGGCGGGCCCGAAGCTCGTCGGTCTTGGCGCGCAGCTCGGCGTCGGTGAGGTCGACGAAGTCGGGCTCGATCGCGTCGATATGGTCGGCGATGGCCTTCAGCCGGCGGACGATCTTCCCCTCACCGGCACGCAGGATCTTGGCGAGTACCACGGCGTACGTTCAGCTCCTCGGGATGTGCGGCTGCCGCCATCGTATGCGCGGCGCGCACGGGCGTGGCAACGCCCGCGGCACCGTCCGGACGCCGCGGCCCCCGGACGGGGGCGGTAAGGCTGGCAGGATGGCGGCATGGAGCCCGCCGATATCACCGCTGGCCGGTTGCACCTGCGCCCGTTCCGGGCCGCCGACGCCGACGTCGTGCTGCGGGCCTGCCAGGATCCGGACATCCAGCGCTGGACCTCCGTCCCGTCGCCCTACCTGGCCAGGCACGCACGGTCCTGGGTGACCAGCGTGGCGCCGGCCGGCTGGTCCTCCGGCCGGGCCGCGACCTTCGCGGTGCTCGACTCGACCTGTGGCGACCTGCTCGCCTCGGTCGGGCTGGACCGGATCAGCCCGACCGAGCGGTCCGCCGAGCTGGGCTACTGGTGCGCGCCGTGGGCGCGCGGGCAGGGCGTGATGACCCAGGCCGCAGCCGCGGCATGCCGGTGGGGGTTCGGCGCGCCCGATGCCGGCGGGCTCGGTCTCGGCCTGATCGAGTGGCGAGCCGAGGTCGGCAACGACGCCTCGCGCCGGGTCGCGGAGAAGGTCGGGTTCCGGATCGAGGGGACGCTGCGGCTGCGGGCGGTGCACCAGGGACGGCGGGTGGACTGCTGGGTCGGCTCGTTGCTCCTGGAGGAGATCCTCGGGTGAACGCGTCGCGGGCCCGGCCGGGCGCCCCGGATGAGAGGCCCAGGGGCTAGAGGCACAGGGTTGGGTGCCCCAGGGTCGGGGCAGGTGAGCCGCGGGCTCAGGTGATCTCCAGCAGCTTCTCGCGTACGGCGTAGACCACCGCCTCCATCCGGGAGTGGAGCTGCAGCTTCTCCAGGATGTTGCGGATGTGGTTCTTCACCGTGTTCTCGCTGATGAACAGCTCCCTGGCGATCTCGCGGTTGTTCAGGCCGCGGGCGACCGCGCGCAGCACCTCCATCTCGCGGGCGGTCAGCTTGGGTGGCGGCACGGACGGCGAGGCCTCACGGCGGCTCATGGTGGCGAACTCGGTGAGCAGCTTGGAGGCCAGCGACGGGTTGATCAGCGACTGGCCGCCGTAGACCGAGCGGATCGCGCCGGCCAGGTCGTCCGGCGGCATCTCCTTGAGCAGGTAGCCCGAGGCGCCCGCCTTGATCGCCTCGTACAGGTCCGCCTCGTCGTCGCTGACCGTGAGCATCACGATCCGCGCGCTCGGGACGAGCTGCTTGATCGCCGAACATGCCTCGATCCCGCTACGGCGCGGCATCCGGACGTCCATCAGCACGATGTCGGGCAGCAGCTCGGCGGCCTTGGCCAGCGCCTCGGTGCCGTCGGCGGCCTCGCCGAGCACCGTGATGTCCGGCTCAAGCTGCAGCGTCGCCTCCAGACCGCGCCGGAACAGCGCGTGGTCGTCGACGATGAGCACCCGGATCGAGTCCTCCGGCCGGTCCGGCACTGCACACCTCCTTGGCTGGACCACCCCCCCGGGGTGGTCCAGGAGGTAAGCCTGCCACGTCCGGCACCGCGGTGGAGATGCGATGGACGGGTACAGGTGGATGAGTGCGGGGGTGGGCGGATCTCGACCACACCCCACACCCGACGCCCGGGTACGGACGCCTAGGAGACGAGGCGGATGATGCCGTAGTCGTAGCCCTTACGTCGGTAGACGACACTGGGCCGGCTGCAGTCGGCGTCGAAGAACAGGAAGAAGTCGTGGCCGACCAGCTCCATCTCCAACAGGGCCTGGTCGATCGTCATGGGTTTGGCCGGATGCTCCTTCTCCCGCACCACCCGGCCGGGCAGGTGCTCGTCCAGGACGTCGGCGTACGGGTCATCCATGCTCCCGGCGTCGAGGCCAATGTGGTCATTGCCAGTGCGGTCCATGCCGGTGGGGTCGATGCCACCGGCATCGATGGCGGTGGTCGAGAGGGTGCCCGGCGCCGCCGCCACGCCGTTCAGGTCCAGCTCGCCGGTCGCCGCCGCGACCGAGACCGGGGTGCGGCTGCCATGGTGCACCCGGCGCCGGTCGTGAACCCGACGGAACCGGTTCGCCAGCTTGACGATGGCGGCATCCAGGGCGCTGTAGAAATCGGCGGCGGAGGCCTCCGCACGGATGACCGGGCCGCGGGACTTGCAGGTGATCTCGACTCGTTGACAAGAGCTCGACTGGCGGGGGTTCCGTTCGTGGTGGAGCTCCACATCCACCCGGATGACCTTGTGGTCGTAGCGTTCGATACGGGAGAGCTTGTCCGAGACATGTTGCCGGTAATGCTCCGGCACCTCGACGTTGCGCCCCCTCACGACAATATCCATGCGACCTCCAGCTAGCTTGGGCACCCGCCAGTCATACCCGATCGCGAGACCAGGAAAGCCCGACCGGTCGCCTCTCCTCCCTGGGTCCTCTGACGCTAGACCAGGAAGCGCTCGCAAAACAGCCCTTCCACTCGGCCATGTCAACGATTACGTTGGGTAGCCGCCACCACCGCAGCGGCCGCGACCCGGACCCCGGCCATGTGGAGCACGGTAGCTGCCTCGGCCACCGTGGCGCCGGTCGTTATCAGGTCATCTACGATGACGACGACCGAGCCCGGTGGCCGGGTCGCGAGCCAGGCCGAACACGCTCTGTGTACGACGAAGGCTCCAGCTCGGGCCACCCGGCGGTCTGCGGCCGACAGCGCCGCAGCGTCCACCGTGGCCGGGGTCGGCCGCAGCGCCGGGCACAGCACGGCCGGCTGGGTGAGCCCTCGCGCCGCAGCCGTTGCCAGTTGCGGCAGGGCCGCGGCCGCGAGCCGGCGGACGTGGTCGCCGCCGCGGCGCCGGGCCACCGGCCGGCCGGACGGGATCGGCACCAGCACCACCTCTCCGCCCGACCCGCCCCCAGCCGTCCCAACCGTCTCAGCCGCCCCAGCCGCCCCGATGGCACTGCCGGCACGGCCCGCCCCGCCGGCCAGCGCGGACCACACCGCGAGGCCCAGCCCGGCCGCGAGCGGCGCGGTCAGGTCCCGCCGGTTGCGCTCCTTGTAGCTGATCAGCGCGGTCCGCACCGCCCCGTCGTACGTCGCGGTCGCCCACACCGGCGGCAGCCCGGCCGGTCGCGGGCTGGGCACCTGCCGGGCCGCCGGCCCACGCAGCGGCGCGCCGCACGGCGGGCACAGCGCCGCCCCGGCCGCACCACAGGACACGCAGCACGACGGCAGGACGAGCTGGGCGACGGCACCGAACATCCGCCCACAGTGCCGCAACCCGGCCATCGCCCGCAGCGACCTGTGGACAGCCTCCGGCCGGGGCCGCCGTACCCCGCCGATCCTGTGGACAGCGGTGCCGGAACGGCCGGTCAGCCCGGGTACGCCGGGGACCGGCCGCCGGTGGCGACCTTGGAAAGCCACTCGCCGCCGCCGTACACCCAGATCGAGCCGTCGTTGAGCGCGACCAGCGGAAGCTGCGGGGACGCCGCGGTGATTGACACCGCCGGGCCGGGCAGCTCCGCCATCTGGGTCAGCCCGTACTCCGAGCCGTCGGCCGGCACCTGCCACGCGGCCAGTGCGCCGTTGCCCGCCCTGGCCAGCACCGCCAGCGTGCCGGCGGAGTCCCACGCGACGTCGCGAACGTCGGTGAGCGTCCGGCTGGCCGGCAGCAGGCCGTCGACCAGGATGCTGCGCTGGAGGGTGTCCGGGTCGACCGTGATGATCACCCGGCCGACGTACAGCCGGCCGCCGGCCAGCACGGCCGCCCGGGTGCCGTCCCGGGAGAGCTGCAGTGCCCCCACCTGCCCGAACCGTGCATCGTCGCCGAGCCGCAGGGAGACCTCGACGGCCCGCTCCACGCCGTCACCCGGCGGGGCCACGCCGCTCGCGGTGAACCGGACCACCGGGCAGGCCTGCTGCCTGAGCTGGACGGCCGGGCAGCCGTCCGGCACCGTCCAGAACCGGCCTTCGAGCGGATCCCAGGTCGGCCGGGTCAGGCTGGCGACCCGGCCGAGGCCGGCATCGGGCAGGTTCACCACCCGCAGGTCGCCCGGGCCGGCGTACAGCGTCGGCCGGGACGGGCCGAGGCTGATCGCGGCGATCTGCCGCTGGTCGCCGGACACCGCGAGGGAGTCCAGGCCCAGCCTGCCGCTGCCTGCCCGGCCGGGCAGCGCGCGGCCGCCGAGAAGGGCGACCCCGCCGGCACGCAGGTAGTATGCGGGCAGCGCCACCGGCCCGTAGCCGCCGAAGTCGGCGGCCCGCACCAGCCGGTTGGCCTGGGTCTCCGGCGTGTTGACCGGCTGGCCGTCGCTGGTGACCTGCACCCCGGTCACGCCCACCTGGGTGCCGGTGAGGGTCCAGGCGAGCTGGGCCAACGCCTGCCGGCGCTGGTCGACCGTGCGCAGGCCGTTTAGGCCCGACACGTCGAGGCGCAGCACCCCGTCGGCACCGGACTCCACCTTGCCCAGTGCCAGCGGCGCGCCGAGCGCGTTGACCACCGCGGGGCCGAGCCAGGTCGACGGTCCGTCCTGGAGCGCCTGGGCGAGCCGGCCGGGCAGCGTGCTCGGGGTGTGCAGGGTGCGCGAGTCGTACGGCAGGTAGCGTGGGTCGGGCACCAGCCGGTTGCCGACCGGCGCCAGGAAGTACAGCAGGTACGGCCGGTAGACCTGGGCGAACGTCGCCTGGTCTAGCAGCACCCCGGCGTCCGGGGGGAGCCTGCTGATCCGCCATTCGCCGTTGACCCGCTGGAGCTGCAGAGCCCAGGTGACCTTGACCGGGTCGCGGGCTGGCAGCGCGGAGTAGCTGCCGTCCGAGTTAACCACGCCCAGTTGGCGGAACGTCAGCCACACCCGGTCGGCGGCGTCCGGCTGGCTGATCTCGGGCGTGTTGGCGGCCACCACCACCCGCACGTCGTCCCGCCAGCCCGCCGCCGCGTCCGCGGTGAGGTACCGCCTGGCCTGCTCGTGGGCGTGCCGCCAGGCCTCCTGGGCATGCAGGAAGTCGCGCACGATCTCGTACTCGCTTGCCTGGCTGCGCGGCGGTGGGATGTCGACCTGGATCTCGGGGTCGTCCCGCACCGGATCGTCGCGCGGCAGCTCACGCAGCGCGGTCGCCGGCGAGCTCTGCGGCAACGACGTGCAGCCAGCGGCTACCGGCGCGATGGCCACCAGCGCGACCGCCGCCCACCCGGCCAGCCGGACGCTGCTCGAGCCGCGGCGGGTCACGGTGCGGACAGCTCCTCGGGCGTCGGGCGCTCGGCCGGCGGCCGGGCCGAGGCCAACGGGCGGGCCTGGACGGTCGGGGGACGCTGCGGCGAGGGCAGGTCCGGCGGCACGACCGGCAACGGCGACCGGGTCAGCCACTCGCCCGGCCGGATCGGCAGGGTCAGCCGGAACTGCGCGCCCACGCCAGGCTGGCCCCACGCATGCAGCCAGCCACCGTGCAGCCGGGCGTCCTCCAGGCTGATGGCCAGCCCGAGCCCGGTGCCGCCGGTCCGCCGGTTGCGGGACGGGTCGGCCCGCCAGAACCGGTCGAACACCAGCCCCGCCTCGCCCGGCCGCAGCCCCACCCCCCGGTCACGGACGGTGATAGCCACCCCGGCATCGCCCCGGGCCAGCGTCACGTCCACCGGGCGGCCCTCGCCGTGCTCCAGCGCGTTGCCGAGCAGGTTGCGCAGGATCCGTTCCACCCGGCGCGGGTCCACCTCGGCCACCGCGGGCTCCGCCGGCAGGTTGAGCCGCAGCCGGCTGCCGTGCCGGGCGGCCAGCGCCGAGGTCGCCTCGGTGACCCGGTGGACCAGCGCCCCCAGGTCCACCGGCTCGGCCTCCAGCGCTGCCACCCCGGCGTCGTACCGGCTGATCTCCAGCAGGTCGGCCAGCAGCGCCTCGAACCGGCCCAGCTCGGCGTGCAGCAGCTCGGTCGAGCGGGCCACCTCGGGTGGGAACTCGTCGCGGTGCGCGTGCAGCACGTCGGCCGCCATCCGGACCGTGGTCAACGGCGTGCGCAGCTCGTGCGACACGTCGGAGGTGAACCGCCGCTGCAGCCGGGACATCTCCTCCAGCTTGGTGATCTGCCGCTGCAGGCTGTCCGCCATCTCGTTGAACGAGCGGGCGAGCACCGCCAGGTCGTCCTCGCCGCTGACCTGCATCCGCTCCTCCAGCCTGCCCTCGGCCAGCCGGTGCGCGGTCACCGCCGCCAGCCGCACCGGCCCGACCACCAGCCGGGTGACCAGCACGGCCATCATCGCCACCAGCAGCATCAGGCTGAGGCCGGCCAGCAGCACGGTGCGCTGCACCAGCGCCAGGGCCCGTCCCTCGGAGGTCAGCGGGAAGAAGTAGTACAGCTCGATCGGCTGCTGCTGGGCGAAGACCTGGGTGCCCAGGATCAGGCCGCTGGTCTGGCTGCCGTCGACGTTGACGATCTGCCCGTAGGCGGAGGCCGGGTGGTTGTCCTGCACGATCGCGCGCAGGTCCGCCGGGATGCTGCGCGGGACCTGGGTCCGGCTCGTGGTGGTGCTCCAGACCTGACCCTGCCGGTCGACGGCGGCGATGTCGAACACGCCAGCCGGGCTGCTCTGCTGGGAGAGCTGGGTGAGCACCCGCCGGACCGTCGCGGACAGCGCGTCCTGGTTGCTCTCGTCGACGATCTTCAACTGGGACTTGGCCAGGTCTACCCGGCTGCGCACGTCCTGCTCGGCCGCGCTCTTCTTGTCGTCCAGCAGGCCGCTGCTGATCTGGTGCAGCAGGACGACGCCGAGCAGCAAGGCGAGCAGGCCGGTCAGCACCGCCACGGTCGTCGCCACCCGGAGCTGCAGCGACCGGCGCCAGCGGTGCAGCACGGCCGGTCCCAGCGGGCGGACCCGGTCCGCCAGCCGCCGGGCGGCGCTGGCCGCGCGGCGCACCGGCCGGGGCCTGGCTGGCCGGGATCTCACCGGCTGCTGTTCATCGGTTCGGCTCATGGGCTACGGCGGCCCGGCCTTGTAGCCCACGCCGCGCACGGTCAGCACGATCTTCGGGTGCTCCGGGTCGACCTCGATCTTCGAGCGCAGCCGCTGGACGTGCACGTTGACCAGCCGGGTGTCGGCCTGGTGCCGGTAGCCCCACACCTGCTCCAGCAGCACCTCGCGGGTGAAGACCTGGCGGGGCTTACGGGCCAGTGCGACCAGCAGGTCGAACTCCAACGGCGTCAGCGACACCTCCTCGCCGCCGCGGACGACCTGATGGCCGGGCACGTCGATGCTCACCTCGCCGATCGCCAGCAGCTCGGCGGGCGGCTCCTCGGCCCGCCGCAGCCGGGCTCGCATCCGGGCGATCAGCTCCTTGGGCTTGAACGGCTTGACGACGTAGTCGTCGGCGCCGGACTCCAGCCCGAGCACGACGTCGACCGTGTCGCTCTTGGCGGTGAGCATGATCACCGGGGCGCCGGACTCCAGCCGGATCGCCCGGCAGACGTCGATGCCGCTCATCCCGGGCAACATGAGGTCGAGCAGCACGATGTCCGGCTTGAAGTCCCGGTAGGCCTGCACCGCCTTCGCCCCGTCCGCCACGAACGCCGGCTCGAACCCCTCGCCGCGCAGCACGATCCCCAGCATCTCGGCCAGCGCCGGGTCGTCGTCGACCACCAGCACGCGAGCCCTCATGCGGCCTCCTTCATCCACCCATCGTGGCACGATGGCGCCGTGAGCGAGGTCGACTGGGCAACTCCGGGTGGCCGGGTGGCCGCCCCACCAGCCTCGACCGGCGCTGGATCCGAGGCGGTGCTGCTGGGCGCCGTACCGCTGGGCGCCGTACCGCTGGGCGCCGGGGCGGACCGGGCCGGGCTGAGCCCCGGGGGGATCCCGCTGCGGCCGCTGTCGGCCGGCGAGGTGCTGGACGGCACGTTCGCGACCATCCGGCGCAACCCGCGAACCGTGCTCGGCCTGTCCGCGATCTTCGTGACCGTGCAGCAGGTGGTCACCCTGGCTGCCCAGGCGCTCACCGGACAGTTGCCCACGCCGGTCCTGACCGTCCGGCAGGGCTCCTCGGCCGAGCTCGGCGCCACCGCGACCGGCCTGCTCGGCTACGTGCTGGCGGCGGTCATCGGCGCGGTGCTGACCGGGATGGTCGTCGTGGTGGTCACCGAGGACGTGCTCGGCCGGCGCAGCGACATGAGGCAGGTGTGGCGGCGGGTCAGGCCCCGGCTGTGGGCGCTGCTCGGCGCCGCGGTGCTGGCTGGGGCGCTGCCGTACGCGGGGCTGGTGCTGCTGGTGGCGCCGGGTGTCCTGCTGTGGGGCGGCTGGGCGCTGACCACCCCGGCGCTGATCGTGGAGAGGCTCGGGCCGGTCCGCGCGCTGCGCCGGTCCTGGCGGCTGGCCTGGCCGGCGTTCGGCCGGGTCTGGGGCATCCGGGCGTTGTCCTGGCTGATCGGGCTGCTGCTGCAGGCCCTGCTGGTGCTGCCGTTCGTGGCCGCGGCCGCAGTGCTGGCCAACGCGCTGGGCACCGGCCCGAACGCGCCGCTGCCGCTGCCCGCGCTGGTCCTCACCGCCGTCGGCGGCGTCCTGGCCGGAACGGTCGTGGCGCCGTTCCAGGCGGGGGTGCTGGCACTGCTGTACGTCGACCGGCGGATGCGGGCCGAGGGGCTGGACATCGGCTGGCAGCGGCAGCTCACCCAGCGCCCGGCCCGGCCACATGGCCGGGTGGCGTGAGCGCGCGCCTGGCCGCGGCTGCCTGGGCGGCGGGAGCAGCCTGGGCGGCGGCGCCGATCGACCGGGACTCGGCCCGCGAGGCGGCCGAGCGGGAGCTGTCCAAGGGCGCCTACCACGTCGACGACCCTGGCCTGCTGCGGCGGCTCGGCGAGCGGGCGCTGGACTGGCTGGACCAGCGGCTGGCCGACCTGACCGGGGTCACCCCGGGCGGGAGCGCGGGGCTGGTCGTGCTGGCGCTGGCCGCGGTCGCGCTGGCCTGGCTGGCGTTGTGGCGGCTTGGTCCGCTGCGCCGTACCCCGACCAGTGCCGCGGTGCTGCCGGCCGGCGACGGCGCGCTGTCCGCGGCAGGCTACCGGCGCCAGGCGGACGGGTTCGCGGCGGCTGGGCGGTACGCCGACGCGGTCCGGGCCCGGATGCGGGCCATCGCCCGGGAGCTGGAGGCGCGCGGGGTGCTCGAGCCCCGGGCCGGCCGGACCGCCGACGAGATCGCCCGGGAGGCCGGCGCGCAGGTGCCGGCGGTCGCCGGCCCGCTGCGGACCGCGGCGGCGCTCTTCGACGAGGTGTGGTACGGCGGCCGGCCCGCCACGGCCGGGCACGACGCGGCGCTGCGCCAGGCGGACGACGAGGTACGCCGGGCTCCGCTGGCGGCCGCCCGGTGACCTCGGCGGCGACCGGTGGGGCAGCCGGTGGGTCGGCCCGGACCGTCGTCGGGCCGTCCGCGCGGCAGGTCGGCCGGACCCTGTGGCTGCCGCTGCTGCTGGCCGGGGTGGTTCTCCTCGGGGCGCTGCTGATCGGGCTGGCCCGCACCCACGCGGCCCGCGGCGAGCTGGACCCGGACGCGGTCGACCGGGCCGGCAGCCGAGCGCTGCGGGTCCTGCTGGCGGACCGCGGCGTCCGGGTGCACCGGGCGACCACGGTGGACGACGCGGTCCGGCAGGCGGCGGGAGGTGCGGCTGTGCTGGTGCCGTTCCCGGCCCGGGTGCCGGCTGGTGGGCTGCGCCGGCTCGGCGACGCCGCGACCGCCCGGCTGGTGCTGGTCCGGCCGGACGCCATCGCGCTGCGTGAGCTGACCGGGGAGCTGCTGCCGGTCGGCGGGCTGCCAGTGGGCCCGCGACTGCCGGGCTGCGCGGACCCGGTCGCCCTGGCGGCCGGCGACGCCGACCTGGGCGGGCGGACGTACGGCGGCCCCGGCGCGCAACGACGCTGCTATGACGGGAGCCTGGTGTTCGGCCGGACCCGGGATGGCGGGCCGCTGGCGGTAGTGGGCACCGGGGCGCCGTTCCGGAACGACACCCTCGCCGGGCGGGGCAACGCGGCGCTGGCCCTGGGCCTGCTCGGCGGTGATGGCAGCGTGCGCGACCTGTGCTGGCTGATCCCCGGCCCCGGTGCGGCCGCGGGCGGCGGCGACGCCGGGCTGGTCGACCTGGTGCCGCCGTGGGTGCCGGCCGCCGCGCTGCAACTGCTGGCCGGCGGGCTGCTGGTGGTGCTGTGGCGGTCCCGCCGGCTTGGGCCGCCGGTCGGCGAGCCGCTGCCGGTCGTGGTGCGGGCCGCGGAGACGGTGGAGGGGCGGGCCCGGCTGTACCTGCGCGGCCAGGCGAGGGACCGGGCCGCCGACGCGCTGCGGTCCGGTGCGCTGGCCCGGATCGTGCCGCGGCTGCGGATGGGCGGGTCGCCGCCGGCCGAGGGGGTGGTGGCCGCCGTGGCAGCACGCACCGGCCGTCCTCCGGTGGAGGTGAGGGCGCTGCTGTACGGTGCCCCGCCCGCCGACGACGTCCAGTTGGTCGCCCTCGCCGACGCCCTCGACGCGGTGGAGCACGCCGTCCTGCGCTGACCCACCCTGTCGCGCCGATCATCGAGCTATCGGGGCTTTTAGAGATCATTTAGCCCCACTAGCTCGATGGTCGTCGGGTAGGGCGACGGGCTAGGCGCCGAGGCGGCGGAAGCGGGCTGCCCGGGCGGCGAGGCGATCGGCCGGGTCGGCCCGCAGCAGCGCCGTCAGCTCCGCGGCCAGCACCCCGCCGAGCCGGCGCAGGAACGCGATCCGCTCCTCCGCGGCGTCCGGGTGCTCCGGCACCACGTAGTCCACGATCCCGTTGGCCAGCAGGTCGGCCGACCGGACCCCCTGGGCGGTGGCCAGCTCGGCCGCCCGCGAGGTGCCCCGGTAGAGGATCGCCGCGGCACCCTCCGGCGGCAGCGGCGACAGCCAGGCGTGCTGTGCGGCCACCACCCGGTCGGCCGGCAGCAGGGCGAGCGCGCCACCGCCGGCACCCTGACCGAGCAGCACACACACCGTCGGCGCCGGCAGCTCGACCAGCTCGGCCAGGCAGCGGGCGATCTCCCCGGCCAGCCCGCCCTCCTCGGCCTCCTTGGACAGCGCCGCACCCGCGGTGTCGATCACCGAGACCAGCGGCAGGCCGAGCTCGGCGGCCAGCCTCATGCCGCGCCGGGCGGCCCGCAGCCCGGCCGGGCCGAGCGGCGCCGGGCCACGCCGGTCCTGGCCGAGCACCACGCACGGCGCCGCGCCAAACCTGGCCAGCGCGAGGAGCAACCCGGGGTCGGCCTCGCCCGCGCCGGTGCCGTTCAGCGTGCTGACCCGGCTGCCGGCCAGCTTGAGCAGCGCGCGGACGCCCGGCCGGTCTGGCCGCCGGGAGCGTTGGATGGACTCCCAGGCGGGGATGTCGGGCAGCTCGGCCGCGACCGGGCGGGCGACGTCCGGCAGCGGCAGGCGGGCGGCGGTCAGCACGTCCAGCGCCCGGGCCGCGATGTCCGGCAGTCCCTCGGCCGGGACGACGGCGTCCACCAGGCCGTGCTCGTACAGGTTCTCCGCGGTCTGCACGTCGGCCGGGAACTCCTCGCCGTACAGCGCGGCGTACACCCGGGGGCCGAGGAAACCGACCAGCGCACCCGGCTCAGCCGCGGTGACGTGCCCGAGCGAGCCCCACGAGGCGAACACCCCGCCCGTCGTGGGATGCCGCAGGTAGACCAGGTACGGCAGGCCGGCCTGTTTGTGCTGGGCGATCGCCGCGGAGATCCGCACCATCTGCAGGAACGCGACGGTGCCCTCCTGCATCCTGGTGCCGCCGGAGCATGGCGTGGCGACCAGCGGCAGCCCCTGCGCGGTGGCCCGCTCGGCCGCCGCGACCAGCCGGCTCGCCGCCGCGACCCCGACCGACCCACCGAGAAAGGCGAACTCGCAGGCCAGTACGGCGATCTGGCGGCCACGGATGCGGCCCTCGCCGGTGCATACCGCCTCGTCCAGGCCGGTCCGCCGGCGGGCGGCAGCCAACGTCTCGGCGTACGCCGGACCGGCCCGCGGCGGATCGCCGACCGGCTGGTCCCAGGACGTGAACGAGCCGGGATCCAGGACGAGGTCGAGTATCTGCCGGGCCGTAGGCACGTCGCTGAGTGTGGCGAACGCCGCCCACCCACCCCCCGTCGCCCCGTCCCGCGTGTGGTGACCACAACGCCGACAGGTCACCACACGGGCACGGCAGACAACGAAAGGTCACCACAACGCCGACAGGTCACCACACGGGCACGGCAGACAACGAAAGGTCACCACAACGCCGGATGGTCACCTCACCGCAAAGGGGCGCAGGTAGCGTTGCCGGACGTGACGACCTGGCAGCAGCCACCGCCGACCGTGCCACCCGAGCCGCCCAACGCCACCGCAGACGCCGACGCCGACGCGGCCCGGGCCGCCCTGGTACGGCTCCGCGACGAGGTCGGCAAGGCGGTGATCGGCCAGGCCAACGCGGTCAGCAGCCTGGTCATCGCCCTGCTCTGCCGCGGCCACACGCTGCTGGAGGGCGTGCCAGGCGTGGCCAAGACACTGATGGTACGGGCGCTGGCGGCAGCACTCAGCCTGGAGACCAAGCGGGTGCAGTTCACCCCCGACCTGATGCCCGGCGACGTCACCGGCTCACTGGTCTACGACGCCCGCACGACGCAGTTCAGCTTCCGCGAAGGCCCGGTCTTCACCAACCTGCTGCTCGCCGACGAGATCAACCGGACCCCGCCCAAGACCCAGGCCGCGCTGCTGGAGGCGATGGAGGAGCGGCAGGTCTCGGTGGAGGGCGACCCCCGGCCGCTGCCCGACCCCTTCATGGTGATCGCGACCCAGAACCCGATCGAGTACGAGGGCACCTATCCGCTACCCGAGGCGCAGCTCGACCGGTTCCTGCTCAAGGTGGACGTACCGCTGCCGCAGCGGACGGACGAGGTGCGCGTGCTGCAGGCCCACCACGCCGGGTTCGACCCGCGGGACCTGCGCGCGGCCGGGCTGCGCCCGGTGGCCGGTCCGGACGACCTGGCCACCGCGCGGGCGGCGGCGCGGGCGGTGCGGGCCGCCCCGGAGGTGCTCGGGTACGTCGTGGACCTGGCCCGGGCCACCCGCCAGTCACCGTCGCTGTCGCTCGGCGCGTCGCCGCGGGGCGCGACCGCGTTGCTGGCCACCGCCAAGGCCTGGGCCTGGCTGTCCGGCCGGGACTACGTGACCCCGGACGACGTGAAGGCACTGGCCCATCCGACCCTGCGGCACCGGATCGCGGTCCGTCCGGAGGCCGAGCTGGAGGGCGTCACCCCGGACGGCGTGCTCGACTCGGTGCTCGCCGCCGTACCGGTACCGCGCTGATGAGCGCCCCGCCCCGCGCAACCCTCCCAGGGCTGCCAGCTCCTCAACGCACGTGGCGGGACGCCGCGCCGCGGGATGGCACGGCGTGGCGCTGACCGGGCGGACCGCGCTGGTCGCGCTGCTGGGCGCGGGGCTGGCGCCGTTCGGCCCGGTACTGCTGTGGGCGCTCGGCGGTGCCCTGCTGGCCGGCGTGCTCCTCGACCTGGCCCTCGCCGCCCGGATCGCCGACCTGCGGCTGGAGCGCGCGGGCGCCACGACCACCCGGCTCGGCGAGACGGTGACCGTCACCCTCTCGGTAACCAACGCCGGCCGGCGCCGGCTGCGCGGCCTGCTCCGGGACGCCTGGGTGCCCTCGGCCGGCGCCACCCCGCGGGTACGCACGGTCGACGTGCCGGCGGGGGAGCGCCGCCGCTACCCGACCGGGCTGACCCCCACCCGGCGCGGCGACCGGGCCGCCTCGGCGGTGACCGTCCGGGCGTACGGCCCGCTCGGGCTGGCCGCCCGGCAGCGCCGGCACCGGGTGCCCTGGGCGGTGCGGGTGCTGCCGCCGTTCACCTCGCGCAAGTTCCTGCCGGAGAAGCTGGCCAGGCTGCGGGAGCTCGACGGCGCGGTCACGCTCAACCGGCGCGGCCAGGGCACCGAGTTCGACGCGCTGCGGGAGTATGTCGACGGCGACGACGTGCGGTCCATCGACTGGCGGGCCACCGCCCGGCGGGGCGACGTGGTGGTGCGCACCTGGCGGCCGGAGCGCGACCGCCGGCTGGTCTGCGTGCTGGACACTGGCCGCACCTCGGCCGCCCGGGTTGGCGACATGCCCCGCCTGGACGCCGCCCTGGACGCCTGCCTGCTGCTGGCCGCCGTCGCGGCGCGGGCGGGCGACCGGGTCGACCTGTTGGCCGCCGACGACGTCGTACGGGCGTCCGTCGAGGGGTTGGCCCGGGCCGAGGTGCTGCCCCGGCTGGTGCAGGCGATGGCCCCGCTAGAACCGGCCCTGATCGAGTCCGACGCCGGCATGATCGTCTCCGAGGTGCTGCGGCGGGAGCGCAAGCGGTCGCTCGTGGTGTGGTTCACCGCCCTGGACGCCGCCCCGGTCGAGTTCGGCCTGCTGCCGGTGCTCGGCGGGCTGACCGCCCGGCACACGGTGCTGGTCGCGGCCGTCGGCGACCCGACGGTGACCGCGCTGGCCAGCCGCCGCGGTGACCTCGACGCGGTCTATACCGCCGCCGCGGCCGAACGCGCGCTGGCCGACCGGCGCCGGGTGACCGCCCTGCTGAAGCGCCGGGGCGTCATCGTGGTGGACGAGCCGGCCGGAGCGTTCGCCTCCCGGGTCACCGACGCCTACCTCGCCCTCAAGGCCGCCGGCCGCCTCTGACCCCGCCCGTTCCCCACCTGCCCGCGCCGCCCGTGTGGTCACCACTCGGCGTTGTGGTGACCTATCGTTGCCCTCGCCGCCCGTGTGGTGACCTGTCGTTGCCTGCGGAAGGACTCAGGCGACCGGTGCCGCGTCGCCAGCGAGGCCGGGGTCGAGGTCGCCGGTCACGCCGGCCCGGGCCGCCCGCCGGCCGAGCAGGACGACGTACGCCAGGAAGCCCGCCTCGGCGAGCGCACCAATCCCGATCCGGGCCCACGTCGGCAGCCCGGACGGCGTCACGAAGGCCTCGATCGCGCCGCTGACCGCCAGCACGCCGACCAGCCCCACCGCCACCGTGATGGCCACCCGGCCCTCGTTGGCCAGCGCCTGCGCCCGGGGCAGCGGCCCAGGATCGATCCAGGACCAGCCGAGCCGCAGCCCGGCACCGGCCGCGACGAAGACGGCGGTCAGCTCCAGCAGCCCGTGCGGCGTGACCAGCCCGAAGAACAGGCCGGCGTGCCCCGTCCCGACCATCAGCCCGCCCACGACACCGAGGTTCGCCGCGTTCTGCAGCAGCACCCACAGCGAGCCGAGCACGGTGATGCCGAGAACCAGCGCGCCGGCCGTGACCACGGCGTTGTTGGTCCACACCTGGGCGGCGAAGGACTGCGCCGGGTGCTCGGAGTAGTAGCCGGCGAAGTCGTGCTCGACGAGCTGGCGCAGCTCGGCCGACGTACCCAGCCTGGCCAGCAGCTCGGGGTGCCCGGCCAGGTACCCCAGCAGCCCGAAGCCGACCGCGAAGAACCCGGCCGCCACCGCGACCGACCACCGCCAGGCGCGGTACACCGCGACCGGGAAGGTCTGTGTCACGAACCGTGCCGCCCCCCGCCAGGACGCCGACGGCGCGCCCACCACCGAGCTGCGGCCACGGGCGACCAACGAGGACAGCCAGCCCACCAGCGCCGGGTCGGGGAGCCGGGTCCGCACCACCGACAGGTGGGTGGCGGCCCGCTGGTACAGCGCCACCAGCTCATCCGCCTCCGCGCCGGACAGCCGGCCGCGGCGGACGAGCTGGTCCAGCCGCTGCCACTCGGCCAGGTGGGCGGAGACGAAAGCGTCGATGTCCACGGTGCCGCCCAGCCTATCCGCGCCCCCACCGCCGTCCCGCTTGTCGCGAAGATCCAGCAATACCCGCGGGCGTGTCCCGGCGGATCGTCGCGACAAGGGCTGGGTGCCCGGCGGACCAGGGCAGACTGGGGCCGTGCCCCAGATCGTCACCGGCGAGGCGGTCGCGCTCGAGCTGCGGATCGCCCAGCTTCCGTCCCGCATGGTCGCCGCGGTGATCGACTTCGCCCTGATGGGCACCGCCTTCGCCGTCCTGGCCGCGGCCAGCGGCCCGGTGCTCGGCAGCTCCGACGACGCGGCGGTCGCGGCGTACGTGATCGTGCTGCTGCTGGCGGTGTTCCTCGGCTACCCGCTGGCGCTGGAGACGGCGCTGCGCGGCCGGACGCCCGGCAAGATGGCGATGGGCCTGCGGGTGGTGCGCGACGACGCCGGCCCGATCACCTTCCGGCAGGCGCTGGTCCGGGCGGTGACCGGGTTCGCGATCGAGCGCCCCGGGCTGATGCTGGTGGGGCTCGGGTCGGCGCTGGGGCTGGCGGTCATGCTGTTCTCCGCGACCGGCAAGCGGATCGGTGACATGGCTGCCGGCACCGTGGTGATCCAGGAACGGATCGCGCCGCAGCCGGTGTTCCGGCCGTTCCTGCCGTGGCCGCTGGCCTCCTGGGCCGGCATCCTCGATCTCACCGCGGTGGACGACGGCCTGGCGCTGGCGATCCGGCAGTTCCTCAGCCGGGCCAACACGCTGTACCCGGCGGCCCGCGAGGCCCTCGGCCGGCAGCTTCTCGCCGACGTGCTGGCGCGCACCACCCCGCCACCCCCGCCGGGCGCCCCCGGCTGGGCGGTGCTGTCCGCCGTGCTCGCCGAACGGCGGCAGCGCGCCGAGCGCCGCCATCGCAGCACCGGCCCAGCGGCCGGGGAGTCAGGGGCCGGGAGGTGAGTCGAGCTCGACGAGCTCGACGCCGTCAGCGGCCACTACGACGTCTCCGGCGAGGTGTACGGCGCGACGCTGGCCGGTGTCCAGCGGTACGACGTCGTACCGGGTCACCGTGAGCGGCCCTAGGTCGGTGTCGTAGGTAGTCACCTCCCGGCACCGCCACTCCACGTCCACCGTCCGGGTGGCCAGCGCCGGGCCGGTGACCTCGACCAGCCTGGTCCGCCGGGCCTGGCCGGGCGTGATCCGCAGCAGCCGGGCGATCGCCACCAGGAAGCCCGGCGAGTTGGCCGCGAAGCCCGCCGCGGCGGCGGAGTGTTCGACGCCGTCCCGCACCCACCGCAGCGTCGTACCCTCCAGCCCGCCGCGTAGCAGCCACGGGCCGTGCCGCAGCTCGACCCGGACCTGCCGGCCGACCGAGTCCAGCGTCAGGTCGACCGCAGTCACGACAGCGCCAGCCCCGACAGCGCCAGCCCCGTCGACCCCGGTGCTCGTGTACCGCCACCCTGCCGGGCCGGCCGCGCAGGCGAACGCCTCGACCCGCCCGTCGACCAGGTAGCGCCCGCGCGGCATCGGTCAGGCCCGGCTCAGGACCCGAACTCCCAGGAGTCCAGGTACGCCTGCTGGGCCGGGGTAAGGGTGTCGATCTCGATGCCCATGGAGGCCAGCTTCAGCCGGGCCACCTCACGGTCGATCGTGGCCGGCACATCGTGCACGCCCGGCTCCAGGTTCTCGTGCTCCTTGCACAGCCACTCCAGGGTGAGCGCCTGGTCGGCGAAGGACAGGTCCATCACCCCGGCCGGGTGGCCTTCGGCGATGCTGAGGTTGGCCAACCGGCCCTCGGCCAGCAGCATCACCCGGCGGCCGTCGGCGAGCAGGTACTCATCCAGCGACGGCCGGACGTTCTTCCGCTTGCCGACCGCGTTGCGCTCCAGCCAGCGTACGTCGATCTCCACGTCGAAATGCCCGCTGTTGGCCAGGATCGCGCCGTCGCGCATCACCGCGAAATGCTCGGCCCGCAGCACGTCCTTGTTGCCGGTCACCGTGACGAAGAACTCGCCGAGGGTGGCCGCCACCGCCATCGGCAGCACGCGGAAGCCCTCCATGGTGGCGTCCAGCGCGCGCAGCGGCTCGACCTCGCAGACCACCACGTCCGCGCCCATCCCGCGCAGCCGCTCGGAGACGCCCTTGCCGCAGAAGCCGTACCCGACCACGACCACGGTCTTGCCGGCCAGCAGCGAGTGGGTGGCCCGGCAGATCGCGTCCACGGTGGACTGCCCGGTGCCGTACCGGTTGTCGAACATCCGCTTGGTGGCGGTGTCGTTGACCGCGACGACCGGGAACCGCAGCGCACCGGCCCGGGCCATCGCGCGCAGCCGCACCACCCCGGTGGTGGTCTCCTCGCAGCCGGCGCGGATGCCGTCCAGCAGCTCGGTGCGGGCGGCGTGCAGGGTGTTGACCAGGTCGCAGCCGTCGTCCAGGACGAACTCCGGCTCGCTGTCCAGCACCGCGTTGATGTGCACGTAGTACCCGGTGAGGTCGACGCCCTTGCGCGCGTGGACGTGCACGCCGTACTCACAGACCATCGCGGCGGCGGCGTCATCCTGGGTGGACAGCGGGTTGGAGGCGCACAGGTGTACGTCGGCGCCGCCGACCACGAGGGTGCGCATCAGGTTGGCCGTCTCGGTGGTGATGTGCATGCAGGCCGCGACCCGGGTGCCGGCGAGCGGCCGCTGCACCGCGAAGCGGTCCCGGATCTGGCGCAGCACCGGCATGGCCCGGTCGGCCCACTCGATGCGGGTGATGCCCTGCTCGGCAAGCGTCAGGTCGCTCACGTCGTAGTCGGACACGCGGCTCGCTTCCCGTCAACATGGCTCACCCTCGTGGGCCGGAGTCGCCAGCACCGTGCCACCCGACCTGCGGCGGCACGGTGCTGGCCACCTGCGATGTGTCGCCTACCGGCCGGGTCAGTACCGGTAGTGGTCGGGCTTGTACGGGCCCTCTACCGGCACGCCGATGTACTCGGCCTGCTCGGGGGTGAGCTCGGTCAGCATGACGCCGAGCGCGGCTAGGTGCAGCCGGGCCACCTTCTCGTCCAGGTGCTTGGGCAGGGTGTAGACCCCCACCGGGTACTCCGAGGTCTTCGTGAACAGCTCGATCTGCGCGATCACCTGGTTGCTGAAGCTGTTGCTCATCACGAACGACGGGTGGCCGGTGGCGTTGCCCAGGTTCAGCAACCGGCCTTCGGACAGCACGATCACCGAGTGGCCGGCCGGCCGGCGCTCATCCGGCGGGAAGCGCCACTCATCCACCTGCGGCTTGATGGTGACCCGCTCGATGCCGTCGGTCTTGGCCAGCCCGGCCATGTCGATCTCGTTGTCGAAGTGGCCGATGTTGCCGACGATCGCCTGGTGCTTCATCCGGGCCATCTGCGCGGCGCTGATGACGTTGAGGTTCCCGGTTGCGGTGACGAAGATGTCCGCGGTCTCGACCACCTGGTCCAGGGTGCTGACCTGGTAGCCGTCCATCGCGGCCTGCAGCGCGCAGATCGGGTCGATCTCGGTCACCACGACCCGGGCGCCCTGGCCGCGCAGCGACTCGGCGCAGCCCTTGCCCACGTCGCCGTACCCGCAGATGACCGCGACCTTGCCACCGATCAGCACGTCGGTGGCCCGGTTGATGCCGTCGACCAGCGAGTGCCGGCAGCCGTACTTGTTGTCGAACTTCGACTTGGTCACCGAGTCGTTGACGTTGATCGCCGGGAACAGCAGCGAGCCGGCCCGGGCCATCTCGTACAGCCGGTGCACCCCGGTGGTGGTCTCCTCGGTCACGCCCATGACGCTGGCGGCGAGGTCGGTCCACCTGGTCGGGCTGGCCGCGAGCGAGTCGGTCAGCAGCCGCAGGATGACGGCGAGCTCCTCCGACGACGCGCCGGCCGGGTCGGGCACCTCGCCGGCCTTCTCGTACTCCACACCCTTGTGCACCAGCAGAGTGGCGTCACCGCCGTCGTCCAGGATCACGTTCGGCCCGGCACCGTTCGGCCAGGTCAGCGCCTGATCGGTGCACCACCAGTACTCCTCCAGTGTCTCGCCCTTCCAGGCGTAGACCGGCACGCCGCGCGGCTCGTCCGGCGTGCCAGCCGGGCCGACCGCGACCGCCGCGGCCGCGTGGTCCTGGGTGGAGAAGATGTTGCAGCTTGCCCACCGGACCTGGGCGCCCAGCGCGACAAGGGTCTCGATCAGCACGGCGGTCTGCACGGTCATGTGCAGCGAGCCGGTGATCCGGGCCCCGCGCAGCGGCTGCGTCGCGGCGTACTCCGCGCGAATCGCCATCAGGCCGGGCATCTCGTGCTCGGCCAGCCGGATCTCGTTGCGACCGAAACCTGCCAGCGACAGGTCAGCCACCTTGAAGTCCCACGGGAACGTTACGGCCTTCGTCATCAACTCTCCTGAACCGAGTCGGGACGGTGGTCCCGGGTCTGCCGCTGCGAGGTGCCACGCCGGGTTGGGGTACCGCGGTGAGCGGCCCGGCGGGCGGCGACCTCCAGCAGTTTCTCGTGCTTGTCCTGCTCCCAGCGCAGCCACTCGCTGTCCGGTACGTCGTCCGGGCGGGCCGGAGTGGCCTCGAACCACTCCTCGACCGCCCGGCGCAACGGCTCCTCGCCCCGCAGCCGTAGCGCGAACCCGACGTCCTGCAGGCCGATGTCGTAGCGCTCCAGCAGCTCGCGGAGGGTACGCAGCCGCTGCAGCTCGGCTGGCCCGTAGAGCCGGTACCCTGAGCCGGACCGGGGGGCGTCGATCAGCCCGATCCGCTCGATATAACGCAGCATCCGCGGTGACCAGCCCGTGGTCTCCGCTGCCTCGTGGATCGTCAGGACATCCATCTTAAGCATCAAGCTTAGCAGAAGAATGTCAAGGTTGCCCGTCGGCGCGATCCTCGCCGAAGATGCACTCGAACCGCCCCAGACGGTACCTTCCCCCGAAAGCATGACGCGTCCGGGGTGGCGGTGGTGATCGGATCCCAGCGGGCAAAATGGGCTTCCGTCGCGTGCTCGCCTGCCGATCTCGGGAGCGCGACGACGGCACGAGCAACAGACGACGACACCAGCAACGACCCAGCAACGACAGTGGCGACCCTAGACGGACGGACAGCCGACGTGTATGACGACTCGCCGACCCGCCGGGCGGGCGGGCAGATGTCCGACGAGCTCGCCCGTGAGCACGTCGAGACGCTGCTCGCTGCCGCGCGGGAGCTGGCTGACGCCTGCACGATGATCGCCAAGCAGTTGCGCCCGCCGTCGGGCGGGCTCGCACCGCCGGCCGGGCGGGTGCTTGGTCCGGCGCGCTCCCCGGCCTCCGTGGCGGCCGACCTGCTGGAGCAGACCGCGGACTCCACCGGCGAGACCCGGCGGCTGCTGGCCGCCGTGCTGGACGCCCTGGTCGGCTCGCCGTCGTCGACGACGACGGCGAGCCGGGCACCGTCGTTGGTCATTCCGCCGCCCCCACCCATCCACGTCCCCACGGAGCACACCATGCAACCCGATGAGTCGCTGTCCGGCCGGGGGGCCGACGAGCCACCCATGGTCAGCACGTGGAGCCCGGCGTACGGGGGGTCGACGCCGTCGACCGGCGGGTCGTTGTTCGCCCACGGCAGCGCCCAGGGGCTGGACGGCGGTGTCCACGGCCGGCACGCGCTGGACGAGACCGGCGCCTGGCGGATGGCCGACATCTACGGGCCGGGCGGCCGGCACTCCACCGAGAACGGGTTCGGCGGGGACGACTACGGCGGGCTGGCGGGCTCGGCGGTGAGCGATGTCCTCGGCGCTATCCCTTTGGCCCGGACAGCATCTGGCGCCGAGCTTGCGACCCCTGCCGAGTCGGTTCCTCCGCCGCCGTTCTCGGCAGAGTCGGTCCCCGCCGCGTTCACCTGGGCTCCCGGTACCGGCCGGGAGTACGGCGAGCCGCCCGACCCGGGCCTGCTCGCCACGACCGTGCGCCAGGTCGAGGCGTCCCGGCGGCACCTCCAGGCGGCCCTACTCACCCTGCGCGAGGCACTCGGGACGGGTGGCGACGTGTCGCTGTTAGCCCTGGTGGAGCGCTCGTTGTCCGCCGTCACGGCCGCCGCCGACCAGCTCCGCGACGCGCTTGACCCGGAGCACGCCGAGCAGGTGCTGCCGGGCGAGGCGCGGTACTGCTGCGCGATGCCGTGGGAGCGGCTCTCGCTGGTGCCGGCGTTGGTGGCGCTGGCCCCGGCCACCGTGCCCGGCGCGACCAAGATCCTCACGGCCCTGGGCTACGACGCCTGGGAAGGGGCCGCGGTGGACGGTCAGCCCCAGGTCGGCCTGGCCGGCCAGCGGTACCGCGGTCGCGTGGTGCTGCAACAGCTCCGGCTGGCCGGCAGCGGTGAGTGGCAGCTCTACCTGGACTGGGCCGACAGCCACGGCCAGCAGCGGTCGGACGTGGAGACCCTCGGTCCGGCCGAGCTGACCGACGACGAGGTGGCCCGCCGGGTCGACGACGCCTTCCGCCGCCGCCTCTCCTGACCCCCTGAGGTCACCACACCGCCGACAGGTCACCACACGGGCCGCCCGGGCAACAACAGGTCACCACACCGCCGAGAGGTCACCACACCGCTGGCGGGGGCGAGGGCGGCCGGCGGGGCGGCGATCACGTCATGTTGGTGGTGGCGCGGAAGAGAGCGCCGCTGCCGGCCAGGGTCACCTTCTGCGCGCTCGCCGGCAGGTATGCCGACTCGCCCCGGGCCAGCAGCACGGAGCAGGCAGCATCCGAGCGCGCCCCGACCACCCCGTCGGACACCGCGGACACCTCGACCGAGCCCTCGACGCACAGCAGGATCTGCGGCTGGCCACCGTCCACAACTGACGGAATGTCGGTCAGCTCGATCCGGGACAGCCGGAACTCCCGGACCGGCACCCGGTAGACCAGCTCCCCGCACGGCGCGCGGTACGGCGTGACCAGCGACGGCGGGCCGTCGGAACAGTCCAGCACCCGCAGCAGCTCCGGCACGTCGACGTGCTTGCCGGTAAGCCCGCCACGCAGCACGTTGTCGGAGCTCGCCATGATCTCCACGGCGGTGCCGGACAGGTAGGCATGTGGGCTGCCTGGTGGGATGAACATCGCCTCGCCAGGCGCCAGCACGACATAGTTCAGCAGCAGCGCGATGACCACCCCTGGGTCTCCGGGGTACCGCCCGGCCAGCGCCGCGACCTCACGCCGAGCCGCACCGAGCTCACCGTCCGGATGAGCGCGGCAGGCCGCCGCCACCGCGTCCACCAGCGCGGACCGCGGCTCGGTCGGCGCGGTCAGGATCGCGGTCACCACCCGGTGCAGCCCCGCCGGCCCCGGCTCCGCCCGCAGCGACTCCACGTACGGCGTCAGCGCCGGCACGCCGAGCCCGGCTAGCAGCCGCACCGTACCTGCCACCGGCCGGAACCCGCCGAACGCCCGGAACGGCGTCAGCGCGCAGACCAGCTCCGGCTTGTGGTTAGGGTCCCGGTAGTTGCGGTCCGGCGCGTCGATCGGGACGCCGCGCGCGTTCTCCGCCGCGAAACCCCGTCGTGCCTGCGCCAGGGTCGGGTGGGCCTGGATCGACAGCGGCTCCGCCGCGGCCAGCACCTTGAGCAGGAACGGCAGCTTCGGCCCGAGCTCCGCCGCCACCGGAGCACCGAGCTCGCCGTCCGGGTCGGCCTTGACCCGGTCCAGCAGGCTGCCGGCACCGTCCAGAGTGGACGGTGCGGACGGGTGCGCGCCCATCCACAGCTCCGCCTGCGGCGCGCCGGTGGGCGGCACGCCGAGCAGCTCCGGGATGGCCGTGGTCGACCCCCACTGGTACGGCCGGATGGCGTTGGTCAGCCGGTAGATCACCGTGTTGGTTCCCTCACGACGTCGGCTCCGCGACGGTGGCCGGAGCGGGGCGGTACAGGTCCGGTTCGAGGTAGATCACCTGGGCGGCCGGCTCGGCGGCGCGGATCCGGCGCTCGGCGGCGTTGATCTCCGCGGCCACCCGCGCCACGTCCGGCGAGCCGGCGAAGGAGATCTTGGCCGCGACGAGCAGCTCGTCCGGGCCGAGATGCATGGTACGCAGATGGATGATCTTCTCGATCGCACCGCCGACCAGCGCGGACCGGATCCGGCGCAGCGCACGCGGGTCAGCGGCCTCGCCGATCAGCAGGCTCTTGGTCTCCACGATCAGCACAGCCGCGATCAGGCCGAGCAGGATCCCGATGCCGACCGTACCGATGCCGTCCCAGTACGGGTCGCCGGTGATCCACGTCAGGCCGACGCCGAACAGCGCGAACACCAGCCCGAGCAGCGCCCCCGCGTCCTCCAGCAGCACCACCGGCAGCTCGGGCGCCTTGGCCCGCCGGATGAACACCGTCCAGCTCGCCTTGCCCCGGATCCGGTTGGACTCGACGATCGCGGTCCGGAACGAGAACCCCTCCAGCCCGATCGCGACGACCAAGACGGCAAGCGCGACGACCGGCCGCTCCAGGTCGTGCGGGTGCAGCAGCTTCTGCACGCCCTCGTACAGCGCGAACAGCGACCCGAGGGAGAAGATCACCAACGCGACCACGAAGGCGTAGAAGTACCGGTCCCGGCCGTAGCCGAACGGGTGCTCCTCGGTGGCCTCGCGGCGGGCCCGGCGCTGGCCGACCAGCAGCAGCCCCTGGTTGCCCGAGTCGGCCGCCGAGTGCACCGACTCGGCCAGCATCGACGACGACCCGGTAAGTAGGAACGCCACGAACTTGGACACCGCGATCCCCAGGTTCGCCGCCAGCGCGGCGACGATGGCCCTGGTGCTGCCTCCGGTACTCATCCCTCGATCCTTCCGACCCGGGACCCTAGCCCTCGCCCAGCCGGACGCCGGCGGGATCGACTCCGGCCGCTAGTCCACAGTAGACAGACGCGAAGTCGGCCAGCGCCAGCACCGACGCCAGCCGCTCCAGCGGCTCTTCCCCTTCCGCGATCAGCTCACTCACGCCGATCCCGCCGTCGGCGGCCCGCCGCCGGGCCAGCTCGACGTAGCGCCGGGACAGGTCGTCCTCGGCCAGGTCGTCGCGCAGCAGCACCAGCCGGGGGCGCGGCAATGCGGACTCCGCGACCCGGTCGCGAAAGAAGTCGTCCATAGCGGAAAGTGGTACGTCGAGGACGCCGCCAGCCTCCCGGGCCGCGGCCGGGAGGGTCCCCCAGACCGCCACCCGGCCGGCGTTCCCGGCAAGCTGTACGGCGAGCCGGCGAGCCGCCACCCCGGCCAGCGGCGTGGACCCCCACACCACCGCCGGACCCGAGCCAGCCAGCTCCAGCCCCAGCGCCTTGCCCGCGTTGACAAACGTCTCGCTGCCCGGCCGGCACCGCTCCGCGGCCACGTCGAGCGCGTCCGCGGCAGCGCGCAGGTCGATGTCGGTGAGCCGTATCAGACCGGCGTGGGCGGCGCCGATGAGCACTGGCGTGGCCAGGCTCCAGAACAACGCCCGGCTCGGCCCGCGCAACGGCAGCCCGACGTACGGCGAGCGGCCCCGGGACGCCACCGCCTCGGCCAGCGGGGTGCCCGGCGGGCCGACGCCGAGCATCGGCACGCCGCGCCGGACGGCCATCTCCACCGTGGTGAGGGTGCTGTCGTCGGTGCCGGTCTGCGAGACGACCAGAAGCACGTCCGCCGGCCCGACCCACAGCGGCAGCGGCTGGCCGCTGAGCGTCACGACCGGCGCTGGGGCGTCCGGGCCGGCCAACGCCCAGAGCAGGTCGCCGAGCGCGGCCACCGGCCCGTCGGTGACCAGCACCGCGGCCCGGGGCGGCACGCCACCGGACGGATCGCCGACACCGGCCTCGGTCGTGAGCTGGATGGCCTCGCGGAGCTGCGGCCCGGAGGTGGCGACGGCGCGCAGCATGCCCCCCGGGTCGGCGGCGGCGAGGCGCTGCGGGTCGTCCAGCAGGGCCTCGTCAACGGGTTTGTAGGTCATCCGGTCACGAGCCCGGCCGGCGAGCTTCGTCGACGAGCAGCACCGGGATGTCGTCGCGAACCGGGTAGGCCAGGCCGCAGCCGGTGCAGGCCAGCTCGCCGGCCGCGTCGTCCTGGCGGAGCGCGGCATGGCAGTCCGGGCAGGCCAGGATCTCCAGCAGCGCGGGGTCGAGGTTCATCTGAGGGCTCCCTTCAGGCACGAACGACGGCGAGCACCTCGTCGCGCAGCGACGCCATCGCGCCCTCGTCCGGCCCCTCGACGTTCAGCCGCAGCAACGGCTCGGTGTTCGACGGGCGGAGGTTGAACCAGCTCCCGTCGGGCAGCCGCACGGTCAGGCCGTCCAGATGGTCGACGCGAGCGCCGTCCCGCACCGCGAACGCCACCTCGACCGCGGCCAGCCGCCCGGTCTGGTCACCCACCCGCGAGTTGATCTCACCGGAGGCGATGTAGCGGACGAGCTCGCTGGTCAGCGCGGACAGTGGCCCATCCTGCTCGCCCACCGCAGCCAGCACGTGCAGCGCCGCGAGCATGCCGGTGTCGGCCCGCCAGAAGTCACGGAAATAGTAGTGCGCGGAGTGCTCGCCGCCGAAGATCGCGCCGGTCTCGGCCATCCGCTCCTTGATAAAGGAGTGCCCGACCCGGGTCCGGATCGGCTTGCCGCCGTGCTCGACCACGATCTCGGGCACCGCGCTGGAGGTGATCAGGTTGTGGATGATCGTGCCGCCAGGCTCCTTGGCCAGCTCCCGGGTGGCCACCAGGGCGGTGATCGCGCTGGGCGAGACGGGGTCGCCGTGCTCGTCGACGACGAAGCAACGGTCAGCGTCACCGTCGAAAGCGAGCCCGAGGTCGGCGCCATGCTCGCGGACCGCGGCCCGCAGGTCGACGATGTTAGCCGGGTCGAGCGGGTTGGCCTCGTGGTTGGGGAAGGTGCCGTCGAGCTCGAAGTACAGCGGAACGATGTCCAGTGGCAGGGCGGCCAGCACGGCGTCGCCGAGCACCGCGGGCACGGTGTAGCCACCCATCCCGTTGCCGGCGTCGACCACGACCGTGAGCCGGCGGATGCCGGACAGGTCGACCAGGCCGCGCAGGTAGCGCGCGTACTCGGTCAGCAGGTCACGCTGGCTGACCGTGCCCGGCGGGCCGTCGTACGCCGGCAGCCCGGCGCCGTCCGGGCCGTTGAGCGCCGCCTCGGCCATCGCCCGGATGTCGGCGAGGCCGGTGTCCTGCCCGACCGGTGCGGCACCGGCCCGGCACAGCTTGACGCCGTTGTACCGGGCCGGGTTGTGGCTGGCGGTGAACATCGCGCCGGGCAGGCCGAGCTGGCCAGAGGCGAAGTACAGCAGGTCGGTGGAGCCCAGCCCCGCCTCGACCACGTCAGCGCCCTGGCCGGTGGCCCCGGCGGCGAACGCCGCGGCCAGGCCGGGTGAGCTCGGCCGCATGTCGTACGCGGTGACGATCGTGCGCGCGTCGGTGACCCGGACGAAGGCCGCGCCCAATGCTCGGGCGACGTCCTCGTCGAGGTCATCGGGCACGACGCCGCGCACGTCGTAGGCCTTGACGATCGACGACAGGTCTCGCATGGGCGTCCCTTCGGGCTCGCGTACGGCGCCGCCGAGCCTACAGCGCGGCACCGACCGGACCGGCAGCCGACCGGACCGGGCGCCGGGCTACCGGCTAGGGTCCGGCAACGCCCGCAGATGGCCGCGGCGACCATTCGCCGGCCCCCCGGGAGGTCCGGCCGCGGATCCGGCGGTCGCGGGCCGCGGCTCGGACCGGGCCGCCTCACGCACCGCGTTGGCCAGCGCCTCCAGGTCGTCGCCGGTTGGCGCCGGCAGGGTGAACTCGCCCTCGTGCCGCACGACGTCCCACCCCTTCGGGGCGGTCAGCCGCACGGCGTGTGCCTCGCACAGGTCGTAGCTGTGCGGCTCGGAGTACGTCGCAAGCGGCCCGACCACGGCGGTGGAGTCGGCGTACACGTACGTCAATGTCGCCACCGCTGGGTCGCTGCACCCACTCCGGGAGCAGCGCCGGACATGCCTCACGCCGGGTACGTTAGCCCGCATCCGCCCCGCGTGGCGGCACTGGCGTGTCGTGTCGCGCACCCGTTCGGGTGGTGGGCTGGTACGGCGTTACAGTGCGGCCCATGTCGAGCCCTCCGCTCCGCCGCGGCACCCCCGGGCAGAACGTGTCCCGGCGGTCCCGCCGGGCCCGGCGGGACCGCCGTGGCCGGGGGATGCGCGGCGCGCTGGTGCCGCCGGAGGTGCCGCTGGCGCGCAGCCGGGCGGAGCAGTTCGACGACCTGGTGCTGGACGCGGTGGAGCAGCTTGAGAACCGCTGGGCCAAGGAGCTGGAGGGGGTGGAGTTCGCCGTCGAGGACGTGCCGTACGTCGCACACGTCTCGGCCGACGAGGTAGTCTACGGCACCGAGGTGCTGGAGGACGGCAACGTGCCGCTGGCCCGGCTGGTCCCGGCGGGCCGGGACAGGGCCGGCAAGGCCACCCCGCCCCGGATCGTGCTCTACCGCCGGCCGCTGGAGGTACGCGCGGTGGACCGCCCGGACCTCGCCGACCTGGTGCACGACGTGGTGGTCGAGCAGGTGGCGAACCTGCTCGGGATCGACCCGGACGAGGTCGAGCCGGACTGACCGTCCCGGCCTGCCCGGCCGGGACCGCGCCGGCCCTGGCCAGGGCCTGGCTAGACCGCCCGGCGACGCAGCCGTCGCCGCTCCCGCTCGCTCAGCCCGCCCCAGATGCCGAACCGCTCGTCGTGCGCGAGCGCGTACTCCAGGCACTCGCCGCGGACCTCGCATCCGCCGCAGATCTTCTTCGCCTCCCGGGTGGAACCGCCCTTTTCGGGAAAGAACGCCTCCGGATCCGTCTGCGCGCAGAGCGCACGCTCCTGCCACGTCTGCTCCTCGCCACACCCATCCAGATCTACAAGATCATCAACCATGGTGTGTCGCGCGGGCTCACTCATCGTGGGGCCCTCCTAATACCTCGACCCGCCCCGTGAAAACTTCGGTGAGGAATGACACCGCTGTGATTACACACGTGTCGTTATACGCAAGTCAACCTGGGATCTGCTAGAGACCAAAGGCTCTGGGCCGCGATGTTCATCACTCGGCCGGGTGATGACGACGGCGGAAGGGTGCCAAGCCGCGAGCCCCTTACCCTGTACCGCGCAACGAGCGCGGACCCCGGAGGTTGCGGTGCTTCGGGCCGGGCCGGCGGGCCATCGGCGTGTCAGACCAGCGGCAGCGCGGCCCGGCCCGAGCCGGCCTCGCGGTCTCCGCCATCCCCTGCCGGCTCGGCGGCCCGGTCGGCCGCGAGCGCTGCGGCGAGCCGCTCGGCCGGCACCTCGCCGTACGTCGTGGTGCGCTGCCGGGCGGGCCGGCCGATGCCCGCGGCGATCCCGACCAGCTCGCCGACCGACTTGCGCGAGCCGTGCCGGGAGCCGGCCATCCGGCTGATGGTCTCCTCCATCAGCGTGCCGCCGAGATCGTTCGCGCCGCCGGCCAGCATCCGCCGGGTTCCCTCGACGCCGAGCTTGACCCAGGAGGCCTGGATGTTGTCGATCCGGCCGTGCAGCAGCAGCCGCGCCATCGCGTGCACGGCCCGGTCCTCGCGCGGCGTGGGCCCGGGGCGGGCGAGGCCGGCCAGGTAGACCGGCGCGTTGTGGTGCACGAACGGCAGCAGGACGAGCTCGGTGAACCCGCCGGTGTCGTCCTGGATCCGGGCCAGCAGGCGCAGGTGCCCGAGCCAGTGCCGCGGCTGGTCCACGTGGCCGTACATCATCGTGGCGGACGAGCGCAGCCCGACCCGGTGCGCCGTGCTGACCACCTCGACCCAGGCCGCGGCGGGCAGCTTGCCCTTGGTCAGCACCCACCGCACCTCGTCGTCCAGGATCTCGGCCGCGGTCCCCGGGATGGTGTCCACACCGGACTCCCGCGCCGCGGTGAGCCAGTCCAGGATGGACAGCCCGGTGCGGGCGACGCCGTTCGCCACCTCCATGGGGCTGAACGCGTGCAGGTGCAGGCCGGACACCCGGCGCTTGACCTCGCGGGCCAGGTCGAAGTACGCCGTGCCAGGCAGGTCCGGATGGATGCCGCCCTGCATGCAGACCTCGGTGGCACCGGCCGCCCAGGCCTGCGCGGCGCGCTCGCCCACCTCGGCCAGCGACAGGGTGTAGGCGTCCTGGTCGCCGGCCCGCTGGGCGAACGCGCAGAACCGGCAGCCCGTGTAGCAGACGTTGGTGAAGTTGACGTTGCGGTTGACCACGTAGGTGACCGCGTCGCCGACGGCGTCGCGGCGGACCGCGTCGGCAAGCTGGCACAGCGCGTCCAGGTCGGTCCCGTCGGCGTGCAGCAGGGCCAGAGCGTCCACATCGGACAGGCCGGCCGGGTCGCGCTCGGCCGACCGCAGCGCGGCCTGGACGTCGGCGGCCAGCTTCGGCGGCGCGGCGGCCGGGCGGACCCGGTCGCCGACCGCGGCCCAGTCGCCGTACACCTCGTCGAAGTCGCCGCGCCGGTCGGCGGACCGGCCCGACGTGTCGACCTCCCGGTGCAGCTCGGTCCGGCCGGTCGAGGCCCAGCCGCCGTCCGGCTCCTGCCAGGGCCGGCCCCGCGGCACGGCGCCGGCTCGGGCCAGGCCGTCCACATCGGACAGGGCCCGGACGTGCGGCAGCAGCCGCGGGTCGAGCCAGGGTACGCCGGCCGTGACGTACGGCGGGTAGACGGTGAGCCGCTCGCGCAGGGCGTAGCCAGCCTCGCCGGTGGCGGCGGCCAGCGCGTCGAGCCGTGGCCAGGGGCGTTCGGGGTTGACGTGGTCGGGGGTGAGCGGGGACACCCCGCCCCAGTCGTCGATCCCGGCCGCGATCAGCTCGCGGCACCCGGCCGGCTCGACCAGGTTGGGCGGGGCCTGGAGCCGGGCCGACGGCCCGAGCACCAGCCGGGCCACCGCCACCGTGGCGAGCAGCTCCGGCAGCGGCAGGTCGGCGTCGGCACGCATGGGGGTGTCCGGCTTGGCCCGGAAGTTCTGCACGATCACCTCCTGGACGGCGCCGTACTCCCGGGCGACCCGGCGGATCGCGAACAGCGACTCCACCCGCTCTGCCGCCGTCTCGCCGATGCCGACCAGAATCCCGGTGGTGAACGGGACACCGACCCGGCCGGCGTCCTCCAGCACCCGCAGCCGCACCGCCGGCTCCTTGTCCGGGCTGGCGTAGTGCGGCCCGCCGGGCTCGGACCACAGCCGGGTCGCGGTCGTCTCCAGCATCATGCCCATGCTCGGCGCGACCGGCTTGAGCCGCTGCAGCTCGGCCCAGGACAGCACGCCAGGGTTGAGGTGCGGCAGCAGGCCGGTCTCCTCCAGCACCGCGATCGCGCAGGCACGCAGGTAGTCCACGGTGGACCCGTAGCCCCGCTGGTCCAGCCACTCCCGGGCCTGCGGCCAGCGCTCCTCCGGCCGGTCCCCGAGGGTGAACAGCGCCTCCTTGCAGCCCAGCGCGGCGCCGCTCCGGGCGATGTCCAGCACCTGCTCGCGCTCCAGGTACGGCGCGGGCAGCCGGTGCGGCGCGGTGGCGAAGGTGCAGTAGTGGCAGCGGTCCCGGCACAGGCGGGTGAGCGGGACGAACACCTTGCGGGAGTAGGTGACCACGCCCGGCCGTCCGGCGCTGACCAGCCCTGCGTCGCGGACCCGGGCCGCCGAGGCCATCAGGTCGGCCAGGTCGGTGCCGCGGGCGGCCAGCAGCACCGTCGCCTCGGTCTGGTCCAGGCTCACGCCGTCCCGGGCGCGGCGCAGGGCGCGGCGCAGGGCGCTCGCGGTCGGCGTGGGAGCCGGGGCAGCAGCGGGTGCGGGTGGCGGCAGCGGAATGGGGGACCTCGGCGGCTCTGGCACGGCATCGACCCTATTCCGTGGCCCAACCGCCCCCGCACCGGTGTGGTCACCAGTACGCCGTGTGGTCACCTGTCGGTGGCGTGAGACCCCAAGAGGTCACCACACGGCGTTGAGGTCACCACACGGTGCTCGCCGGCCCCGAGAGGTGACCACATCACCGAGAGGTGACCACATCGGCGAACACAGCGAGTTAGCGGGCTGGGCCACATCACCCGACCGGGGTGTCCGCATCACTGACCGCGATCCTCCGGTGGGTCAGGCCACCAGATCGGTGGCTTTCGCAAGCCGTAGGGAATCTGCGACAGTGGGTAATTGAGCTAGCACCTACTCGCCGGCCCAGCCGGGGGGCAGTTGGGGGATCGATCCGGGTGTCACGACACGCGCGAGCAGCGGTCCAGACGAGGTCCGCGCGTCCCGCGGGCCTCACCTGCCTGCTGATCGGCATCACCCTCTGCCTCGGTGCCGCCGCGACCTGCATTCTCATCCCGTACGCCGACCCCGGCAGCCGCGACATCCGGGGCGCGCTGTTCGGCTGCGCTGGCGCCCTGCTGGTTTCCGCCATGTTGCTCACCTGGGCGCACCGCCGGATGTACGCCGAGCTGGTCAGCCTGCATGCCGAGACCCAGCAGACCCTGTCGGACAAGCACTCGATGGCCGAGGCGCTGCGCCGCGAGCGGGACTTCACCTCCACCGTGCTGGACACGGCGGGCGCGCTGGTCATGGTGTGCGACCGCACCGGCGGGATCGTGAAGTTCAACGACGCCTGCGAGCGGCTCACCGGGTACATGGAGCAGGACCTGCTCGGCCGACCGATGTGGGCGGTGCTGCTGACGCCGGCCGACGGGCGGATCATGCGGGCCTCGATGGAGGCACTGGACGGCGGCCGGCTGCGGGTCCGGGCAGACGCCTCACGCCGTATCGAGGTCACCTGGCGGGACCGCGGCGGTGGCCAGCACCAGGTCGCGTTCACCGTCACGGTCCTGCTCAACCACGTCGGCGAGGTCGACTACTTCGTGGCTACCGGCGTCGACGTGACCGAGCAACGGCGGAACCACGAGCACCTGCTCCAGCTCGCCACGACCGACCCGCTGACCGGCCTGGTCAACCGTGCGACGTTCCACGGCACGCTGTCGGTGGCGCTCGACCCGGCCAAGGGCGGACACGGCGCGGCGCTGCTGTTCTGCGACCTGGACGGGTTCAAGCGGATCAACGACACCTGCGGGCACGCGGCGGGCGACGAGCTGCTGATCGCGGTCAGCCAGCGGTTACGGCGCCAGGTCCGGCAGCACGATGTGGTCGCCCGGCTCGGCGGCGATGAGTTCGTGCTGCTCTGCCCCGCGCTGGACGAGATGTCGGCCCACCGGCTGGCCGACCGGATCCGCAAGGCGATCTGCACACCGTACGGGCTGACCGGCGGCACGGTGAGCGTCGGCGTCAGTGTGGGCGTGGCGGTGGCGCAGGCCGGGGCCGACCCGGAGGCGGTGCTGGCCGAGGCGGACGCGGAGATGTACCGGGTCAAGCAGCGCTCGAAGTCCAACCGGTGGACCCTGCCGCCGTCAATGCAGGCCCCCCGACGCTAGCCGAGCCGAACGTAGGATCGCGAAATCACTGATCTCGTGGTTTCGTGACCGCGAGATCAGTGATCTTCCGGGACTCGTCGGCGACATGCCCCGAGTGGTGTCCACGGGGGTCTGACACGATGTCCGGGTGCGCGTGGTCACCCTTGCCGGCGGTATCGGCGGCGCCCGCTTCCTGCTCGGTGTCCGGGCGGTGCTGGATGACGTCCCGGCCGCCGACCTCACCGTGATCGGCAACACCGGCGACGACGTTACCCTGCACGGGCTGCGGATCTGCCCGGACCTGGACACGGTGATGTACACCCTCGGCGGCGGCATCGACACCGACCGCGGCTGGGGCCGGTCCGATGAGACCTGGCAGGTCAACGAGGAGCTGGCCGCGTACGGCGTCGAGCCGACCTGGTTCGGGCTGGGCGACCGGGACGTCGCCACCCACCTGGTCCGCACCCAGATGCTGGACGCTGGCTACCCGCTGTCCGCCGTGACCGAGGCGCTGTGCGCGCGCTGGCAGCCCGGCGTGCGGCTGTTGCCGATGTCCGACGACCGGGTCGAGACGCACGTCGTGGTCGACCTCGACGGTGGCCGGCGGGCGATCCACTTCCAGGAGTGGTGGATCCGTTACCACGCCGCGCTGCCGGCAGCCGGCTTCGTGCCGGTCGGTGCGGACTCCGCCAAGCCGGGCCCGGGCGTGCTGGAGGCGATCGCCAGCGCGGATGTGATCCTGCTGGCACCGAGCAACCCGGTGGTCAGCGTGGGTTCCATCCTGGCCGTGCCCGGGATCGGCGCCGCGGTGCGGACCGGGCCAGCACCGGTCGTCGGGCTGTCCCCCATCGTCGGCGGTGCGTCGGTCCGCGGCATGGCCGACGCCTGCCTGGCCGCGATCGGGGTGGAGACGTCGGCGGAGGCGGTCGGCCGGCACTACGGCGCCCGGTCCGGGGGCGGGCTGCTGGACGGCTGGCTGGTGGACACCGCCGATGCCGGTACGGCGGTGGACGGCGTGCGGGTGGCCGCCGTACCGCTGCTCATGACCGACCCGGAGGCGACCACCGCGATGGCCCGGGCCGCCCTCGACCTGGCCGGTGAGCTAGCCGGTGAGCTGGCCGGTGAGCTGGCCGGTGAGCCGCGGCGGGAGCCCCAGCCGGAACCCCCGCCGGGGCGGCGCCGGTGATCGAGGTCCACCCGGTGCGGGGGCTGCCGGAGCTCCGGCCCGGTGACGATCTGGCCAGCGCGGTCGCGGCGGCCACGCCCTGGCTGCGCGACGGCGACATCGTTGTGGTCACCTCCAAGGTGGTGTCCAAGGTGGAGGGCCGGCTGGTGCCGGCGCCGGCCGACCCTGCCGGGCGCGAGGCCGTCCGGCAGGCGGCGATCGACGCCGAGACGGTGGCCGAGGTGGCCCGGCGGGGCAGCACCCGGATCGTGCGCACCCGGCACGGGCTGGTCCTGGCCGCGGCCGGCGTCGACGCCTCCAACGTGGCGACCGACGAGATCGCCCTCCTGCCGGCCGATCCGGACGCCTCGGCCGCGCGCCTGCGGGCCGGGCTGCGGGCGGCCCTCGGGGTGTCGGTGGCCGTCGTGGTCAGCGACACCCTCGGCCGGGCCTGGCGGGTGGGGCAGGTCGACGTGGCGATCGGGGTGGCCGGCATGCGCGCGGTCCGTGACTACGCCGGTGAGAAGGACTCCTTCGGCACGCCACTGCGGGTGACCGCCATCGCGGAGGCGGACGAGGTGGCGGCCGCGGCCGATCTGGTCAAGGGCAAGCTGGCCGGCGTACCGGTGGCGGTCCTGCGTGGACTGTCCACAGTGGACGACGGTTCGACCGCGGCGGAGCTGGTGCGGCCGCCGGCGGACGACCTGTTCGCCCTGGGTACGGCGGAGGCGCGGGCGCTCGGCCGGCGGGAGGCGGTGCCCGCCCGGCGGTCCGTGCGGCACTTCGACGGCCGGTCGCCAGACCCCGACGCGGTGGCCCGGGCGATGACCGCGGCGGTGACCGCGCCGGCTCCGCACCATACGGCGCCGTGGCGGTTCGTCCTGGTGGACCGGGCTCGGGAGCGCCTGCTGGCCGCGATGCAGGCGCAATGGGCGGCCGACCTGCGTGGGGACGGCCTGACCGCCGAGCAGGTCGCCCGCCGGCTGGCCCGCGGTGACATCCTGCGGCAGGCGCCGCTGGTCGTCGTCCCGTGCCTGGCCGGCGACGGCATGCACCGTTACCCCGACCAGCGCCGGTCCACCGCGGAGTGGACGATGTTCTGCGTCGCGATGGGCGCCGGGGTGGAGAACTTCCTGGTGGCCCTGGCCGCGGAAGGGCTCGGCTCGTGCTGGGTGTCGTCGACGCTGTTCTGCCCGGATCTGGTCCGGTGCGAGCTCGACCTGCCGGTCGGCTGGCACCCGATGGGAGCGGTCGCAGTAGGCTACCCGGCCGGACCGGTGCCGGACCGGCCAGACCGGGACGTCGCATCGTTTGTGGTGCACCGATGACCGGCGACCGGGCCGTTGACCGAGCCAGCAACCTGCACGAGGACCTGCGCCGGGTGCTGACGGCCTACCGGGACACCGACGAGTCCCAGCTTTCGGTGCGGGAGGCGATGCTGGCCTTCCTGGCGGCCCGGCCGGACGCGGCCCGGCGCTCGTGCGTGCCGGGGCACTTCACCGCGAGCGCGCTGGTGGTCGACCCGTCCCGCCGGGCGGTGCTGCTGACCCTGCACCCCCGCGTGGGGCGGTGGCTGCAGGTCGGTGGGCACCTGGAGGACGATCCGTCCACTGTGGACGCCGCTCGCCGGGAGGCGGTGGAGGAGAGTGGGATCGCCGACCTGGTGCTCGATCCGGAGCCGCTGCACCTGGCGGTGCACCCGATCACCTGTTCGCTCGGGGTGCCGACCCGGCATCTGGACATCCGCCTGCTGGCGGTCGCCCCGGCCGGTGCCGAGCCGGTGATCAGCGCGGAGTCGTTGGACCTGCGGTGGTTCCCGCACGACGCGCTGCCCGACCCGCTGGCCGCCGACCTGCCCGAGCTCACCCGCCGGGCACTGGCCCGGCTCTCCTGACGCCGCTACACCTGACCCGGGCAGGCGGTCAGATGACGCGGTAGTCGCGGGCCGGCAGCCGGGGGCCGAACCGGGGCTTGTCCACCCCGGCTAGCTCGACCAGCCGGACCACCCGCTGCCGGTGCGGGGCGTACGGCGCCAGCAGGGCCAGCATCCCGGCGTCGTCTACCGGCCGGCCGAGCAGCGCCCAGCCGACCAGCCCCGGGATGTGGTAGTCGCCGACGCTGACCGCGTCGGCATCCCCGAACGCCCGCTGCGCCACCTCGGCCGCCGTCCACGGCCCGATCCCCGGCAGTGCCCGGAGCCGGTCCAGAGCCGCGGCCGGCGGCAGGCCGACCGCCTCCTCCAGCCGAGCAGCGACCGCGCAGGCCCGCCGGATGGCCTGCCGGCGCTGGGGGGTGACGCCGGCCCGGTGCCAGTCCCAGTCGGCCAGCTCGCGCAGCACGGCCGGCGTGGGCGGTACCCGCATCCCGGCGGGCGCCGGCCCGGGCGCCGGCTCGCCGTACCACCGGCACAGCTCCCCCCAGGACCGGTGGGCCTCCGCCCCGGTCACCTTCTGCTCCAGGATCGCCGGCACGAGCTGGTCGAGCACCAGCCCGGTCCGCGGCATCCGCAACCCAGCGTGCCGCCGCCACGTCTCGCGCAGCAGCGGATGGGCCGGCGCGAAGCCGGCGACGTCGTCGGCCGCGCCGAGCAGGTCGGGTACGGCGGCCAGCGCCCACCCCGCGCCCGGCCCCCACGCCTGCGCCCAGACCTCGCACTGGGCCCCGGACCCACCTTGGGCCCCGGACCCACCTTGGGCCCCGGACCCGACGCGGTGCAGCGCCAGCGTGGCCGGGCCGTCCGGGGTGACCGCGACCCGCCAGAACCGGCCGCCGCCGACCCGGTGCGCCGGATCGGCCGGGCCGCGGACCAGGCAGCCGAGCGTGGCGCGCAGGTCCACCGCCCAGCCCGGCCGCCAGGTCCGCCCGTCCGCGCTCACCCGGTGCTCACCCGGTGCTCGCCCGGCTGGCGCTCAGAGGTACCGCTCGCCGTACTGCCGCCCGACGTCCGCGACTAGCCGCTTGACCTGCTCGGCGTCGGCCCGCGAGCAGATCATGGTGACATCCCTGGTGTGTACGACGATCATGTCGCGCAGCCCGACGGCGGCCACCAGGTGCTCCGGCTGGTCGCTGACCACGATGTTGCCAGCCGAGTCCAGCAGCGCGGTGGCGGCCCGCACCGCGTTGCCGGCCCCGTCACCGTCCACAATGGACGCCAGCGCCGGCCAGGAGCCGATGTCCAGCCAGCTCACCGGCAGCTCGACCACGAACACCTGCGCCCCGCCGCGGCCTTGCGCGGCCGGCTCCAGGACGGCGTAGTCGATGCTGATCTTGGGCAGGGTCGGGTACGTCGCGGCGAGCACGCCGGCCCGGTCCGGGCCGTCCCAGGCCGCCGCGATCCGGGCCAGGCCGGCGTACGACTCGGGCAGGTGGGTCTCCAGCTCGGCCAGCACGGTGGCCGCCCGCCAGACGAACATCCCGGAGTTCCAGTAGTACCGGCCACTGTCCACATAGGACCTCGCGGTCGCGGCGTCCGGCTTCTCGCGAAACGCCGAGACCCGGTAGCCGGCACTGGCCAGCGGCCCGCCACGCTCGATGTAGCCGTAGCCGGTGTGCGGCGTGGTGGGTACGACGCCCAGCGTCACCAGCCCGTCCTTGTGCTCCTCGGCCAGCCGGAACGCAGTGTCCAGCCGCTCGGCGAAAACCTCGACCGGCTCGATCACGTGGTCGGCCGAGACGAACGCCACAACCGCCTCCGGGTCGCGCCGGGCAAGCACCGCGGCCGGCAGGCCGACGGCGTTGGCGGTGTCCCTGCCGCACGGCTCGCCGATCACGTTGTCGGCGGCCAGGCCGGGCAGGTTGGCCAGCACGGCGGCACGGTGCGCCTCCGCCGTACAAACGAGGATCTGCCCGGCCGGCAGCACCGCGGCCAGCCGGTCGAAGGCCAGCCGCAGCAGGCTCCGGCCGCCCGCCAGCTCCAGGAGCTGCTTGGGCCGGGCCGCCCGGGACATCGGCCACAGCCGGGTGCCCGCGCCACCGGCCATGATCACGCCGTACCGCACTAGGTTTCCCTTCTCCCGCATTTCCGCCGCGACCGTCGAGCTGTCGAGGGTGCCCAGAGGTTAGCTACCCCGACATGTCGATGGGTCAGCGGGCGGAGCCAACCTCGGGCACCAGCCGGGCCAGGGCCGCCCGGCCCGCCAGGCCGCCCCGCAGCACCAGCCGGAGCGGAAGGTACCGCCAGCCGGGGTACCGGCGGGACAGGTACAGGTAGGCGCTGCGGTGGTGCGCGGCGGCCATCGCGGCCCGGTGACGCCGGGTGGCGTGCCCACCCTCGTGCGTGACCACGGCGGACGGGACGTAGACGTTCTGCCAGCCAGCCCGGCCGATCCGCTCACCCAGGTCGAGATCCTCGAAGTACATAAAGTACGCCGGGTCGAAGCCGCGGACCGCGTCGAACGCCTCCCGCCGCAGCAGCAGGCAGGAGCCGGACAGCCAGCCGACCGGCCCCTCGCTCGGCGTGCCGCGCTCCTGCCGGTAGGCCCGCGTCCATGGGTTGCCCGGCCACCACCAGCCGCACAGCGCGTGCCCGATGCCCCCGCCGAGCGACGGCAGTGCCCGCCCCGAAGGGTAGCGCGACCCGTCCGGCCGCAGGATCAGCGGCCCGACCGAGCCGGCCCGGGGCCAGCGGCCGGCCGCGGCCAGCAGGGCGTCCAGCGCGCCGGGCTCGAAGCTCACGTCCGGGTTGGCGACCAGCACGTACGGCGCGCTGGTAGCGGCGGCGCCGTGGTTGGCGGCCCGGCCGTAGCCGAGGTTTCCGCCGGTCGGCAGCAGCCGGACGCCGGCCCGGCCGGCAGCCCGCTCCGGCGCGCCATCGGTCGAGCCATTGTCGGCCAGCACCACCTCGTACGGGCTGGCGGTGGCCTTCTCCAGGGTGTCCAGGAAGTGGTCCAGCATCTCGCCCGGCGAGTACGTCACCACCACGACCGCGACGGTCGGCGACGTCACCGGCTGGCCGCTCGGGCGTACGCCGCCAGATGCACCTCGGCGCTGGCGGACCAGGTGAACTCACCCGACCTGACCACCGCAGCCTCGGCCAGCCGGCGCCGCCGGTCCGCGTCGTCCACCAGCGCGACCAGGCCATCCGCGATCGAGTCGGAGTCGGCCTCGGTGTAGGCGACCGCGTCGCCGCCGACCTCGGGCAACGACAGCCGCGGCGTGGTGAGCACCGGCGAGCCGCAGGCCATCGCCTCCAGCACTGGCAGCCCGAAGCCTTCGCCGTGGCTGGGGTAGGCCACCACGAGCGCCCCGCCCAGGTACCCGGGCAGGTCGGCGAAGCGCAGGTAGCCCGGCCGGAGCACCCGCAGGTGCGACGGGACCTCGGCGATCGCCTGGTCGATGTCGTCGTCCCAGCCGGAGCCACCGGCCAGGACCAGGGCGGGCGGATCCTCGCGGGCGGCGAAGCCCTTCACCCAGCCGCGCACCAGGGAGGGCACGTTCTTCCGCGGCTCCAGGGTGCCGAGAAAGGCGATGTACTGCGTGCCGTGCAGGCCGAGCCGGCGCTGCACCCGTTCTTTCTCCACCTCGCTCGGCACATGAAACGCCTCGTGGTCAACGCCGTGGTAGGCCACGTCGATCAGGGTGGGGTCGGCGGCCAGCACCCGGACCAGCTCGTCCCGGGTGGCCTTGGAAGGGGCTATACAGCGGCTAGCCCGGTGCAGCGCGTTCTTGATCGCGGAGCGGAAGAACGGACCCTTGACCGTAGTGTGCACCTCGGGCTGGGTGAAGAACGTGACGTCGTGGATCGTCACCACGACCGGCCGGCCGGGCCGCACCGGCATGGTGTAGTGCGGGCAGTGCAGGACCTGGGCCTCCACCTGCTGGGCCACCACCGGCAGGCCGGCCTGCTCCCAGGCCAGCCGCGCCGGCCGGTGCGAGATCGCGGTGGGGCCGGGCAGGATCCGGGCGGCCGGCGCCAACCGGCCGTACCGCTCGGCGTCGGCCCGCTGGCAGACAATGGCCAGGTCGGCGTCTGCCGAGCCCAGCGCGGAGACGAGCCCGTCGACGTAGCGTCCAACTCCGCCGCGATCGGCGGGAACGGCCGTCGCGTCAACGAGGACGCGGGGCGCGCGGTCGGACACGGACACTCCTTGGCTCACTTCTGACAAACGTCAGTTTCCCGTCCTGCTCGGGCAGTTCGCCGCACAGCCTACGCCGCGCACAGGCGGGCATGTTCCCGCGCCCACGCCGCGTGGCGCGGTCGGGATAGCCGACTACAGATCGTCGTAGAGACGCCACAGAGCGCGGCCGGACGCCGTCCAACTGAACTCCGCCGCACGTCGCCGGCCCCGCTCGACCAGGCCGGCGCGTAGCTCGCCGTCGTGCACGACCTGGGCCAGCGCCTCGGCCAGGGCCGCGTGGTCGTCCCGGGGGACGACGAGCGTCGCCCCGCCGCCGACCTCGACCAGCGCTGGCGCGTCCGAGCTGACCACCGGCACCCCGGCCGCCATCGCCTCCAACGGCGGCAGCCCGAACCCCTCCGCCCGGCTGGGCGCGGCCAGCACGGTGGCCCGGGACAGCACCACCGCCAGGTCGGCGTCCGGGAGGCGTCCGAGCAGCCGGACCCGGTCCGGACGCAGGCCGAGCTCGGCCGCCTTGGCGAGCGGGTCGACGCCGCCCCAGCCGGGCTGGCCGACCACGACCAGGGGCAGGTCGGGCGCCTTGGGTGAGGCGAGCGCGGCGAGCAGCACGTCCAGGCCCTTGCGTGGCTCCAGGGTGGCCAGGCTCAGCAGATAGCCGCCGTCCGGGAGGCGCAGCCGGACGGCCCGCTCGGCGGCGTCCGGAGGTGGGGTGAGGCCGGCGCTGACGCCCTCGCTGATCACGGCGATCCTGCGGGCGGCGGCCGGGAAGATCGCTGCCAGCTCGGCGGCCACGGCATGGGTGGGTACGACGATCCGGTCGGCCGCGCGGGCGGCGTACCCGATCGCCCGCTGGTGCCAGGCGACGCCGCGCGGGGTGAGCGTCCCGGGGTGAGTCCAGGGCACCGTGTCGTGCACGGTCACGACGAGCGGCCGGCCGCTGGCCCGGCGTGGGGCCAGCGGGGTCGGGGCGTGCACGAGGTCACCGCGCGGGGTCGGGCCGAGGCCGCGCTCCCAGGCGATGACCAGTGCCCGCCTGGGCAGCGGCAGGCGGTGCGGGCCGCCGGCGCTGGGGATCCTCGCTGCGGCCGGGTCGCGGTGGTACGCCGTCCAGCCGGTGACCGTGCTGCCGGGAGGGGCCGTGGCGGCAAGGGCGGTGGCCAGCTCGCGGGCGTACCGGCCGGTGCCGCCGGGGACCGGGGCCAGGCACTGCTCGAGCACGATGGCGAGACGGGTCACGGCCGGTCACGATAGCCGCCCGACCCACCTCCCCGCCGCCTGTGTGGTCACCTCAACGCCGTGTGGTCACCTATGGGGCGCCGCGGACCACGTGTGGTCACCACAACGCCGAAAGGTGACCACACGGGCGCCGCAGACAACGACAGGTCACCACAACGCCGAAAGGTGACCACACGGGGGGACCGTGGTGACGGGCGAGGTGCTCTGATGGCAGGATCGGCGATGGAGGTGGCCCGTGCGTATTGGTCTGCAGATTCCTGATTTCACCTGGCCGGGCGGTCCGGCCACGATGGGTGCCGACCTGGCCGCCATCGCCCGGACCGCGGACGAGGCCGGCTTCGATCTCCTGGCGGTGATGGACCACCTGTTCCAGATCGGGCCAATCGGGCCGCCAGAGAGGGACATGCTCGAGGCGTACACCACGCTCGGCTTCCTGGCCGCGCACACCGAGCGGGTCGAGCTGCTCACCCTGGTCACCGGCGTGGTCTACCGGGAGCCCGGACTGCTGGCGAAGATCGTCACGACCCTCGACGTGCTGTCCGGCGGGCGGGCCTGGCTCGGCATCGGCGCGGCGTGGAACGAGGAGGAGGCGCGCGGGCTGGGCCTGCCGTTCCCGCCGACCGCCGAGCGGTTCGAGCGGCTGGAGGAGACGCTGCAGATCTGCCTGCAGATGTGGTCGGGCAACGAGGAGCCGTTCGAGGGCAAGCACTACCGGCTTGACCGGCCGCTCAACGTGCCGCAGGCGCTCAGCCGGCCGCATCCGCCGATCCTGGTCGGCGGCAGCGGGGAGAAGAAGACACTGCGGCTGGTCGCGCAGTACGCGCAGGCCTGCAACCTGTTCCCCAGCCCAGAGCTGCCGCACAAGCTGGAGGTGCTGCGGGAGCACTGCGTCACGGTCGGCCGGGACTACGACGAGATCGAGAAGACCGCATATTTCGTCTTCGACGTGGGCGAACGCGGCGAGAAGGTCGCCGAGACGATCGCCAGCCTCACCCGGCTGGCCGGCCTGGGCATCCAGACCGTGATCGGCGGGGTCGCCAACGTGCACACCCTGGAACCGGTGAAGATCATCGGCCGCGAGGTCATCCCCGCGGTCAGAGACCTGTAGGCAGGTCCCGTCCGTACGGCGGCGTCCGGCCGGACGCCGGCCGTCAGCGCCGGCGGAAAACCAGCCGGATGAACGTGTAGTCCAGCCCCATGCGCTGCCAGTGCACCGGCCGGGACTGGTGCTCGGTAGCGAGCTCGCCCTCAAGATCGAGACCCTTGTCGCTCGCCAAGGTCACTAGGTCCTTGATCTCGGCGGGCGAGAAGATGTGCACCGGCTGGCCGTAGGCAAGGTGGTCACTCGTGTCCGGCGGGTCCTGGTCGTAGTCGGTGGAGACCACCAGCAGGCCCCCGGGCTTGAGGATCCGGGCCGACTCGGCCAGGAACGGCTCCAGCGGCACGCCATGCTCGATCACGCTCATGCAGGTCACCGCGTCGAAACGGCCGTCCGGGAAGTCGGTGCCGGTGATGTCGCCATACCGGAACAGCACGCCGTCGTGCCGCACGTCCGCGCCGAACTCCAGGTTGTTGCCCACCAGGTCGGACAGGCCGTACAGGCGCAGCCACGGCAGCACCGAGGAGTACCGCGCGGCCCCGGCGTCCAGCACCGAGGCGGCCGGGCCGCACTCCGCGAGCACGACGCTCACCGCGCCGAGGGCGTCCCAGTTCTTCGGCCGGTCGCGGTGCAGCGGCAGCCGCAGCCGGCGGCACTCGCGCACCGCCGCCTGCCACTCCGCGTGCGTGCGCAGCACGTCGGTCGGCGGCACCGGCTCAGGGCGCGGCCGGCCCTGCGGGTAGCGGCGCGCCTCAAGAGTGCGCTGGGCAGCCACCCGGGTCCACAGCACGTTCTCGGCCGCCCGCTTGGCGACGGCCAGGACGCGGCCACCGGGGGGTGCGGCATTCGGCATCGGATCTCCTACTCGGTACGGGTACGGCGGGACGCCCAGAAGGCGCCGAAGGCGAAGTCGACCCCGGCCATCACGACGCGGGACACCAACGCGACCGCCAGCGCCTGCGGCCGGGCCAGCGCGGCGGCTAGCGCCAGCACCAGCACGGTATCCCGGACGCCGGCGCCGGCCGGGGCCGGGATGAACAGCACGCCGAGGCAGTAGGCGAACGCGAACCCACCGACCGCCAGCGGCAGCGTCCTGGCCGCGTCGACGTGGTAGCCGAGCACCAGCAGGTAGCAGTGCAGGCCGAGCAGCAGCCAGTTCAGCACCTGCCAGCCGGCCGCGCGCACCATGCCACGGACGGTCGGCGCCGCCTCCAGCGGCTGTTGGCGGACCGTCCGGAGCAGCAGGTTCAGCCCGCTGGTGACGACGCGCGGATGTAGCGCGGCGAGCAGCACCGGCACTGCGAACGCCGTCCACCAGTACCGCCGTAGCGCGCCGGTCGCGCCCACCGGCAGCAGCGTGAACGCCACCGACAGCCCGACCGCCAGCGACAGCACGATAGCCAGCAGGCCCACGGCGAACGACGACCGGCGCGGCACCCGCAACGCGCGGCCGAGCTCGACCTGGGCCAGCATCGGCCACACCGACCCGGGCAGGTACTTGCCGAGCTGGCTGATGAAGAACACCCGGCTGGCCTGGCCGACCCGCAGCGGCGACCCGAGGTCGGCCAGGATCGCCCGCCAGGCCATCATCGCGGCGAGCATGCCGGCCGCGCCGAGCGGGATCGAGCCGAGCACCGGCAGCCAGCCCATCTCGCCGAGCGCCCGGCCCACCTCGGCGGCGTGCCGGGCCACGAACAGCGCCCCAAACGCCACCACGGCTACACCGAAGCCGACCTTGGCCCACCGGACCGGACCCCAGCGGACCGGGCGCTGGCGGTGCCCCTGGCCGCGGCGCCGGCCTCCGGACGGCGGGGCGGCCATCTCCTCGTCGGTAGTCGCGGCGTCGGTCACTGCCGCGCCGCCCGCCGCCCGGCCGTACCGCCGACGGTGAGCAGCGCGTCCAGGTAACCGGCCCACTCCGGCGCCGGGTCCACCGGCGGCACGCCCGCCCGCAGCTTGGCCGGCATCGCCTCGGCGTAGAACCGGCGCAGCGCCGTGGCCAGCGACGTCACGTCGTCCGGCTCGCACAGCACGCCGTCCACCCCGTCCCGGACGTCGGCCGCCGCCGTACCGACCCGGGTCGCGATCACCGGCACGCCATGCTCGAAGGCGAGGAAGGTGTTCAGCGACGCGGTGGCGGTGCGGTAGGGCAGCACCAGCGCGTCCACGTCGACGAACAGGCCGGGGACGTCGGCGCTGTCCACGTAGCCGGGCCGCAGCTCGACCCGATCGGCCAGCCCGAGCTCGGCGACCAGTGCCTGGGTTGGCTCCGGCCCGCCCCAGAACTCCCCCGCGACCCGCAGCCGCACCTGCTCGGGCACCCCCTCAGGCTCAGCCGCCAGCGCGCGCAGCAGCACGTCCAGCCCCTTGTACGGCCGGACCAGCCCGAAGAACAGCAGCCGGTGGTGCGGCTCGCCTGGCCCGGCGGAGCCCACCGCGGCGTCCACGGACGACCGGGACGCGGTTGCCACCAGCAGCGGGGCCATGTGCCGGACGGCGACCGGCCGGTCGGTCAGGCCGCGGGCAATCTCGCCCTGAGCGGCGGAGTGGGCCAGCACGCCGTCCACGCGGGACAGCACGCCGCGCATCAGCCGGACGTCGACCGCCCGGCGCTCGTGCGGCAGCACGTTGTGGCACTCGGCCACGACCCTCGTCCGGCGGTCCCGTCCCAGCCCGGCCAGGATGCCTCGGTACGCCGGCATCTGCACCGGCGTGACCACGACGAGCACCACCAGGTCGTGGCCGCGCAGCCGCCGGCCGAGCCGGTACCAGGAGTCCGGGCGGCGCCAGGACAGTGCCCGCGCGGTGCCCGGGTACACCGGCAGCTCCGGCTCGCGCACGGTGAGCTGGCCGGGGTAGAGCAGCCGGGGGTACTGGTGCGACCAAGACTCCAGCCGGACCTGGTGGCCGGCGCGGGCCAGCTCGTGCGCCAGCGCGGTGGTGTACTGCGCGACCCCGCCCTTGTAGGGGTGCGCCGGCCCGACGACGGCGATGCGCACTAGTCGGACCTCGATCGGACGATCAGGTCCGCCAGCAGCGCCACCGACGCGATGATCAGACCGGTGACCAGCAGCAGCAGCGTGTTCGTAGTAATCCGGAAGTGGTAGCGGACGACGTCCACGATGGACTTGACGAACCCGAGGCCGAGCAGCCACAGCGCGACCGGCATCAGCACCTTGATCGGGTTGAAGTACATGACCATCCGCAGCACATGCAGGATGTAGCGGTAGGCGTCCTTGACGAAGTGGAACTTCGACGAGCCGGCCCGCTTGGCGTAGTCGATCGGGATGTAGTCGACCGGGTGCTGGTTGGACAGGAACGACATCGTGATCGTGGTGACGCAGGAGAACCCGGGTGGCAGCAGCCGCAGGTAGGGCAGCGCGACGTCCCGGCGGATCGCCCGCAGGCCAGAGTTCAGGTCCGGGATCTTGGTGGCGGACAGCCGCTCGGCGACCTTGCGGATGACCCACTTCGCCGGCACCCGGAGCACCTTGTGGGTGCCCTGCTCGGAGGTCCGGGCACCGACCACCTGGTCTACGTCCGGGTGGTCCAGCAGGTACTGGACGAACTCCGGGATCCGCTCGTTCGGGTAGGTCATGTCGGCATCGGTCCACACCACGATCCGGCCGTAGGCCTCGCGGGTGCCGATCCGGCGCGCGGTGCCCGACCCGCCGTTGCGGCGGAACGGCATCAGCCGCATGTGGGGGAACAGCGGCAGCGCCTCCTGCAGGACCTCCAGGGTGTCGTCGGTCGACTTGTCGTCAATGACCAGCAGCTCGTAGGAGAAGCCGCTGGCGTCCATCGCCTTGCTGATCCGCTCGACCTCGAGCATGACGTGGTCCTGCTCGTTGTAGCAGGGCAGCACGATCGTGACGTCGAGGCTGTTCGGCCCGGTCGGGCCGATGCCGCTCTGGGTGCTCGCGTGCGGGTGCGGGACGGTCTGCGTGGGCGGCAGGTCAGCGGCGTGCGGTACTGCCGGCTGCGTCGCTGGTGCCTGGGGCGCTGGCGGGTTGGGGGCGGGTGGCTGCGTCGCTGCGGGGGCTGCGCCGGTCGATGGGACGGCGGTCACGGGCGAAAACTCCTGACATGGGGGTGCTACAGTCCGCGGGCGTCCGTCGGGCCCGCTCGGCGAGCAGAGGATACCGGCCCTCCCCGTACGCCCCCCAATCCCGCCCCATACGCAACCCTGGCCGGACGCGCGGCACCGGGTCCAGCCGTCCCGCTGAACGCCAGACCCACGTCTCGTTTGGCGAGCGAGATGTGGTGGGACCGCATCGGGCACTGGACGGGCTGATCGTGGCCGGCTGCTAGATTCCGGCGGCGCCGAGCCACGAGGAGCGACCGCCGTGGGTGAGTTCTGGGAGTACCGCAGGGCGATGCGCTCGCTGCGCGGCGGCCGGGAGACCTCGGCGCGGGCGTTCTACGGCGGCGTGCTGCGGCACCGCGTGCTCGGGCGGCGAGCCATCTGGATCGGCTCCCCCACCGTGCTGGACGGCGCGGGCCGGATCGCGGTGGCCGCCGGGGGGGCGCTGCGGGTGGGGCTCGGGCCGTTCGGGCTGACCAGCGCGGACGACCACTCGGTCATCCGGGTCCGGCCGGGTGCGACGTTCGCCGTCGCCGGAATGGTGAGCCTGCAGCGCGGGGTGCGGGTCGTGGTCGACTCCGGGACGCTCACGATCGGGCACGGCACGAACGTCAACGGGCTGACCAAGATCCTGGTCGCCGAGTCGGTGACGATCGGCCGGGACTGCACGCTCTCATGGGACGTGCAGGTGCTGGACAACGACTTCCACACCATCACGGTGGACGGCGAGCCGAAGCCGTCGCGGGCGGCGATCGTGATCGGTGACCGGGTGTGGGTGGGCACCCGGGCGGTCATCCTCAAGGGCGTCACGATCGGGGACGGTGCCGTCGTGGCGGCCGGTGCCGTGGTCACCCGCGACGTCCCGGCCGGTGCCGTGGTGGGCGGCCTGCCTGCCAAGGTCGTCGGCACCGCCGACTCCTGGGCCTGAGCGCTGAGCGTCTGACCCGAATCCGCGAGTGGTCGGTTGGTGGGTTCGGGTGGCCAACTATGGGGCATGGCCACTTGCCGGGCCTGGCGCCGAGGCAGGGCGTGGGGGGGTTGGGTGGCCGCTGTCCGGCGTGTGGCGCCGGTGCTCGTCGTGCGGCGGCCACCGTGTCGTGCTGTGTCATGCGGTTCGTTTTCGGTGTCGGTGGTGTCGGATGGGTTTCCGCTCCGGGTCGACTGATGGTGGGGGTAGGAGCTCGGGTAGTCCGTCTGCTGCTATGTGTACGTCCCAGCCGTTGTGGTGGACGGCGCGGTGGTGAAAAGTGCACAGGAGGACGCCGTTGTTCTGGTCTGTTCTGCCGCCGTTGGCCCAGTGGGTGCAGTGGTGGACCTGGCACCACTGGTAGGGGCGGTCACAGCCGGGGAAGACACACCCGCGGTCGCGGAGAACAATGGCGCGGCGGGCCGCGCCGACATAATGGCGGGAGCCACGGCCGAGGTCCAGCACCTGGCTTTCCCCGCCCAGGACGGCGGGGATGATGTTTGCGTCGCAGGCGAGGCGGCGGACCTGGCTGGCCGGGAGGATGTCGCCGGTGGGCAGCGTGCCGGCGCCGGTGGCGGCGGCCAGCTTGTCATACGGCATGGTGACGATGAGGGTGGGGCGTTCGCCGCCGTTGTCGGGCAGCTCCCCCATCCGCAGGGACCGGTCTGCCAGGTCCACCAACGCGTCGGCCATCCGCTGCCCGTGGGTGCGTTCGTCCCGCACGCCGGTGTCGGGGTCGGCGGGGCGGGGCGCGGCCAGCGGGTCGAGGGCGACGCGGAGGGTTTCGGCGCCTTCGGTGTCCAGGAGCCCGCAGATGCGCTTGAGCCCTGGGCCGGCGGGGGAGATGCGCAGGTCCCGGCGGGTGTGGGCCTCGGCGGCCTCGCGTTCGGCC
>DATILL010000075.1:0-5393 GCA_035476575.1 Mycobacteriales bacterium
GACGCACCCCGGCCGGGGTCACCGTCCGCGTCCTGCAACACACCCTCGCCCTGACCGCCGCCATCTGGCACAACGACAAGACCGCACAACCCTCATGCGATCGTTGACCGCCTACAACCACTGACCCCCTGGAATCAACCAGCTAGACGCGCTCAGCCCTGCTCAGACGCGCAGCTCCTCCAGGACCGCGATGACGTCGACCAGGGCGCCCTTGCGCAGCACCGTGATCGGGAACCGGGTGCCGACCGAGTCACCGAGCATCAGCCGCTGCAGGTCCTGGGCGCCGGCGATGGGCCGGTCGCCGGCCGACAGGATGATGTCGCCGACGTACAGCCCGGCGTGGCCGGCCGGGCTGAGCGGCACCACCTCAGTAACGCGCAGGCCGGTACGGCGGCCGAGCCGCTCGGCCAGCGCTGGCGACAGCGGGACCGGTACGCCGCCCACCCCCAGCCAGGCCCGCCGGACCCGGCCGTTCGCCATCAGCTCGGACAGGATGCGCTGGGTGGTCGGGTTGACCGGCACGGCCAGGCCGAGGCCGACCCCGGCGACGGCGGTGGCGATGCCCACCACCCGGGCGCCCGAGTCGGCGACGGCGCCACCGGAGTTGCCCGGGTTGAGGGCGGCGTCGGTCTGGATCACGTCGTCGATCATCCGGATGGTACGGCCGGCCCGGACCGGGAACGCCCGGCCGAGCGCGCTGACCACCCCCGCGGTGACGGTGCCAGCCAGCCCGAACGGGTTGCCGACTGCGACCACGAGCTGGCCGACCCTGAGCCCGTCGGCGTCGCCGAAGGTGACCGGGGACGGCGTCTCGCCGCGGGCGCGCAGCACGGCCAGGTCGGACAGCGGGTCGGCGCCCACCACGTCCACCTCGGTCTCGGTGCCGGCCAGAAAGGTGGCCTGGCCGGCGATCGCCGTACCGACCACGTGCGCGCTGGTGACGATGAAGCCGTCGTCGGTGAACACCACGCCCGAGCCGGCCCCCTCACCGCGCGGCCCGCGGACCCGGAGCGCCGCCACCGCCGGACGCACGGCGGCGGCCACCCCAGTGACGATCCGGGAGTAGGCGTCCAGCGCCTCGTCGTCGTTCTGGGAGGTCATGCTGCGGCAACGCCGGGTGGCGCCGGCTCGATGTCGCCACCGGTTACGCCGTGAGCGTACGGTGGAACCGGACGGGTCAGCGCGACAGGCGGTGCAGGGTGACCTCGGACAGCGTCCCGTCGTGCACCGCCATCGTCAGGTAGGTGTGGAACGGCTGGCGGCGCCGGTCGGTCGGCGAACCGGGGTTGAGCAGCCGCAGGCCGCCAGGAGCGACCGAGTCCCATGGGATGTGGCTGTGCCCGAAGACCAGCACGTCCACCCCGGGGTACGCCGCCGCGCAGCGGGCCTCCCGGCCCACCGCGGCCCCGGTCTCGTGCACGACCGCGAACCGCACGCCGGCCAGCTCGGCGTAGGCGACCTCGGGAAGCTGGGCGCGCACCGCCGGACCGTCGTTGTTGCCGTAGCAGCCGACCAGCCGGTCCGCTCGGGCCGTCACGGCGGCCAGCAGCGTCTCGTCCACCCAGTCGCCGGCATGCAGTACGACGTCCGCCCGGGCGACCTCGGCCCACAGCGTGGCCGGCAGGTCCCGGGCCCGCGTCGGCACATGCGTGTCGGTGATCGCGAGCAGCCGCATCAGTCGGGCGCGGGGCCGCCGTCCGCCGGCCGGGCCGGGCCGGGCTCGCCAGTCCCCGCCTCGCCGGTTCCCCTCTCGCCCGGGCCCGCGGAGCCCTCGCCCCGCCCCCGGCCACGACCACCGCGGCGGCGCCGCCGTCGGGCCGTCCCGGCATCCTCGGCGTCCGGGGCAGGCCCGGCCGGGGGAGCCGATGCCGGCCCGGCCGCGTCTCCTCGGGTACCAGGGTCCTCGACCGGCTGGCCGGAGCGGGTCCGTCGGCGCTGCCGGGCGGGGCGGTCCCGACGTGGCTCCGACACCGTCACGTCGCCGTCCAGGGTGGCGTCGCCGGATAGCGACCGGCGTCCGGGGCGGCCAAGCCGGACCCCCCGCCCGCCAGCGACCTTCCGGCGTACCGCGTACCGCCCGCGGCCGGTCTCGCCGAGATCCTCGACCTCCTCGGCGGCCAGCCCAGCCCGGACCCGGCGCTCGGACGGCAGCTCCGCGCCGACCGCCGACGGGATGTCCAGGTCGACGTACAGGTGCTCGGAGGTCGAGTAGGTCTCCGGCGGCTCGTGGAACGGCAGGCTCAGGATGTCGCAGATCATCCGCCAGCGGCTGAGCTCGTCCCAGTCGACCATGGTGACGGCGATGCCGGTCTTGCCGGCCCGCCCGGTGCGTCCGACCCGGTGGATGTAGTTCTTCTCGTCCTCCGGGCACTGGTAGTTGATCACGTGCGTGACGTCGTCGATGTCGATGCCGCGGGCCGCCACGTCGGTGGCCACCAGCACGTCGATCTTGCCGTTGCGGAAGGCCCGCAGGGCCTGCTCCCGGGCGCCCTGGCCGAGGTCGCCGTGTACCGCGGCGGCCGCGAAGCCCCGTTCGGCCAGGTCCTCGGCGACCTTGGCCGCCGTCCGCTTGGTCCGGCAGAAGATCATGGTCAGCCCGCGGCCGCGGGACTGCAGGAGCCGGGCCAGCATCTCGGTCTTGTCCAGCGCGTGCGCCCGGTAGGCGAACTGCTGCACCGACGGCGGGATGATGCCCGGGTCCTCGTCGTGGGACTCGGCCCGGATCTGGGTTGGCTGGCGCAGGAACCGGCGGGCCAGCGCCACGATCGGGCCGGGCATGGTGGCTGAGAAGAGCATCGTCTGCCGGTCGGTGGGCAGCACGCTGATCAGCTTCTCGATGTCCGGCAGGAAGCCGAGGTCGAGCATCTCGTCGGCCTCGTCCAGCACCAGCACGCTGATCCGGTCCAGCTTCAGGTGCCTCTGCTTGAGCAGGTCGAGCAGCCGGCCTGGCGTACCGACGACGACGTCGGAGCCCTTGCGCAGCGCGGCGACCTGCGGGTCGTACGCCCGGCCGCCGTAGATGGAGGTGCAGCGTAGGCCGAGCCGAGCGCCAGCGGTGGCCAGGTCATGGGTCACCTGCACGGCCAGCTCGCGGGTGGGGACCACGATCAGCGCCCGGGGCGGGCCGCTCTGCGGTGCGCCGAGGCGTTGCAGCAGCGGGACGCCGAAGCCGAGCGTCTTGCCCGTGCCGGTGCGCGCCTGGCCGATCACGTCGTGCCCGGACATGGCCATCGGCAGGGTAAGCTCCTGGATCGCGAAGGTCTGGGTGATGCCGACCGCGGCCAGCGCCTCGACGATCCGCGGGTCGGTGCCGAGCTCGGCGAACGTCGGGCTGTCCGGGCGGACCGGAGCCCGCGCGACCAGCGGCTCGAACTCCTCGATCTCGTCGGGGGTGTACTCCGGGGTTGCTGTGGTACCGGTCAGGATAATCGCCTCTCTCCGCAACGAGCGCGGGTTGCCACACCTCGGGCAGTCGACCGCGCTTTCCTGGTCGGAGGTTGCGGGACCGGCGCCGAGGCTGGAGGGGACGAGTGGCCCGACCGGGGCGTCCGCGCGCAAGATCTGTCTGCCGCCTGGTGCGCCAGACGTCGGCAAGTCTACGCGGGTAGGGTCGGTTGACCGCACGCGCCACACCGGGCGCCTGAGACGGGAGGATCCGCTGGACGAGAACGCCGCCACGGAAGCGGCCACGATGACGGACGTGGGGGCGCCCAACGCCGAGGTTCGGCGGCAGGCCGTGATCGACCTGCTCGGGGTGCTCGCGTACGGCGAGCTGATGGCGTTCGACCGGATGGCGGCGGACTCCCGGCTGGCCCCGACGCTGGCGGGCCGCGCCGCGCTGGCCCGGATAGCCGCGGCCGAGATGGGACACTTCGACCGGCTGGTGGCCCGGCTGCGCGAGCTCGGCGCGGATCCGGAGGAGGCGATGACGCCGTTCATGGCCCCGCTGGACGCCTTCCACCAGCAGACCGCGCCGGCCACCTGGCTGGAGGGCCTGGTCAAGGCGTACGTGGGGGACGGGTTCGCGGCGGACTTCTACCGGGAGATCGCTGCCTTCCTGGACGAGCCGGTGCGCAGGCTGGTCCTGGAGTCGCTGGCCGACACCGGTCAGGCCGACTTCGCGGTCCGCGAGGTACGGGCGGCCATCCGGACCGATCCCGCGGTGGCCGGCCGGCTGGCACTGTGGGCTCGGCGGCTTATCGGCGAGGCGCTCAGCCAGGCGCAGCATGTCGCCGCCGAGCGGGACGCCCTGGCCGAGCTGATCATCGAGGGCTCCGGTGACCTGTCCGGGGTGCTCGCCCTGCTCAAGCGGATCACCCAGGCGCACTCTGCCCGGATGTCCGCCCTCGGCCTGTCCAGCTAGGCCGGCGGCCTAGCCGCCGACAACCAGGCCGTCGACTAGGCTGAGGCGCTGCACTCGGTGCGCGCCATCGACCGGCTGGCCGACGTGTCTCGCGGCACCGAAATCTGGCCGACCTACCCGGACGCGACCGATCTGCGACACCAGATCGCTACCTCCACGCCGCCTGACCGGGCGCGGCTTGCCAGCCCTCCGGATGGAGTGGGACCGACGTCAAAAAAGGACGTGGTCATGTCGAAGGTGATGGGGTCGGGAGACCCGCTGTTCCGGCGTCGGTGATGATTCCGTTGTGCGAGCCAGGCGGGCTCTTCGCATCTGGCTGGGTAGTGTGTTCAGGCTGCTACTGGTTGTGAGGTGGTGGTTGTGACGGTGTGTAGCCGTTCGGGGCGGGTGGAGTGGGAGGCGGTGTAGCGGGAGCGGCGTTGCTGGTTGGTGACGTCGGTCAGGCCGAAGGCTGTTCTGTGGATGCCAAGGCCGTTGGCGATGCGGGCAAGCAGCGCGTACGCGGTTGTTGGTTTACTAACATCTCTGGCATGGGTGCTACGGGTAGTGGCAGGCCGGTCGACATCTATGCGCGGCTGTCGCGGGCGGTGGATGGTGACTGGATCAACGTTGATGAGCAGGAGGAGATGGGGCGGGAGGCGTTGGCGCGTCGGGGGGTGCCGGTGGGTGAGGTGTTCAAGGACAACTCCAAGTCGGCGTGGAACCCGAAGGTGGTGCGGCCGGACTGGGACCGGCTGATGCGCCGGTTGGAGTCGGGTGTCTCGGGTGGGGTGTGGGTGCTGGACCTGACTCGGTGGACGCGGAAGGTGTTGGAGGGTGAGCGGCTGTTGGAGCTCGCGTCGCGGGGGGTGCGGGTGTGGTCGCACTCGGGTGAGTACGACCTGACCACGGCTGATGGGCGTAAGGCGTTCCGGGATGCGGTCGTAACTGCTGCGGCGGAGTCGGACAAGATCAGTGAGCGGTCGGCGCGGGGGAAACGTAGGCGGGCCCGGCGGGGGCGGCTGAATGGTGGGGTGCGGGGGTATGGGAT
>DATILL010000076.1:0-6333 GCA_035476575.1 Mycobacteriales bacterium
GTCGGTCTGCGCAGACCGACGCTCGACGACGTGTTCCTCGCCCTGACCGGGCATGGCGCCGAGCCGGACCAGCCTGCGGAGGTGACCCGATGAGCATGGTGCTGGAGGCGCTCGGCGACGGCGCGGTGGTGGCCAGGCGCAACCTCATCAAGATCAAGCGGGTCCCTGACCTGCTGGTCTTCTCCACCCTGTCGCCGATCATGTTCGTGCTGCTGTTCGCGTACGTGTTCGGCAGCTCGATCACCACGCCCGGGGTGCCCTACCGGGAGTTTCTGATGGCCGGGATCTTCGCCCAGACCATGATCTTCGGCTCGACCATCACCGGCAGCGGCCTGGCCGACGACATGCAGAAGGGCATCATCGACCGGTTCCAGTCGCTGCCCATGGCCAGGTCAGCGGTGCTCATCGGCCGGACGACGAGCGACCTGGTCAACAACACCCTGGTGGTGGTGATCATGGCGATCACCGGGCTCGTCGTGGGCTGGCGGATCCACACCTCGGTGCTGGAGGCGTTGGCCGGCTTCGCCCTGCTGCTGCTGTTCGCCTACGCGGCGTCCTGGGCGATGGCGGTGCTGGGCCTGGTCATCCGTAGCCCGGAGATCTTCAACAACGCCAGCTTTGTCACCATCTTTCCGGTGACGTTTATCGCCAACACCTTTGTTGACGCGGCGCGGCTGCCCGGGCCGCTGCGGGTCGTGGCCGAGTGGAACCCGGTCTCCGCGGTCACCCAGGCGGCGCGCGAGCTGTTCGGCAACGTCAACCCGGCGTTCCCCTCGCCGGACGCGCTGCCGCTGCGGTACCCGGTGTGGACGTCGCTGGCCTGGATCGTGGTGCTCCTGCTCGTCTTCGTGCCGCTGGCGATCCAGCGTTACAAGAAGGCGGTGAGCCGATGATGACCGGCGCCCGACCCGCCACCCCGCTGGCCGGGCAGCAGGTGTTGTGGCTATTGGCTAGGACGATCGTGGCCACAGGAGGGCTGCCGTGGACGTTGGGGTACGTGCACTGCGTGACGGGCTGAGTCGCCACCTGGCCGAGGTGCGGAAGGGGCGGACAGTAACTGTCACTGATCACGGACGCGCGATCGCCCGCATCGTGCCGGTCGGGCAGCCCACCGCGTTGGAGCGGCTTATAGCGGAGGGTCGCGTCCGCCCGGCGAAGCGGCGCAAGCGGGCAGCGCCGGAGCCGGTTCCAGCCACCGGGACGGTGAGCGATCTGGTGGCTGAGCAGCGGCGGTGATCGGCTACTTCGATACCTCGGCGTTTGTACCGCTGCTGGTCGTGGAGCCGGGCAGCGCGTTGTGTCGTCGGTTGTGGGACGAGTCTGACGCGGTCGCTACCTCGCGCTTGCTGTACGTCGAGTCTGCTGTCGCGCTAGCCCAGGCACTTCGGCTGGGCCGGCTCGCTGAACGCGATCATCGGTCGGCGCTGCGCCTGCGTGATCGGCTCTGGGCGGAGCTCGCCATCGTAGAGGCAGATGAAGTCGTCGTCAGTCGGGCGGCGGAGCTGGTGCGGATCTGTGCGCTGCGAGGCTACGACGCGATGCATTGTGCGTCTGCTGAACAGTTCGACGACGACGATCTTGTCGTGGCTAGCGGCGACCGGAGGTTGCTGGAGGCGTGCGCTGCCCTGGGGATGTCCACTGCCGACACTACGACCGATGACGGCGAGGTGCTGTGAGCTGACCACCAGGTCACGGTGACGCGCGCGGCTCTCTCGGCCCCCGGTTAGGGCGCCCTAGTCGGCGGTCGGCTGGCCGAGGGGTCCGGCGGGGTCAGCCCGACCTGGCGGGATCAGCCGGCGGCCCTTCAGGGTGAAGCCGGCCGCGATCAGGTGCGGGCGGGCCTGCTCGAACAGGTCTCCCACGACGTAGGCAACCCGGAAGCAGGCGGCGGCCAGCGGCAGCTCGAGAGCCACGGCGACCAGCACGGCGACGACCCGTTCGGTGCCCGAGGCCGCGGCGAGGACGTCGAACCAGGCGTCGCAGACGAGCAGCGTCCCGGCGGCGGTGGCGGGAAGCACGATCTTCGGCGAACGCCGGAAGATCCGGATCGCCGTCGTGCCGAGCGTGACCAGGAGCATCAGGTCGAACCCAACCCAGATGACGCGCCAGTTCGCGGCGAGCACCCGCGACGGCAGGACGGCGGACAGCAGCGCGACCCACGGCACGAGGGCGAGCGACGCACCCGCGAACAGGACGGCCACCCACGGCGAGACCAGCCGCGGCATGCCCGAGCCGGTCAGCGTCGCGGGCGGGCGCAGCGGCCTGGGCAACCGTTCCCACCGACCAGCCATGACACGCCTCCCAGGGTCAGGTGTCAGTGTCGCCGACCACGCATCCCGGCGCGCCAGCGGACGTTTCGCCAGCTCTGGCAGTTCGCGCTTATCGCGATACGGCAGGAGGTTCCCCAGTACCATCGGAGCCCGTGTAGTAGCGCGGGCCGGGGCCGGTGTCGGGCCGCGACGATCCGGGTTCGGAGGACCGATGACCCCAGAAGACCGATGACCCTGTGGACCAGGGCGCGCTCCACCGCCGTTGTCGGGCTGGGCGTGGTGGCCCTGCTCGGCGTCGCCGGCTGCGGTTCCGATGCCAGTGGCGGAGGCCAGTACCCGGGGCCGGCGCAGGTCGCCGTACCGGCCCAGCTCATCGGCACCTGGAGTGGTGGCGAGAGCCAGCTGTTCGGCTCGACGTACCTGCACTTCTGGCCGGACGGTGGCTACCTCTGGGACTTTGACAAGGTGCCGGACATTTCCGGCCAGGCCCGCCTCACCGGAAGTCGGCTGACGTTTTACGTCAACGGGTCGCCGAGCTCAGTGTCTTCGGTGGCGTTCGGCGCCGGGCTGCTCTACCTCGACGGCAAGAGCTACGTGTACGCCGGGCCGCCGTAGATGGGTTCGGCCGATGCACCAGGTGTGGCCGCGATATTCGTCAGCTACCGCAACGACGACGACCCCTATGCCGCCGCGCACATTCACGCCGGTCTCTGCCGGCATTTCGGTGCCAACCAGGTCTTCCGGGACTGCGTCTCGATGTCGCCCGGGACCGTCTACCCGCAGGCCATCCGGGATGCGTTAGCGCATTGCCAGGTGCTGGTGGCCGTCATCGGCCGGAGGTGGCTGAGCGCTGCTGACGCCGCTGGCCGCAGGCGCATCGACGACCCGCGGGACTGGGTCCGCATTGAGCTCGCCACGGCGTTACGGCGCCAGATCCGCATCGTCCCGGTGCTCCTTGACGGTGCCGCCCCGCCAGCCTCCGACGAGCTGCCCGGGGAGGTCCGTGGGCTCGCCCTGGTACAGGTGGCACGGGTGGGGCAGCGGAGTCTGGACGTCGACCTGGCCGCCCTCGCGGACGATCTCGCCGAGCACGTGCCCGTCCTGGCCCATGCGAGCCCCGCCCGAGCCGCCGAGTCGGTGGGACTGCCTTCCACCGTCGGGCCAGGCGGGTTGCCCGCGGGCCGCGGCGCGGACTGGAGAGTGCTGGTTGCGGCGGTCGTCGTGGCGGTCATGCTTGGCCTTTTCGGCTACCTCCAGCTTCGCCAGGGCCGGACGGGGGGCCTGCCGGCGCCGACAACCCCGGCAGTCTCCAGCCCGGCCAGCTCCAGCCCGCCGTCCGACAGCCTGCCGTCCGACAGCCCGCTGGCCACCGCCGGCCCGGTCAAGGTCCGCTGGCAGGGCACGATCGGCCTGTCCGGGGAGACCGACCTCGACCAGGTCCCACCCAGGTCGAACGGCGCCGGCAGCGACATCCGCTCCACCAGCCTGTACGAGGTCAGCACCGCGTCCGACGCGACCGCGATCGTGTCCTGGCCGCAGCCCGGGACGCCCAGCCGGGACGGCTGCCGGACCCGGCTGGCCACCTACCCCAGCGAGTACATCGTCCAGAACCCTCCGGTCGGCTCCTATCTCTGCGTCCGCACGACCGACGGACGGGTGGCTCGGCTCAGAGCCAGCGGGTTGGCCCAGACCGGTGCCTACGAGCTCGACGTCACAATTTGGGAGCTGAGCTCCAGCACGTGGTGACGGCCGCGCGGCTCGGCCCCATCGCCGATCCACCCGAGCCAGCAGCTCAGCGTCGCCACCACCCCTGGCACGCGGGTGCGGCTCCGACACCGTAGGGTACGGGCGATGTTACCCCGTCGGGCGGCGCTGACCAGCTCCGTGTCGCAGCCAGCGTTCTCCGCGGCCGGCTCTGCCGGCACTGCCGAGGCCACCAGGGAGACAACACCCGCTGTGGCCCGGCCGACCAGCGGGCTCGCTTACCGGCCGGCGCTCGACGGCGTGCGCGCGGTGGCGGTCTACCTGGTCTTCGCCTTTCACGCCGGGGTCGCCCAGCTCGCGGGCGGTTTTATCGGTGTCGACGTCTTCTTCGTGCTGTCCGGATACCTGGTCACCCGGCTCATCCTCACCGACCTCAGCGCGGGCACCTTCCGGATCGCCGACTTCTACGGGCGCCGGGTCCGCCGGCTGCTGCCGGCCGCGTTGTTCGTGCTCGCCGCCGTCTCCGTCGTCTGGCTCGCGATCGCCTCGCCGTACGACCGGGCGGCGATCGCACCCGACGTGCGCTCCGCCGCGCTCTACGTCTCGAACTGGCACTTCGCGGAGCAGGCGGTCGACTACTTCGCCGCCAACAACAACCCGACGCCGGTGCTGCATTTCTGGTCATTATCGGTGGAGGAGCAGTTCTACCTGGCCTGGCCGCTGATGGTGCTTCTCGTCTGGCGGCTCAGCCGCTCCGACCCGCGGTCCGCGGCCCGCCGGCTCACCCTGCTCGCCGCGCTGGCCGCCGCGGCGAGCCTGGTGAGCCTGGTGACGACGCTGCGGCACGGCCAGGCCGACCTCGCCTACTTCGGCACCCACACCCGGGCGTACCAGCTCCTCGCCGGCGCGCTGCTGGCGATCGGCGTGCAGTCGCGGGGCCAGTCGCGGGCCTGGGCGGGGGCTTGGGCGCGGGCGGGCGGCGGCGCGCTGGCCAAGCTGGCGGCGTTGCCGCAGCTCTGCTGCCTGGTGCTCCTGGTGGGCCTCGGCACGAGCCTGGTCTCGGTGGACCCGTCGCTGCGTGGCGTCGGCGCGGCGGCGGCGGCGACCGGGCTGCTGCTCACGCTGGAGCTGCAGCCCGCCGGGGCGACCGCCCGGCTGCTCAGCCGGCCGTCGCTGGCCTACCTGGGCCAGATCTCCTACGCCACCTACCTGTGGCACTACCCGGTGATCGTCATCCTGCGCCGGTTCGTCGAGATCGGCCCGGTCGCCCTCCTGGTCACCGCGGGCCTGCTCGCGACCGGCCTGGCCGCGCTCAGCCGGAAGCTGCTGGAGCTTCCGGTCCGGCAGTCTCCGACGCTGGCCCGGCACGGCCGGGCGGTCGCCGTCACCGGCCTGCTCGCCAGCGTGCTCGCGGGCACCGTCCTGCTGCCGCCGTTGCTGCACTCCACCCGCCGGCCGATCGTGCAGGCCGCGGCGACGAGCGCGCCGCCGGTCGGCTCCGAGGGGCTCCGGACGCCGCTGCGGGGTTTCGATGTCACGGCTGCGTCCGCCGTACAGCCGGGCACCGCCGCGGACGGACCCCTGCCGGCGGACGCGTCCTGCACCCGGGGCCAGCTCGCCCAGTGCGTCGTCGTCCGGGGCGCCGGCAAGCGGGTCCTGCTGATGGGTGACTCGCATGCCGCCATGCTGCTGCCGGCCTTCCGGGCGCTCGCCAAGCGGGAGGGGTTCACCCTCGTGCTCGCCGTGCAGACCGGCTGCCCGTGGCCGATGGCGCTCGTCTTCACCAGCAGTAACCATGACCTGTGCCAGCAGACCAAGACCATCTGGTACTCCTCGGTCATCCCGCGGCTCAACCCGGACCTGATCGTGCTGGCCACCCGGGCGACCGACCACGCCGTCGGTGCCAGCTACTCCGTGACGTCGGTCGACCCCGCTACCCGCGGCGGGACCCAGTCGGAGCTCCTCGCCCGCGGGGCCGAGCAGACCGTACGGCGGCTGGTCACGCCCGGCCGCGAGATCGTGGTCGTCGAGCCGGTGCCGATCTCGCCGACCCATGCGGTGAGCTGCGTGAGTGGTGCCGAGTATGCCGACCAGTGCGGGTTCACCACCGACGCCGGGCCGTCCCCGGCCGAGCTTGCCTACCGCGGGCTGGCGGCCAGCCTGCCTGGGGTGCACGCCATTGACCTCGACCCGATCGTGTGCCCCCGGCTGCCCATCTGCGACGCCGTCATCGCCGGAACAATGGTGCGAAAGGACCACGATCACATCACCGGCCGCTACTCGGCGCTCATCTCCGACCAGATCGACGTGCTGCTGCATACCGTCGGCGCGATCTGAGCCGAGGGCCTCGCTGTCACAG
>DATILL010000077.1:0-28383 GCA_035476575.1 Mycobacteriales bacterium
TGGGTCAGGTCCGCCCCAACCAGGTTCGCGCCGGTCAGGTCCGCCCCAGCCAGGTTCGCGCCGGCTAGGTTCGCCCTGGCCAGAGACGCGCCAGCCAGGTGCGCCCCGGCCAGGTCCGTACCGGTCAGGTGCGCCCCGGCCAGGATCGCGCCACTGAGGTGTGCGCCGGTCAGGTCGAGCGCCCTGGTGCCGTCGTGGCTGGTGTCCCGGCGGCCGAGGACGGTGAGAACCGACTGGACATCGGCCCGCGGCGCGGTGCGGTTCGCGGCGGGGGAAAGTGTGTGTTCGCGAACGAATGCGGTGAGTATCTCGGTGATGGCTGGCTGGTCAGGTGCCGAGTCGCGCATGACGCGCTCCAAGGCGTAGACACCGCCGAGCCGGACATCGAGGGTCGATGAGCCGAGGTGCTCGATGGCCTTGCTAAGCTGATCGGTGATCTGACCTTCCGCGTTGATCTTAAGCTGGTGGTTGGTCGAGCGTTGCGCCAGCCCGGTGAACAGCAGCGCGGCCACCGCCACGACCGTCGTCACGAGTTGCGACCCAGCCTGAAGACGCTGGCCCCACTTCCGCCGGCTGCCGGCCGACCGGGAGGCGGCCTGCCGCTGCCGCCGCAGCCATCCAGGACGCGCTATCGTCCCGCTGGCCTTCTGTCGCCTGGACCCCACAAGCACATCATTCGCGACTCATGCTCCCGATGGCGCCAGTTACTCAATTCATGCGGAAATCAGCGGGCATTTCTCCGTCACGAGCCGTTCGAGCAGGGCAATGGCGTACGCTGGTCCGGCCGGGCGGTGATCTCGTCTCTGAATCCGTTCCGCGGCCGCCGATATTCTGGGTCTGCCAGCATCGTTGACACCGTCTCGCGCACGGTTTCCGGTGTAGCCGACGGCGTCGAGCACCCGCGCGACTACGAGCACCGACGGCAGGCCATGGCCAGCGCGCCGATCACGCTGCCCGACCCGCCGTGCGAGACGACGACGCTGCAGCGCGGCAGCACCACCGACTGGGGGACGTACCGCTCAACATGCACGTGTGCGGGCCGCGGGCCGAGCTCCGCGGGATCGATGTGGTGCCCACGGTGACGACGTCGGTGACGGGCAGGTCGCGCAGCCCCGTGAGCACCCGGGAGAACAGGTCGCCGGACTCGGTGTTGAACACGGTGCCGAGGGGTGAGGTAGACCGTCGGCGCGGTTCGGCGACCAGATCGGTGCGGCCGAAGGAGCCCGCCGCGATGACGAGCACGGTCGCATGCGGAAGCCCGAGGCGCTCGGCGGCGACCCACTGCCGAAGTCGGTCTCGTCGCGCACGACACGTCGGGCCGCCATTCGGCGCATATCGGGAGGATGCTCGCGGACCGTTCACCCGCCCCGTCACGGGGCGAAGTGCTCACGAAGCTCCCGGGCCTCCCGTTCGGCGCTGAGCGGGCGGAGCAGGGCACCCGTGTGGGTGGGCTGCCGTCACCCACCCCCGCGGCGAAGACGGCGAACCCGCGGCCTCGACCGCCGAGACCATCGAAGGCCCGCCTGAGAAGGCCACCGTATGGCCCGCGGCCGCCGCGGCGTGGGCGATCGGGACGAGTGGTTGGTAGTGGTCGTTGCCACCGACGAATGTGAAAAGGATCCGTACCGCGCCGTCCCTTCGTGCGCAAGCTGAGGACTCGATGCTCCCGGAGGCTCGGCGCTCTTGGAAGCTTGTGCATATCGCACGGTTTTGGCGTTGCGGCTTGACTGTTCCCCTTGCTGGGGTGTCTACCTGTTTCTCTACATCGATACCTTAGGTCAGTCACGTTCCGGGAGGACGGGCATGCAACGCAGGTACGGGTCGAAGGCCGTGGTCGCCGTGGTGGCGTTGGCCAGCACATTTGGCGGGACGGGCGCCGTCGCCCAAGCGCGGTCCGCCGCCCGGCCGGTGGTCGCCCTACCGAAGGCCGCGCCGCAGGCCCCCGTCCCGGCCAGCACGGTCACCCTGGTCACCGGCGACAAGGTGCGGCTGTTCAGCCGGCCGGGCGGCCAGCCCGCCGTCGGGATCGAGCCGGCCCGGGGCCGCGAGCGCATCGGGTTCCTGCATGAGACGCACGCTGGCCCCAGCGGCACCGACATCAGCGTCATACCGTCCGACGCGGTGCCGCTGCTGGCCGCCGGCAGGCTGGACCCGAGGTTGTTCGACGTCAGCGCGCTGGTCCGGCAGGGCTTCGCCGACACGCGCCCGACGCTGCCGCTGATCCTCGAGTACGGCGACGCCGCCACCGCCCGGGCCGCCGCCACGCGGCCTGCCGCGCCCGCCGCCACGACCGTCCGGGCGCTGCCGAGCGTCCACGGCACGGCGGTGCGGCAGGACCGGCGGCGCGGCGCCGATCTCTGGCGCTGGCTCACCGCCCGGTCCCGGGCCGGGGCGCCGTCCACCGCGCTGAACGCCGGAGTCGCGAAGGTGTGGCTGGACGGCGTCGCCCATCCGACGCTGGACGTCAGCGTGCCGCAGATCGGCGCGCCCACCGCCTGGCAGGCTGGCTTCACCGGCTCGGGTGTCACCGTCGGCGTGTTGGACACCGGCATCAAGGCCGACCATCCCGACCTGGCCGGCAAGGTCGTCGAGGCACGTGACTTCACCGGCACCAGCCCGAACGCCACCGACGACATCGGTCACGGCACCCACGTCGCCGGCATCATCGCCGGGACCGGCGCGGCGTCCAACGGCCGGTACCGCGGCGTCGCGCCCGACGCGAAGCTGGTCAGCGGCAAGGTCTGCGTCCAGTACGGCTGCCCCGACTCCGCGGTGATCGCGGGCATGGAGTGGATCGCGCCGAAGGTCCGCGTCGTCAACATGAGCCTGGGCGGGGACTCCACCGACGGCACCGACCCGCTGTCGCAGGCCGTCAACAACCTGACCGCACAGTACGGCACGCTTTTCGTCGTCTCCGCGGGCAACGACCGCTCGATCGACATACCCGACCCGACCCAGGGAGTCACCGCGCCGGCCACTGCCGACGCCGCGCTGGCCGTCGGCAGCGTGACCAAGCAGGACCAGACCAGCCCGTTCTCCCCGCCGGGGCCACGGCGCGGCGACAACGCCGTCAAGCCGGACATCGCAGCGCCGGGCAGCGACATCGTGTCCGACCGGGCGGCCGGCACCCCGGCCGGCGACGCCAACCCGGTCGACGCCAACTACGCCCGGCTGTCCGGGACGTCGATGGCCGCGCCGCACGTGGCCGGAGCCGCCGCGATCCTGGCCCAGCAGCACCAGGACTGGACGGCCGCCCGGCTCAAGCCGACCCTGATGAGCACCGCCCAGCCCACCGCCAGCGTGTTCGAGCAGGGCGCCGGCCGGGTCGACGTGGCCCGGGCCGTCACCCAGCAGGTGACCGCCACCGGCGGCAGCCTCAGCTACGGCTTCTTCGCCTGGCCGCACGAGCAGCGGGTCACCAAGACGGTCACCTACCGCAACGACGGCGCCGCCGCCGTCACGCTCAGCCTCAGCCTGGCCGCCACCGGGCCGGACGGCGGCCCCGCCCCGGCCGGCCTGTTCACCGTCTCCGCCAGCCGGCTCACGGTGCCCGCGCATGGCACCGCGAAGGTCGGCGTCACCGCGCGGCCGGCGGCCGCCGGAGCCACGGCGGCCGGCGGGTACGGCGGCCGGCTGACCGCCAGCGCCAACGGGATCGCCGTACAGACCGCGCTGGCCGCCGTACTGGAGCCGGAGAGCTACAACCTGACGGTGCGGCTGGCCAGCCGGACCGGGCATCTCAACTCCGGCCTCGCCTCGGCGGTCAACACCCAGACCGGCCAGGCGTACGGCCTGCGCCCGTTCACCGCCGACCCCGCCGGGCGCACCGGTACCGCGGTGGTCCGGCTGCCCAAGGGCAGCTACGACGTCAACGCCATCGAGCTCGACGACGACCCGGCCAACCCGGCCCGGCCGCTGGCAGTCACGCTGATGTCCCGCCCCGGCCTCGCCGTGGGCAGGGACACCGTGGTGACGCTGGACGCCACCGACGCCCGGCCGGTGACCACGGTGGTCGACCGGCGCGACGCCGCGCTGCAGTTCGGTGAGCTGGGGCTGGTGTCGGGCAACCCGGCCGGCGACCGCACCAACACGCTGAGCTGGCTGGCCGGTCCCGGCCAGCGGCTCTTCGCCGCGGCAACCCGCCCGGTCACCGACCACACCTATGCCTTCTTCTACCGTGCCACCCTTGCCGCCGGCACGCCCGGCGCCGACCCGGGGGCGTACGTCTACCACCTCGCCTTCCTCGAACGCGGTCACATCCCGGTCCCGATCTTCGTGGCGCATGACCGCGACCTGGCGACGGTGAACGCCGCGTACTACACCCAGGGGGTGCCATCGCAGGCGCTGCGCATCGACATCTCCCGCATCGCCTTCCCAGGGGCTGGCAGCGGGGTGTACCAGCAGTACCCGCACACGCTGCCAAGCCGGCGCACCGAGCTCTACACCGCCAACCCCGACGTCACCTGGGCGCACGTCCTGGCGATCATCGCCCCGGACGGGTCGGACAACGAGATCAACTGGTCGGTCCGCTCCTACCAGCCCGGGCGCTACTCGGCCGACTGGAACCGGGCGCCGCTCGGCCCCGCCTTCGGCTACGGCCCGGACGGCTGGGGCGTGTACCGCGCCGGCAGCCAGCTCGCGGTCCTGCTCAACCCGGTGTCCGGCAACGATCCCGAGCAGTTCACCCAGGCCCCGCTCGGCCTGACCGGCACCCTCACGCTGTCCCGGGAGGGGGCCGTGCTGGGCACCAGCCAGACTCCGGACATCGGCGTGTTCGACATCCCGGACAGCCCGGGCACGTACGTCCTGCGCACCACCGGCGTCCGCGTCGTGCCGTGGTCAGTGATCGGCACGAAGGTCGACGTGGCGTGGACCTTCCACGACCCTGGGGCGGCTGCCCCGGCGGTGCCGCTCCCGCTGTTGGTGGTCCGGGCCCGCGGCGAGGTCGACGCGCAGGACCGGGCACCGGCGGACCGACCGTACACCCTGTCGCTGCTCGTGCAGCACCAGCCGGGGTCGACGGTGTCGGCGGTCACCGACCTGCGGGTCGAGGCGTCGTTCGACGATGGCGCCACCTGGACGTCGGTGCCGACCGTCCGGTCCGGGGACGGTGGCACCGCCACGCTGCGCAACCCGGCGGGCAACGGCTTCGTGTCGCTGCGGATCACCGCTGCCGACGCCGCCGGCAACGCGGTCACCCAGACGGTGACCCGGGCCTACCAGACGGCGCCGGCAGGCTGAGCCGGGAAAACTGAGAGGGCTGGCGGCTATCCGGCTGGCGGCTATCGGGCCGACGCGACGGTGGCTGCGAGCAGGCTGACCACGAGCGCCGAGCCGGTGAGCAGCGCGAGCCGGCGCTGGTTCCGCTGCCACTGCTCGTTCCAGCCACTGCCGGTACCGCCGTCCGGGCTGTACCGCAGGCTGGCCGTCGTCATCAGCGCCCGGCCGAGGCCGAACCCGACCCCGGCGGCCAGCGCGGCGGGGACCGACGCCAGCAGCAGGACGGCGGCACCGGCGGCGTACGGCAGGCCGCTCGGCAGGTACGTGCGCGCTCCGGTGCCCATCTCGATGCCGAACTGCAGCGGGCCGAGGTGCCGGCCGAACCGGAAGACGCTCTCCGGCACCAGCCGCCGCGCCTCCGGCAGAGTGATGGAGAGGACGCCCGCCTCCTTGAGCAGTACGACGGCGAGCGCGGTGCCGACCAGCGCCCAGCGGGCCGGCTCGGGCAACGGTGCACGCAGCAGCGAACCGGCCACGACCAGGACCGTCGCGGTGATCATGCCGCCGACGGCGAGTCCGGCGTCGAACGCCAGGGCGGGGGTACCTCGCCAGACCGGCGAGCTCAGCACGAGGGCTGAGTTCCTGCTTCAGGTGGAGCCGCTGACGGCGAATCCCGCGGCCGCGCCCATCATCAGCCAGACGCCGACCGCCAGCCAGGCACCCACCGCGAGCCAACCAGGCCTGGCCGTGCCATCGCTGGCGGCCAGCCCGCTGGTGGCCAGCGCGGCACCGGCCAGCCCGAATGACGCCGCCGACACCGCGCCTGCCACCCGGACCGGATGCCACCGTCGACGGCGTACCGCCGCCGTACCCCCCGTACTGCTCCCCATCGGGCTCAGATCGACGACCGGCAGATCGTCAGGAAGGTCTGGCCGGTGTAGCCGCCGCCCCAGAACGTGGAGAACCCGTCGGAGCAGCGGTACACCCGCCCGTCCGGCGTGGTCCACCGCCAGGCGTTCTTGGTGAGGAAGCTGCCGCACGCCACGGAGATCGGCGTGTGGTCGACCTGGACGCCGTTCTCGTTCCAGGTGCCGTACTTGTGCCAGCCGGCGTTGCAGAAGATGCTGCCCCGCCAGGTACCGCCGAAGCACGCGGCGTAGGAGTTGACGTACGCGCCGCCGGTGTCGGTCAGCTCGGCGTACCCGGTGGGGTAGGCGTCCTTGCAGTCGTTGCGGTCCCAGCCCGCCATCGCGTACGGTCCGATCTCCGCCGCCGCCCTCCGGGTGCCGAAGGCGCCGGCCAGGCTCAGCGCCGTGGCCCCGATCGTCATCGCGCCGAGCGCCATCGCCTTGAGCACGGTCCGGCGGGCGCCAGTGACGTTCAGGTCCGCGAGGGCGGTCGACCTCGCCGCCCCCGGCGGAGCCTGGCCGTGGTCAGGAATCTGCTCGAACGTCAGCGACACCGGACATCCCCTCTTTTGACACGAGTGCCCGCCAGTCGGGCAACACCTTGTCCACCTCGTCCACCCGTACCGGCAGCAGCAGCCTGCGCACCCGACCGGAGCCGTCGACCAGCATCAGCAGCGGGGGAGACAGGTGCGAGACCGCGCGCCAGGCCTCCCGGTCGCTGACGATCCGCAGCGTGCCCGCGACGTCCGCCCAGGTCGCGGCCGGCTCGTGGGTGAGCAGGGTCGCACCGGCCGCCCGCTTGGCCAGCCGTCCGGCGACCTCCAGGCACAGCGGGCAACCGGAGTCCACTGCAGCCACGATGCGCTGGCCACCATCGGCGAACCGTTCGCCGAGGACAAGGTCTGGCTGCGCGGTCGCGAACCCGTCCGGGTCGCGGATGACGGCGTTACGGAGCAGCCGAACCTCGCGCATGACCGCCGCCAGGCCGAAGTAGAGGACGGCGATCGCGACCCAGGTGATGACGGAGAAGGCGACCCACGGCGACATGTCGGACCCTCAGCCCGCATGCCAGGCGACGTCGATCTCGTTCAGCCAGTCCAGCCGCTGCCGCTCGGTCGTCGCGGTGGTGTCGGCGAGATGGACCTCGGCCAGTCCGGCGGCGCAGCCCAGGACGTAAGAGTGCCGGCTCGCTGTGGTCGAGCTCTCCGCGCCGGGGTACGGGGCCTTCCACACCTCGCCATACCGCGTCCGGGCGCCCGCGTGCCGGGGCGCCAGCGCGAGTGCCTGGCGCGGCCCGGGGATCGCCAGCGAGCCATGGTCCCTGACCACGACCACGAGGTGCTCGGTCATGGTGTCCAGCAGGGTGGCCGCGCGGGGTGTGACGACCATGCCGGCGACCCGGTCCTCGATCCGCAGCGCGCTGAACAGGGCGAACACCCGCTCGCGGTGCGGTGCCGGGCCGGCGAAGACGGTCATCAGCTCGTGGTACGGCCCTAGCAGGGTCGCCCATGACGACTGCTTGTCGTGGGCCTCGGCGACAACCACCTCGCGGCCGTGTACGACCAGCCGGTCGCGCTGGGCCGCAGGCGCCACGTGGGTGCAGGCGAAGTCGTGGTACCCGCGCGGGCCGACCTGGAACCCGGTGCCGAAGGACCCGGCCGCGAACCGCACGCTGGCGACGACGTTCGACACCGGCGCCGCCGCCGGCAACCCGACCCGCACCCGGGCGCCGCTGGGCGCGACCAGATCCAACCTCTGCACCGCCATGGACACCCTCCTACCTGATGCGTCGGGCCAGACCCTAGACCCAGCCGAAATAGGGATCAACGGGAGATCTTCACAACCTTTCGGCGCGGACAACTTTCCACCGCCAGCCCGCCTGCGGGTGGAAGTCGGGGAAGCGCCAGATCACGCCGCAGCGGGCATCTGCGGCCCCGGCCCGTCTCGTCAGCCGAGTGCCTGCGCGGCCACGCGGCGACGTCCACCCGCCTCAGCGGGTAGATCGAACAGCCGGTCCGGGCTGCCGTGTCGGGGAGGCAGGCGCTGCGGTCGTCGGGGCCGTGCGAGGCGGCTGTCGTGCCGCCGACCGCTTACCGGCATGGCAACCTCGTCATTCGGTCGAGATGTTTGCCGCTGCCTGCTCGACGACCCGAGTGACAGCGTTGACCATGTTCAGTGCAACGTGCATATCAACCACCTTGCTTGGAATGCTCAGCTTGCCGTCGACGTAGTCGACGTACAAGGCTGCCATCTTGCCGTCGATGCCCGCCTTGGCCATCCGGTGACGCCCCTCCGACGCCCGCTTCCACGCCTCCAGCATCTGCTCATTCCGGTACGCGCCAGGAGGCCATGAGTCCATCGACGCGATGAGTTTACGGGCCAAGCTGGTGAACTTAGGCTTGTGCGCCTTGAAGTCCTCCCAGAACTTCGTCCAGGCATCGTGATCGTCAGAGTCATAGCCAGCCGCCGTGCGGCAAGACTCGAACTTGCCGAACTCCTCGCCGGAAAGAACTGCCAGCGCATAGGCGCGGGGCCACCTTCGGGCATCGAACAACGTCTTCGCATCGGCCAGGAGTTCGACGGCGTTGTGGAGCGCTGCTCGAGCCAATAGATCCAACTCGGTCGAGCTCAACGGTGTGGCCTTCGGCATCTTTGGCATTGTGTGGCTCCATCCGATAGATCAGTCCGATTGGCGGGCATGACGGGAGGCGCAGCGGTGCCCGCCAAGCCGTTGAATCGCGTAATCCAGCAGCGCCCGCGCCTCGACGGCGGCGTCGGGCCGGCACGGTAACGCTCATACGTGCCACGAACATCCTGTGGGAGCAGCGCCTCGGCGGTGGGATCGCTGAACCCCGCCACCGGTGTCCTGCCGTGGGCAGGTGGCCCGCCAAACTAGCGCGCGGCCTGGCTCTTCCAGTCATCCTCACCGTGCCCCGCATCGTCGATTGCCGCCATCGCGACACCCACCACCACTGCGGCTGCTCTGTCGAACGCAGTATCACCCCATGCAACGCAGTATCACCCCATGCTTCGGGCACGACGATCCGAACACCCGCTGCCGAACGGATCGACCGCGTCTGCCTGAGTAGATGACCCGAAGGCCAGAGACGATGGTCCACAACCCGCTAAAAGTTGGTGACATTCTCGGTCAAGTCTGCTATTTTCCCACTCGTGCGGAGCGCGGGTGGCGCCTGGCCAGCTACTGCGGGAGTCTCCGGCTTAGGCTCGGGTAGCCCGGGGGCCGTTGTCGGCTGGCCAGTGGATCCGCCTCTTGAGGCTGTTTAGATGCGATCGCGGCACCTTGTTGTCTCGCTGAAGGCGTCCCACCACAATCCCTGGAGCGATCCGCTGGGCCTGGGCGAAGGCGCGGACAGCGCTTTCGCTGAAGTCACCCCCATCGACGAACGCCTGGTATTCATGTGGCGGTAGCAGGCAGTTCCTGGCAAAACGGTTCGCCGTCTCCTCCTCGACGTCGGGGTCGGCTGCGGACGCCAAGTCGGCAGTGTCGACGAACTGGCGGCGTCTGGGCGATGTGAGGATGTGGCCAGCCTCGTGGAAGAATGTGAACCAGAAATGATCGTCCGACTTGTGGCGCAGGCTGAGCTGGATGACTGGCCGGCCGCCGACCCAGCGGGCTGCGCCGCTGAGGTGGGTGCCCGCGAGCTCCGGGGTGAGGATGACGATGACACCGGCCTCGGCGCACATCGCCTTCACCCGATTGAAGATCTGCATAAAGGGGTCGCGGCGAGTCATAGGTCGGATCTCGTCGAGAACCTGGCGGAACCTAAGGGCATCAAAGGGAGGCGCGTCGGCTATCTCGGTCGCTTCGATCTCGCCCCAACGCAGCCATGCGGCCACGGCCTTGGGTGACGCCATGAATGTCGGCGACGAACGGAAGGCTGCTCCTGGCTCAAGCCAGTGTCGTTCGAAGGCGTCGGGGCTGCTGAGCCGGAAGAAGGAGAGCAACTCGGCGAGCGTCGTCGCCTTCGTCGCGCCACGCTGGATCAAGTGGTGCCGGATGAGGTCGTTGAGGGGGAACCCATCGACCCAACTTGCGTTGGCCTCAAGCTGCTCCTGGGCTTGGTGACGGGCCATGTGTTCACGGAACGTGGCCTCCAAGCCCGTCCAGAACCTTGCAGAGATACCGAGCGTGCGCTCAAGCTGAATGGCCGTTTCAGCGGTGATCGCCGCCTTACCCTTGATGATCTCGTTGATTGTCTTCGGCGGGCGTGCCATCCGGCGTGCCAGTTCGGACTGGGTCATCCCGCGGTCCTGCAACGCCTCAAGGAGGATCTCACCAGGAGCTACAGCCCAATCGGGCTGCCAGCCTGAGGTCGGTTCATTTGCCATGATAGTCAACCACCTCCTTGATCACGATCTTGGTTACCCGGGCTCGGTCGATCCCTCCGTGGGGCAGCTCGGGCAGCGGGTTATGGTCTGGCTCGAAGATCAGTCGATATGAGCCCCACAGGTCGACGGCAAACTCGCCGGCACGGTCTGCATGAAGCTGATGGCAGTTGCCCGGCACCCCTTCCATGTCCTGCAACGTCGGCGCGGCCGTCAACGCCGTCAGGCGACGCTTGAGACGTGGCCAGTTCTCCCCGCCCCAGTGCTTGGCTCCCTGGCGATCTTGTGAGCACGTCCTCTCCAACTTGCGGTTGGACCAAGAGATCTCGATGATCGGCTCTCCTTGACATCTTCACCCTTAGGGTGAAGGATAGTGTACCAGACAGGAGCAGGACGATGACCGCCGACGCGATCCAACTCGCACTCCAGCAGGAGGGGTTCGTCCCCGTGGCCGAGGGGAGCGACCACTACGTTGCAGCCGTCCAGAACAAGCCCGGCGAACTCGAAGCGCTCCGCCAAGCGTCGCCAGAGACGTGGAGCCGGTTTACTCCACTGGTGCAGATCGTCGGCCCCAAGACGCGGCCACAGATGTACAGACGGGAGACCGTCGCCGGCTGGGTCAAGCGCCTTGCCGCCGCCGTCGGCCAGCGACCCTGCTTCCTCGACATCCTCCGGCTTCGACCCGAGCATCCCACGATGACCTCTAACGGAATGAGCCCTGTGCTCAGTATCATCCACGCGGCCGCCCGCAAGCGCGGCCTCGTCTTCGTTCCCGTCTTGCCGATCGGCTGCCACAACGACACCAATCACACGCGGATCATCGGCGACGCCGCAGCTCGCGACGGGCGAGGTGCTTCGCTGCGGTATCCGATACGACGATTCGCGATGCCGCCCGGCTCGACCCACACCACCGTACTCGCCGCCGCCGTCGAGAACCTCGGGATCGACGCCACCTATGCTGACGTCATCGTTGATGTCGGCTACCTCTCGAGCGACGAGGAACTGCATCCTGACGATATCGGCGAAGCACTCAACGAGGTGGATGCCGTCGGCAGGTGGCGCAGCGTCGTGCTGCTCGGCACCTCGATGCCTTCGATGCTCGGAGGCACAATCGCCGAGGGCACGATCGGCGAGCTGCCACGTCGGGAGTGGGACCTGTGGTCCGCGCTGAAGCAACACCCGCCCGAGCGGCTGCCGACCTACGGCGACTACCTGGTTCAGCATCCCGACCCGCCGCACGACGACGACAGCGGCGGGCCGAGCATGCGGGCGAACATCCGCTACACGATCAACGACAAGACCCTCATCGTTCGGGGACGAGGACCGGTGATCCAAGAAGGCAAGGAGCAGTACCGCGGCCTCTGTCAGCAACTCGTCGCCAGGCCGGAGTTCGCTGGCAGCGACTTCAGTTGGGGCGACGCCCAGATCGCTGCATGCGCGGTAGGCGAGATCGAGCCAGGAGGACAGAACCAATGGCGAGGAGCCGGATCATCGCACCACCTCCGTCTTGTCACACAGCAGATCAGCCACTGACCTCAGCCGCAGAACCGACGTGTCGGAATGCGAGCGACATCGGGATCGCGGCCAAGCAGGGCACCCCGGACCGCCTCCTTCAGCCGATCGAGTTCGACCAGACCAAGCAGGTGCTGCCACATAGATGACCGACTGGCCTGAGGATCTGGCTCACTCCCCAGTGCCGACAGGACCGCGCGCACCTCCTGTCGCCATAGGAGCCGAACCAGTGTCTCGGGGTCGACACCAGAGTTGGGAGCCGCCGAACGCACGGACCGGAAGGACGGCGCCATACCCTCCGAAACGATGGCGACGACACCCCACCACTCGGGCAGCATCTCCGTCGCGGCAGCCACATGACGCTCAGCCAGGACGACACTGCAACGATCGAAGACACGAGCGTAGGCCGCTGCCTGACGGGAGAGCCGCTTGAGGGTGTCCCGCTCGGTCTTGATCTCAAAGCCCGACATGTCGGTGCTGATGACGACGACGTCGGCTCGCTCATTCGAACGCGGAACCCAGAACTCATACACGGCGTCGCTAGGCCACCCGGCTGAGGCCAGCGCCTCGTCACGCAGCCGATGCCGGACGGTTGCTTCGGTGGCCACGCGCGGATTCTCTAGCGCGGGCGGGAGAGGGCGGCCGATCATCGAGAGGAGTCTAGGGGCTGGCGTGAAGCCGCATGCGGCGTCATGCAGGCATGACGCCGGCCAGATCCGACCGTAAGCCTGATTTGATCGAACATGCATTCGAGTCTAGCCGAAGGTTCGACAGTCTCCCCCGCCTGCTCGTGCTGCGCGCGACCCACCTGGACGGACCATGGGCAGGTCGCGGACGCGCAACGGCCCACGCTTCATCCGGACGCGCACCCCGCAGGTTGTCAGCTCTCCTCGACTCGCCTCCGCCAACGCCGCGGCGATGCGGGTGGCGATCGCTCTGGCCGACCGGCTCGACCCGGGCGCCATCCTGGCGATGCACGACGCGCTGCTCGGGTCGGCCCATCCAGAGTGGGCGGGCAGGTGGCGGGAGGACCAGGTCTGGATCGGCGGCAATGACTACTCGCCGCACGGCGCCGCCTTCGTGCCACCGCACCACGACGCGGTCGCGGCCGGCATCGACGACCTGTGCCGGTTCATGGCACGCCGCGACCTGCCGCCGCTGGTGCGGGCCGCCGTCGCGCACGCGCAGTTCGAGACCATCCACCCGTTCCCGACGGCAACGGCAGGACCGGACGCGCGCTGGTGCACAGCCTGCTGCGGGGAAAGGGCCTGACCCGCAAGGTCACCGTGCCGGTGTCGGCCGGACTGCTGTCCAACACCGACGCCTACTTTGCCGCCCTCACCTCATACCGCGACGGTGAGCCGGAGCCGATCGTGACGATGATGTCGTATGCCTGGTTCGCGGCGGTCAACAACGGCCGCCAACTGGTCGCCGACCTGCACGGGGTGCGCGCCGGTTAGGATGACCGGATCACCGCGCGACGGGACGCGACGGCGTGGAAGGTCGCGGACCTGCTGCTGGGCCAGCCGATCGTCGACTCACCGATGCTCCAGCGTGCGCTGGGGGTGTCGGCGCCGGTCGCGCTCGGCGGACTCTGAGCCCGGCTCCACCGTCTGACATTGCGTCCGGAGTGTGGTCGTTAGAACGCGTGCTCTCTGATCTGGGACGATTGGACTTGCTAAGGGACCTTCGAACCGAATCTGGGGTCCACACGCGGATGCAATCATTCCACGCAGCGGAGGCGGTCGATGTCGCCTTCGACGAGCCGAGGAGCTCCGGCTAGCTGCAGCCGCTGGTCGCCCCGCATCCTTCGCAGACGTAGCAGCTTCCGGCCGGGCGCATCTTCGTGCCACAGGTCAGGCAGAGTGGTGCGTCCGCATGCTTCCGCTGGGCGATGTTGAGCGTGCCCGCAGCCGGAGTCTCCGTAGCCGGTGTCCCGGCCGCCGAGCCGCCGGTGGCCACCGCGGCAGGCGTCTCGGCGTGGGCCGCCGAGTGGCTCGGGTCCGCGTGCGGCTCGGCCTCGTTGAGCGCCGTGGCCCGTTCCGCAGCGGTCAGGATGCCCAGGTCGGACCGGGCCTCGAACGGCAGGAAGTCGAGCGCCAGCCGGCGGAAGATGTAGTCCATCACGGAGCTGACCATCCGGATGTCCGGGTCGTCCGTCACGCCGGCCGGCTCGAACCGCATGTTGGTGAACTTCGAGACGTAGGTCTCCAGGGGCACGCCGTACTGCAGACCGATCGAGATCGCGACCGAGAAGGCGTCCATGATGCCGGCAAGCGTGGAGCCCTGCTTGCTCATCTTCAGGAAGACCTCACCCAGGCCGTCGTCCGGATAGGACGACGCCGTGATGTACCCCTCGGCCTCGCCGACCCGGAACGACGTGGTGATGCTCGGCCGCGCCTTCGGCAGCCGCTTGCGGACCGGCCGGTGCGCCGCGGCCGGCTCCGGGGTGGTCGCATCCGGGGTGGCCGGGTCCGGGGTACGACCACCGGCCGCGGTGCTCTTCGTCCTCGCCGACAGGGGCTGGCCGACCTTGCAGTTGTCCCGGTAGACGGCGAGCGCCTTGAGGCCGAGCCGCCAGCCCTCCAGGTAGACCTGCTCGATGTCATCCACCGTGGCCGACTCGGGCAGGTTGACGGTCTTCGAGATCGCGCCGGACAGGTGCGGCTGCGCCGCCGCCATCATGTGCACGTGCCCCATGGGCTTGATGGCGCGCTCGCCCATCGCGCAGTCGAACACGTCGTAGTGCTCCGGGCGCAGGCCGGGCGCGTCGACGACGTGACCGTGCTCACCGACGTACTCGACGATCGCCTCCACCTGCTCGTCGTGGTAGCCGAGCGACCGCAGCGCCGGAGCGACCGCCTGGTTCACGATCTGCATCGAGCCCCCGCCGTAGAGCTTCTTGTACTTCACCAGGGCCAGGTCGGGCTCGATCCCGGTGGTGTCGCAGTCCATCATCAGGCCGATGGTGCCGGTGGGGGCGAGCAGGCTGGCCTGCGCGTTGCGCCAGCCACTCTTGGCGCCGACCGCGATGCACCGTTCCCACTGCTCGGCCGCCGAGCGGAGGATCAGCGCGTCGTCCGGACCGACGGAGCGGACCGCGTCACACGCCGCCGCGTGCTTGCGCATCACCCGCTGATGCGCCCGGGCGTTGCGCGGGTAGCCGTCGTACGGTCCCACGACCACGGCGAGCTCCGCCGAACGACGGTACGCCGCACCGGTCATGAGGGAGGTGATGGCGGCGGCGAGCGCCCGCCCGCCCTCGGAGTCGTAGGCGTGACCGGTCCGCATCAGCAACGAGCCGAGGTTCGCGTAGCCGATGCCGAGCTGCCGGTACGCCCGCGTGGTCTCCGCGATCTTCTCGGTCGGGAAGTCCGCGAAGCAGATCGAGATGTCCATCGCGGTGATGACGAGCTCGACCGCCTTGACGAACAGCTCGGTGTCGAACGTCCCGTCGGCCCGCAGGAACGTGACGAGGTTCAGGGACGCCAGGTTGCACGAGGAGTTGTCCAGTGACATGTACTCCGAGCACGGGTTGGAGGCGGTGATCCGGCCGGTCTCCGGGTTGGTGTGCCAGTCGTTGATCGTGTCCTCGTACTGGATGCCGGGGTCGGCGCACTCCCAGGCAGCCTGTGCCATCTTCCGGAAGAGGCTCCGGGCGTCCACCGTGTCGACGGCGCCGCCGTCCAGCCGGGCACGGAGCTCGAACGTGTCTCCGTTGACCATGGCGTTCATGAATGTGTCGGAGACGCGCACCGAGTTGTTCGCGTTCTGATATTGGACGCTGAGAATGTCCTTGCCGCCGAGGTCGACATCGAACCCGGCGTCCCGCAGCACCCTGATCTTGTCCTCTTCGCGGGCCTTCGTCTGGATGAACTCCTCGACGTCAGGGTGGTCGACATCGAGGATCACCATCTTTGCCGCGCGGCGGGTGGCCCCGCCCGACTTGATCGTCCCGGCAGAGGCGTCCGCACCGCGCATGAAGCTGACCGGCCCGGACGCCGTGCCCCCGCTGGACAGCAGCTCCCGAGAGGACCGGATGCGGGAGAGGTTGATCCCCGAGCCGGAGCCACCTTTGAAGATGAGCCCCTCCTCCCGGTACCAGTTCAGGATCGACTCCATCGTGTCGTCCACGGAGAGGATGAAACACGCTGAGACCTGCGACGGCGACGCGGTGCCCACGTTGAACCAGACGGGGGAGTTGAAGCTGAAGACCTGGTGCAGCAACATCCAGGTGAGCTCGTGCCCGAACAGGTCGGCGTCGGCCTCGTCGAAGTACCCGAAGGCCACCCCGGTGTCCCGGTAGACCTTGACGACCCGGTCAATGATCTGGCGCAGGCTCCATTCACGCTCGGCCGTCCCCAGCGCGCCGCGAAAGTACCGGGTGGTCACGATGTTCGTCGCGTTCACCGACCAGAAGTCCGGGAACTCGACGCCGCGCTGTTCGAAGTTCACGGCACCGTCGCGCCAGTTGGTCATGATGACGTCGCGGCGCTCCCACGTGACCTCGTCGTACGGATGGACGCCCGCGGTGGTGTAGATGCGCTCGATGCGTAGTCCCTTGGCTGACCGCGCATTTCTGCTCCGCGTCGAGCTGCGCGACGAACCACTGACCGTCTCGGTCATGCCCAAACCCTCTCGTGCAGAGTTGACTCAGGGGGTGCTTTCGGCGTGCCCGCTGCTGAGCCCAAGCTGTGAAATGGAATCTTCGGTGCGAAGCAGGTTGATCTCGGTCTCGAAGTCCTCCAGCGACTGGAACGGCCGGTACACCGAGGCGAAGCGCATGTACGCGATCACGTCGAGCTCACGCAGCGGTCCGAGGATGACCAGCCCGACGTCGTTGGACGGGATCGTGGCGCACCCGGTCGCCCGGATGGCCTCCTCGACGCGCTGGCTGAGCTGGGCGATGGCGTCCGCGCTGACCGGTCTGCCCTGGCATGCCTTGCGCACCCCGGCAGTGACCTTCTCGCGGCTGAACGGCTCGGTCACCCCGCTGCGCTTGACGACGATCAAGGCTGCGGTCTCCATCGTGGTGAACCGGCGCCCGCAGTCGGGGCAGGCCCGGCGCCGCCGGATCGCCGTGCCGTCGTCGGTCGTTCTGCTGTCGACGACCCGGCTGTCCTCGTAGCGACAGAACGGGCAGTGCATGGGTGCGACCCACCTTCCTGGAGCAGGATCCTGGCGGGAGCCTATCGTCGGCCACTGACAGAAGTCTGGCTCTCGGCCGACCACAAGCTGTAGGCAACTTCCAAAGGTGTAACTACCAGATGTTGGCAACCCTAGGGCAGAGCCGCGGCTCCTCGCAAGCTTTCCGCGGGTGTGTCGGGGCGGAGACGTGCCGGCCTGGACCGCCCAGCCGGCGTTCGTCCGGGCGGGGTTTCGGGCTTGCTGGGACACCCTGGGGCCGGTGGCCCGCGGACCCTCGCGGCGTAGAGTCCGGGGCAGCCGGAGGGAGGTCGGGCGGTCGTGATGGCGGACGCGGACGGTGGCTCGATGGCCGCCCGGTCCGCGCTGCGCGTCGCCCTGGTGTACGTCGGCGGCCCAGAGAGCCCGGCGCGGCCGGTCATGAGCCCGCCGGTGGGAACCCAGCTCCTCGGGTCCTTGCTGCTGGCGCATGGCTACCCCGTGCGGATCTACGACACCCGGCTGCAGCCACCGGAGCTGTTGCGCGGAGCCCTCGCCGAGCTCGACCCGCGGATCGTGGGGCTCAGCTTTCTCTCCCCGAGCGCGGCGGACGCCGTTGCGCTCGCCCGGGAGCTGCGGGCCGACGGGCGGTTCGTCATCGCTGGCGGGGTGCACGCCAGCATTCATACCCGGACGCTGCTGGAGCTCGGCGTGGTCGACTGCGTGGTGCGCGGCGAAGGGGAGCACGCCCTGCTTGACATCTGCGCGGCAATGGCCTCGGGCGGCTGGCCACCGCCGGTTGTTGAAGGGCGGCCGTTCGACGACATGGACCTGCTGCCGGACTATGCCGACTTCGAATGTTATCGGGGTCTCTACAACCGGCCGGAACGGTTCCTGCCGGCATATGTGCAGATCGGGCGCGGCTGCCCGATGAAATGCACGTTCTGCGAGCTGCCGAACCGGGCCGTGTTCGCGCCGCCCAGGCGGCGGTTCAAGTCGGTCGACCGAGTGCTGGCCGAGATCCGGACCTACGTCGCACGCTGGGGCGTCAACTTTGTCACGCTCGTCGACTCGATCGCGACGCTGAACCTGCCGCTGATCACCGAGCTCGTGCGCCGGATGGACGCGGAGCTCCCCCGGGTGGGCCTGATGTTCAACGGTCATGTGAACCGCTTCAACCGGGCGCTGGCGGAGCAGATCGGGCTTGCGCAGGAGGGCCGGCGTGACACCGAGCGAATCAGCGTGTGGTTCGGCTTCGAAAGCGGCTCGCAGCGGTTGCTCGACCTGATGCGGAAGGAGACCACGGTGGAGAAGGGAGTCGCGGTCGCGGCGCTGTGCCGGGAGTATGACGTGCAGCTCGGCGCCAACTTGCTGCTCGGCGTGCCGACCGAGACTCCGGACGACTATGCCAGGCATCACGACTTTATGGCGACGATTGCGCCGACATTTCCCAACCCGAACATCCTCAACCCGCTGCCCGGCACCGAGATGTACGACTACTGCACCGCGCACGCGCTGCTGCGCGATCCGGCCGACTGTTCGATCTGGACGCACACCGACATCGCCGAGCGGGGGCACGGACCGGTAGTCGGCGTCGACTACGATCTCGTCCTGGACGCGTACTACCGGTATCGGGAGGACGAGCGGCCCGACGCCGACCTGCTCGGGCCGCCGCGGCATCAGCCGTGGGCCGCGGGATAGCCGCGCGCCGTCGTTCGCCGCTCCGACCCTCCGACCCTCCGACCTCTGGCAACGCGCTTGCTACCGCGGTAGTCTCCCGGTAGTATCGTCGCCATGAGTGCGGAGAAGCTGTCCATTTCACTTGAGGCCGACCTGGCTGTCACGGTGCGGGCCGCGGCGGCGGAGCTGGGGGTGAGCGTGTCCACCTGGATCGCGGATGCGGCAGAGGCTCGGGTCCGGCAGCGCCGGCTCCGCGAGGCGCTGGACGCGTTGTCAGTCGAGGCCGGCGGGCTCGCCGTCGAGGACATCGACCAGCTTGTCGCCGAGGCGCGGCGTACGTCGATCGTGACTGCGGGCACCAAGGGGGCGGCGTGACACTTGTTCTGGACGCGGGTGCCCTGCTCGCCTATGACCGGGGCGACCGTACCGTGCGGGCGTTCCTGGAGCGCGCGGTCCGCACCGGTGCGGAGGTGCGGACGACGAGCGGCGCTGTCGCGCAGGTCTGGCGGAACGGCGCCAGCCAGGCCCGGCTCGAGATGCTGCTCAGTGGGGTTCTCGAGGTCGAGCTTGGCCGGTCGGAGTCGCGCCGGGCCGGTGCCCTGCTCGGCGTTGCGAGGCGAGCCGACGTGGTGGACGCCTCCGTCGTCGACGCGGCGACGGACGGCGACGAGATCCTCACCAGCGATCCGGACGACATCGCCTCCCTGGCGTGGGCGAGCGGAAAGACACTCATCGTGACCCAGGTCTGACCACCGCCGTGCCCGATCCCGCCGCCCTGCTGCGGGCGATGTACGCCACGGCGGTGGCGGCCGCCGACCCGCTGCTGCGGGTGCCGGCGTTCCTACCGTCGCGGCCAACCGGCAGGGTCGTCGTGGTGGGCGCCGGCAAGGCCTCGGCCCGGATGGCGCAGGCGGTCGAGCGGGCCTGGGGCGGCCCGCTGACCGGGCTGGTGGTGACGCGGTACGGCCACGCTGTCCGGTGCGAGCACGTCGAGGTTGTCGAGGCGGCACACCCGGTGCCGGACGCGGCGGGAGAGCGGGCGGCCCGGCGCATCCTGGAGCTGGCCGTGGCGCTTGGCGAGGGCGACCTGCTGCTCGCGCTGGTCTCCGGCGGCGGCTCCGCACTGCTTACCTTGCCCGCCCCAGGGATCTCGCTGGCCGACAAGCAGGCGGTCAACACGGCGCTGCTGCGGTCCGGCGCGTCGATCGGCCAGCTCAACGTTGTCCGCAAGCAGCTTTCCGCGATCAAGGGCGGCCGGCTGGCGGCGGCGGCGTACCCGGCCCGCACCCTGGGCCTGCTGATCTCCGACGTGCCCGGCGACGACCCGGCGGTGATCGCCTCCGGACCGACCGTGCCGGAGACCAGCACCCCGGCCGACGCACTCGCGGTGCTGCGGGCGTACGACGTGCCGGTGCCGCCTCCGGTGCGGGCGCACCTGACTGGCCTACGAGACCCGGGCGCGCGCTGCCCGGGCCCGGCCGACCCACGGCTGGCCCGGGTCGCCAACCATGTCATCGCCGCGCCGCAGCAGTCCTTGGAGGCGGCCGCGGCGGTGGCCCGGGCCGCCGGGGTGACCCCGGTCGTGCTCAGCGACTCGCTGGAAGGGGAGGCCCGCGAGGTCGGCATCGTGCACGCCGGCATCGCCCGGCAGGTGGTGCGGCACGGCCAGCCGGCGCCGCCGCCGTGCGTGCTGCTCTCCGGCGGCGAGACCACCGTGACGGTGCGCGGCGCCGGTCGGGGCGGGCGCAACGTCGAGTTCCTGCTCTCCCTCGCGCTGGCGCTGCGCGGCCTGCCGGGCGTGCACGCCATCGCCTGCGACACCGACGGCGTGGACGGCGTCGAGGAGGTCGCGGGCGCCGTCATCGGGCCGGAGACCCTGAGCCGGGCCGCGGCGCTGGGTGTCGACCCGGCCGCCGCGCTCGCCGGCAACAACGGTCACGGCTTCTTCGCCGCGCTCGGCGACCAGGTGGTGACTGGCCCGACGCTGACCAACGTCAACGACTTCCGCGCCGTCCTGGTGGGCTGAGCCGGCCCGGCAGGCGGCCTCGCCTGGCGTGGCAAACTGGCCGGTGTGATTACTGGAGCCCACGCGCTGATCTACTCCACCAAGGCGGAGGAGGTCCGAGCATTTTTCCGCGACAAGCTGGACCTGCCGTACGTCGACTCGGGCGACGGCTGGCTGATATTCGGGCTGCCGCCCGCCGAGGTCGGAGTACACCCGATCACGGAGGGCGGCAGGCACGAGCTCTACCTCATGTGCGACAACATCGAAACGACGGTGGCCGAGCTGACAGCCAAGGGGGTCGAGTTCGATGGGCCGGTCATCGATGCCGGCTTCGGCCTGTTGACGTCAATCGCGCTGCCGGGCGGTACCACGCTCGGCCTGTATGAACCCCGTCATCCCACCGTCGCCGACGCCGACCAACCTCAGATCGCCGCGACCTGAGCCGGCGTCACACCGCTGCGGCTGATTACCTGCGTCAGCCGTTCGGCGAGATCCCGGGCGTCCGGCTTGTCCTCGCGGACCGCGGCCATGGCGGCAAGCGGCCGGAGCCAGTCGATCACCCGCGCGGACTGGACCGAGTCGACGGCATCGACGGCCCGGTTACCCACCCGTACGCCGTGGTCGATGTCGCCCTGCCGCAGATGCGCCAGCGCCAGCGAGGACAGGTCGAACGCCTTGCTGCGCGCCATCTCCGGCATCCGATGATCGGCCGCCGCGTCGATCTGCCCGATCGCGCGCTCGGTGTAGCGCGGATCGGTCGCGCCGAGGGCCAGGTAGGCCTGCCCCCTCAGCGCCTCGAGGTCGGACTCGTCGAAGAACCGGAACCAGGCCGGTGCGGTGGCCAGGTTGGCTGCGGCCAGCGCATCCTCCGCCTGGCCGAGCATCCGGTGGCTTGCCTCCGCCTCGCCGAGCCGGCCATATGCCCAGCCCTGGTTGGCCGCGAGCACCGCCTCGGCCAGCGGCGAGCCCGACTCCTGCGCGGCGAGCTGCCCGAGCTGGAACAGCCGCAGCGCCTCGGCCGCGTCCCCGCGGTGCAGGCTGATCCGACCGGTCCGGTAGAGCACGTTCGCCACCAGGCTCAGGTCACCACCCTGCCTGGCCAGCTCCAGCGCCCGCTCGAAGAACTGCCGTGCCGCGCCGTCCAGCCCGACGTCCAACGACGTCCAGCCGGCCAGGTTGTGCAGGTCCGCCACGGCCAGCCGCATCCGTCGCCCAACCTCCTGTGCGCAGTCGCTCTCGAGCAGCCGGGCCGACCAGGCGAGCTGGGCGAGCACCACATCCCGGCACGCCCCGCCGCCATGCCGGTGGTCCAGCCCGCGCAGTGTCGCGGTTGCCTGCACCACCTGCTCAACCTCGGACATGCCGACCCGGCCCGGCGCCGGGGTCGGCACCGCCGCCATCGCGGTGGCGGGCCGCCCGGTCAGGTCCGCGGCCACCACCGCCGCACCCAGCGTGATTGCGGCCGCCTGGCCGAGGAACCCCCGCCGACCGAACGGCGACTCCGGCTCCCCGCCGGGTGCCGACGGCCCAGCCGGTTGGACCGGCCGGGCCTGCTGCCCGCTCTCCCCCGCGTACGCCAGCCCCATGTACCCCCGCGGCACTCCCAGCCCGTCCGCGATTCTGGCCAGGACGTCGTACGCCATAACCTTGCGACCATGAATGATCGCCGACACCTCCGGCTGCGACTGCCCGGTCAACGCGGCGATCCGCTGCTGGCTGAACCCAATGTTCTGCAGCAACCGATAAATCCGCATGATGTCGCGTTCTGCCAGCGCCGCGCGCATCTCCGGCCGCTCCCACTCCTCCGGTTCAACCCGTTCCCGCTGGTATCCGATCGCGTTCACGTCACCTCCCCTCCACCCGGCAAGTAGCCCCAAACCACACGCTAAACCACCCCACCGACACTCCCCCTCCCCATAATTCTTGCGTATAACATTGAGATATATCACTCTATCTATCCCTCAAGAGCATTAACCGGACAAATTGCCCCCTCCAGGGAACGCCCCAGACGATGACCCGTCCAGTCCCAGATCGGAGGAGGCAACCCATGTTGCTCTCGGCGACCGGCCGCGACGTGCTCCGCGCTGCCGCCATGGAGTACGGCGAGCATGGCTGGCGGGTCACGCCGGCCCACTACCCGTACGCGCCGGGCCGGCACCGCCGCCGGCCCGCGGCACAGGACGGTCTGCTGCGCTGCGCCTGCGGCCTGGCTGGCTGCCCGACCACCGGCCGGCACCCGCTCAGCCCGGACTGGCTGCGCGAGGCGAGCACCGACCGGGCCGCGATCGACGTTTGGTGGTGGGGGCCGCGGCCATGGAACATCGCGGTCGTCACCGGCGAGCTGTTCGACGTGTGGACCGCGCCCGCGGAGGTGGCCGGCCGGGCGGCGTCGCTGCTGGGGAACGCCGGCCGCGCGCTCGGCCCGGTGGCCTACAGCCCGGACGGCCGATGGCTGTTCTGCACTGAGCCCGCGCTGGGGCGCCAACCGCCGCCGGTACCGCCGCCACTCGGCCATCTCGGCCAGGGTGACTACCTGCTGGCGCCGCCGTCAACGGTTGGCACCGACCGAATGCGCTGGTGGCAGCCCCCGTTCGGCCCGGGTGCCTGCCGTCCGGCGCCCTGGGAGCCGATCCTCGAGGCGCTGCTTGCCGCAGCGCGGTTCGGTGCCTGTCTAGCCCGTTCGGAGTAGCTGGGGCGCGGAGATGGTTCCATCAGGCTATTCCGCCCTCCCGGGGGGACCCGAGACCCTGTTCGCGTGACGGAGACGCAAGGGCCAGACTTGGCGAACACCCGCCCGAGGGTGCGGGGGTCGTACGTGTGGGTCCTTGCGACGTATCTGGGAGCCGTCGCCGTGGGGGTCGGCGCGGTGGCCGTGACCATGTCCGGGTGGGTCGCGGCCACCATTGTTGGGCTGGCGTTCGGTGCCGCGGCGGTGGTGGGCGTCCTGGCGTTCCGCCGGTTCGTCGCGTCGTTGTACGCCGAGCAGGAGCTGCACCGCCGGGCGCTGTTCGCCACCGAGCTCGACACGCTGGCCCGGCTGCGGGAGGCCAGCCAGATCCGGGAAGACCTGATTGCCTCGGTGTCGCACGAGTTCCGTACCCCGCTGACCGCCATCCGGGGCAGCGCGGCGACCCTGGTGCAGCGCTACGAGAAGCTGGACCGGGACGCGCAGGAGGATCTGCTGGTCGGCATCCTGGAGCATTCCGACCGGCTGAGCCGGCTGCTGGAGGACATGCTGGTCGCGGCGTCCGCGTCCGCGGGGGAGCCGGGCGGCATCGGCGACGTCGGCACCGCCGTGTGCAAGTTCTCCCTCGACCAGCCCCGGCCTCCGGTGCAGATCGACGTCGACCCGCACCTGGCCGCGTTCATCGCACCGGACTCGCTGACCCGGGTGGTCTCGGCGCTCGGCGAGCACGTGCGGGCAAGCGCCCGGCGGGACCGGGTGGTCTTCGTGGACGCCCGCCGGGCTGGCGACCAGGTGCTGGTCCACCTCGCCTACGCGGCGAGCGACCCAGGCCAGGACCTGTTGGCGTTGCTCGACCCGTTCGGCGACCAGCCGGCGAACGGCGGCCCGGCGAGCCTCGCGCTGTACGTCGTCGGCCGGCTGGTCGAAGCGCACGGCGGGCAGGTGGCGGTCCGCCAGCAGGGGGAGGACTGCACCATCGACCTGTCGCTGCGTGCCCTGGGCCACCGGATCAGCCCGGAGCGCGGCGTGGCCGAGCCCGCCGCCGTGCCCCACCCGACCCCGGCCGACACGCCCGTCCCGCCCCGGTAGCGTACGTTCCGCACCCGGCCGGCCGCGGTCTGGCTGCGCTACGGTGACCGGATGAACGCCGATCCTGCCGCGCAGCGCCGCCTGCTCGACCTGCAGGCTGTCTACACCAGCCTGACCCAGTTGGCGCACCGGCGGCGGTCGCTGCCCGAGCTGGCCGAGATCGCCCGCTGCGACGAGCGGCTGTCCGCGCTGTCCGACGATGTGGTCCGGGTTGACACCGAGGTCAACGACCTGGCCCGCGAGCAGCGCCGGCTGGAGCACGACGTCGACCAGGTGCGGCAGCGGGCCGAGCGGGACAAGCAGCGGATGGACGCCGGGGCGGTCGGCTCACCCAAGGAGCTGGAGAGCCTGCAGCACGAGGTGCAGTCCCTCGGCCGGCGGCAGTCGGACCTGGAGGACCAGGTGCTCGACCTGATGGAGCGCCGGGAGCAGACAGAGGGCAGGCTGGCCGCCATCCAGGCCGAGGTGGAGAAGATCGACGCCGAGCGGGCCGCCGCGGCCGGCACCAGGGACACGACCTGGACGCGGATCGACGCCGAGGTGGCCATCAGCACCATGGCACGGGCGGCCATCGCCGCCGAGCTGCCGGCCGACCTGCTCGCGCTGTACGAGCGGTGCCGCGAGCACTCCGGCGGCGTCGGCGCGGCGATGCTGCGCGGCACGCGCTGCGAGGGCTGCCGGCTGGAGCTGTCGCCGAGCGAGCTGTCCCGGGTGCGGGCCGCGCCTGCCGACGCGGTGCTGCGCTGCGAGGAGTGCCGGCGCATCCTGGTGCGTACGGCGGAGTCCGGGCTGTGACCGCCGGCCGCCGGCTGGTGGTTGAGGCGGACGGCGGCTCCCGCGGCAACCCCGGCCCGGCCGGGTACGGCGCGGTGGTGCGCGACGCCGACACTGGTGCGGTGCTAGCCGAGCGGGCCGGTGCGCTCGGCTCGACCACCAACAACGTGGCGGAGTACTCCGGGCTGCTCGCCGGCCTGCGCGCGGCCGCCGAGCTGGCACCGGCGTCGGTGCTGGTCCGGATGGACTCCAAGCTCGTGGTGGAGCAGATGAGCGGCCGCTGGAAGGTCAAGCACGACGGCCTCAAGCCGCTGGCGCGGGAGGCTGCCGCGCTGGTCCGGGCGCTGCCGCGGGTCAGCTTCGAGTGGATCCCCCGGGCCCGCAACGGCCATGCGGACCGGCTGGCCAACGAGGCGATGGACGCTGCGGCACGGGGCCAGGAGTGGCGCCCGGGGTCCACTGTGGACGGTCCAGCGCAGCCCAACCCAGCCCGGCCCGGCCCAGCCCGGCCCAGCCCGGCCCGGCCCGGCCCAGCCCGGTCCGACCCGGCTCGACCCGGCCGGGGCCGCCCGGACCCGGCGGCGCCGGCCGGCCCCGGCTGGTCGGCGCCGCCCACGGCGACCCCGACCCGGATGCTGCTGCTGCGGCACGGCGAGACGGCGTGCACCGCCGAGCGCCGGTTCAGCGGCCGGGGCGACGTACCGTTGACCGAGCGCGGCGAGACGCAGGCGAGGGCCGCCGCGAAGCGGCTCGCGGCGTTCCCGGACGTCGCGGCGGTGGCGACGTCGCCGCTGGCCCGGGCCCGCGACACGGCCCGGCTGGTCGCCGAGCAGGCCGGCGCCCCGCTGGTGATCGACGACGGCCTGGTCGAGGCCGACTTCGGCGACTGGGAGGGCCTGACGTTCGCCGAGGCCCAGGACCGCTGGCCGGTCGAGCTGGGGGCCTGGCTGGGCTCCGTCGACGCCGCGCCGCCGGGCGGCGAGAGCTTCGCGGCGGTCGCCCGGCGAGTCCGCCGGAGCAGGGACCGGCTGATCGCGGGGTACCCGGGTCGCACCGTGGCCCTGGTCAGCCACGTCACGCCGATCAAGATGCTGCTGCGGCTGGGCCTGGACGCCGGCCCAAGCGTGCTGTACCGGCTGCATCTCGACGTTGCTGGGCTGTCTATCGTGGACTGGTACGCCGACGGCCCGGCGTCCGTCCGGCTGGTCAACGACACCAGCCACCTCGGCTGACCGGGGCGTCGCGACACAGCAGCCGGCCGGCGTCCTCACTGCCGTAGCGAGAGCTGCCGCAGGTAGAGCAGCACCGCGACGGCCACGCCGAACCCGACGACACACCAGCGCAGCACCCGGTCGTCCAGCCGGCGGGCCAGCCGGGCGCCGAGGTACCCGCCGGCCAGCGCGGCCGGCGCGACCACCGCGACGCCGGCCCAGTCGACCGGCCCGAACAGGGCGAAGACCAGCACCGTGACGGTGCTGATGACCAAGGACTGGGTGCTCTTGAGCGCGTTGGTCCGGCGCAGCGTGTCGGGCACGGTGAGGGAGAGGACGCCGATCAGGATCACGCCGAGCGCGCCGCCGAAGTAGCCGCCGTAGGCACCGGCGAGGAACATGACCGGCAGCAGCACCCGCATGTTGTCCGGCCCGCTGGCGGAGCCCAGGTGCCGGCCGCCGGCGGCCGGCACCGGCACCACGCGCCGCATCCGGGGCTGTACGGCGAGCAGCAGGCTGGCCAGCAGCACCAGGAACGGCACGACCGCGTCGAAGGCGCTGGCCGGGGTGGCCAGCAGCAGCGCGCACCCGCCAGCCGCGCCGGCGGCGCCGGCTGCGGCCAAGGTGCCGATCCGCCGCCGCTGGCCGGCGAGCTCGGTGCGGAAGCCGAAGACGCCACCGAGGTATCCGGGCCACTGCGCCACCGAGTTGGTCACGTTCGCCGTGAGCGTGTCGTAGCCGATCGCGACGTACGCGGGGAAGACAACCAGCGAGCCGCCTCCGGCGATCGCGTTGACGCCGCCGCCGAGCAGCCCGGCGGCGGCGAGGAAGAGCGCGTCGGAGGCGTGCATGCCGGTCTTCCTACCGCACCCGCGGTGCGCGGTCCCCTACGCTGACCAGTACGGCCTACGATGACCAGCACGGCGGACGAGCCGGCCGGGCGGTCGCGTCAGCGTGGGCGACCGCGCTGCCGAGGAAGGTCCGGGCTCCACAGGGCAGGGTGGTTGCTAACGGCAACCCGGGGTGACCCGCGGGACAGTGCCACAGAAAACAGACCGCCGGCGGCGGTGCGAGCCGCGGCCGGTGAGGGTGAAACGGTGGTGTAAGAGACCACCAGCGCCCGAGGTGACTCGGGCGGCTCGGTAAACCCCACCCGGAGCAAGGCCAAGAGGGTCCCGGTTCGCCGGGGCCTGCGCAGGCGTTCGAGGGCGGCCCGCCCGAGCCTGCGGGTAGGCCGCATGAGCCCGTCGGCGACGACGGGCCGAGAGGGATGGCCGCCACCGGGGCGATCGCCCCGGGCACAGAACCCGGCCTACAGGCCGGCTCGTCCGCCGCCGGACAGCCGGTTCGGGCGACCTGTCACCGCCGGTACTGTAACCGCCTTGATACTGTATGGAGCTGATTTGTCCTCCGGCGGAACCGATTTGACACAGCCGTGCCAAGCCTGGCATCTTCAACGAGCCCGCAGGTGCGGGTCATCGGAAGTGCCGGACGGCGGTTCGGATGACCGGCCTGAGGGCCCCGAGCAAGGTGGCTCTCCGGAGCTGGTAAGCTAGGGAGACAGGGCGGTGCGGGGATTTATCCGCGAAGCCGACCTGACCTCCCTCCCGATCACCTGGAATAATCCAGGTCGGTCCATGCGGGGGTTAACAGGAAGCCCGGACGCGGCCTGAGGTCGTCGAGGGTGCTTGTCCGTTCTTTGAGAACTCAACAGTGTGTCGTTTGTTAGTGCTTGTTTTGTTTTGTGTTTTTGTTGGGGTCGCGCCCTTTTTTGGGTGTTTTCTTTCCTGGTTTGTGATGGAGAGTTTGATCCTGGCTCAGGACGAA
>DATILL010000078.1:0-9670 GCA_035476575.1 Mycobacteriales bacterium
CACCGAAAACGAACAGCATGACACGAAAAGAGGAGATCACGCGCCAGCGCCACGGGTGCCGGCGCGACACGCCCGCGGGCCTATGCAGAGCCCGGCCCGGACCTGGTAAGCGCCTCACCGACCCGCAAGGACACAGTTAATGATCTTGGCATGACGAAGTTCTGCATAAGCCTCCTTGTTCTCGTCGTTGGTGGTGAAGGTGACTGTCGCCGCCGCGAGATGGGCGTCCGGCGCCGTCGCGGCAAGCACCGTCGGTGCTGTCGCCAGGGGTGCGGCCGACGCCGACCCGGCCGCGACGCCGAGCAGCGTGGGAACCGCCAAGCTGGCCAGTGCCAGCCGGTGCAACATCCACTTCATAGCTGTCTCCTTTATGCAAGCGCCCGCGATGGGTGCTGCTGATCGACGCTACGGACGGCCGAAGACAACTCATCGACAAACGAGCGACAGCCGACCTGTGGCAGCACCAGCTATCGCCCCACGGCCGATCGCGTGGTGCCGGAAACTAGGCCTACGCCGCGGTGACCGTGCAGCAAGCCTTCGGCCGGTGGGGGGTAGGCGCCGTTCGGTCGGCGGGGCTCACTCGCCGAAGGCGTGCCCGCTCAGGATGTGTTGTCGGGCTTGGGCGGCTCGGGCGGAGGGCAGCAGGCCCCCCTTGACGAACATCTGCGCCGTGGTCGGCAAGAACAGCCCGCTGCTGCCGAGGGGGTACGGCCCCCTCGGCATGAAGGGATCCACGTCTAGCGTTGCCTGGCGCTGCCCGGAGTCCGTGGATTTCACCATCGGGCCGCGCAGGGTGAGCCACTGCGTCTGGGCCCGGAAGACGAGCGCGACCGGGCTGCCGTTCGGGGCCGCCTTGGTGATCTGCTCGACCCGGACCGAGCTCGTCTGCGCAGGCACTGGCCTGACCCGGGTGGGCCCGACAGCCCCGGCGAGGGCCGCGGCGTGCTCGGACCCGGCGACCGAGCCGCGGGAGGTGACCGGATAGCCAGGCTTTCCCCACTCGCTCTGGTCGATGAACACCCGGGGATGCATGAGCATGGTGAGGTAGTAGGGGTGGAGCGGATCCTGTGTCCCCGGCTCAGGGGTATGTGCGAGACCGAGGGTATGACCGAGCTCGTGGGCGACGTCCGAGCCCAGGCCGAGGTAGTGGAAGTCCCTCGCGGCGGGCGCGGCGGGGGTGGCCGCGAGCGGGGGGACGAAGGCGGAGGTGTCCGTAGACCGGCTCATCCACGCCCACTCCTGCGTCAGCGAGCCGTTCACCGCGACGATGGCGAGCGGCCCGGCGAACCCTTTCAGATCCTTGGCCACGGCTGCGCCGTCGGCGTTGCTCTCATCGCGCCCCCACGCCGCGTAGGTGAGGCCCATGCGCTCGAAGGCCGAGACGAGCACGATGTTCACGACCCGCTCGGTGGCGGACCCGCGCAGGGTGTCCTGGAAAGCCTTGTGCCGCTTTAACCCGGCCTCCGTCGCGGTCCGCAGGTCTTGGTCGGCTTTGACCAGCAGGTTCATGGTCTGGAGCGGCTTGGTCGCCGCGGCGCGTACCTCGATGCCGGCCGGGCGCCAGTAGGCGGCCACGTCGTTGAGCACGCGTGCGGTATCCAGCTCCGCGCCGTGCACGGTGATGCCCTGGTACGGGCCGGGGTCGGCGTCTGGGTCGAACGCGTCGGGGTCGACCGGCGAGACGCTGCACTGCCAGATCCGCACCGCCACGGGGAGGGAGTCGCGTACCCGCGGCGTGATCCGTGCGACCAAGCTGCTGGCCTGCCAGACCTCGACGTTGCACGGCACGTGGGCGTCGGAGCTCTCGTCGCTCAGCGTCGCCGCCGCTCCACGCAGGTACAGCAGGCCCGATCCGGCCGGGACCGTCGCGGCGTTCCCCGCCGCCTCGGCCGCCGAGGCGCCGACCGTCACCCGGCCCTGACCGGCCGTCACCCGCGCCTCCAGCGGCGCGCCGGGCTGCGCCTCCACCCGCACCGCGACCGTGTCCCCGGTGGTGATCCCCACGCTCGCGGGCACTCCTCCAGGCGGCGCGTCCACGTACGGCGATGCCGCGTCCGGCCCCCCGATGACCGCCCGCACGACGTTGGCCATGGTCCCCTCCCCGTCCCCGGTAACCTACCCGGACCAGTCACCGGGGCATACCCGGATGTTCGTCCTGTTTCTCCTCGGTGGCCCATCATGATCCGGTTTCCAGCGCGCGCCAGGTAGCTCAGGAAGACTACTCACAAGACGCCGGGCAACTGGTGACGGAGGACCGGCGCGACGTTGCGCGCCACCTTGCCGCGTTGCTCGGCGACGCGCAGGGCACGGGAGAGGACACGGTGCGCCGCGGCGGCGCCATCTCAGGCCGCTGGGGGCGGGTCGAGCCGGTAGACCCGCTGGGCGTTGCCGGCGCCGATCATCTGGGCGTAGCGGGCGGCGTCGGCGGCAGCGATGTCGCCGTCGGCGACCCAGCCGTCGAGCACGCTGCCCAGCGCCCGGCGGAGCTGCACGGCGCCGAGCAGGTGCAGCTCGGCCAGCCCGAAGGCGTCGGAGGAGTAGAGGAGCTTGCCGAACGGCGCGAGCTCCAGCGTCTCAGCGAGTACGGCGGCTGCCCGTGCTCCGACATAGTTCAGTGCCAGCCCGATGTCGCAGTACACGTGCGGGTAGACGCTGGCGAGGAACGCGGCCTGCCGGTGGTAGGGGTAGCAGTGCAGCAGCAGCACGGTTGTGCCGGTGCCGGCGATGCCGGCGCAGAAGTCGGTGAGCAGTGCCGGGTCGCTGCGGTGCAGCCGCAGGTCGGGGTCGCCGAACCCGGTGTGCAGTTGCAGCGGCATGGCAAGCTCGGCGCCGGCCCGGAGCAGGTGGCGCAGCAGTACCGGGTCGGTTACGCGGTACCGGCCGAGGCGTTCACACCTGGCGAGCCAGGAACCGGCGGCCGCGGTGACCTCGGCCGGCCGGGGCGGCGCCGGGTCCAGGTCGAGGCTGGCCCGGTAGGCGACGACGGACTTGAGCCCGACGGCGGTGGCGGCCTGGTCGGCCAGCCGGTCGGCGAACGTCCGGGCGAAGTCGGCGGCGGCGACGCCGTCCGCGGCGACCTGTTCGGCGAGCGCCTCCAGCCGCAGCACCCGCCGTACCCGTGCCCCGCTCGCCGCGGTGAGCGCCTGCGCCGGCAGCGGTTCGGCGGGCTGGTAGCCATCGTCGACCAGCAGGTCGGCGACGCCCGCTGCGTGCAGCAGTCGGCGGTTGGCCTCGCCGGCGCCCAGCTCGGCTCGGCGGGTGAGGTAGTCCTCGGGCAGCGGGTGCGGTGGCAGGTCGAGCACCGGGGCACACCAGCGGCGTACGGCGAGCCCGAGCAGGGTGTCGAAGGTGCTGCCGCCTGCGCTGGCGGGATCGTGCGCCTCGGTGAGCAGGCGTTCGAAGTCCGGCCGGGCCAGCTCGGCGCCGGTCACGCCGTGGCAGTGGTGGTCGACCAGCCGCAGGCCGTCGAGCACCGCGCGGGCGCTCAGTATCTCCATCGCGTGGCCGCCACCACCGCCTCGGGCGTCGCGCCGGCGAACAGCGCGACCTCGGCCCGGCGGACGTCCACAAAGGACTCGTACAGCCGCTCACCTAACGCGCCGCGCAGCGTGTCGGACCGCTCCAGGTGGCCCAGCGCCTCCGGCACGCTCTGCGGCAGGCGGGTGACGCCGTGGCCGGCAACCTGGCCGGCCTCAGCCGCCGGGTCGCCCGTGACCTCCTCCGGAAGCCGCCGGCCTTTGTCTACTGTGGACAGACCGGCGGCGAGCACGGCACCGGCCACCAGGTACGGGTTCGCGCTGAGGTCGAAGCATTTGACCTCAGCGTTGGCCGCCCGGTCCTGCTCTCCCGCCGACCCGGTGACGAACCGCAGCGCGGCCTCGCGGTTCTCCCGGCCCCAGCACTGGTAGGCCCCTGCCCAGTGCGACGGCACCAGGCGCAGGTAGCTCGGCACGCTGGGCGCGCCAATCGCCACCAGCGCCGGAAGCTCGGCAAGCAGCCCGGCCAGGAACGACTCGCCGTCTGCGGTCATGCCGCACGACCGGTCCCCGCCGGCGAACAGGTTCACACCATCCCGGCGCACGCTCAGGTGGACGTGGCCGCCGTTGCCCACGGTGCCGGCGACCACCACGGGAGCGAACGTGGCCCGTAGCCCGTGCCGGGCCGAGACCGCCCGGATGGTCTCCCGTACCAGCACCGCCGCATCGGCCGCCGCCACCGGGTCGGTCGGGCCGACCGAGACCTCGAACTGGCCCGCCGCGTACTCCGGATGCACCTGCAGCACCGGCAGCGACTCGGCGGCGAGCGCGACATGCACCGCCCGGCAGTAGTCGGACAGCTCGACCAGGCGGATCATGCCGTAGCCGGGGCCGGCACATGCCGGCACGAACTGGTCGTTCTCCTCGACGCCAACCGCCCACTCAACCTCGAAACCCATCCGGACCTGGAGTCCGGCCTCGGCCGCCCGATCGACCATTCGGCGCGCGAACAGCCGCTGGCACACCGGATACGGCTCGCCGTCCTGGGTGTACCGGTCGACCGGCGCCCAGGCCCAGCCCGGCTGCGCCGCGAGCCGGGTAAGCCGGTCAAGGTCGGGCAGCAGCCGCAGGTCACCGTCCGGGCGGCCGCCTGGCGCGACGCTGTCGTCGACCAGGAACGCGTCGAAGACCGGCGACATACCGACACCCCACGCCGCTGCCTGGACCAGGCCGGCCAGCGGCACCGTCTTGACCCTGACGATGCCGGCGTTGTCGACGAAGGTCAGCGCGACGGCGTCGATCTGCTCCTGGCCCAGCGCGGCGACCAGCTCCCGGCCCCGCCCCGCCCGGCGCTCCCGTTCGTCGAGCTCCAAACACGCCGTACCCGACGTTGCCATCCGGCCTCCCCTCCGCCGTACGCTCAGGGCTGCTGCTCGGCTGGCCGCGGCGGCGTGGCCCGGCCCAGATACGCTGACCGATCAGGTACAGCCCGACAGCAACCTGCGGTGACACTAACGCGATCCCGCCGACCACAGGGAACCAGCGGCCCACCAGATCCTCGCACCACCGATCGACACGCCGCCGGAGCCGTTCAAGATCAGCGGCGTCCACCACCCGCTCAGCGTCACGATGATGCCGACCAGCGCGGGGAGCCCGCCGATGGCCACAGCCAGAACACCACCGGGAGCGCCAGCGAGCCGCCTCGTACCGCGGCAGGAACCTCCGGATGATCAGTACGTCGACGAAGAGCACGATCATCGAGATGTACCAGATCACCGTGACAGCGGCCTGCGGCACGTCGTAGACCTTTGTCTGGACGTTCACCGCAGAGCTGCCCGGGCCGCTGGCCGACGGGAAGGCGACGAACGCCAGCAACGGAGCTTGACACGGTCACGGCGAGGGCGGTCACCCGCGCCGACCCACCTTCCGCCGCCGGCACGTGACCATCACCGCCAGGTGTCCAGCAGATACGCGGCCATCACCGCGAGCGCCCAAACAGGTAGTGAGTGACCGCGGACTGCTCTAGGAGGCTTATGCAGAACTTCGTCAAGCCAAGATCATCGACTGTGTCCTTGCGGGTCAGTGAGGCGCTTACCAGGTCGGGGCGGGCTCTGTATAGGCCCGCGGGCATGACGCGCCGGCACCCGTGGCGCCGGCGCGTCATCTCCTCTTTTCGTGTCATGCGGTTCGTTTTCGGTGTCGGTGGTGGCGGATGGGTTTGCGTTCGGGGTCGATGGTGCGTGGGGGGAGGAGCTCGGGTAGTCCGTCTTCTGCTGTTCGTACGTCCCAGCCGTTGTGGTGTACGGCGCGGTGGTGGTGTCCGCAGAGCAGGACGCCGTTGTTCTGGTCTGTTCTTCCGCCGTTGGCCCAGTGGACGCAGTGGTGGACCTGGCACCACTGGTAGGGGCGGTCGCAGGCGGGGAACACGCACCCGCGGTCCCGGAGGATAATGGCCCGGCGGGCCGCCCCGACAAAGTGGCGGCTCCCCCGGCCGAGGTCGAGGGGCAGGCTTTCCCCGCCGAGGACGGCGGGGATGACGTGGGCCTCGCAGGCGATCCGCCGTACCTGGCTGGCGGGCAGCACGTCCCCGGTGGGCAACAGCCCGACACCGGTCGCGGCGGCGAGCTTGTCGTACGGCATGGTGACGATGAGGGTGGGGCGTTCGCCGCCGTTGTCGGGCAGGTCGCCCATGCGCAGGGCGCGCTCGGCGAGGTCGACGAGTGCGTCTGCCATGCGCTGGCCGTGGGTGCGGTCGTCGCGGACGCCGTTCTCGGGGTCGGCGGGGCGGGGCGCGGCCAGCGGGTCGAGCGCGACGCGCAGCGTCTCGGCGCCTTCGGTGTCCAGGAACCCGCAGATCCGCTTCAGCCCCGGCCCGGCCGGGGAGATCCGCAGGTCACGGCGGGTGTACGCCTCGGCGGCCTCCCGCTCGGCCTGCCTGCGGAGCAGCTCGTCGTTGTGGTCGGGGTCGACGACGTCCAGGACGCAGCGGCCGAGCAGGGCGACCTCGTCGGGGTTGAAGGTGCCGGAGTGCGCGACCAGCTCCCGCTCCGCCGCGACCCGGGTCCCGGCCGGGGTCTCGGCCGGCAGCGCCCGGATCGCCTCGGCGATCACCTGGGCGTGCTCGACGCTGATGGCCCCGTCCGCCAGCGCCGCCGCGGTCTCCGGCAGGTCGCCGTCCAGGGCCTGGGCGAGGCGGAGCAGCCGCCCGGCCTCGCCGGGCCGCACGTTCAGGGCGTCGCGAAGCCAGGCTTTCATGGTGGGTGCGTCATGCGCGGCGGCCAGGCCCCGGGACTCCGCCTCCCGCACCAACGGCAGCAGCAACGCCCCGGCCAGCTGCCCGACCTGCTGGTGCACCCGCACCAGCAGGTCACCCACTGCCGCGTCGGAAAGCCCCCACAACCGGGCGTCACGACAGGAGCCGAGCAGCACCGAGATCTGCTCGACCACCGAGGCGACCACATCCGACATGCAAGAAGAATAAAAGAGGCCACCGACAAAACCGCCCCGCGAACCCGAGCCCCCCGGCACAAAACTTGAGAAACTTCGGTGAGTACAGCGGCGAGCGCCCAGAGTAGTCCCGGTGGCAGGCCAGTCGCCGCACCGCGACCGGCGCGGCAGCACAACCCCCGAACAACAGCACCCACGCCATCCGCCGCACAGCACCCTTGACACCGCACGGCCCTTGACACCGCACGCGACACCACTCGGGGCATCCGACAACCCTGGAGGTCATGCAAAACCCGGCACGGACCTAGCGACCACCTCGCCGACCCGCGAGCATACAGTTGATGACCTTCCACTGAAAGGCGTTCCGCATAAGCCTCTAGATCTCCACGCCGATGTTCTGCGGCGATGTTCGCCCTGGCGTACGCTCGGCACCTGCTCGCGGTTCTGTCGCTGAAGGCGTACGGGTGCGGTCCGCCCGGTCCGTGACCAAGCCAGGTAGCCCAACCTGCTCCGCCAACGCCAACGCCAACGCCAACACTGGCACCAGCCCGGCATCGGCGATCAAGCTCGGATCATCAAACGCAATATCGATCTTCGCGGCGTCGTGAGAAGATTACATCCCGCGGGTGCACCCTGACCCGGTCACGAAGGTCCCTCAGCAAGACCTATCGTCCCAGGTCAGGGCGCACCCGCGCCTTATTCCGGCCCCTACACGCCGATATCAGTCGGTGGATCCGGGCTGAACGAGCCACCGACCTTCACAGTGGAGGCCGGTCACGTGCCGGAGTTGTCTATCCGGCGTCGCACAACTGGCCGATGTACCAGGCGTTGATAGCGTTCGGACCCAGGTCGGTTACACCGGGCTTGACGCACCAGTCCTGGTCTGGGCGGAAAATGAAGTCGACGTGGATGACGACGTCGGTGCGCGGCGGCGCGTCGCAGTGGCCGTACTTGCCGCGGCCGTTCTCCCAGAAGTAGCCGCAGGGGAATTGCTGGACGCCAACGGGCTGGCCTGCTCGCGCGGAGGGTGCGGCGATGGCTGGTCCGGCGAGTGCCCCGAGCGGTGCCGTCGGCGTGGAGGCGGCGGCAGGTCCGGTCATTACGAGACTACCGCCGACCGCCGCAACGGCGACAAGTACCTTGAGCTGTGCGGATCTGATCATTTTGTCCCCTCGGAGATCGTGAACGCCTTGACGCGGCGACCACGTGCGTGGTCGCCCCCTTACGGTGGTCCCGGCGCCGCCCCTGCAAGCGTCGGGACACCGTGTTCACTGTGCCGGGTCGGTGTAATCGAAAGCTTGTAGAATCCTTGGAGCGTGACGGTTCATGGTCCGCGCGGGGGGCGCGGGTCGGGACCGTTTCGGAGGGGGCTTGGGTGTCGTGGAGTTCGGCCTGTTAGGGCCAGTCGAGGTATACGTGGCTGGCCGACTGCTGGATGCCGGACCGCCGCAGCAGCGGGTGGTGTTGGCGGCGTTGCTCATCGACGCCGGCCGGCCGGTGATGTCCAACACGCTGATCGACCGGGTCTGGGACGGCACACCCCCGGCCGCGGCCCGTCAGGCGTTGTATGCGCACATCGCCCGGATCCGGCGCATCCTCGACCACGCCGCACCCGGCGACAGCGGGCCACCGGTCGCGCTGGTGCGCCGCTCAAGCGGATACCTGCTCCAGGTCGCCCCCGAGCAGGTGGACCTGCACCGGTTCACCGCACTGGCCACCGCCGCCCATGACCCGCGCCGGGCCGATGCCGACCGGGCCCGGGTGCTGCGGCAGGCGCTGGACCTATGGCGCGGTACCGCGTTGGCTGACCTGTCCGGTGACTGGGCAGCCCGAGCCCGCGACCACTTGCACCATCAGCGACTCGACGTCGCGGTCGCCTGGGCCCACGCCGAGCTCCAGCTCGGCCACCACCAGCAGGTCATCGACCCGATCCGCGGCCTACTCGCCGACTATCCCCTATCCGAACCACTCGTTGCGGTGTTGATCCGCGCCCTAGCCGCCGCAGGACGCGACGCCGAAGCACTGCGGGTGTATGCCACCACCCGTGCCCGATTCATCGACGAGCTCGGCACCGAACCCGGACCAGACCTCCGCGCCACCCACCAGGCCGTCCTGCGCGGCGAACACCACACCACCAACGTCGTAACCACGAACCTGAGCTTGTCCCGTAGCCCGGACACCCGACCTGAGGTGGCTTCGGCTACCGGGAAGGATGTCCTCATGCCCGCACCTCATCTGCCTGAGCTCCGGTGTCGTGCTGTTGAGCTGGCCCGGCTGGGCGAGCGGCCGGTCGCCATGTTGGCCAGGAGCCTGTCGGTCAGCGAGTCGTGTCTGCGAGGCTGGATGGCGCAGGCCGACACCGACGAGACAGGCAGCGACGCACGCCTGACGAGTGCGGAGAAGCGTGAGCTGGCCCAGCTCCGCCGGGACAAGCGGCGGCTGGAGATGGAGAACGAGATCCTGAAGCGGGCGGCGGCCTGTTTCGCCCGTGAGAACGTCCTCCCACACTAGCGTGTCGGCTCTTCCGTGAGCTTGCCGGCGACACCGAGAAAGGCGTTGATGTCGCGGTGGCCTGTCGGGCTCTGGGGTGGTCGGGGCTGCTACGGATGGCTGGGCCGCCCACCCTCGGCCCGGGAGGAGGAGGACACGCTGCTGCTCAAACACATCGAAAAAGCGCACGCCGACTCACGCGGCACCTACGGCTGGCCCCGGGCCCCGCGCCGAGCTGACCCTCGGCCTCGGGCCTC
>DATILL010000079.1:0-41839 GCA_035476575.1 Mycobacteriales bacterium
GCCCAGGTTGTCCGCAGGAGGCCCGAACCTCTAGCGTTCCCGAAGCACCACGTTGGCGCTGGGCCCCAGCGCGTCGTGACGCACCAGTTCTATCGATGCCGGGCGCCGGGCCACCGTGGCCCCGGCTGCCGAGGAGGCAACCCCCGTGAAGCGCACCTACCAGCCGAACAACCGCCGCCGCGCCAAGACGCACGGTTTCCGGCTCCGGATGCGTACCCGTGCGGGCCGCGCCATCCTCGCCGGTCGCCGCCGCAAGGGTCGCGAGCGGCTCTCCGCCTGAGCTGGGTGCCCGTGCTGCCCCCGGCCGCGCGGATGAGGCGGAGTGCGGACTTCGCCCTCGCCGTACGTCGCGGGCAGCGGGCTGGCCGTGGAGGCCTCGTCGTGCACTACCTCGCCCCACCGGAGCCTGCCGAGCAGACCGCGTCGAGCGGTCCGGTCACCGTGCCGGCCCAGGTGGGGTTTGTGGTGGGTCGCGCGGTCGGCGGCTCGGTACAGCGGCACCGGGTCGTCCGCCAGCTCCGGCACCTGGTCCGAGACCGGCTGGATCGGCTGCCCGCTGGCTCCCGGCTGGTCGTGCGGGCGCAGCCGCTGGCCGCTGGCCGCGGCTCCGCCGAGCTCGGCCGCGACCTCGACGCGGCGCTGGCCCGGCTGCTGGCCGGAGCGGTCCGATGACCCCGGCGGCCGGACCTGCCGCCCGGCCCTCGGCGCCGGCCCGGGCGTTGATCGCGCCGGTCCGGTGGTACCAGCGGTACGTCAGCCCGTCCCGTCCGGCGACCTGCCGGTACACGCCGAGCTGCAGCGCCTACGCCGTCGAGGCGCTGAGCAGGTACGGCGCCCCGCGGGGCGGCTGGCTGGCGGCCCGCAGGCTGCTGCGCTGCCACCCCTGGCATGCTGGAGGGCACGATCCAGTGCCGCCAGCCGTTGGTCGAGGCGGTGCCCAACCAGGCCTGGTCCCATCTCGTCCCCGTCAGGAGCACCACGTTGCTTAACTGGCTGTACACGGCCATCTCCTGGATCATGCTGCGTTGGCACGATCTCTTCTCGACGTTCCTGCCGGCGAACAGCGGGCTGAGCTGGGCGCTGTCAATCATGTTCCTGGTCATCACGCTGCGCGTCCTGATGTTCCGGTTCTTCGTCAAGCAGGTGAAGACGCAGCGGGCGATGCAGGAGCTGAACCCGAAGATCCAGGCACTGCGGCAGAAGTACAAAGACGACCGGCAGACCCTCTCCCGGGAGATCCTCGCTCTGCAGCAGGAGGCCGGCGTCAACATGGCGGCCGGCTGCCTGCCCGTCCTGCTGCAGGCGCCGGTCTTCTTCGCGCTGTTCCACGTGCTCCGTCGGATCACGCCGGGTGCGGTCCCGCTGTATAGCTGGACGCAGGAGAAGATGGACAGCGCGGCCAACGCCAAGCTCTTTGGCGCGCCGATCCCCGCGGCGTTCAACACCCCGGGCGACAAGCTGGCCGTTCTCGGCGGCAACCCGACGGCGACCCACATCGTGGCCGTCGTGCTGATCGTGTTCATGGTGGCGGCGACCTTCTTCACCCAGCGCATGGTCATGACGCGTACCACCACGCAGCTCGATCCGCAGCAGGCGATGATCCAGAAGCTGATGCTGTACGGCATGCCGGCCAGCCTCGCGGTCTCCGGGTTCTTCTTCCCGGTCGGCGTGCTGCTCTACTGGTTCACCAACAACCTGTGGACCCTCGGCCAGCAGTTCTACATCCTTCGCCGGATGCCCATGAAGACACCGGATGCCGGGGAGAAGAAGCCCACGATCGACCCGAAGCTGCTCGCCCCCAAGCCCGGTGCCAAGCCCTTACACCCCAAGAGCCGGCGTCCCGCCGTCGGTGCCGGAAGCGGCCAGGCCACCCAGAGCACCCCGGACGACGACTCCGCGCCGGCACCTCCCGGACCACAGGTCCCGGCCCCACCGCCGGCGGCCGCGAAGGCACCGGGCCGGCGCCTTGGCCAGCGGTCGCAGGCCACGAAGGCGGCGGGGCCACGGGCAGCGGGTCCGCGGGCGGCAGGCACGCAGGCAGCGGCGCCGAACGCGCCGGCCCCCTCCTCCCCGAACGGCGCGACGGCAGGCGCGGCGAAGAACCCGGCGGCGGGTGGAGCTGATGCCGGTGCGGCGGTTGACCAGACCGCCGCCGCGAAGACGAACGGCACTCCGCCGGCCAAACGCCCCCCAGCCAAGTCGGCCACCCAGCCGAAGAGCGGAAAGAAGCGCCGTCGGTGACCGCCACCCAGACCACCCCCGCGCCGCGGGGCACATCACGGAGCGACGCAGTGACTGATATCTCCCCTGCCACGGAGACCGTGCTCGACCCCGACCTGACCTCGTCCGACGCCGATGTGGCTGAGTTCGGCGACGAGGAGCTGCTGGTCCGGGAGGGCGACATCGCGGGCGACTACCTGGAGCGGCTGCTCGACATCGCTGACTACGACGGTGACATCGACCTGGATGTCGAGGGCGACCGGGCCATGGTGGCCATCATCGGTGGCGAGCTCCAGCAGTTGGTCGGCCCGAACGGTTCGACGCTGGAGGCGCTACAGGAGCTGACCCGGCTGGCGGTGCAGCAGCGCACCGGCAACCGCAGCCGGCTGATGCTCGACATCGGCGGTTACCGCGCCCGGCGCCGGTCCGAGCTGGCGGCGCTGGCGCGGACCATCGCCGATCGAGTGCTGAGCTCGGGCGACCCGGTCCGGCTCGCACCGATGAACCCGTTCGAGCGCAAGGTCGTGCACGACGTCATCACCGCGGTGGGTGGGGTGCGCAGCGAGTCCGAGGGCGAGGAGCCGCAGCGCCGGATCGTGGTCTCCCTCGGCTGACGACAGCCCGAGGGAAATCCCTGGACGACTCACCGAAGTCCCGCCGGATCTCCGGCGGGACTTCGTGTTGACTGGGTCGATGCCTGCCGAAACCGATGGCTCCCCCGGCCCGGCCACTGCCGGCACCGGGCTCGCGCCACCTCCTCCGGCGGCTGCGTCGGTCTTCGGCGCGTCACTGGTCACCGTGACGGCGTACGCCGAGATGCTCGCGACGGACGGGGTGGTCCGCGGGCTGATCGGACCACGGGAGGTGCCGCGGCTGTGGGACCGGCACCTGATGAACTGCGCGGTGCTGACCGAGCTGCTGGATCCAGGGCTCGCCGTCGTGGATGTCGGCTCCGGTGCGGGGTTGCCCGGTATCGTGCTGGCGACGGCACGACCCGACCTCCGGGTCACTCTCGTCGAGCCGCTGGCCCGCCGGATCACCTTCCTCGAGGAGTGCCGGGACGCGTTGAAGCTCGCCAATGTCGCCGTCGTCCGGGGCCGAGCCGATGAGCCGGCCGTTGTCGCCGCGGCGCGGGGTACGGACGTGGTCATCGCTCGGGCAGTTGCACCACTCGATCGGCTCGCCGCCTGGTGCCTTCCGTTGGTCCGGCCCGGTGGACGGCTGCTTGCGGTGAAGGGGGCTACCGCGGCTGCCGAGGTCGACCGGACCCGTCGTGCGGTGGAGCGGCTGGGAGCTGACGAGATCATGATCCGGTACTGCGGCGTCGGTGTGGTGGAGCCGCCCACCACGGTGGTGGAGGTCGTTCGGACGACCCGCCGGAAAGGTAGGGGAAGGCGATGACGACGACGGAAATACGACGAAGTGGCCTGGGTTGGCCGTGGAGCCGGCGACCGGGTCGGGGGTCGGCCGCAGCGGTTCCGGGGCCGACCGGGCAAGATGGACTCCGTATCGACGAGACGCCGAGCGCTTCCCCGGTACCTGAGGTGTCGGGTGAGGTTGAGGGACGGGCCGCTGCGATGAGTGACAACGGATGGACCGGCACGGACCTCGATCCCAGCGTCACCCGTATTCGTCGGGTGCTGGACGAGGCCGTTTCACGTGAAACATCGCCGGCTGCGGACCCGCTGAACCCCGACACTCCCATCGACGTTTCACGTGAAACGTTCGCCGACACCCCCATCGCCGCCGAGGCGGCGCGGGCTGTCCGCGTGCTCAACCCGGACGGCAACACGTTTCCCCGCCCGCCTCGGCGCCGCGTGATCACCGTGGCGAACCAGAAGGGCGGCGTCGGCAAGACGACCACGGCCGTGAACCTGGCCGTCGCCCTCGCCCTACACGGATCCCGGGTGTTGGTCATCGACCTCGACCCGCAGGGCAACGCGAGCACAGGGCTCAGCGTCGACCATCACTCCGGCGTCCCGTCGATCTACGAGGTCCTGATCGGCGAACGGTCGCTGGCCGACGTCGCCGTACCGACCGAGGCCACCCCGAAGCTGTGGTGCGTCCCGGCAACCATCGACCTGGCCGGCGCGGAGATTGAGCTGGTCTCCGTCGTGGCCCGGGAGTCCCGGCTGCGGCGTGCGATCGACGCGTTTGAGCCCGAGGTGGACTACATCTTCATCGACTGCCCGCCATCCCTCGGCCTGCTGACCGTCAACGCGCTGGTCGCGGCCCAGGAGGTGCTGATCCCGATCCAGTGCGAGTACTACGCCCTGGAGGGTCTGGGGCAGCTTGTCCGCAACATCGAGCTGGTGCAGGCGCACCTCAACAACGAGGTCCGGATCTCCACCATCCTGCTCACCATGTACGACGGCCGGACCAAGCTCGCCGACCAGGTGGCGCAGGAGGTGCGGTCCCACTTCGGCGGGCTCGTGCTGGAGTCGGTCGTACCGCGCAGCGTCCGGGTGTCGGAGGCGCCCGGCTTCGGCCAGTCGGTCATGACCTACGACCCCGGCTCGCGGGGTGCGATCACCTACCTCGATGCCGCGCGGGAGATCGCCGAACGCGGTTGCGGACCTCAAGGCGCCGCACCCATCGAGGCTGGCTGGGCCGCCGAGAGCGGCGCATGAACGGCGCAGTGACGAGACACACGGTAACCGCGGCGAAGCGAGGCAGGTCATGAGCGGCGTGAGACGCGGCGGGCTCGGCAAGGGGCTCGGTGCCCTGATCCCGACCAGCGCGGGTACGGCGACCATCGGCCCGGCCAGTGTCACACCGCCCGGAGCGCCGTCGCCCCAGCCGGGCACCACCACCGAGCCGGTCACGGCTGGACCCGCCGAGGTGCCTGGGGCGACGTTCCGGGAGATCCCGGTCAGCCAGGTGCGGCCGAACGCCAAGCAGCCCCGCCAGGTCTTCGACGACGAGGCGATGGCCGAGCTGGCCGCCTCCATCGAGGCGTTCGGGATGCTCCAGCCGGTCGTCGTGCGCGAGGTGAGCTCCGACGACTACGAGCTGGTCATGGGTGAACGACGTTGGCGGGCCGCGGCCCAGGCCGGCTTCGACCGGATCCCGGCCATCGTGCGGGAGACCACGGACGACGCCATGCTGCGGGACGCCCTGCTGGAGAACCTGCACCGCCAGCAGCTCAACCCGCTGGAGGAGGCAGCGGCGTATCAGCAGCTTCTGGAGGAGTTCGGTGCGACCCACGAGGAGCTCGCCCGGCGGATCGGGCGGAGCCGCTCGCAGGTGACCAACACGATCCGGCTGCTCAACCTGCCGGTTCCCGTGCAGCGGCGGGTCGCCGCCGGCGTGCTGTCGGCCGGGCACGCCCGTGCCCTGCTCGGCCTGGACGACCAGGACCACCAGGACCACCTCGCCACCCGGATCGTGGCGGAAGGCCTGTCGGTACGAGCGACGGAGGAGCTGGTGACCCTCGCGCTCGCCGGGCACGACGGGCACGACGGCAACGAGGCCCGGCGGGCCCGCACCCAGCGCGGGCGGGTGACCGCGCCAGGCGTCAACGATCTGGCCGACCGGCTCTCGGACACCTTCGACACCCGGGTCAAGGTCGAGCTCGGCCGGCACAAGGGCAAGATCGTGGTCGAGTTTGCCTCGGTGGACGACCTAGAGCGGATCATCGGCCTGATGGCTCCCAACATCGGGGCGCGTCCCGGCATCCCCGCCGCCGACGGGTAAAGCCGTTACGGTGCTGGCCCGGCGACCCTGATGACGGAGGGCGATAGCTGGCCCAACGCGGAAGGCCCGCGCCGGCAGGCGGGCCGGTTGAGCTCACCGGGCGCGCCTCCAGCGACAATGGCCGGCGTATACCCGCTGATCTCGGCACCCGAGCTGGCCGCCCTGCTGGCTGGCACCAGCTTGCCGGTCCTGCTTGACGTCCGCTGGCAGCTCGGCGGCCCGCCGGGCGTCGAGCTCTACCGCGCCGGCCACCTGCCCGGTGCCCACTACCTCGACCTGGACCGGGACCTCGCCGGCCCGCCGGGCCCGACCGGCCGGCACCCCCTGCCACCGCTGGACGTCCTTGGCGTGGCGCTACGCCGGGCCGGCGTCACCGCAGAGCGGGACGTCATCGCCTACGACGGTATGGACGGCATCGCCGCCGCCCGGGCGTGGTGGCTCCTCCGCTGGGCTGGCCATCGTCGGGTCCGCGTCCTCGACGGTGGCTACCGCGCCTGGACCGCCGCGGGCTACCCCACCGAGACGCCGGCACCGCCGCCCGCGTCCGGCGACTTCCAGCCCGTCCCGGGCAGCCTGCCGGTGCTCGACGCCGCCAGCGCCGCGGCCCTGGCCCGGACCGGCCTCCTCCTCGACGCCCGCTCGGCCCAGCGGTACCGCGGCGAGGTGGAGCCGGTTGACCCGGTCGCCGGCCACATCCCCGGTGCCGTCAGCGCCCCGGCGGCCGCCACCCTGAGCCCGGACGGGCGGTTCCGGGCCCGGGACGAGCTCGTCGCCCATTTCACCGCGCTCGGGGCCAGCCAACGAGGCCCCGTCGGCACGTACTGCGGCTCCGGCGTCACCGCCGCCCATCAGGTGCTGGCGCTGGAGCTGGCCGGCGTCCCGGCTGCCCTCTACGTCGGCTCGTGGAGCGAGTGGGTCGCCGACCCCCGCCGGCCGGTCGGCACCGGCCCGGACCCGGGCTGACCAGCCCACAGCAGGCAACCGCTCTCGCCGGCCGCCGCCCCAACCAGGGTCACACCGACGAGTCGATCCGGGACCGGCCCGCAGCCCGATGCAGCAGCGCCACGCACAGCTCGCCGAGATCCAGCTCGGCGGCCTCCACCGCCATCGGCAGCAGTGACGTCTCGGTCATCCCGGGCGCCACGTTGACCTCCAGGAAGTGCACCTCGCCGGCCGGTGTCACGATTGCGTCGGTCCGGGACAGGTCGCGCAGCCCGAGCACCCGGTGCGCCCGCTCAGCCAGCCGGGCCGCCTCGGCCGCGACCGACGGCTCCAGCCGCGCTGGCCGGTGGTACGTCGTCATCCCGGCGTTGTACCGCGACGCGTAGTCGAACACCCCGCTGAACGGCACGATCTCGACCGCGGGCAGCACCTCCAGCCCGCCCGGCCCGGCCACCACCGAGATGGCCAGCTCCACGCCGGGCAGGAACCGCTCGATCAACGCCGTGTCGCAGTAGGCGAAGCAGCCCACCATCGCCGCCGGCAGGTCCTCGACGGCGTCCACCCGGTGCGCGCCAAGCGCCGACCCGCCCTGTGCCGGCTTGACCATCAGCGGTAGCCCGAGCCGGGCCACGATCCGGTCCAGCACCACCTGCGCGCCCAGCTCGCGGAACGTCGTCTGCGGCAGCGCCACCCAGTCCGGCGTGGGCAGGCCGGCGGACCGGACCGCGGCCTTCGCGTTCGGCTTGTCCCATGCCATCCGGCAGGCGCCCGGCGTGCTCCCGACGTACGGCACGTCGATCAGGTCCAGCACGCTGCGCAGCGCGCCATCCTCCCCCGCCCCGCCGTGCAGCGCGATGAACACCGCGTCCGGCCGGCTGGCCGCCAGCTGGTCCACCAGCGTGATGTCGGTGTCAAGGATCGGCGCCTCCAGCCCGGCGTGCTTGAGGGCGTCCGCGACCCGTCGACCCGAGCGCTGCGACACCTCACGCTCGAACGTCAGGCCACCGGCCAGGATCACCGCGTGCAGCTCGGCTGCGGCACCGTTGCTCATGGTGTGAATCCTCGCAGGTCCGACGCGATAGCGTGCACGGGCGCAACACCGCGCCTACGGAGGGACAGATGCTGTACACCACCCGCGTTGTCCGGTTGGCCGGGCCTGTCGCCGGCATCACCGCGGCCGCGATCCTGCTGGCTGGCTGCAACAGCAAGTCGGCCACCCCCACTGCCCAGCCCACCTCGTCGACGAGCGCCGGCTCGACGGCAGCCACCGGGCCGGCGAGCCCACCGGCGAACGCCCCCCTCACGTCGTTAACCGCCGAGCAGATCCTGGATCGAGCCAAGCAGGCGCTGGTGGCGGCTGGGTCGGTGCGGGTCCGGGGCGGCCTGTCCAGCGGCGCAACCGCGCTGGGCTTCGACGTCCAGATGTCCACGACGACCGGTGCCGGCACGGTGCGAATGCCGCAGGGTACCTTCCAGGCGATCGTCACCGAGACCGAGACCTACCTCAAGGCGGACCCGCGCTTCTGGTCCGCCACGCTCGGTCCCGCCGCGGCCACCAAGCTGGCCGGCAGGTGGCTCCGGCCGAAGGTCGACAACCAGAGCCTGAAGAGCATCGCCGCGCTGTTCCGGCTGCGGGAGTTCGGCGACGGCGTGCTGAGCCCGAGCGGCTCGCTGACCAAGGGCAAGATCAAGTTGATCAACGGCCAACCCGCGATCGCGGTGAGTGACAGCACCGGCCCCGCGGACGGGAGGGGCACACTGTGGATCGCCACAAGGGGCCGGCCGTACCCGTTGCGCCTGGACGGCGGCACGAACATCAGCCAGGGACTGATGTTCAGCGACTTCGGCCAGCCGGTCAGGGTCACCGCACCGCCGGCCGCCGAGGTGGTCGACGAGGCCTCGCTGGGCAACTGACGATCGTAGGCGGATGACCCCGCGGCGTGCTGAACCAGGGCGCCCTCGCGTCCGACCTGGCAACCGTCGGCCCCAGGCCGGGGAGCCTCAGGCCAGGTCGGGCGCGGGCGCGTCGCCGGACGGGCTGTGCACGCCGCGGCGCAGCTCCCACGAGCCGGTGCCGCCCATGAAGGTGGCCCGCAGCTCGATCTCCTCCTCCACCACGCCGGCCAGCCGCCGGATGCCCTCCCGGATCCGGTCCGGGTCGGGGTAGCAGTACGACAGCCGCAGGTCACGCCGGCCCTGCCCGTCGGCGTAGAACCCGATGCCCGGCACGTACGCCACCCGGGCGTGCAGCCCACGCGGCTGCATCACCTTGGCGTCCAGGCCGTCCGGCAGGGTCAGCCAGACGTAGAACCCACCCTCCGGCACGGTCCAGGTGCAGCCGCCCGGCATCATCGCGGCCAGCGCCTCGAGCATCGCGTCGCGGCGCTCCCGGTACAGCTCGCGGAACACCTTGACCTGCTCCAGCCACGGCTGGGTGCGCAGGTAGGCCTCGACGGCGAGCTGGTTGTACGTCGGCGGGCAAAGCACCTGGGCCTCGCTGACCAGCACCAGCTTCTCCCGGACCGCGTGCGGGGCGAGCACCCAGCCCACCCGCAGGCCGGGCGCGAACGTCTTCGAGAACGAGCCCAGGTAGATCACCCGCGCATCGTCCAGCGCCCGCAGCGCCGGCAGCGGATCGTGGTCGAAGCCGAGCAGGCCGTACGGGTTGTCCTCCAGCACCAGCAGGTCGTGCTCCTCGGCGAGGGCGAGGATCCGGGTACGACGGTCCAGCGTGAGCGTCACACCGGCCGGGTTGTGGAAGTTCGGCACGGTGTAGAGGAACTTCGCCCGCCGACCCTCCCTGGCCAGCCCGGCCAGCGTCTCGGCCAGGGCGTCCGGCAGCAGCCCGTCGCCGTCCATCGGCACGTGGACCACGTCGGCCTCGGCCGCCGCGAAGGTGCCCAACGCGCCGACGTACGACGGTCCCTCCGCGAGCACCACGTCACCGGGGTCGAGGAACACCCGGCTGACCAGGTCCAGCGCCTGCTGCGAGCCGACCGTGACCACGACGTCGTCCGGTGAGCCGGCGATGCCCTCCAGCGCCATCACGTCGCAGATCCGCTCACGCAGCCCCAGGTGCCCCTGCCCCGGTCCGTACTGCAGCGCCGTCGCGCCGTTGCCGGTGACCAGGCTGCCCATCAGCGAGCCGACGGCGTCCATTGGCAGTGCGGCGAGGTATGGCATGCCACCGGCCAGCGAGACGACCTCGGGACGGCTGGCGACCGCGAACAGGGCACGGATCTCCGAGGCGGCCATGCCGCGGGTACGGCCGGCGTACCGATCGGAGTAAGGATCGAGGCTGTTCCCGGTCACGACTCAACCTCCCGAGGCAGGACGAGGATTTTCGGTGAGTCTACCGGGCGCCCCCTTCCGAAGCCGGTGAGTTCCGCCGTACGATTCGTCCGATCCGGGTTGGTCACGCGCCAGAAGGACGCGTGTGGGGAGGCGCGGCGGTGTCCCGACGGCTTGCGAGCATCACGCTCGACAACCTGGATGATCTTCCCCGGCGCTGCCGGCGCTGCGTTTTCTGGGAGCTTGACCCGGTCCAGCGCGAGCGTGCCGTAGCGGCCGGCGACCCGGGCTTGGAGAAGGAGGCCTGGGTCTCGTCGGTGCTGCTGGAGTGGGGAAGCTGCGGCAAGATTGTCTACGTCGAGGGCGTGCCGGCCGGCTACGTGCTCTACACGCCGCCGATGTACTCGCCGCGGGCCGTCGCCTTCCCGACCAGCCCGGTCAGCGCCGATGCCGTGCTCCTGACGACCGCGCACGTGCTGCCGGAGTTCGTCGGCGGTGGGCTCGGCCGGATGCTGGTGCAGGGCGTGGCAAAGGACCTGACCCGGCGCGGCATCCGGGCGATCGAGGCTTTCGGGGACCTGCAGTGGTCTGCCCCGGCCTGCGTGATCCCGGCCGACTACCTGCTCTCGGTCGGGTTCAAGACGGTCCGCCCGCATCCGCGGTTCCCCCGGCTGCGGTTGGAGCTGAAGAGCATCGTGTCCTGGCGCGAGGACGTCGAGTATGCCCTGGAGCGGCTGTTCGGCTCGGTCACCGCACCGGACGTGGCGCTGCGTCCGGTCTGAGCTGGCTGCTGGGCTGGTCGACGTACGGCACCTGGTCGTACAGCACTGGCCGACCCACGGCACAACGGCCGGGTACCGCTGTGCCGCGGTACCCGGCCGCCGGTAGCGCACGCCGGTCGATGAGGTCCGGTCAGTCGATGAACTCGGCCAGGTCGGAGAGGATCGCCGACTTCGGCTTGGCCCCGACGATCGACTTCTTGACCTGACCGCCGAGGAAGACCGACATGGTCGGGATCGACATGATGTGGTACTCCCGGGCAATCTCTGGGTTCTCGTCGATGTTGACCTTGGCGATGATGAGCTTCTCGCTGTGCGCGCCGGCAATCTCGTCCAGGACGGGCGCGACCATCCGACAGGGCCCACACCACTCCGCCCAGAAGTCGACCAGGACAGGCTTGTCGCTGTCCAGCACCTCAGCCTTGAACGTCGCGTCGGTGACGGTGATGGTGTGCTTGCCCACTGCGTACTCCTTGGTTGATCGTGGCGTGTGAAATCGCTCTTGGGGTTGGGTCGCTCTTGTGGTTCGGATCGCTCATACATCACGGCTAGCGGTGCTGTAACGCGCCGGTGCTACCGACGATTCCGGGGTCAGACGCTGACGGCCTGGCCGTCGGCTCCCGAGGTCTCCAGGGTGGCGGCGTGCGCCTGGGCGGCGAGGTACCGCTCAGCGTCCAGGGCGGCGGCACAGCCGGTGCCGGCCGCGGTGATCGCCTGCCGGTAGATGTGGTCCACCACGTCGCCCGCGCCGAACACGCCGGCCAGGTTGGTCCGGGTCGAGGGCGGGTCGACCAGCAGGTAGCCCTCGGCGTCCAGCTCCAGCTGCCCCCGGAAGAGCTCGGTACGCGGCTCGTGCCCGATGGCGACGAACACGCCGGTCACGTCCAGCACGGACTCCTCGCCGGACTTGACGTCCAGCAGCCTCAGGCCGCGCACGGAGTCCTCCCCGATCACGTCCTTGACCACGGTGTTCCAGCGGAACTGGATCTTCTCGTTCGCGAACGCACGCTCCTGCATGATCTTGCTGGCCCGCAGGGTGTCGCGGCGGTGGATCACGGTCACCGTGTTGGCGAAGCGGGTCAGGAACAGCGCCTCCTCTAACGCCGTGTCGCCGCCACCGACGACCGCGATGTCCTGGCCGCGGTAGAAGAACCCGTCACACGTCGCGCATGCCGACACACCGTGCCCGAGCAGCCGCTCCTCGTTGCGCAGCCCGAGGTACCGGTACTTCGAGCCGGTGGCCACGATCACCGCGTGCGCCCGGAACTCAGCCTGGTGGGTGCGGACCACCTTGACCGCGCCGGTCAGGTCGACGCTGACCACGTCGTCCGGGACCAGCTCGGCACCGAACCGCTCGGCCTGTGCCCGCATCCGCTCCATCAGGTCCGGGCCCATGATCGCCTCGGGGAAGCCGGGGTAGTTCTCCACCTCGGTGGTGGTCATCAGCGCGCCGCCGAACTGGGTGCCCTCGAACACCAGCGGTGCCAGCTCGGCCCGCGCGGCGTACAGGGCGGCGGTGTAGCCGGCTGGACCAGAGCCAATGACGATGACGTTGCGTACGGCGGTGTCCGTGCCCACGGGAAGCCCTTCGATCGGATGCCGTGCTGCGTGGCGGGTAACCGACCCGCCACCGACGCAACGGATCCTATGAGACGCGGATTCCGCCGCCTACCATCAGAGGGTTTCGGTGAACAGCACCTCGGCGTTGCCGCTGGCGCACCCGGCGCCGACCACGACGAGATGGCGGTGCCCGTCGCGCAGATAGACGAACAAGAACGCCGGTCGTCCCTCGAAGCGGAGGTACTGCACGGCGGCTGCCGGGCCGGCGCGGCCGGGCACCGCACGGCCGATCCCGCTCTCGCAGGACTGCCGCTGCCGCGGGTCCGCCATCGGCCCGGCCAGCGACCCCGGTACCGGTACGGCCTCGGCTCCAGGACCCTGGCGGTCCGACGTGGCCTGGGTGCCCTGGGGCAGCAGCGGCCCACCCTGCCCGTTGAGGATGCCGGAGAGCACGGGGGCGGTTGCGATGGTGTCCCGGGTGAAGGCCTGCAGTGTGCCGCTCTCGCTCGACGGGGTGGCGTTCCGGCTGCCGGCCAGGGCGCCCTGGCCGGAATGCCTGGTCGTGTTCAGGATGCCGGCCACCGTCGTCCCGGCGAGCAGCACCACGCCGGCCGCGACCAGGCCGACCAGGCCGGCCCGCCGGCGGCGGCGGGCCCTGTCCAGGCTGGTGACGGGCGGGGCCGCGGCCGTGGCCGGACCGAACCGGGACTGCCGCTCGGCTGCCAACGCGGCGAAGATGCGCTCCTCCACCGCGGCCGGCATGGGTGGTGTGGGCTGCCGTCGCAGCAGCCCCAGGACGTCGGCCAGCCCGGCAACGGCCGCCTGGCACCGTGCGCACGCGACGGTGTGCGCGCCGACCCGGGCGGAGTCGGCCGGGTCGAGAACCCCGGCGTCGAAGTCGGCGAGCATGTCAAGATCGGGATGCCCGGCAGACGAGGCGAATGGGCCGGAACGGGTGTCGGTCATCGCGCCTCCTCTCCGACGTTGGACGACGCCGGTCTGACGGGGGCCGCCGGATCCAGGTTCCGTGCCGGCTCGTCCAGGCTTCCCGGGGATCGCAGGATGACGGCGAGCCTGGCCCGGCCGCGGGAGCACCTGCTCTTGACCGTCCCCTCGGCCACGCCGAGCATGCCGGCGGTGTCGGCCACCGAGTAGCCCTCCAGGTCAACCAGCATGATCGCGGCCCGCTGCTCGACCGGAAGCTGCGCCAGCGCTTCCTCCACCACCAGCGCGGTGTCTCGCTCGGCCAGCCGGTCCCGGCGCTCCGCCGGCTCGCCCGAGCCGGCCTCGGGCAGCGCCACGGTGGGCCGGGCCTGCCGGCGGCGGACCCGGTCCAGGCAGGCGTTGATGACGATCCGGTGCAGCCAGGTGGTCACCGCGGACTCGGACCGGAACGAGCCCGCTGCGCGGAACGCCGAGATGAGCGCGTCCTGCAGCGCGTCGGCGGCCTCGTCGGGGTCACGCAGGGTGCGCAGCGCGACTGCCCAGAGCCGGTCCCGATGGCGACGGACCAGCGCCTCGAACGCGTAGGGATCACCGCGAGTGTGATCGTGCAGCAGGTCCGCGTCGCTGCGCTCGGGCGCTGTCACGGGCCGAGGATATCCATCGGGGCGTCGGTCACGGCAGGAACTGCACCTCGGCCAGGTCACCCTGGAAGAACGCGCCCACCGGGGCCAGCCTGGTGAACCAGACGAGGTAGAACTGGCCGGTGGCGCTGCCGTCCAACGGGATCTCCGTCGTCGCGCCGATCTGGCTGGCCCGGCCCACCACCCGGTAGCCGGACAGCGGCAGGCCGGCGGCGTTACCGACCCGGACCTCCAGGTTGGTGCCCTGCTCGTTCGTCTGGATCCGGACGGCCCGGATCTTGGCCGAACGGCCCAGGTCGAAGATCAGCCCGACGCCCGGCTTGAGGTTGCCGAACGCCGCGTTCCGCTTGTACTGCAGGGTCTGCCAGGCGGTCCGCGGGTCGCCGTCAGCGGCCAGGCCCACCTCCCCGGGGTTCTCCATCCCGTCGCCGGCCGGGTCGTACATCGTCGTGCTGATGATGCCGACCGGGCCGGGTGGGACCGTCGTGTACGACGGCGTGCCGGCGGTCCCTGGGCCGGGCGGCAGGCCGGTGTTGTCCGTGCCGGACCCGAGCAGCGAGCTGGCCAGCAGGCCGACCAGCGCGATCGCGCAGACGGCGGCCAGGAAGGTGGCCAGCGGTGCCCACCGACGGCGTCGGTCCGGGGCGACGTACCGCTCCTCGACCGGCAGCTCGGCCACGAACGGGTGCGGCTCGGCGTTGCGCTGCCAGCGGGTGAGCGCGTCGGCCAGCGCCTGCGTGGTCACCAGCGGGTCGGGCTGGTGTGGGTCGAGCGCCCGCATCGTGATGCTGGACAGCTCGGTGGGCACCCCGGCCCGGACCTGGCGGGGGCTGGGCAGCCGCCCGTCGACCAGGCCGGCCGGCTGCGCGCCGCCGTACTCGGTCAGCGGCCAGGTGCTGGTCAGCGTCGCGTACAGCAGCGCGCCGAGGTGCCGGACGTCGTCGTACGCCGTGACCGGCGTGGCCACCGCGAGCCGGGTGACGGTGACGGTGCCGCGCGGGGTGATCACCACGTGCCGCGTGTCGAGCAGGCCGACCGCGATGCCGGCCTGGTGCGCCAGGGCGACCCCCTCGGCCAGCTTGGCGATGGTGGCCGCGGCGGCCTGGGCGTCGAACGGGCCGTCCGCGAGGAGCGCGGCCAGGGTGCTGCCCTCGACCCACTCGGTCACCACCCAGGCGCGGTTGCCCTCGTCCGCGGCGTCGAACACGCGCGGCAGCGATGGGTGCTCGACCAGGCTCATGGCGTGGGCGTACTCGATCAGGAAGCGGGCCGTGGCGCCGCCGGGCTCCTGCACGATCACCATGACCGGGCGGTTGAGCACGGTGTCCTGGCCGCGCCAGACACCCGGCGCGGCATCGGACTGCGCTACCAGGCGCTGTAGCAGCCGGTAACGCCCTCCGACCATGTCCAGCTCGGCGCTGGGCGGTGCGGTCTCCACGCTCACGGTGTCCTTCCCGTCCCCCCATGAGAGACCACGGCGCCCGGCTGCGCTGCCGCCCGACCGGCCGCATCGGCTTGCTCCATCAGGCCTGATCCCGACATTCCCCCTTCTTTCATGACCTGAACCTGCCACGTACGGTACCGATAAGCTCGTCCAGCTCTTCGATATGCATGGCACGCGCTACCAACAGGATGACGGCCAGACCCGCCCCGCCGCCAAGGATGAGACTGGCAAAGGATCCGAAGAAGCCCAGCCCGAACGCGTCGGTGACCGCGATGTGTACCACTCCGGCCACGAACATCCCGATCACGGTGGCGACCGTGATCCGGACCAGCACCCGAAACTGCCGGCTCAGCCCGAGCGGCCCGAACTGCCGGCGCAGCAGCCCGGTGCCGTAGAACGCGCCCACCGCGAACGACAGGCCGTTGGCCAGCGCGAGCAGCGCTACGACGTCCCGGGCCGGCGCGACCATCGCAAACAGCACGCACAGCGGCAGCCGGACGGCGACCATCGCGATGTTGACCATGGTCGGCGTCCGGGCGTCCTTGACGGCGTAGAAGACCCGGATCTGCAGCATGGTCACCGCGAACGGCACCAGCCCGACCGAGGACGCCGCCAGCGCTTTACCCACCTCGGCCGCCGCGTCCACGGTCGTCGCGCCGTGCGCGAAGAACACCCGGGCCAGCGGGAAGGCCAGCATGTACATCAGCCCGGAGATCGGCATCAGCGCGACCACGGTCAGCCGGGTGCCCAGCGACACGTCGTTGACCAGGGAGCGCAGGTCACGGCGGGCGGCGGCCCGGGACAGCCGGGGCATCAACGCCGTCAGGAGGGCGACGCCGAGGACGCCGTACGGCATCTGGAAGAGCAGGCTGGCCAGGGAGTACACGTACGAGCCGATGCCGGCCTCCCGGCCGGCGTTGTTGGCCAGCGCGGTGATCACCGTGTAGCCGACCTGGCTGACCGCGACGTAGCCGATCACCCAGCCGCCCAGCCGGCCCGCCTCGCCCAGCCCGGTGGCGGCCCAGTCCCACCGCCAGCGCCAGCGGAACCCGGCCTGCCGCAGCGCCGGCACCAGCACCAGTGCCTGCACCACGATGCCCAGCGTCGTACCGATGCCAAGGGTGTAGACCTGCGCGGGGGTGATCGACCGCGGCTGTGGGACCGCCGGGCCGGGCAGCAGCATGAAGACGACGGCGGTGCCGATGACCACCACGTTGTTGAGCACCGGCGCCCAGGCCGGCGCGGCGAACCTGCCCCGGGCGTTCAGCACCGCGCCGAGCATCGCTCCGATGCCGTAGAAGACGATCTCGGGCAGCAACAGCCGGGCCCAGGTGTTGGCCAGCGCCACCTGCCCGGAGTCGCCCCGGATGTTGTAGAGCCAGGTGAGCAGCGGCGCCCCGACGATGGCCAGCACGGTCGCCGCGACCAGCACCGTGGTCATCAGCGACAGCAGCCGTTGAGCGTAGGCCTGCCCACCGTCGGCGTCCCGCTCCTGCGCATGCACCAGCAGCGGCACGATCACCGAGGTGAGCACGCCGCCGAGCAGCAGCTCGTAGACGATGTTGGGCAGCGTGTTGGCGGTGTTGTAGGCGTCCGGGACCAGGCCGACCGCGCCGATGGCGGCGGTGATGGCCGCAGTCCGCACGAAGCCGGTCAGCCGGCTGACCAGCGAGGCGACCGCCATCGCCTTGCTGGACCGGACCAGGCTCGCCCCGTCGCCGCGCCTGGCGGTGCCGGCCCGCTGGACCTCGGCCCGGTGCCGGGCGGCCCGGCCCGGCCTGGGCTGGGGTTGGCCCGGCGCAGGTTGGCCCGGTGGTGGCCGGCGCGGCGGCTGGCGGTGGTCGGGGAGGTACTGACCGGGGCTGGCCTGCTGATCCGGCCGGAGCGAGCGTGTCGGCTCGGCGTAGAGCTGTCCGTACGCCGGCTGTCCGTACGTGAGCTGGCCGTTCGGATCCTGCCAGGCCGGACCCTGCCAGGTCAGGTCCTCCCAGTCCGGTGGCAGCCAGCCCGGCGGCTGCCGGTCTGGTGCTGCGTCGTGCCGCGGTGGCTCCGGGTGCGGTGGCTCCGGGTGTCGGGGCGGCGTCGGCGGCTGCACCGGCCCGGGATGGCTCGGATGGTCCGGGTGGCTGGGGTGTGGCGGCTGGCCCTGGCGCCGCGGCTTGGCCGGCGGGGGCGGGAGCGGGTCGTAGCGCGGGTCGTACCCGGTCGGCGGCGAGCTGGCCGGTGGTGGCCGGCGGGGGCGCCGCGGTGGTGGCGGCGGCTGGCTCATAAGCCGCGCTCCGCCGGGCTGCCGGCCGGCGGCACGGCGGGCCGCGGGCCGTACCCTGGCCGGCGGATCATCCGGCGGGCCACCAGCACCAGCAGCAGCACGAACGCCGCGCCGGTGATCCCCAGCGCGACCACGCCGTACGCCGTGCTCTGCACCTGGAGCGTGATCGGACCCGACAGTCCCTGGCCGTCCGGGGTGACCAGCGAGACCTTGACCTCGAACCGGCCAGCCCGGCTGAGCGTGACGGGGACCTGGAGGAACGTCCGCTTGCCCACCCCGCTCTTGCTCGCCTGCTCCAGGGTGATCATGCCCAGGTCGTGGGCGGAGAAGCCGGGCGCGCCCCGCGACTCGACCTGGACCCGCACCCGGACCGGTGCGTCGAGCTCGTTGACGATGGTCACCGGCAGCCGGCTGTTCTGCCCACCCAGGGTGTACCGGTTCGGCTGGGGCACGACGACGTACACCTTGTGCCGGATGCTGACGATCAGGTTGCCGACGCGGGCCAGGTACGCCGCACCGGCCGCGGCGTCATCCCGCCAGGCGGACGAGGCGGCCCGGTCCATGGCGTGCGTGAACGGCTCTACCAGGCGGTTCGCGGCGGCGTTGTCGAGCGCGCCGCGGAAGTCGGTGATCTTGGCTTCGATGTTGCGCAGCGACCGCAGGTGGTAGCCGGTCAGCTCGGGGATGTCGCGCGGGTAGACTAGCTCGCCGCGTGGCACCCGGTCGGTGTCGGCGATCAGGCCGGGCACCGTGCCCGGCGCCAGGTACGGCACCCGGCGGGTCGCGGTGTCGAGCAGCATGGCCGCTGCGGCGGTCCGGTCCGGCTCCCACCGGCGGGGCGGGGCGACCAGGAGCCGCCGGCTGATCGACGGGCGCTCCGCGGTGATCATCGCCAGCTCGGCGAGGTACCGCTGCTCGGCCACCCGCGGCCCACCCGGGAGCCGGGCTGACTCGGCCACCACCTCGGCCAGCCCGGCGTCAGCGACCAAGGCGACCGCGGTACCGGCGCCCGAGGGCAGCGGCGAGGTGGCGCTCTGGGTGGAGCCGGTCCGGTCGGCGTTAGGCAGCGCGTCGGCGGCGAGGACGACGGCCCGGGCGCCCTGGGCCACCACGGCGTCCAGCGCCCGGTCGGTGAGCAGCCCCTCCGGCGGCCAGGCCACCCGGGTCTCCACCTGGGCAGGCACGTCGTTGTCGGCGAGCTCGGCGCTCAGCCGGTCCACCGTCTCCTGCCGGACCTCGGCGAGCTTGCCCAGCCCGACCCGGTCCAGCGCGACGACGTCGGCGTCGCCGTACGGCAGCGCGATGACCTGGTGCCGGGCGGCCAGGCTGCCGAGCTGGTGGAGCCAGATCGCGGCGGCCTGCTTGCCGGTGCCTTGGACGAACCGGTAGTGGCTGAGCTGGACCCGGTAACCCTGCTTCATGGCGGCGACCGAGTCGACCAGGTCGGGGTCGACCGCCAGGCTGAACGGGATCTTCTGGGCGTCGGCGTCCAGCGCGACGTCGAGCAGCGCGCGCAGCCGCCCGTGGTCGATGGACGCGGCGAGCTGGTCGTCGAGGAAGGTGCGGGTGTCGTCCTCGGTCAGCCGGCGCGGCCGGTCCACGAACGGCAGCAGCCAGGTCACCTGGGTCGGCGCGGTCACGTCGTGGGGGAAGTACGGCAGGTAGGTCCACAGGCTGCCCACCTGCTGCCGGCCCGCGCCGGTGCCGTCGTCGCCCTCGACCGCCAGCTCGGCCGGGTAGACGCCGATGTCGGTCAGGCGAAGCGCGGTGGTCGTGGTCTGGTACCGCACGGTGGTGCGGTGGCCGGGCAGGATCACGGTGCTCAGCGGCAGCCAGTCGCCGCCGCCGTGGGTGGCCGCGGGCGGGTTGGCATCCGCGTCGGCGAGGGCGCTGCGGGACTGCCGCACGCTCGCGGTGCGTAGCCGCACCCATGCGTCGGTCAGCGTCGCGGTGCCGTTGTTGACCAAGGTCGCGACGACGGTGACCTGGTCGCCGCGCCGGATGTTGACCGGGGTGAGCTGGTCGACGGTGATCTGCACCGGGCCGGTGATCTCGGTCGCCTCCGGTGCCACCGCGGCGGTGGTGGCCGCGGCGGCCACCGGCGGGTGCGTGACCGGAACCGCGACGGCGGGCAGCGCGAGCAGCATCCCGAGCGCGGCAGCGGCTCGGTTGGCGCGCCGGCGGCTCATGCGCTGTCCGCGAGCAGCTTGGACGCCCGGACGGCCAGCACCCGCTCGTCGGAGTAGGCCAGCCGCCGCGGCAGCTCCTCCAGGGGCATCCAGGCGACCGCCTCGACCTCGATGTCGGCGTCGGACAGCTCGCCGCCCTGCGCCCGCATCAGGAAATGGTGGACGGTCTTGTGGATCCGCTGCCCGTCGGCGATAAACCAGTAGCTGATGGTGCCGAGCGTGGCGATGATCCGGCCGGTGATGCCGGTCTCCTCGGCGACCTCGCGGACCGCCGTGTCCTCCAGCGTCTCGCCCGGCTCCGGGTGCCCTTTCGGCATCGACCAGACAAGCTGGCCGCGGCGGTCGTGCCGGCCGATGACCGCTGCGACCGGCCGTTCGCCGGAGTCGTCCACCACCAGACCTCCAGCGGAGGTCTCGTCGACCCGCCGCAACCGCGGGCGGGGGGACGACGATCTGGGCATGACCCGATCGTAGTGCGCAGGCCCTCCGCCGGTAGGAGTACGGACGGCCCGACCAACTAGGCTGGGCGGTCGTGTCGCCGTCCCCGTCCCCATACCCGCAGGTCGTGGTTGCGCTGATCGACGTACCCGAGATCGCCGATGAGCTGGGCGAGCGGTTCGCCGCCGCCGGCCACGCGCTGCATCTGGTGGGAGGTCCGGTCCGGGATGCCCTGTTGGCCCGGATCGGCGGCCGGCCGCGGCGCACCGACGACCTGGACCTCACCACCGACGCCCGCCCGCAGCGGGTGCTGGAGCTGCTGGCTGGCTGGGCCGAGGCGACCTGGACCACGGGCATCGAGTTCGGCACGGTGGGCGCCACGAGAGACGGGCTGCGGCTGGAGATCACGACGTACCGTGCGGACCGGTACGACCGGGTCAGCCGCAACCCGGCCGTGGAGTACGGCGAGTCGCTGGAGGCCGATCTTGGCCGGCGCGACTTCACTGTCAACGCGATGGCGCTGTCGGTGCCCGGTCACGTCTTCACCGACCCGTACGGCGGCCTGGCCGACCTGCGCGCCGGCCGGCTGCGCACCCCGGCCACCCCGGCGGAGTCCTTCGCCGACGACCCGCTGCGGATGCTGCGGGCCGGCCGGTTCGTCGCCCAGCTCGGCTTCCGCCCGGACCCGGAGGTGGTCCGGGCGATGACCGGGATGGCGGACCGGATCGGGATGGTCACCGCCGAGCGGGTGCAGGTGGAGCTGTCCAAGCTGCTGCTTGGCGACGCTCCGCGGGCCGGCCTGGAGCTGCTGGTACATACCGGCCTGGCCGACCACATGCTGCCCGAGCTGTCCGCGTTGCGGATGGAGATCGACGAGCATCACCAGCACAAGGACGTCTACGCGCACAGCCTGACCGTGCTGGAGCAGGCGATCGAGCTGGAGACCGAGCCCGACCTGGTGCTGCGAATGGCGGCGCTGCTGCACGACATCGGCAAGCCGGCGACCCGGCGCAACGAGCCGGACGGGCGGGTCTCCTTCCACCACCATGAGGTGGTCGGTGCCAAGCTGGCCCGCAAGCGGCTGCGGGCGCTGAGGTACAGCAAGGACCTCGTCGAGGAGGTCGCTCAGCTCGTCTACCTGCACCTGCGCTTCCACGGCTACGGCCGGGGCGAGTGGACCGACACGGCGGTCCGGCGGTACGTCACCGACGCGGGGCCGCTGCTGGACCGCCTGCACAAGCTGGTCCGGTCGGACTGCACCACCCGCAACAAGCGGCGGGCCGAGGCGCTGGCCCGGTCCTACGACACGCTGGAGGCACGGATCGCGGAGCTGCGCGCCCAGGAGGAGCTGGACCGGATCCGGCCCGACCTGGACGGCAACGAGATCATGAGTCTGCTCGATATCCGACCCGGGCCGTTGGTCGGACGGGCGTATCAGCACATGCTCGCGCTGCGGATGGAACGAGGGCCGCTGCCGCACGACGAGGCGGTAGCCGAGCTCCGCCGGTGGGCCGCCGACAACGACCTCACCTGACGCCCGCCCTGGCTCCGCATGAGGTCACCTGTGCGCCGTGTGGTGACCTATTGGGGGTCCGGGCCACCCGTGTGGTCACCTCTCGGCGTTGTGGTGACCTGTAGTTGCCCTCGGACCCCAAGAGGTCACCACAACGCCGAGAGGGGACCACACGAGCGCCGCGGCGGGTTAGGGGGTCGGGACGGGCGTTGGGACCGGACTGGCCATCCGGCGGGTCGCGCTGGCGTAGAGCGCCGCGGTCACGGCGTACCCGACCACGACCACGCTCAGGACCACGTACGACTTGCCGCTCGGCGGCAGCGTGAAGGCGCTGAACACCGCCGCCGCGACGAAGGTCATGTTGAACAGCGTGTCGTACAGCGAGAACACCCGGCCGCGGAAGGCATCGTCCACCGACTCCTGCACGGTGGTGTCCACGCAGATCTTCGCCCCCTGCGCCGCGAAGCCGAGAACAACCGCCGCCGGCAGCAGGGCCAGCATGCTGTACGGCGCACCCAGTACGCCCTGCACCACCGCTGCGGTGGCCACCATGCCGGTGATCCAGGCCGGCTTGCCCACCCGGCGGGCCAACGGCGGGGTCACCGCCGCGGCGAGCAGCGCACCCAGGGCCGTGCACACCACGACCTGGCCGAGCCCGGCCGCCCCCGCCCGGAAGAAGCCGTCGCTGACGAAGTGGTTGCGGTACAGCAGCAGCGTCGCCACGAACGAGATGCCGTACCAGAACCGGTGCCCGCCGATCACGCCGAGGGCGTACAGGGCTGGCCGCCGGGCCAGCACGTGCCGCCCACCAGCGACCAGGCCACGGGCGACCTCGGCCAGCGTCTCCCGGGTGGCCCGCTCGGCCAGGTCCGGGCCGAGCAGTGCCTGGTCGAAACCGCGGGCGGCGAGCGCGGACCCGCCGTACCCGAGCGCCGAAGCCAGCGCGACCAGGGCGTACCCGTGGTTGCCGCTGGGGGCGAGCGGGAGCAGGCTGAGGGCGGCGGCCGCGCCGAGCGTGGTGGCTAGGCTGCCGCACGTCGTCGAGGTCGAGTTCGCGGTGACGAGCTGCGGCTCGTCGACCACGTGCGGCAGCGCTGCGGACAGCGCGGCGAGGAAGAACCGGTTGACGCTGATCACGACCAGCGCTGAGGCGTAGAATGGCAGCCCGGCCAGCCCGGTCCAGGTCTCCGCGGCGACGCCGGCGACCAGACCGCACCGAACGACGTTCGACACGACCAGGACCCGCTGCCGGCTCCACCGGTCCAGCAGCACCCCGGCGAACGGCCCGACGAAGGAGTACGGCAGCAGGAGCACGGCGAACCCGGCGGCGATGCTCGCCGGGTCGGCCTGCCGCTGGGGGTTGAACAGCACCGCGCTGGCCAGGCTGGCCTCGAACACCCCGTCACCGAACTGCCCGGCGACCCGGGTCAGCAGCAGCCGGCGGAAGCCGGCGCGGGCGAGCACGGCGCGCAAGATCCAGCGGTCGGTCACTCCCGCAGGTTATGCGACGCGATGATCGGCCGGGCTGTTACCGGCAGCCGGTCGCGCCATTGTCGAACCCGGCCTCTCGAGCGAGCAGCGGCACACCAATTTCGACCGTCGGTGCGGTGCGAACGCGGCGCTACTACGGCAAGATCAGAGGACAATGTGTGCACTGCGTCCCGATGCCGGCGTGGAGCCGGGAGTGCTGCTGGTGGCGTCGCCGCTGCTCGGCGACCCCAACTTCGTGCGTACCGTGATCTACGTCCTCGACCATCGCGGCGACGGCTCGGTGGGCGTGGTGCTTAACCGGCCGAGCGAGGTCACCCTGCTCGACGTCCTGCCGCAGTGGTGGGATCTGGCGAGCACGCCGCGGACCCTGTTCGTGGGGGGTCCGGTGGAGACCAACGCGGCGCTCTGCCTGTCCGAGGTACGGCGGCCCGGGTCGCGGCCGAGCGGGTGGACGGCGGTGTCCGGCACGGTCGGGCTGACCGACCTCGACACCGACCCGGACGAGCTCTCGACCGCACTCGCCCAGTTGCGGGTCTTTGCCGGGTACGCCGGCTGGGGCGGCGGGCAGCTCGCGGCAGAGATCGCCGATGGGGCCTGGCTGGTGGTGGCCGGCCGGACGGACGACGTCTTCGCCGATCCCGGGGTGGACCTGTGGCGAGGGGTGCTGCGCCGGCAGGGCGGCCGGCTGGCGATGCTGGCGACGTACCCCGAGGACCCGAGCCTTAACTGACCGGATCATTCCGCTCCCCGTGTGGTCACCTGTCGGCGTTGTGGTGACCTATCGTTCCGCCCGCTCCCCGTGTGGTCACCTGTCGGCGTTGTGGTGACCTATCGTTCCGCCCGGGTGGTGACGCATCGCCCACCAGGCAGTCGTTTCCGATGCGCAACGCGGTAATAAGCGGTTGTTGGTTCGCGACCGTGGTGGTGGAGGCGTCGCAGACAGCGGTGCCCGGATGCAGGCGCGGCTCGCGCTGGAGCACGGTCGACCGATCGTGCTGATGACCCGGCTTCTCAGCCATTCCTGGGTGCGGGAGCACGCCCGGCTCCCCGGCGTCTCGGTCGCCGACTCCGCGGGCAAGGTCGTTGAGATCGTCAACGGGCTGACCGCGTTGAGGGCACGGGCGCCGAGCTGGCCTTGGCCTAACGGTGCTCGACCTCATTCGAGCCCTGTCCAAGCCGTACGCCAACTTCCTCGTCCCGGTACCCGAGCGAGGGCCGGATGTCTGTGCAGCATGTCGGACAACTCGCGAGCGCGGGTACGCGCTGTGCCGTGGCTGTGTCGAGGCGCAGCGGGTGCTTGCTCGGCAGGTAGCCGACGTCGTGGTGCCGGTGGCTCTGTCGGTGAAGGGCACCCAGTTCGCCCGTGAGCTGGCCGGCTACAAGGGCGCTGCGTCCGAGGGATGCGCGCCGCACGGGTCCAGTCAGCAGCCGCAGCCCTCAGGACTCCGGGGCCACCGGTAGCGGCTGCGTCGTCCTGGGCCGGCATTTCGATCGTGCCTACCGCGACAATGGCGCCTTTACGGCCGGGAGCTTAAGGGGCGGCGGTTTGACTGGTCGCGGTGTTGCGTGGAAGCCGTGCCGTGAGCGGAAGAGCGAGGGCCGGTCGGTCCAGGGACCGGCCCGTCGACGTACAGCGGTCGGGCTTGGGACTAGCGCTCGACCTCGCCGCGGATGAACTTCTCAACCGCCTTGCGCGCATCGTCGTCACGGTACTGCCGCGGCGGTGACTTCATGAAGTAGCTGGACGCCGAGAGGAGAGGCCCGCCGACTCCTCGGTCCAGCGCGATCTTCGCGGCCCGTACGGCGTCGATGATGATGCCGGCCGAGTTCGGCGAGTCCCACACCTCCAGCTTGTACTCCAGGTTCAACGGTACGTCGCCGAACGCGCGGCCCTCCAGCCGGACGTAGGCCCACTTGCGGTCGTCCAGCCACGGCACATGGTCCGATGGCCCGATGTGGACGTTGCCTTTGCCGAGGTCGTGCGACATCTGCGAGGTGACCGCCTGGGTCTTCGAGACTTTCTTCGACTGCAGCCGGCTGCGCTCCAGCATGTTCATGAAGTCCATGTTCCCGCCGAAGTTGAGCTGGTAGGTCCGTTCCAGCTCCACCCCCCGGTCCTCGAACAGCGTGGTGAGCACCCGGTGGGTGATGGTCGCGCCGACCTGCGACTTGATGTCGTCGCCGACGATCGGCACGCCGGCCGCGGTGAACTTCGCCGCCCACGCCGGGTCGCTGGCGATGAACACCGGTAGCGCGTTCACGAAGGCGACCTTGGCGTCCAGCGCGCACTGGGCGTAGAAGCGGTCAGCCTCCTCCGAACCAACCGGCAGGTAGGAGACCAGCACGTCGGCCCCGGTCTCGCGCAGCACCGTGACGACGTCCGCCGGCTCCTCGTCGGACTCCTCGACCATCTGCCGGTAGTACTCGCCGAGCCCGTCCAGCGTGTGGCCACGCCGCACGGTCACATCAAGTGGGGGCACGTCACAGATCTTGATCGTGTTGTTCTCGCTGCCGCCGATCGCCTCCGCGAGGTCGCGACCAACCTTCTTGGCGTCTACGTCGAACGCGGCCACAAACTCGATGTCGCGGACGTGGTAGTCGCCGAACTGGACATGCATCAGGCCGGGTACCCGCCCGGTCGGGTCGGCGTTGCGGTAGTAGTGCACACCCTGGACAAGCGATGCGGCACAGTTCCCGACGCCGACGATGGCGACGCGCACGGATCCCATACGGGGGTCCTCCTTCATCGGTAGTGCCCGTGGCGGGCACGAGTGCTAGGTGAGGTGGGTACCGGGTTGCTCCGGGCGGGGTTTCCGGGTCGCCGGCCGGGCACCGGCTTGGAGCTCCCGGCGTTCGGTGTCGATCAGCTCGGACAGCCAGCGGACCTCGCGGTCCACCGACTCCAGGCCGTGCTCCTGCAGCTCGAGGGTGTAGCGGTCCATCCGTTCACGGGTGCGGGCGAGCGCGGCCCGCAGCCCGTCCCGCTTCTCCTCCACCCGCCGCCGCCGGCCCTCCAGAATCCGGAGCCGTACCTCGGCGTCGGTCTGGGCGAAGAAGGCGAAATGCACCCCAAACTGTTCCTCGTCCGCGGTGGCCGGGCCGACCTCGGCAAGCAGCTCGGCGAACCGCTCCTTGCCCTCGGCGGTCAGCTTGTACACCACCCGTCCGCGACGGCCGGTGAGCACGGGGGCGGCTGGCGGGCCCCCGCCGTCCTCGTGGATCCAGCCGGCGACCCGCATCCGGCGCAGGGTCGGATACAGCGAGCCGTAGGAGAAGGCTCGGAACGTCCCGAGCAGCGCGTTGAGCCGTTTGCGCAGCTCGTAGCCGTGCATCGGTGACTCGCGGAGCAGGCCGAGGATGGCGAACTCGAGCATCTCTTCGCCTGACCCCCTGTCCTCGACATGTCGAGCCGATGTATCGTGTTGATACATCGGCACGATACGAATAGTTGGCTGACAGCGCAACTGGAGATGAACGGACGGTGCCGCGACGCGACTCCGTCCGATCTTGGTGGTCGATATGGCCCTGACCGAGAGCCGCTTGATGCTGATCATCAGGAGTGGCCAGCATCACTCGGTAACACTGAGTCAGCAGGTCAGAGGCCATGTCGCCCAACCGGCGGTCTCGACATGGCCGCGTACGCTGGTCGTCGTGAGAACCCGCCGGGCAGTCGTGGACTACGCGTTGCAGCGCCGTGCGCTGCTCGCGGACCTCTACGCTGGTCGGACGAGCGTGATGGATGTGTGCGACGCGCACCCCTACCTGCAGCGGGCCGCGAAATATCACGGCGAGGCCTCCGAGGTGGCCTGCCCGGTCTGCCGCAAGGAGCGGCTGACCCACGTCAACTACGTCTACGGCGACGAGCTGAAGGCCGCCAGCGGCCAGGCCAAGTCCACCATTGAGCTGCCCCGGATGGCCATGGACTACGGCGAGTTCACCGTCTACGTCGTCGAGGTCTGCCGCACCTGCGGCTGGAACTACCTCTCGATGTCCTTCCAGCTTGGCCGGGACGGCCTGGCCGACGGCACCGGCCAGCGCGAGGCCGCCCACGAGTAGTGCCGGGACCCGGACGCCGCGCCGCCGGGAGATCGCGGCTGCAGGCTCGCCGAGCCGCGGACCCACCTGACCTGTGATCGAACGGCCCCTCCTATGCGTCGTAACCAACGAGCCCTCGTGACGGGAAAGGTGTGTGGCCGTGACCAACTCACTCGGGCCCGGCTCCGACGATGGTCGTGCCGGCTGGCCTGAGGGCGCAGGCGGATCTGAGGGCGCTGACCGGCCTGAGGGCGCTGACCGGCCTGAGGGCGCTGGGGCCACGCCCGCGACGCCACCGCGACGCCGCCGCCGGCGGATCCTGCTGATCGTCTGCTCGGTGCTCCTGCTGATGGTTGTCGGGGCGGCGGGTTTCATGTACGTCGCCACCAGGATCCCGCTGCCCGGCCAGATCCCGGCCAACCAGGTCTCGATCATCACCTATGCCGACGGCACCGAGATGGTCCGGATCGGCGCGGAGAACCGCACCGACGTCCCGCTGACCCAGGTGCCCGTCCACGTGCGAAACGCCGTGCTGTCGGCCGAGGACCGCGGCTACTGGATCGAGCCGGGAATCTCGGTCCGCGGCATCGGCCGGGCGGTGTGGAACAACCTGCGGGGCCGCGACGTCCAGGGTGGCTCGACCATTACGCAGCAGTACGTGAAGAACGCCTATCTCACCCAGGAGCGGACCTTCAGCCGCAAGTTCAAAGAGATCGTGATCGCCGTCAAGCTGGACCGGGAGTACTCCAAGGAGCAGATCCTGGAGTGGTACCTGAACACGATCTACTACGGCCGCGGCGCCTACGGTATCCAGGCTGCGGCCGAGACGTACTTCCGCAAGGGCGTCAACCAGCTCACCGTGGCCGAGGGCGCCGTGCTGGCCGCCAGCATCCGCTCGCCCGCGCTGTACGACCCGGATACCCATCCGGCAATGGCCAAAGCGCGCTGGCGGTTCGTCCTCGACGGCATGGTCGAGGAGGGCTGGCTGCCGGCCAGCACCGCCGCCACGCTGACGTACCCACGGGTGGCGCCGAAGACGACCAGCATGCTGAACCGGGCCAGGGGCCCGGCCGGGCACGTGGTCGACCAGGTCCGGGACGAGCTGGCCAACATCGGCTTCGACGAGGCGCTGCTCAACCGCCGGGGCCTGCGGGTGCAGACCACCATCGACCCGCGGGCGGAAACTGCCGCGGCCGCGGCTGTGGCGCAGGTCTTCGCGGGCGAGCCGGCCAACCTGCGGCAGGCCCTGGTGGCCATCGAGCCGAGGACCGGCGCGGTCCGGGCCTACTACGGCGGCCAGGCGGGCACCGGCTTCGACTACGCCCAGGCCTGGCGGCCACCGGGGTCGTCGTTCAAGCCGTACGTGCTGGCCGCGGCGCTGGACCAGTCGCTGCACGCCGACAGCGGGCTGAGCGTCTACTCGACCTTCGACGGCAGCTCTCCCCGTACCTTCGCTGGCGTCGAGGTGCACAACTCCGAGGGCGCGCAGTGTCCGAGCTGCACCCTGCTGACTGCGATGAAACGGTCCGTCAACACCGTCTTCTACGACCTGGCGATCCAGACCGGGCCGGCCCGGGTGGCCGCCATGGCGCAGAAGCTCGGCGTGGCCACCAGCCAGCCAAACGGCCAGCCGACGTTGCGGGTCAACGGCGTCACCGACGGCAGCATCGGCATCGGCCGCTACGAGGTGCGCCCGGTCGACCAGGCAGCCGGATTTGCCACGCTCGCGGCCGGCGGGGTGCGGCACCCGGCGTACTTCGTGCAGAAGGTGACGGACGCGCAGGGAGCCATGCTCTATGAACACCGGGACGCCGTCCAGCAGGTGCTGGACCCCCGGGTCGCCAACGACGTCACGTTCTCGATGGAGCCGGTCGCCGGCTACTCCGGTGACGACCTTGCTGACGGCCGCCCGACCGCGGCCAAGACCGGGACGCAGCAGTTCGGCGACACCGCCTTCAACTCCGACGCCTGGATGGTCGGCTTCACCCCTCAGATCAGTACGGCGGTCTGGGTGGGCTCGGACCAGCCGCCCGCTGCGCAACGCCAGCGGCGGCCCGCTGTACGGCCGCGCCCTGCCGGGGCGGACCTGGCAGGTGTTCATGAGTGCCTACCTGACCAACCAGCCGGTCCTGCCGCTGCCGGACCAGGCGCTGGTGCACGGCGCCCCGCCACCCGCGCCGGTGCCGAGCGGACCGCCGACCACCACCGCCACCGTGCCCACCCCCACCACCGTCGCGCCCGTCACTGCCGTACCCACCACGCCGGCGCCCCCCCGGTCGCCGCCGCATACGACGATCCCGCCGCCGGTGACCATCACGCCGTCCTGCGGGCCGTTCCGATGCACCATCGCGCCGCCGATCAAGCCCAGCCCAACCCATCCCACCCGGACCGGCTAGGCGCCGCCACCCGTGTGGTCACCTATGCGCCTTGTGGTGACCTCTTGGGGTCTGTAGGCAACGACAGGTCACCACAACGCCGACAGGTCACCACACGGGCGCCGCGGGCAACGACAGGTCACCACAACGCCGAGAGGTGACCACACGGCAACCACACGGCAAGGTTAGGGGGCGGGCTGGCGGCGTTGGAGCTCGAGGAAGCGGTCGACCAGGCCGCGGATGACGACGGCCATGGAGAAGTCGTTGGCCTCGCACCACTGCTTGAGCTCCTCGTGCTGCTCGGTGGCCAGCCGGACCGGCACGGCCTGCCACGAGCCACCGGACCGCTCCGGTGCCGTCCGGCCGAGCAGCCGGCCGGTGAACAGCTCCGCCCACGGGCCGCCGCTCCACGGGGGGTGGACCGCCGCCGGGCCGGCCTCGGCCTGCCGGTCGAGCAGCTGCCGCAGCACGGCGTCCTGTTCCTCCGCCGGCAGCCCGCGCACCGCCTTGACGAGCAGCTCCCCCAACGATGCCATCGTGATACCTCCAACGATATCTCGCGATATCGCCAGTGTGCTCCGCCTCCCGGTCAGCGTCCAGCGTCGTAGGCTCGCTGTCCGTGAGCGAGCGCAGCGAGCCGACCCGCGTACCAAGCCGTAACCTGCCGGAGCAAGCCGACCGGGTGGTCCCCACCTGGGCGGACCCGGTGGTCCGGGCCGCCAGCACCGCGATCGGCGGTCCCTGGGGCCGGCACGGCGTGGTCGGCCGGTCCTACTTCTGGACGCCGTTGCGGGTCTGCCTGGCGCTGACCATCGCCGTGCTGGCGCTGTCCTGGCTGCAGAAGTCGCCGTGCAAGAGCGGCGCCTGGAACGACAACCTGCAGTACACCCACCTCTGCTACTCCGACGTGATCCCGCTCTACTACACCGAGGAGCTGGACAAGGGGAAGATCCCGTACGCCGAGCACCCGGTGGAGTACCCGGTCCTGACCGGCTGGTTCATGTACGGCGCCCGTTCCCTGGCGCACGCCTACGACACGTTGGCCAACCACGGGCTCGCCCCGAAGGTGGGCGTGGTCGAGTCGTACTTCGACGCGACCGCGCTGCTGCTGGCGGTGTCCGCGCTGGTGGTGACCTGGGCCGTCTACCACCTGGTTGGCCGGCGGAGCTGGGACGCCGCGATGGTGGCCGCCTCACCGGTGCTGTTCGTGCACGCCTTCACCAACTGGGACCTGTTCGCGGTGGCGTTCGCCACGGCGGCGCTGCTGGCCTGGCAGCGGCGGGTGCCCTGGCTGGCCGGTGTGCTCATCGGGCTGGGCACCTCGGCGAAGCTGTACCCCCTGCTCTTCCTCGGCCCGCTGGCGCTGCTCTGCCTCCGGGCCCGCAAGCCGCGGGAGCTCCGGCAGTGCCTGGTCGGTACGGTGCTGGCCTGGCTGGCGGTCAACGGGCCGGTCTGGCTGCTCTGGCCGGACGCCTGGCGGCGGTTCTTCGCGTTGAACCGGTCTCGCCCGGCCGACCCCGACTCGTTGTGGAACATGCTGCAGCACGTCACCGGCAAGCCCCTGGACGACCCGGGGTCGGCCATCCCGTCGACGCTCAACACGGCCGTGTTCCTTGCGTTGGTCGTGGTGTGCGTCGGCGTCGCCGCGCTCGCCCTCGGGGCCAGGCGCCGGCCACGGCTGCCACAGCTCCTCTTCCTGCTGGTGGCCGGGTTCCTGCTGACCAACAAGGTGTGGAGCCCGCAGTACACGCTCTGGCTGGTGCCGCTGGCAGTGCTGGCCCGGCCGTCCTGGCGGGCGATCCTGGCCTGGCAGGCTACCGAGGCGTTCCTGTGGTTTCCACGGATGTACTGGTACCTCGGTGTCGGGGACAAGGGGTTGGACGAGCACTGGTTCCTGCTCGCCGTGGTGGCCCGGGACGTGGCGGTGGTGTGGCTCGCCGCGCTGGTGGTGCGCGACATTCTTCAGCCGGAGTACGACGTGGTCCGATCCGTGGGCTTGGACGACCCGGCCGGCGGCCCGCTGGACGGCGCCCCGGACGGGCGGGGCTCGGCCAGGTCCGCGGCGCCCGCCGCGCCGACCGGGCTCGCCGGGCCAGAGCCGGCGGGAGCGGCGGCGGCGCCGGAGCTGGCAGCGGCCGACCGGACCGATCCCGGCTCCGACGACGTGATCGCCAGGGGGGCCAGCAGGAACACCACGTAAAGCAGCGCGAACAGCGCGGCCTGGCCCCATACCCCGACGATCACCGCCTGCTTGGCCAGCCCGAAGTCGCCCCCGCCGATGATCACGTCGTACCACTGGAACAGCCCGACGAACAGCAGCAGGTCGAGCGCCCAGAAGCCGACCCACCATCCCCACCGGACCGAGATCAGCACGAAGAACGGCAGCAGCCACAGCGTGTACTGCGGCGAGTGCACCTTGTTCAGCAGCAGGAACGCGCAGAGCATCGCGCCGGACACCTGCACCCACGGATAGCCGCCCGCCCCCCGGGTGGCGCGCCAGGCACCGACCAGCAGCGCCACCGCCCAGGCCAGCCCGATCAGCGCCGGGGTCAGCGTGTTGAGCTGCTCGGTGGTCAGCCTTGGCAAGCCCCAGAACCAGATCGAGTTTGTGGTGATGTCCGCCCGGCGCATCCGCTGGAACTCATACGTCGCCCACCAGACGTGCGGGTTGGCCAGCAGGAACGGCGCGTTGACCGCCAGAAAGACCCCGCCGGACGCGAGCACCACGCCGAGCCCGCCGCGCCAGTCCCGCCGGGCCAGCCGCTCGGCCAGCAGCGGCAGCACGAAGAAGCCCGGGTACAGCTTCAGCGCGGCGCCGACGCCGAGCAGCCCGGCGGCCAGCACCGGCCGGCCGCGCGCCCAGGCGTAGACCGCCGCCACCATGGCCGCGGTGACCAGCAGGTCCCAGTTCAGGAAGGCATAGGCAACCAACGCCGGTGCTGCCGCCCAGACGAACGCGCGCCGGCCGGTCAGCCGCGCCAACAGCCAGCCGGTGAGCAGCCCGAACGGCGCCAGGAACAGCGCCGAGACGGCCAGGAACTCGGCGTCGTTGCCGGCCAGCAGCCCGGTTGCCCACATGAACAGCCCGGTCAGCACGGGGTACTCCACCGCACCGCCGACGAGCTGGCCGTCGTCCGGGGACAGCCCACCGGTGAGGTACGGCAGCAGGTGCTCCCGGATCCCCCGGAACGGCCACAGCATCTGGATGTCGGAGTAGCACAGGTCGGAGTTCTTCAGCACCGGGAAGCGCGCGGAGACTCCGAAGTCGTCGTACGGCGGCCCGGCGCAGCGTTGCTTGGCCAGGTAGCCGAGCAGCAGGGCCAGCGCGCACACCCCGAGCACCCCGGCCAGCAGCAGCCGGCTCGGGCGCGGGCCCGGTGGCTGGCTGTGCCCCGGCACCTCAGGCAGGCAGCCGGTCGCGCAGGAACGCGATGTCGGCGCCCTGGCCCGCGGCGCCCCCCGGAGTCTCGCAGATCACCGGGGCGCCGGCCGCGGTCACCACGGCCACCAGCAGCTCTGTGTCGATCTGCCCGGCGCCGATGTTCTCGTGCCGGTCCCGGCCCGAGTCGAACGGGTCCTTGGAGTCGTTGAGATGTACCAGGTCGATCCGGCCAGTGATCGACTTGACCCGGTCCACCACGTCGAGCAGCTCCTCGCCCCCCGCGTGCGCGTGGCAGGTGTCCAGGCAGAAGCCGGGCCCGAACTCGCCGATCGCGTCCCACAGCTTGGCTAGCCGGTCGAACCGGCGGGCCATCGCGTTGTCGCCGCCCGCGGTGTTCTCGATCAGGATCGGCAGCGGGTACGACGTCCGGGCCAGCGTCTTGCGCCAGTTGGCCACGCCGTCCTCGGGGTCGTCGCCCTTGTTCACGTGCCCGCCGTGCACGATCAGCCCGCGGGCGCCGATCGCGGCCGCCGCCGCGGCGTGCTGGTCCAGCAGCTTGCGGCTGGGGATGCGGATCCGGTTGTTCAGCGTCGCGACGTTGATGACGTACGGCGCGTGCACGTACACCCCGACCTCCGAGCCGCGCACCGCGTCGGCGTCCGCGCGGGCCGTCGGCGCGGCCCAGCCCTGCGGGTCGGCGAGGAAGAACTGGACCAGCGCCGCATCCCGGGCCGCAGCCTCGGCCAGTGGGTCGCCCGAGTCGACATGAGCACCGATTGGAAGCATGTAACGAGCTTACGCGGCAGGGGATGTCCCCTAAGTGGGTGACAGTCGCTGCGTTGCGTAGTCCCCTGGTAGTCCTGAACTGGCGCAGATCGCGACACCACGGCATAGTTACCTATCCGTCACCCGAGTGCGGGGAACTACCCCGCGTGATCTGATCGCGAAGCTGTCACTGTGGGAGTGGAACACATGTTCAGGACGAGTCGGGGAGCCATGCACCGGACCCGCGGGCACCTAGCCGGCGCGTTGGCTGCTTCCGTCGCCGGAGCTGGCGTGGCCGTGTTCTTCATCGGAGTTCCGGTGGGCGCTACGGCGATGGGGTCGAAGACCGTCACGGTCGAGTTCACCAGCTCGGGCCCCAGCCCGAGCTCAGCCCACGTCAACGCCGGAGACAAGGTCGAGTTCGTCAACCATGTACCGCAGGTGAGCTCAGTGTCCGACGTGCCGGTGCTCGGGGTGTTGGGCGGCCTCCTCGGCCAGGTGCAGAGCCAAGGCATCACGGTCAACGGGGCCGCGGCCACGCCGTTCGACCTGCCGACCTACGGCAGCAACGTGACGCTCACCTACGACCAGGTCACCACGGCGAACTACTCGGCGCAGTACCAGTTCACGCTGCTGCCGCTGCTCGGCGTACCGAGCAGCAAGACGACCACCGAGACCGGCCAGGTGCATGTCGCCGCCGTGCCGGAGTCGGCTCCGCCAGCCGCGGCCACCCAGCCGGACGCCGGCGGGATGGCGCGGCAGCCGGACGGCTCCTCGGGTGCGGCCAGCCGTGCTGGTGCCGGCTCGCACCCGCAGGCGGGTCCCGGGCTGGGCAGCCAGGTCGTGCCGCCGGCCGCTGCCGGCAGCGCGGCCAACGGCGGTGGCTCGGCGACCAACGCCCGGCCACCGGTGCTGAGCTCCAGCCGGTCCCAGGCAGGTGACACGGTGGTCGACAAGGGCCTACCCGCGCTGAGCGGCAGCAACAGCGGCAACAGCGTGATCGACCAGGTGGTGACCGTTCCGGTGTCCCGTCATGACGGGCTCGGCCTGCCGGCCGTCGTGGCCGTGATCCTGCTGGCCGTGGTCACCGCGGCCTTGGTCCGCACCCTGATCACCCAGCGCCGGATGGTCCCGGCCTAGCGGGCCGTCACGTGCGACGACACCGCCCCGGACACGTCCGGGGCGGTTGTCATGTCCGGCCGCCGGTTCGGGGTGCCCGGCAACGCCCGGCCGGACGCCCGGTACCCTGAGCCAGCCCCGCTGCTGCTCGCAGCCTGTGCGGGGCGACGCATGAGCCCTCCTGCCACGGAGAGTCCGTGGCCGCCCGAGCCCATAGGAGGTGGAAGCTGTTGCGTCACTACGAACTTATGGTGATCCTCGACCCCAATCTTGAGGAACGCACCGTCACGCCGTCCCTCGACCAGTTCCTGAACGTCGTCCGGCAGTCCGGCGGCAGCGTGGAGAAGGTCGACCTGTGGGGGCGGCGCCGGCTCTCCTACGAGATCGACAAGCATCTCGAGGGCATCTACGCGGTGGTCGACGTGCAGGCCGAGCCGTCGACCGTGATCGAGCTGGACCGCCAGCTCAACCTGAACGAGTCGGTGCTGCGCACCAAGGTCATCCGGCCGGACATTCGCTAACGAGGGCGGAGGAGACACCTGTATGGCAGGGGACACGATCATCACCGTGGTGGGCAACCTGACCGCCGACCCGGAGCTGCGCTTCACCCCGAGCGGTGCCGCTGTGGCCTCGTTCACGGTGGCGTCGACGCCGCGCATGTTCGACCGGCAGAGCAATGAGTGGAAGGACGGCGAGGCACTGTTCCTGCGGTGCTCGATTTGGCGGCAGGCGGCGGAGAACGTCGCCGAGTCGCTCCAACGCGGTACGCGGGTCATCGTCAACGGGCGGCTCAAGCAGCGTTCCTACGAGACCCGCGAGGGCGAGAAGCGGACCGTGATCGAGCTTGAGGTCGACGAGATCGGCCCCTCGCTGCGGTACGCGACCACAAAGGTCAACCGGACATCACGTGGCAGCGGCGGGGGTCCGGGCGGTGGTGGGTATGGCGGCGGCAGCCCAGCGTCGTCCGGCTACTCCGGCGGTGATGACCCATGGGCCTCGGCCCCGCCCGCCGGCAACGGTGACCTCTCCGACGAGCCTCCCTTCTAAGCCAGCCTTCCCCGCATCTACGGAGCACCTGACATGCCCAAGCCTCCGGCTCGCAAGCCGAAGAAGAAGGTGTGCGCCTTCTGCAAGGAGAAGGTGCGCTACATCGACTACAAGGACACCGCGCTGCTGCGCAAGTACATCTCGGACCGGGGCAAGATCCGGGCCCGGCGGGTCACCGGCAACTGCTCGCAGCACCAGCGCGACATCGCCGTCGCGGTGAAGAACAGCCGGGAGATGGCGCTGCTGCCCTACACCAGCACCGCCCGCTAGGAGGGGATGGACATGAAGCTCATCCTCACCCAGGAGGTCAGCGGCCTCGGCTCCCCCGGCGACGTGGTCGAGGTCAAGGACGGCTACGGCCGTAACTACCTCGTCCCGCGCGGGCTGGCCATCGCCTGGACCCGCGGTGGCGAGAAGCAGGTCAGCCACATCAAGCGGGCCCGGTCCGCCCGGGACATCCGCGACCTCGGGCAGGCCCAGGAGATCAAGGCGGCCATTGAGGCCAAGCCGGTCACGCTGGCCGCCCGGGCCGGCGATGGTGGCCGGCTGTTCGGCTCGGTCACCGCGACGGACGTCGTACGTGCGGTGAAGAGCTCTGGTGGCCCGGAGCTGGACCGCCGGAGGGTCGAGCTGGCTGGTCACATCAAGGCCACCGGGTCGCACGTCGCCACCGTGCGGCTGCATCCTGAGGTCACCGCGACGATCAACCTCGAGGTCGTGCCGGCCTGACTGAACCGTCGCGCGCTGCTCAGGCCCGGCCCCCGTTCAGGTGGGGCCGGGCCTGAGCTATTTATCGACTCAGCCTGTGGATGACCGGTCGCTGGGATCGACAAATCGATCCCATTTGTCACCCACGTGGGTGATCTTGGCCTAGCCCAGCAAGCCCGAAACTTTCTTCTGTCCACAGCAAGTGCATGACAAAAGCCCAGCTCACGGCCCTACCTGTGGAATTTCAACGGTGTAGTCCACAGGTTGCTCCACACCCTGTGGCCACAATCCACGGACCTGTCCACAGCTTGTGCACAAGGTTGTGCACAGTGCGGTTTGGGCCGTGGCCGTGAGTCCTCCTAACCTGACCCGGCGGTCCCGGTGAAGCAGGGTTGTCGTACCCGTGCCGTACCAATCGGGGGCGTGACGACGACACAGCCGCACGGCTGGGCGCTGGGGTCCTTGGTCGAGGGTCCATCGCACCATCCACTGCCGGCCCGGGCGCGATAAGGGGGAGCCGGTGGCAGTCACCAGCGAGTTGGGGCCACCGGCCGGCTACCCATCGCCGGCCGAGTTCGAGCGCCAGCCACCGCAGGACATTGCGGCCGAGCAGGCGGTGCTCGGCGGGATGTTGCTGTCCAAGGACGCGATTGCGGACGTTGTCGAGGTCGTCCGGGGTGCGGACTTCTACCGGCCGGCACACCAGACGATCTACGACACCGTGGTCGACCTGTACGGCCGCGGTGAGCCGGCCGACCCGGTGACCATCTCCGCCGAGCTCACCCGCACCGGCCTGCTGACGCGGGTGGGCGGTGCGCCGTACCTGCATACCCTGATGTCGTCGGTGCCGACTGCGGCCAACGCGGGCTACTACGCCGAGATCGTCGCCGAGCGGGCCGTGCTGCGCCGGCTGATCGAGGCCGGTACCCGGATCGTGCAGCTCGGCTACGGTGCGGCCGGCGGCTCGGGCGGCGATGTCGACGAGGTGGTCGACCGGGCGCAGGCCGCCGTATACGAGGTGACCGAGAGGCGCCTGTCGGAGGACTACATCCGGCTGGAGCAGCTCCTCACCGAGACGATGGACGAGATCGACCTGATCTCCACCCGGGGAGGGGTGAGCAACGGCGTCCCCACCGGCTTCGCCGACCTGGACGGCCTGACCAACGGCCTGCACCCCGGCCAGATGGTGATCATCGCTGCTCGACCGGCCCTGGGCAAGGCGCTCGCCCTGGACACCCCGCTCCCGACGCCGACCGGCTGGACCACGATGGGAGCGGTCCGCGTTGGCGACTACCTGATCGGCGCCGACGGGAGGCCGACGCGGGTGGTCGCCGCAACGGAGGTGATCACTGGACGGCCCTGCTATGGGGTGGAGTTCGCGGACGGGGAGGTAGTCGTCGCCGACGCCGAGCACCTGTGGAAGACGACCACCCCAGCATTCCGCCAGCGGGTTGAGCGCGCCACCAGCCAACACCGGCCACCGTACATCGCCTGTTCTCGGCAGCCTCCGCTCAAGGTGCTAGCTCCTCTCAATATGCCTGCGGAGCGTGTGACCCGGCCCGTGCACGTCGGTCTGGCGCGTGGCCACGATCGTCCGGTGACCACTGCTGAGATTGCGGCCACGCTGCGATGTGATGATCGGTCCGGGGCACCGCTGAACCACGCCGTCGATCTCTGTGGGCCACTCCAGCTTCCCGAACGGGATCTCCCACTGGGCCCTTATCTGCTCGGGATCTGGCTCGGGGACGAAAGCCGCCGGGTGTGCTGGCGCCGTGACGGCACCGTCGTGGCGATCCTCCGCACCATCGGCGTCGTGGACCACAAGCACATACCCGCGGAGTACCTCCGCGCCTCCGTGCCGCAGCGGTGTGCCCTTCTCGCCGGGCTTATGGACACTGCTGGAACGGTCACCAGCTCCGGACGTGTGCAGTTCATGTGTGCGAGCCCGCGCCTGGCGGAAGACGTGCGAGAACTTGTCGTCAGCCTCGGTTATCGCTGCGAGGCCGGCCGAAAGCACGTGGCAGGGCGCAGCGAGGCGACCGCTACGGCGTACACGATCACCTTTACCGCCAATGATGAGGTATTCCGGCGTGAGGGGAAACGGCGTGCTCATCTGGCGCGGCGAGGAAGGCACCACCAGAGGTGGAGCAACGGCAGGAACATCACCGATGTCCGCAGGGTAGCCAGCGTCCCGGTCCGCTGCGTACAGGTCGACAACGACAGCCACCTCTACCTGGCCAGCCGCTCCATGATCCCCACCCACAACTCGACCCTCGCGCTGGATCTCGCACGGTCATGTTCGATCAAGAACGGACAGTCGTCGGTGATCTTCTCGCTGGAGATGGGGCGCACCGAGATCACCATGCGGCTGTTGTCCGCCGAGGCGAAGGTGCCGCTGCACCACATGCGAGCCGGCCGGATGAGCGACGATGACTGGGCCCGGCTGGCCCGCCGGATGGGCGAGGTGGCCGAGGCGCCGCTGTACATCGACGACTCGCCGAACCTGACGCTGATGGAGATCCGGGCCAAGGCCCGCCGGCTCAAGCAACGGCACGACCTGCGGCTGGTCGTCGTCGACTATATGCAGCTCATGTCGAGCCCGCGCCGGGTGGAAAGCCGGCAGCAGGAGGTCTCGGAGTTCTCCCGGGCGCTCAAGCTGCTGGCCAAGGAGCTGGAGGTCCCGGTGGTCGCGCTCTCCCAGCTCAACCGCGGTCCCGAGCAGCGCACCGACAAGCGCCCCATGCTCTCTGACCTGCGCGAGTCAGGCTGCCTGACCGCCGAGACGCGGATCCTGCGGGCCGACACGGGTGCCGAGGTCTCGCTGGGCGAGCTGCTCGCCTCCGGCGCGCGGGACGTCCCAGTCTGGTCGCTGGACGACCGGCTGAAGCTGGTCCCCCGAACAATGACGCATGTCTTTCCTAGTGGCACCCGCGAGGTCTTCGAGCTGCGGCTGACGTCCGGCCGGAGCATCACTGCAACCGGCAACCACCCGTTCCTCACCTACGATGGCTGGCAGCCGCTGGACCGGCTCACTCCCGGCACCCGGCTCGGCGTGCCCCGGCACCTTCCGGCGCCGCTGGCGTTGCGGCCGTGGGCCGACGACGAGGTCGTCCTGCTGGCACACCTGATCGGCGACGGCTCGTTCGTCCGTCGGCAGCCCATCCGCTACGCGAGCATCGACGAAGCCAACCTGACCGCGGTGACCGAGGCGGCCCGGCACTTCGGGGTGCAGGCCATCCGGGACGAGCACCCCGAAGCGCGGGTAACCACGTTGCGACTGCCCGCGCCATACCGGCTCACCCACGGTCGCCGCAACCCGATCGCCGCCTGGCTGGACGATCTCGGTCTGTTCGGGCTGCGCAGCCAGGAGAACTTCGTCCCGGACGCCGTGTTTGGCTTGCCCAAGAGCCAGGTTGGGCTTTTCCTCCGCCACTTGTGGGCGACGGACGGCTCCGTGCGGTACGACGCCGCGCACCGGCAGGCCCGGCTCTGCTACGTCTCCACCAGCCGGCGGCTGGTGGAGGACCTGGCGCGACTGCTGCTGCGGTTCAGCGTGCTCAGCAGTGTCAAGCGCGTCCGCAAGGCCGGATATCGCGACGAGTACTACCTGGACGTCTATGGCATCGAGGACCAGTCGCGCTTTCTGGACGAGATCGGGATCCACGGTGCCCGCGGTGAGGCGGCAGCCGTCGCTGCCGCACGCGTGCGGCAGGTTCGGCCCAACACGAGTCTTGACCGGAACCCGAGCCTCGAGACAGTGCCCAGCGAGGTGTGGCACAGGGTGCGATCGGTGCTGGCCGACCAGCGGACGACCTACCGGGAGCGCGCCGCTACGGGTACGGCGTTCCGCGGCAGCACCGTGGTGACGCACTCGCCGAGCCCGACTCGGCTGGCCAGAGTAGCGGCCCTGCTCGACGACGCCGACGTGGAGATGCTCGCCAGCAACGATGTCTGGTGGGACACCGTGGCATCTGTCGACAGCATCGGCGAGCGTGACGTGTATGACGCGACGGTCCTCGGGACGCACAACTTCGTGGCCGACGGGATCGCCGTCCACAACAGTTTGGAGCAGGACGCGGACATGGTGATCCTGCTGCACCGCGAGGACGCCTATGAGAAGGAGTCGCCCCGGGCGGGTGAGGCCGACCTGATCCTCGCCAAGAACCGCAACGGCCCGACCGGCACGGTGACGGTCGCTTTCCAGGGTCACTACAGCCGGTTCGTCGACATGCAGCGGGGCGGCTGAGCGATACACGGTCCAGCCTTGCACCGCGGGTCTTGCACTGGGCGAGAGTGTGGGTAAGGCGGAGGGCCCGATCTCTGCGAGACCGGGCCCTCCTGGGTTGGGCCACCCACGCGCCCCGGGTGGCCCGACTGCTCCTGGACGGGTCAGGAGCAGGTCTTACAGCCGTACGCCGCCTCGCTGCCGGCGTACTCGACATTGCCCTTGATGATCGTCGGAAGGCCAGAGGCGATACCTGCTCTGACGTTCCAACCTTCCCGCGGGTTCACCGATGGTCTACACCATCTCACTCATTCTCGCCGCCGCCCCCATATCGGCGTCTCACTGACTATGACTCCACGGCCAGCCGAGCCTTACGCGGATCAGCCGGCGTAGTGGCGGGCGATGGCGACGGCGCGGCCGACGTACCCGCCGCCGAACAGCACCGCGTGCACCAGCAGCGGGAAAAGCTGGTGCAGCTCCACCCGGTCCGGCCAGCCGGCGGCCAGCGGCCGGCCACCCGCAGCGGCCGCATCGCAGTATGCCGCCAGGATCCGGTCCAGCTTCGGCGCCCCGAACAACTGAAGCATCGCCAGGTCGGTCTCCCGGTGTCCGCCGTGCGCGGCCGGGTCGACCAGCCACACCCGCCCGTCGGCGCCCCACAGCACGTTGCCGCTCCACAGGTCGCCGTGCAGCCGGGCCGGCGGCTCGGCCGGGCCGGCCAGCCCCGGCAGCCGGTCCACCAACCGGTCGAACACCGCCGCGTCG
>DATILL010000080.1:0-60236 GCA_035476575.1 Mycobacteriales bacterium
TGACCTATCGGGGTCATCAGACCCCGATAGGTCACCACACGGCGCACAGGTGACCACACGGGGAGCGGTCGGGCGGGTCGGGCGGGGTCAGGGGGACGCGGATGGACAGGCGCATGGTGTAGTTCGGGTGGGCGGCGGTGAAGGCCTCGATCCGGCGGCCGAGCCGGCCGGCGCTGTCGATGAAGTCGAGCCGGATCCTGTACCGCTGCCCGGACGCCAGGCTGACGAACCGCCAGGCGCCCGGCGCGAACCGGGTGCCCGCCCCCAGCCCTGGATCCGCGAGCCCTCCGGCGTGTTGGCCGACCACACGTGCACCTGCACGCAGCTCGTCGTCACGGCCGGTGCGGCGCACCCGCGAGGGTCGCGGGCCCGCCCAGCCCTGTCCACCAACCGGGCCTCCAGGTTTCCGGTGCTGCCGCCGAAGGCCGGCCTGCGCGGCGCGACCAGATCGATCCGGCCCACGGTCACGGGCACCGCGCGGCGGTTCACCCAGCCGTACTTGCGCGGGTCGGAGATGCCGGCGCAGCGCATCCCGCATGGGCTGCCGGTGTAGGCCGGGGAGTAGGTCTCGATCCACACCGTACGGGCGTTGGCCGGCAGGTTGGCCAGCCGCCAGGTCGCGGTGACCGGCCCCCGCGGGTGCCCCTGGACGTCGTACCGCGTGCTGCCCAGTGTTTGGCCCCGGTAGCCGACGTAGTGGTTGAGCTGCACGATCGCGCTGTAGCCCCACACCGAGCAGCCGGTGGCCAGGTCGATGGTGTGCCCGTTGCCGTCGATCAGGTTGAAGCCGATCGTGGCGTTCAGGCCCCCACCCGTCGTCGCCCGTGAGGATGCCGGACAGCGTCCGGTCCGTCATCGGCGCGCACCGGCCGGTCGGGACGGCGCCGCTCGCGGTGTCGTCCCAGTCCGGGTTGTCGCGCCCATCCCAGCCGTACGCCCCGGCCGGTGCCGCGCTGGCCACGAGCGCCACCACGAGGGCGGCCACCAGTCCCCACCAACAGCCCAGCCAATTTCTTCACCATGCCGGCCGACGCTAGGTACGGCGGGCTGCCCGGCCGGTAGCCCGCCGGTTGCGTTTGGTAGCCGCCTCCGGATACGGCGACCCGAGCAGCCTCCGTCGTCTAGCTTGTAGCCGCGCCGCGTGATCAGTTAGGGGCAGGCGCACAGCTCGTGCAGCCAGCCGTCTCATTCAAACCAGCGAACAGTCTTCGCGAGCTTGGCACGCGTTCCGCCCCACCTCTTGCCAGAAGAGTCCCGTACCGCCCCATGCCCAGGAAACTCCTCAACCGGTCTGGTCAGCCGCCGCCGGACGGCTGAGATGGCGACCGGCCCAGGTCCAGGCGTAGCCAGCGTCCTCGCAGGCCAGGCCGGCGTCGCACAGGTCCAGCGGCCGGAAGGTGTCGACCATGACGGCCAGCTCGTCGACATGCTCCACGCCGAGGGCGCGCTCCACCGACCCCGGCTGCGGCCCGTGCGTGAACCCGGCCGGATGCAGCGAGATCGAGCCTTGCCCGATGCCCGAGCCCGACCGCGCCGCGTAGCTGCCGGCGCAGTAGAACATCACCTCGTCGGAGTCGACGTTGGCGTGGTTGTACGGCACCGGGATCGCCAGCGGGTGGTAGTCGACCTTGCGCGGGACGAAGTTGCAGACGACGAAGTTCGGCCCCTCGAAGATCTGGTGCACCGGCGGCGGCTGGTGCACCCGCCCGGTCAGCGGCTCGAAGTCGGCCACGTTCACCGCGTACGGGTAGAGGCATCCGTCCCAGCCGACCACGTCGAACGGGTGGTGGGCATAGGTCAGGCGGGTCCAGCCCTGCCGGTGCCGCACCAGCACCTCGACGTCCTCGCAGTCCTCGACGTCCGCGCGCAGCGGCTCGACCGGCCCGCGCAGGTCCCGTTCGCAGTACGGCGAGTGCTCGGTGAACTGGCCTCGGGCGGTGAGGTAGCGGCGGGCCGGGCCGATGTGCCCGGTCGCCTCGATCACGTACGTGCGCAGCGGCGGTACGCCGGTGGGGACCAGCCGGTACGTCGTCGAGGCGGGCACGATCAGGTAGTCGCCTTGGCCGAGCTCGAACCCGCCGAACACCGATTCGAAACGAGCCGTACCGTTTTCTATGTATACGCATTCGTCGCCGGTCGCGTTCCGGTACAGCGGCGACGGCGCCCCGGCCGCGCAGTACGACAGCCGTACGTCGGAGTTGGCCAGCAGCGGCCGTCGGCCGGTGATCGGGTCGACCTCCGCCGTGCTGCCCTTACCGGCTTCGCCGTGGGGGTCCAGGCCGGGGAAGTCCAGCTCGTGCGTCCGCAGGTGCCGCGGCTTGAGCGGCAGGTTCGGCGTCCGGGTCTCCGGCGGGCCGGCGTACGGCTGGCTGTTGACGATCGCGGTCGGAAGGTGCTCGTGGTAGAGCAGTGCGGAGTCCGCGGTGAAGCCCTCCGCGCCCATCAGCTCCTCGGCGTACAGCCCGCCGTCCGGACGGCGAAACTGGGTGTGGCGCTTGCGCGGGATCCGCCCGACGCTGCGGTAGTACGGCATAGCGATCTCCTGTAGACGATCTCCCGAAACGGGCTGTCCGAATATCGGACTGATCTGTCCTTTATCTAGAGGCTCCGCTAGGGTCAGGGGCGTGTCAACCGTCGCGCCACTGTTCGACCGGCTGATCGACGACGCCGCGCTCTTTCCGCCCGGGGACAGCCCCATGTCTCACGCCGTGCCGGCCCACCTGGGACACCGGCACGCGCCGTACGCCGAGATCGTCGGCCGGTTTCTCTGCCCGGCGTCCCGGCTCGCCGAGCTGGTCGGGGAGCTGCCGGACCTGCCCGCGGTTGAGGTGGGGCTGGTCGTCGACACCGGGCTGGCCGGGCTGCCGACCGCGCTGAACGCCGTCGCGGCCGAGCCCCGGCTGCGGCTCGGCGCCGTGGAGATCGCGCTGCCAGTGGATGACGTGGTGACGGCGGCACGGCGGGCGCTCGCCGCGCTGCCGGTGGGGGTGCCCGGGTACATCGAGGTGCCCCGGCTGGCCGGTGCCGAGGCCATGCTAAACGTGCTGAACTTTCTGATGGGCACCGGGGTCGGAGCGAAGTACCGCACCGGCGGGCCGACCGCCGCCGCCTTCCCGAGCGGCCCCGAGCTGGCCACGTTCCTGGTCGAGTGCGCGCGGCGGGGGCTGTCATTTAAATGCACCGCCGGGCTGCACCGGCCGGTCCGGCACCGCGACCCTGAGACCGGCTTCGTCCACCACGGCTTTGTCAACGTCCTGCTCGCGACCCTTGCCGCCATGGAGGGCGACGACGTCGAGGGGCTGCTGGCCGCGACGGACGGTCCGGCGCTGGCCGAGCTGTGCTGGTCGCTCAGCGTCGAGGAGCAGTACGCCATCCGGGCGGCATTCCGCGGGTTCGGAAGCTGCGACATGGTCCAGCCGATGGCCGGGCTGGCCGGACTGGGGCTGCTGTGACCCGGGCGGACGCGACCTGGGCGGAGGTGCCGGCCGGCTCGCCGTTCCCGGTTGGCAACCTGCCGTACGGCGTCTTCGTGCCTGGCGCGGCCGGGCCACGGATCGGGCCGGGGATCGGGGCACGGATCGGCGAGGCGGTGCTGGACCTGCGGGCCGCTGAAGAGGCTGGGCTGGTCGACGCGGGCGGCACGCTGCGGGCCGGCGTGCTCAACGACCTCATGGCCCTCGGTCGGCCGGCGTGGACGGTGCTCCGGCGGCGGCTCACCGAGCTGCTCACCGACCCGGCCTACGCCGGGCAGGTCAGGCCGCTGCTGCGCCCGGTGGCTGAGGTGACGATGCGGCTGCCGTTCGAGGTGGCCGACTACGTCGACTTCTACTCCTCCCGCGAGCACGCGGAGAACCTGGGCCGGCTGCTCCGCCCGGGCACCGAGCCGCTGCTGCCGAACTGGCGACACCTGCCGGTCGGCTACCACGGCCGGGCTGGCACGGTGGTCGTCTCGGGCACGCCGGTCGTGCGGCCGTGCGGGCAGCTCGGCCCGGCCGGTGGGCGACCCGGCAACCCCGGGCCGACGTACGGCCCGAGCTCCCGGCTGGACATCGAGGCCGAGGTGGGCTTCGTGGTCGGCGTCCCGTCGCCGCTCGGTGGGCAGGTGGCCACGGCGGACTTCGCCGCGCACGTCTTCGGCGTCGTGCTGGTCAACGACTGGTCGGCCCGCGACATCCAGGCGTGGGAGTACCAGCCGCTCGGGCCGTTCCTGGGCAAGTCGTTCGCCACGTCGATCTCGCCGTGGGTGGTGCCGCTGGACGCGCTGGCCGCCGCCCGGGTGGAGGGGCCGGCGCAGCACCCGCCGGTGCTGCCCTACCTGGCCCGGGCCGAGCCGTGGGGGCTGGACCTCACGCTGGAGGTGGCGTTGAACGGCACGGCGGTGGCCCGGCCGCCGTTCCGTGGCCTGTACTGGACGCCGGACCAGCAGCTCGCCCACCTGACGGTGAACGGCGCGGCGGTCCGGACCGGTGACCTGTTCGCCTCGGGCACGGTGTCCGGGCCGGCGCGGGAGGAGCGCGGCTCGATGGTCGAGCTGGCCTGGAACGGCGCCGAGCCGATCACGCTGCCGGACGGGTCGACGCGGGCGTTCCTGGCGGACGGCGACACGGTGTCGATCACCGCGACCGCGCCGGGTGTGGACGGTGGACGGATCGGGCTCGGTGAGGTGGTCGGCACCATCGAGCCGGCCCGCTGCCTGGGTTGCCAGGGCCGCGAGAGCTGAGGCGGCCGGTGGGTGCCGGTGGCTGAGTCGGCGCAGACGCTCGACCGGGGCGTGCGGGTGCTGCTCGCGGTGGCCGACGCGCCGGCCGGGCGCTCGGTGGCCGAGCTGGCTGCCGAGCTCGGGCTGGCCCGGCCGATCGTCTACCGGCTGCTGGCCACGCTGGCGGCGCACGGTCTGGTACGGCGGGCCGGCGACGGCACGTACCGGGTCGGGCTGGCCGTGCTGGACCTGGCCCGGCGGGTGCAGCCGTTGCTCCGGGACGCCGCGCTGCCGGTGCTGCGCGCGCTGGCCGAGCGGATCGGCGCCACCGCGCACCTGACCGTGGTGGACAGCGGCGAGGCGCTCGCGGTGGCCGTGGTGGAGCCGAGCTGGACCGACTACCACGTGGCGTACCGGGTTGGCTCCCGGCATCCGCTCGGCCGGGGTGCGGCCGGCCGGGCGATCCTGGTCGCCCGTGACCCGGACCCGGCCGGGCCGTCGTACCTGGTGACCGAGGGTGAGCTGCAGCCGGGCGCCCGGGGGGTGGCCGCGGCGGTGCTCGGCGTGCCAGGGCTGGAGGCCAGCGTGGGCGTGGTCGCGCTGGGCGATCTCGTCCCGGCCGACGTCGGCCCGCATGTCGTGGCCGCCGCTGCCCAGCTCGCCGCCGCCCTGCGCTAGCGTGACATGGCGTACATGGCCGGCGGCCACGCGGTCTCCGTCGTACCGGACCACACGGAGCTGACCACGCAGCAGGCGGCGGATGTGCTCAACGTGTCCCGGCCGTACCTGATCGGCCTGCTGGAGTCCGGTGAGATCGAGTACCGAAAGGTCGGGACACACCGCCGGGTGCTGGCCGGGTTGCTGTTGGACTACCAGCGTCGTGACGATGCGCGACGCCGGGCCGCGCGGACGAGCTGAGCATGCTCACCCTAGGAGATGGGTCTGACCTGAGAATGGGCTTCACCGTGGTGTACGACGCCAGCGTGCTATATCCCTGCACGGTCCGGACCCGCTGATCCGGATAGCTCAGGCCGGCCTGGTCCAGGCGAGATGGACCGAGCGGATCCTCGACGAGATGTTCGCGGCGCTCCGGCGCAATCGTCCGGACCTCGACGTCAACCGGCTGGACCGGACGCGGAAGCTGATGACGACCGCGGTCCGAGACTGGAAGGTATGTGACCACGAGCAGCCGCCCGGAGCGGTCAGCGACGTCCTCGGCCGGCTTGAGCGCGCTGGTCTCGCCCTCACGGTCGCCGCCCTCCGCAGCCGGCAACAGCAGCCGGCAACAGCAGCTGTCGAGAGGCCTGTCTGCCTATGGGTCGACGGCATCGGACAGCTAACCCCGGATCGCCTCCACTGCGGCAATCACGGCAAAGACGGTGAAGACGACTCCGGCGGCCCGGTGGACCAGTGGCAGCGACACCCGCTTGACCAGCTCGCGCCCGGCCAGCACCGCGATGGCCGCCACCCCGGTCAGCGCCAGGAACGCACCGAGAAACACCGCCACCGGGGCGTTGTAGCGAGCCGTCAGTGCCACGGTCGCGAGCTGCGAGGCATCCCCCCACTCCGCGGCGAAGAGCACCCCGAACGACGCCAGCGCTATCCGCCGTGAACCCTTCTCCGCGCGTACCTCGAGGTCGCCGTCCGCGCCCGGGCCGGACCCACGCAGCAGCACCACCGCCCCCACCCCGAACAGCACGGCGACCGCCACCGCCACCACCCGGTGCGGCAGCAGGTTGAGCAGGCCGCCGGCCAGCACCGTCACCAAGCACTGCACCAAAAACGCCGCCGAGACTCCGGCCAGCACGGGCAGCGGCCGGTACCGGGCGGTCAGCACCAGGGTTGCCATCAGCGTCTTGTCTGGCAGCTCGACCGCCAGGATCACGAGGAAGGTGGCGAAGAACGCGGTCGCGGTGAACACGCCACCAGTCTGGCTGGTGCGCCGCCAGTCTTCGTCGATCCCGCTATCCGGGCACTGGCTCGCCGTCGGGTCTGGTCCGTGACCGGTTCCGCTCGACTCGGCCGACCACCGACAGCCCGGGCCGGCTCGACGGTCCGGTCGGCGGCTGGGGCCACAAGGCCCGGTCGGAGACCAGCTCCGCCGCGACCTCCCGGACCTTCCGCCGTTTCTGCCGCGACAGGTCCACCAGCAGGCGGAACGCGGTGTCCTCGTCGCAGTCGCAGGCGACCATCAGCATGCCCTTGGCCCGCTCGATGACCCCCCTCCCGTTGAGTGCCTCCCTGAGCTGCGCGTTCTCGGCAGTGAGCTTCGATAACATCGTCCCGCCGGGACCCTGCTCCGCAGCAGCGTTGGCGATTGTCCTGACCTCCTGCTCAAGCTGCCGGCTCAGGTACGCCAGAGCGGAAATCATGCCCTGTGCAGCGGCCAGCAACGTCTCGGCGCGGGCGAGCTGGCTACCTCCAGGGTCGTGCTCGATGCTTCGCCCCACCGGGCAAGTCTGGCGCGTCAACACCAGATTGCTACCGGTGAAACAGAGAATTAACCGATGATGACGGGAGGGGCTGCTGGGACCCATGGTATCCGATATTTTGTCCATTATTGAGTCGTCTCGATCAGTTCGCCGAGGTTCGACATCCCTTCCCCCGGCCTCTGAGGACGAACTCGCCCGACGGCGGACGACCAGGACGCTGCCCTACCTTCCGCGTACCTCACCATGGGGCCGTCTAGCCTGCTAGCTTGAGGCCGCACGGCTCGCGAGCCAAGCCAGCCGATGCGTCGCTGCTCGTGCAGGGAGCAGCCGGAACCAAGCCACGGTTCCTTCCAACGCCCGCCGCGCTTTGGGCTGAGTGCCCACATGCGCCGGATATTTCCACGTGCCAGGCGCCTACCGCGCCCGCAATTCGGCCTGCCGCTGTCACGCATTTCTGGCCAGTGTCCTGACCTTTCGGGCATAGGGGGCTTCTATGCATGTTGCCGATCTTTCGTCGTGTCCGCGCGACGAACATCTCAACCACGGGTCGGATCGGCCGATCGAGCTGACCGTGATCGTGCCGACCCGCAACGAGTCGGAGAACATCCCGGCCCTGCTGGAGCAGCTTGGCCCTGCGGCCGACCCGCTGAACGCCGAGATCATCTTCGTGGATGACAGCGATGACGACACCTCGGCCGTGCTCGCCGACCAGGCTCCCGGATGCCCGGTGCCGGTCCGGCTGCTGCACCGACCCGCCGGCCAGCGCGTCGGCGGTCTAGGCGGCGCCGTGGTAGCCGGTGTCCGGCAGGCACGCGGCTCATGGGTGCTGGTGATGGACGCCGACCTGCAGCATCCACCGGCCGTTGCCGTAATGCTGGCCAGCACCGCGATGCGGCACGACGTCGACGTCGTGGTCGGCACCCGGTACGCCGGGATGGGGTCTGGGGTCGGGCTGGACGGGCTCGGGCGGCAGCTCGTCTCCTCGTCGGCGACCCGGCTGGCCAAGGCATTGTTCCCGCGCCGGCTGGCCACCGTGAGCGACCCGATGAGCGGACTGTTCGCGTTCCGGCGAGCCGCCATCGACCTGGACCGGCTGAGCCCAACCGGCTTCAAGATCCTGCTCGAGATCCTGGTACGACATCCCCGTGCCCGAGTGGCCGAGGTAGCCTACGACTTCGCCGTCCGGCATGCCGGCCGCTCCAAGGCCACGCTGTGGGAGGGGATACTCTTCGCGCGGCATCTTGTTCGGCTGCGCGGACAGCATCTGGTCAACCAGCTTCGGGAACGACCGATCTCGCGGGCCGACCGGCTGCGGCAGGCCCGCCGGATGTTCGGGTTCGGTCTGGTCGGGCTGTCCGGGGTCGGCGTGAACACTGCGGCCCTGTGGCTGTTCTACAGCCTGCTCGGCCTCAACCACCTCGTCGGCGCCGCGCTGGCCACCCAGATCTCCACCGCGTGGAACTTCATCCTGATCGACATCCTGGTCTACCGCGAGGGCCGTGGTCGCAAGGAGGGGCGCCGCAGCGGCCGGGCGGTCCGCTTCGCGCTGCTCAACAATCTGCTGCTGTTAGCCCGATTACCCCTGTTGGAGCTCCTGGTCCGGGCGGATGTCGCTGTGCTGGTCGGGAACGCGGTCACCCTGGTGCTGCTGTTCCTGCTCCGGTTCGCGGTCAGCGACCGGCTCATCTACGGCTCGACGACACAGGAGCCCCGGCGCGACCCGGTGCGGCTGCTGGTCGACCCGCGGGCCGTCGAGCCGGTCGCTGCCGCCCCAGGCAGCACAGCGGGCGGGGTGGCCCGCCGCCGTTCGCAGTACCTCACCTACCGCTACGACGTGGCCGGTGCGCTGACCATCGGATCCCAGATGCCGCTGCCGGAGCTAGAGTTCTTCCGAGCCCAGTGGGTGGCCGACTCCGACGTCGACATCGCGGTCCGGGTTGGCGATGTGGGGGTACGGCGACCGCGCCGCCGGGCCGCCATGACCGAGTACGCCGTCGGCCCGGCGCTGCGCTACGAGGAGCACCTGGGCCGGCTCGGCGCCAACTTCAGCATCGAGCTTGGCGAGCCGATCAGCATCGAGGTGGGTCCGCTACTGGCCCGCTCCCCGCACGTGGTCTACACCAACATCGTCGAGGCGGTGCTGCGCTTCGTGCTGGCCTCCCGGGACCGGATGCTGCTGCACTCGGCGTGCGTCAGCCTGGACGGTATCGGCGTGATGCTCTCGGCCATGACCGACACCGGGAAGACCGCGACCGTCCTGCGGCTGCTGCGCGAGCACGGCGGCCGGTTCCTGTCCGACGACATGACGGTGATCGACGCCAGCGGGACCGCGGTCTGCTTCCCCAAGCCGTTGACCATCAGCGCGCACACCCTGCGGGCGGTGCGGGCCACCGACCTGACCCGTGCCGAGTGGCGGCGGCTGCGCTGGCAGAGCCAGCTGCACTCCAAGGGCGGGCGGTCGATCGCGCTGACCCTGAGCCGCTTCAACCTACCGATCATGGGCATCAACGCGATCACCCAGATCCTCGTGCCGCCGCCGAAGTACAGTGTGGACCGGCTGGTGCCGTGCCGGATGGGTCACGCGACCCGGGTCGAGGAGCTGTTCATCATCGAGCGGGGCGCGCCGCGGGTCAGCGAGCTGGACCGGGGCGCCACCCTGGAGCGGATGCTCGCCAACACCGACGACGCCTACGGCTTCCCGCCGTTTCGTTACCTGGCGCCGGCGATCACCCTCGGCGGGCTGAGCTACCAGCAGCTCCGCCAGCGGGAACGGGAGATCCTGGCCGGTTTCCTGTTCGGGGTGCGCACCCGGGTCCTGGCCTCGGACAACTTCGGCTGGGCCGACGAGATCCCGCGGCTGATCGGCGACGGCACCGGCCAGCCCGCCGTACCAGAGACCAACGAGCACCCGGTTGAGGCCTGGCCACGGTGGGGGGCGCGGCTCGCGGCCTCCAGGGGGCTGGCGTGACGCAGGTCATGTTCATGGGTGGCTACCTGCTACTCACCGTGGCGCTGCTGCTGGTCGCCATCACCACGCTGGCCTGGATGATGGACTCCTGGCGTACGCCGCGAGCGGTCGGGCAGATGGCGTTCCCGGAGCCGGATTCGCCGAAACTGTCGTTCTCGCTGATCGTCCCCGCGCGGCACGAGGAGGCGGTGCTGGCCGACACGGTGCGCCGCCTGCTGCGGCAGGACCACCCCGCGGTGCAGGTGCTGGTGGTCGTGGGCGATGACGACCCGGGCACCGCCGCGGTGGCCGAGCGGCTGGCCCGCGAGGACGGCCGGGTCACGGTGGTGGTTGACGACAGCACGCCGAAGAACAAGCCGAAGGCGCTGAACCGGGCGCTGCCGTACTGCACCGGGCAGATCACCGGGGTCTTCGACGCCGAGGACGAGGTCGCCCCGGCGCTGCTGCGACACGTGGACACCTGTTTTCGGGTCACCGGCGCGCATGTGGTGCAGGGCGGCGTCCAGCTCATGAACTACCGGACGGGCTGGTGGGCGCTGCGCAACACGCTGGAGTACTTCTTCTGGTTCGCCAGTCGGCTGCACTTCCATGCTCGCAGCGGCTTCATTCCGCTGGGTGGAAACACCGTGTTCCTCCGTACCGACCTGCTGACGCTGGCCGGTGGCTGGGACGTGAACTGCCTTGCCGAGGACTGCGAGCTCGGCATCCGGCTGTCGGTGGCGGGTGCCCGGGTCGAGGTGGCGTACAGCCCGGAACTGGCCACCCGGGAGGAGACGCCCCCCACGCTGCGTGGGCTGGTCCGGCAGCGCACCCGATGGAACCAGGGCTATCTGCAGGTGCTGCGCAAGGGGGAGTGGAAGAAGCTGCCCAGGGCCAAGCGGTTGATGGCCCGGTACCTGCTGGCGATGCCGTTCATGCAGGCGCTGTCCGGGGCGTTGGTGCCGCTGTCGGTGCTGACCATGGTGCTGCTCAAGGCGCCGGTGCTGTTCGTGCTGCTCACCTTTCTCCCGCTGGCGCCGACCTTGGCGACATTGGTGGTGGAGGTGGTGGGGCTGGCGGAGTTCAACCGGATGTTCGCCCTGGAGGTCAGGGTCCGCGACTACCTCAAGCTGGTCGCGGGCAGCGTGCCGTACCAGCTCGTGCTGGCGTTCGCGGCGATGCGTGCCTCGGTGCGGGAGCTTCGCGGTGAGCACGGCTGGGAGAAGACCGAGCACGTCGGCGCGCACCGGGGCGAGCTGGAGCTGGAAGGCGTCCGATGACCGCGCTGGAGCTGGCACCGCTGGACATCAGCCTCGACGGGCCGCGGCCGGCACCGCCCGACCCGCGCCGCGGTCTGGTCCGCCGGGTGGCCGGCTGGCTGCTCGGGCACAAGGTCGACGTCGCGCTGGTCACCGTGCTCACCCTGGTCGGCGCCTTGGTGCATGCCATCGGCATGACCGGCTCGCCGGCCCGGTTCGACGACGAGGGCACCTACACCGCGTACGCCTGGGCGGTGCAGAACTGGCACACCCTCGGGCACTACACGTACTGGTACGCCCACCCGCCGTTGGGCTGGTTGCAGATCTCGGCCTGGACGTGGGTGACCGACGGGTTCGACCGAGCGCCGTACGCCGTGGCGGCCGTCCGCGAGCTGATGTTCGTCGCCAAGCTGGTCTCGATCGTGCTGCTCTACGGGCTGGGCCGGCGGCTCGGGTTCGGTCGGCTCGGCGCCGCCGCGGCGGTGGCGATCTTCGCGCTGAGCCCGTTGGCAGTGTACTTCACCCGGGCCGCGCTGCTGGACAACATCGTCACCCCGTGGCTGCTCGCGGCGTTCTTCTTCGCCGCCTCGCCGCGGCGCAGTGTGGCCGCCGCGGTGGCCAGCGCGGCCAGCTTCGCGGTCGCCGTGCTCACCAAGGAGACCGCACTGCTCTACCTACCCGCGCTGGTGCTGCTGCTGTGGCAGCACACCGACCGGCGCAACCGCCGGTTCACCCTGGGTCTGTTCGGCGCGACGTTCACCGTGCTGTGCGCCGGCTATCCGCTCTACGCCGTGCTGAAGAACGAGCTGCTGATCGGCGAGGGGCACGTCAGCCTGCTGTGGGCGGTGCGCTGGCAGTTGTTCGAACGGACCGGCAGCGGCAGCATTTTCGACCCAGGCAGCACCGCACACGCGGTGCTGCATAGCTGGCTGGTACAGGACTCGTGGTTGCCGAAGCTGGCGCTGGCCGCGGTGGTGCCTGGGCTGCTGATCCGGCGGACCCGGGCTGTGGCCGCGGCGTTCGCCATTCAGGTCGCGCAACTGCTGCGCGGCGGCTACCTGCCGTATCCGTACGTCATCGCGATGATCCCGTTCGCCGCGCTGACCGTGGGCGGCGTGCTCGGCTGGCTGTGGCACCCTGGTGGCGCCGGGTGGATGGCCGTTCGGTGGGCGGCCATTCCGTGGGCTGCCGTCCGGCGGGGGTGGCGGGCTTGCCTGGTGGTGGCCTGCGTCGCCGCTGTGGTGGTCGTCGGCCAGGCCTGGCGTCCGGCTCTGGCCGACCTGCGGACCAACGACCGGGACGCCGGCAAGGCACAGGCGCTGGCCTGGGTGCGGGCCAACGTGCCCACCTCGGCGTACGTCGTGGTCGACGACGCCTACTGGGTCGACCTGGTCCGGGCCGGCTATCCGGCCGACCACGTCATCTGGTTCACCAAGCTGGACGTGGACAAGGACGTCAAGCTCCCCGGCTCGCCGCCCTGGAAGGGGATCGACTACCTGCTGCTTGACCAGCAGGACGACCTGTCCTTGCATGTTCAGGCGGATGGCAAGCCTTCTAAGGATACGCTGCGGCTGTTCCTCACCGTGGGGGAGGCGCTGCGGCACGCTCGGCCTGTGGCCCGCTTCGGCGTCGGGCTGGACAGCGTGAGCATCAGGCAGGTGGTGCCATGACCGAGCTCACAGTGCGGTCGCGGACCGGGCTGGATGACGGCCGGCCCACGGTACGTCGCCGCCGGTGGTATCTCGCCGCGCTGACCGGCGTGGTCGCCGCGCTGGCGGCCGGGCTGGTGACCGTGCCCAGGCTGGTGCACCGGGGGCCGCCGACGGTATGCGGAGCCGACGCGCTGCAGGCCGAGGCGGTCAGCGGCTTGGCGAACTTCGCCACCTGGCTGCGCGCCAACGAGGTGTCTGGCCTAGTCGGGGAGGTGGGTTGGCCGGCCGGACCGGACGCCGCCCGGTGGGATGCCCTGGCCGACACGTGGTACCGAGCCGCTGACCTGGTCGGGCTGCCGGTCACCGCGTGGGCTGCGGCCCGCTGGCCGGCGAGCTACCCGATGGCGGTGTACCGCGCTAGCGCCGGGTCGACCAGCCTGAACACCAGTGGCCCGCAGGCGGCGATGGTGGAGCGGCACCTGTCCACCCGGCGGTACCTGCGTGGCGTCGTACTGGCCGGCGGCTCGTTCGGCACCGGGGCCGGCTACAGCGCGGCGCGGCCCGGGCGGTACGGCTACGACTACAGCTACGAGAACTGGCCGAGCTACCGGTTCTTGGCCGAGCGTGGCGTGAAGCTGGTCCGGCTGGCGCTGGCCTGGGAGCGGTTGCAGCCGGTGCCCGGGGGGCCGCTGTCCCCGACCGAGGTGGCCCGGCTGCGGCAGGCACTGGACTCTGCCCGGCGGACCGGCCTCGCGGTCGTCCTCGACCTGCACAGCTTCGGTGAGTTCGTGGCCGGCGGGCCGGCCGGCCCGCGCCGGCTCGCACTCGGCTCCGCCGACCTGCCGGCCGCCGCGCTGGCCGACTTCTGGGCTCGGACCGTGGCGGCCATCAGGGCGGAGCCGGCGGTCGTCGGCTACGGCGTGCTGAACGAGCCGCTCACCCTTGCCGCGCGCGGCCCGGCCGGCGCCAGGCTGTGGGAGCAGGCCTCGCAGCAGGCGGTGGACGCGATCCGGCGGGCCGGCGGCAGCGTGACGGTGATCGTTTCTGGGTACGGCCAGACCTCGCCGACGCACTGGGGTACCTTCCACCCGCGGGCCTGGATCCACGACCCGGCCGGTCGGGTCGGCTACGAGGCACATGCGTACTTCGACGCCGACGGCAGCGGCCACTATGCGGCGGGCTACGACGCCGAGCTGCAGCGCGCCGACCACGCCGGTGTCGGGCGTTGCGTCCGGCTGCCGGAGCTGACCGCCGCCGGGCTGGGCGGTCCGCCGTGACCAGGGCATGGCTGGTCGCCGTACCGCTGGTCGCCTTGGTCGTTGGATGCGGTGGCCAGCCGGCCGCACCTGTCACGCGCCCGCGTCCACCGTTGCTGCCGGCTCCGTCCGAGCAGCCAGTGACCATCCTGGCTCCAGGGGGCCAGCGGATGAGCTGCCCGCAGGGGTCCGTGCCGGCGATCACGCTGTCCGCCGCGACATTTGCTCCGCAGCTCACCCACGGTACGACGTTCCGGGCCGGGAGCTACCAGATCACCCTGCGCGGCGTGGTGGCCAACGAGACTACCGAGCCGATCGACGTACGTGCCGTCACCGCGTGGGTCGGCGGTCGGCCGTGGCAACCGCGGATCGCGGTATCCCACGTGGTTCCGGCGCAGGGCTCAGTATGGATCGTGCTGACCGGCAGCTTCCGCAGCAGCCGGCCGCAGCGTGCGGACGTGCGTACCGAGCTGGCCTGGCAGTGGCGGTCGGCCGTGCTGCGCCCATGCGGAGAAGAGGGCCTGATCCAGGACAACTGAGCGGCAACGGGGGGTTCATCATGCAGGCATTACCGGGCAGGGCTGGGCGGCACCGGGCGGTCGCGTTGGTCGCGGCGGGAGCGGTGGCACTGGCCGGCCTGGCGGCCACCCGAGCGGTCCTGGTCGCGAACGCGGTGAGCTCCACGGTCACGGTGAAGGCGGCCGCGGACGGCTACGTGCAGGCTGGCACACCGGACACCAACTACGGCACTGCCACCCAGCTGGTAACTCGCGCGGCGTCGGACAAGCCGGCGGTCAGCTACGTCAAGTTCGTGATCTCCGGGCTGACCGCGCCGCCGGCCGCCGTACAGCTTCAGCTCTACAGCTACGCGCAGAGCGCCACCGGCGTGCAGCTGTGGACCTCCACCAGCGACTGGACGGAGACCGGCCTCACCTGGAACACCGCGCCGCCGGTCGGCACCACGATGGTGGCCAACCTAACGAACCTGGTCAGCAGCACCTGGGCCACCGCCGACGTCAGCTCCGTGATCACCGGGGACGGCACCTACACCTTCGCGATCAACACCACCTCGACCCTCAGCAAGCAGCTTGCCAGCCGCGAGGTCGCCGCGACGCCGCCGCAGCTCCTGATCAACACCAGCCCGGCGGGCACGATCGCGGCCACTTCGGGCTCCGGCCAGTCCGCCGCGGTGGGTACGGCGTTTATGGCGCCGCTCGTCGCGACGGTCACCGATGGCGGCGGCCAGCCGGTGCCGAACGTGACGGTGACCTTCACCGCGCCGAGCAGCGGCGCCTCGGCGACCTTCGGAGGCGGCGCGGGCGCGGTGTCGGTGAGCACTGACGCGGCCGGCGTGGCGACCAGCCCGATCCTGACCGCGAGCGGCGGCGACGGCACATACTCGATCACGGCGAACACGGCTGGGGTGCCCGCACCAGCGACCTTCACGCTGACCAACGAGGCAGGCGATCCACCGACGCCCTCCCCAACGTCGAGCCCGACCGGGTTCACGACGACCTACTCCTTCAAGGCCAACGCCGACGCCTCGGTGCGCTCTGACCAGCCGGACACCAACTTCGGCGCGGACTACGTGCTCGGCGCCGAGGCCGGGTCGGCGTCCACCCCGACCATTACCAGCTTTCTGAGGTTCGCGGTCAGCGGGCTGGCCGGCTCGGTGGTCTCCGCGAACTTGCAGGTGTACAGCTTTGCCACATCCAGCCAGGGCCTGACCGTCTCAGTTGCGCCGACCGGCTGGACCGAGCCCACGATCACCTACAACACCGCACCGGCCATCGGATCCGCCGTCGGCCGCGGCCCGAACATCGTGGTGAACACCTGGGCGTCGATCGACGTGACGCCCGCAGTCGCCGGCCCCGGCACGATCGGGTTCGCGGTCACCACGACCCGTACCGCCAACAACAAGTTCGCCGCCCGGGAGTCCACCGCGACGCCACCGACCCTGGTGGTCACCACCGTGTCCGTTCCACCCACCCCGACCCCTACCGCGTCGCCGACCCCCACGGTGACACCGACCCCCACGGTGACACCGGTGCCGACCCCGACCGGTGGCAGCGGGCTCGTTGCCACCGGCGGTGCGGTGCAGAGCACGATGGTCGGCACCACGTTCCCGGCACCGCTGACCGCCACCGACCCGGGCGGGGCGCCGCTGGCCGGAGCGGCGGTCACCTTCACCGCGCCGGCCTCGGGGCCGTCGGGCACGTTCCCCGGCGGTGCGGGCACCGTCACGGTCAGCACCGACGTGAACGGCGTGGCCACCAGCCCGCCGTTCACCGCCGGGAGCACGGCGGGCAGCTACCCGGTGACCGCGACCGCGAGCGACACCGGCCAGACGGCGACGTTCACGCTGACCAATACCGACCCGATGATCGTGGCCGCTGGAGACATCGCGTGCCCCGCCAACAAAGTCCCGACCGCCACCTCCTGCCAGCAGGGGGTGACCTCGGACCTGGCGCTGAGCCTGCATCCGGACGCGGTGCTGCCGCTCGGCGACGACCAGTACGAGCTCGGCGCGCTGAGCGACTTCCAGTCCATCTACTACCCCACGTGGGGCCGGCTCGACCCGATCGCCCACCCGGTGCCGGGCAACCACGAGTACGGCTACATCGGCAGCTCGATCCAGCCCACCGGCGGCACCGGATACTTCACCTACTTCGGCGACCGGTCACATCCGCTGCAGCCGGGCTGCACCACCCTGTGCACATCCTGGTATAGCTGGAACCTCGGCTCCTGGCACCTCATCGCGCTGGACAGCCAGTGCGCGGTGATCGGCGGCTGCAACCCGGGCAACCCCGAGTACCAGTGGCTCCAGGCCGACCTGAACGCGAACACCCGGCCGTGCGTGCTGGCGTACTGGCACATCCCGGTCTACTCCAGCAGCCAGGACCACCAGCCCGACATGCAGGCGATCTACCAGCTCCTCTACACCAAGAACGCCGACCTGGTCCTGAACGGTCACGCACACTTCTACGAACGGTTCGGGCCACAGGACGGGGCCGGCAACCTGGATCTGGCGCGCGGCATTCCGCAGTTCATTGTCGGCACCGGCGGGCGCAGCTTCTTCGCGATCCGGGCCACCCCGGCCGCGAACAGCGTGTCCCGCATCGCCAACACGTTCGGGGCACTGCAGATGACACTGTCCGACGGCGGCTACTCGTGGAACTTCGTACCCGTCAACACCGGCGGATCGACCGACAGCGGCACCGGCACCTGCCACTGACCCGGGGCTGGGGCTAGCAGGAGTCCGGGTACGCCGAGTGCGCCGCGGCCGTGGCCGACCGCAGCACCTCCTTCACCGGTAGGCCGAGCACCTCGGCGGCCCGCCGGACGTCCTCGAACTCCACGCTGACGTTCACCGTCTCGCCGTCGAGCTGGGCGAGCTTCACGCCGATGCGGTGCCCCAACACCTCGACGTGGCCCTGCCCTCGTTCCAGCGCATGTTTGTCCACTGTGGACTCACGAAGTCCGATCGTGCTGGTCCGCCGGAAGATCTCCGCCCGTACGGTGGCCGCCCCGGAGACCGGGCAGAGCGCGTGCAGGGCGTACGCCGGCCTGCCCTTCTTCATCAGGATCGGGGTGAGCCAGGCATCGGCCGCGCCCGCCGCGAGCAGCCGCTCCAGCACGTCCGGCCACAGCCGCGGGTCGAGATCGTCCACATTGGACTCCAGCAGCACCGCCCGCCCGGTCGGCCTGCCCTCGGCCGGCTCGCCGACGACCAGCCGGAGGATGTTCGGCAGCTCCGCCAGCGCCCGGCTGCCGGCCCCGACCCCGACCCGCCGTACCGTCATTGGCGGCAGTGTCCCCCACCCGGTCACCGTCGCGGCCAGCAGCGCGGCCCCGGTCGGGGTACACATCTCGTACGGCGCCGGCCCGGCCCACACCGGCGCGCCCGCCTCCCGCAGCAGCTCCAGCACCGCCGGCCCGGGCACCGGCAGCAGGCCGTGCTCGCCGCGCACCATCCCGGTGCCGAGGGTGACGGTGGACGCGGTCAGGGTGGTCACGCCGAGCGCGTGCAGCCCGGCCGCCGTACCGAGCACGTCGGCGATCGCATCCAGCGCGCCGACCTCGTGGAAGCGCACCTGCTCCATCGTGATCCGGTGTACGGCGGCCTCGGCCCGGGCCAGCCTGGCGAACGCCGCCAGCGCGGTCCGGCGGACCGGCTCGACCAGGTCCGCGCGTTCGAGCTGGCGCCGGATGTGCCCCCAGGTGCGGGTCAGGTTGCTGCGCGGCACCCGGACGTCGACCTTGGTGGCACCGATGCCGTGCCGCTCCACGGTGGACACCTCAAGCTGGATCGGCTCGGTGCCGAGGGCGGCGATCGCGCCCTGGATCGCCGGCAGCGGGGCGCCGGCGTCCACCAGCGCGCCGAGGAACATGTCGCCGGACGCCCCGGCGGCGCAGTCCAGCCAGCCGATCATCGCCGCACCCCCTGGCCCAACAACAGCCCGATCCGCCGGGCCACCCGGGCGGCGAACAGCCCGGCGCCGAACCCGTTGTCGATGTTGGCCACGACGACGCCCGGGGCGCAGGAGCTCAGCATGGTCAGCAGCGCGGCCAGCCCGTCGAACGACGCGCCGTACCCGACGCTGGTCGGTACGGCGACCAGCGGTACGCCGACCAGCCCGCCCACCACGCTGGGCAGCGCGCCGTCCATGCCGGCGACCACGACCAGGCAGTCGGCCGCAGCGAGCTGGTCGCGGACCGCCAGCAGCCGGTGGATGCCAGCCACCCCAACGTCGCTGATCCGGCGCACCCCCGCGCCGACCACCCGGGCGGTAAACGCCGCCTCGGCCGCCACCGGCCCGTCCGACGTACCGGCGCTGACCACGCAGACACAGCCGGCCGGCGGCGGCAGCGCACCGACCGCGACGGCGGCCGCGTCCTCGTCGGCCGTGGCGTCCGGGTACGCGGCGAGCAGTGCCGCGCGCAGCTCCGCGCCGGCCCGGGTGACCAGCGCCGGCCGGTCCGGATGCGCGGCCCGCAGGGTGGCCACGATGGCCAGCGCCTGCGGCACCGACTTGCCGGCGCCGTAGACCACCTCGGGGTCGCCAGTGCGGGCGGCGCGGTCGGTGTCCAGCCGCGCGAAGCCCAGGTCGACGTAGCCCGGGTCGACCTGGCCTGGGTCGATGTGGCCCGGGTCGACCTGGCCCCGGTCCGCGCGGCCTGCGTCGTCGCCCTCCACGACCGCGAGATTACTCACTGCCAGCATGTCAGGCGTACCCGCGCGGTCGGCCGGCGTGGAGGAACTAGTCTTGGCCCGTGCTGATGGACGCTCAGGTGGTGCAGTACGTCGCCTTCGGCGCGGTCGTGGTCGGGCTGCTCGCCCTGGTCGGCGCGGTGCTGGCGGTGCGCTCCGCGGGCCGGGCACGGCGTGAGCTCGTGGGGCTGCAGGGCGAGGGCGCCCTCTCGGCGTTCGTCGACGCGGCCGTGCACGAGCAGTTGCGGCGGGGGCTGCGCCGGGTCGGGCTGGTGCGCTATGACGCGCTGGCCGAGATGGGCGGCCGGATGTCGTTCTCGCTGGCGCTGCTGGACGACGACGCGAACGGCGTGGTGATCAGCGCGATCAACGGCCGGACCGAGTCGCGCTGCTACGGCAAGGCGATCATGGGTGGCGTGGCCGAGCAGGAGCTGTCCCCGGAGGAGCGGGTGGCGATCACCCGGGCGATGGCCGGCCGGCCGGTGCCGACCGGCTGAACTGGCCGTTCGGGCTGGTCGGGTGCGGCTAGTACGCTGCCGGCATGCCCGGAGTGCCGCCGACCCGATTCGCCTACCTCGGCCCCGCCGGGACCTTCGCGGAGGCCGCGCTGCGGTCGCTGCCCGCGGCGGCGGCTGGCATCGCGCTGCCGCAGCCCTCGGTACCGGTGGCGTTGGACGCGGTCCGCTCCGACGCGGCCGACGCGGCCGTGGTGCCGCTGGAGAACTCGGTCGAGGGTTCGGTCGCGTCCACCCTGGACGAGCTCGCGAACGGCGACCCGCTGGTCATCACCCGGGAGATCTTCCTGCCGGTGCACTTCGCGCTGCTGGTCCGGCCGGCCACGACGTCGTACGCCGAGATCAGGACCGTGGCCACCCATCCGCACGCCGAGGCGCAGGTCCGGCGCTGGCTGCGGACCAACCTGCCGGACGCCGAGGTGGTGCTGGCCGGCTCGACAGCCGGCGCGGCGGCCGGAGTAGCGGCGGGTGACTTCGACGCCTCGGTGAGCGCACCTATCGCGGCGAGCTGCTACCGGCTGACGGCCTTGGCCACCGACCTGGCCGACAACGTGGGCGCGGTCACCCGGTTCGTGCTGCTCTGCCGGCCCGGCCAGCCGCCCGCGCGCACCGGCAACGACCGCACCTCACTGGTCGCCTACATCCGGGACAACCACACCGGGGCACTGCTGGAGGTGCTCACCGAGTTCGCCGTACGGGGGATCAACCTGACCCGGATCGAGTCCCGCCCGACCAAGGAGCGGCTCGGCCGGTACTGCTTCTCGCTCGACTGTGAGGGACATGTGGCGGACGCCCGGATCGGGGACGCGCTGGCCGCGCTGCACCGGGTCTGCGCCGACGTCCGGTATCTCGGCTCCTATCCGCGCGGTGACGGGTGTGCGCCGGAGCCGGTCCGGCTGGGCGCCGCGGACGCGGACTACTCCGACGCCGCCGCCTGGCTGGCCCGGATCCGCGCCGACGGCCTGTCCTGAACCTTGCTCTGCCTACCTTTGGTGGCTGTTGCTACTACTTGGGCTTACTTCCTCTGGTTGTCTGCCAGACCGCCGGCCGCGGTATTCCTGGACGCCGAACAGACCGAGGGGGAAAATCATCCCGACCGCGAAGTCCTGCCAGCTCAGCTTGTTCGTGGCTACCCCGACAATGGCGACGACGACGAACGACCCTAACAGTAGCGTGGCCCAGTGCCGGACGAGCAGGCGACGCAGGCGGATGATCTGGGGTGGCCTGCCGACAAGCGCAGAGAGCGGCTGGCTCCGCATCTCTGCGCTCTTGACCACAATTGCACCGGGGCAGCCGACCAGCAGGTCTCCGGGTCGGACCAACGGCGCACGTCTCAGGTCGAGCAGGGCCTGCGTGCACCACCACACGCCCCATAGCGACGAGATGCCGGGGCTTCCGGAGAGGGTGGGCCATTGACCGCCGTCAAGTTGGCCATCGAGCACCGTGTTGACAGCCTGGTAAACAAGGTCGGTGTGAGGACTGCGCGGGTCTCGCAGCAGCGCGCAGATGCCTACTGGCAGTCCGTAGTGCCATAGCGCCAGCCGGCCAGCGGCGGTGCTTGTTTTTGCGCCATGGTCAGTGTAGGCGACGCTGTAGGTCTCCATTCTAGCCGCGCGGTCGTCGAGCGAAGCCACGTCTAGGTGCTTGCTGAGCCAGTCGTATGCTCGTAGCACCCAGTCGTCGTGCAACTTGGGTCGCACCTCCGTGACGGTGAGCAAGACGAAGGCGGTATGAGTGACGGTCGGCGGGGCACCCGGGACCTCTCCCCAGGCATACGTCTCGCGTCGAGATCTCATTAGCCAGTCAAGGCCGTGATCGATGACAGGATGGTATGGGTTGAGCTGGACCAACCCGCGCAGCGCGAGGCAGGTCAGCCAAACCCGGGACGGGCACCCCTTGAGTGAGCCCCAGCCGCCGTCGTTGTTTTGGTTTTCGGCCAGCCAGCGCTCCGCACGCCTGGCGTCCGGTCCACCGGCCACTAGGTCCGTCCGTAGCGTGCCTATCATCCGGGCAACCCAGCCGGTTGCCTCCGTCACCGGTCTGCCAAAGCTTGTGTTGGTTGCCCAGCCGCCGTCTAGCCGCGGATCGTTCGACTCCACCTGCCGAACACGCAGGAACGTCAACGCGTCATGGAGATGCTCGTAGTCTTCATGGCAGTCGCGAAGGATCATCAGCCCGAGGGCGGTTGCCGTGGCGCCTGGGTTAGGCGACTCCAGCTGGTGGTACCAACCACCACCGCCATCCGGACTTGACGAGTACGTTCGACGCAACAGGCCGAGTGCGTGGCGTAAGCTGTCATACAGTCGAGCCAAGTCAATCTGCGCCATCGTGGGGCCGAAGTCATCTTTCACGGCGGGACACCTCGCGAGGCTACAGAGGAACCTATGATCAGCATCTTAGCCGACACTGGCGCTGGTGCCTGGAAGGGGTGGCGTGATCTCATCTCCCAGACCCGACGGTCGCTCTGCTGACGATGACTGCCTGCTGTGCCCAACGCTCCGGTTCTGGTTCAACCAGATGGCGGGCCTTCCGGGGTTGGACAGCCTTCTGTGGGCGGATGAAGACGTCTATGTCGCCCCCGACCTCGCGCCTGTTGCTGAGGGCCATCTGCTCGTGGTCACGAATCGCCACTACCAGTGTGCCGGGGCCTGTCCACGACGGATCTGGCCGGCAATCGCGCTGGCGCGACGCCGTGTCAAAGCTCTGTATCAAGAAGCCTATGGGGCCGAGGCGCTTATCTTCGAGCATGGTCCGGCACGATCGCAGGCCGCGGGGTCATGCATCGACCACGCCCACCTCCACTGTATACCTGCGACGATAGAGCTGGGTCCGGTCGTTGAGAGCCATGGGCTGCGTGGATTTACCGCGACGTACGAGACACTTGAGTCGTTGTGGAACGCGGGCCTGTCTTATCTGTATCTTGAGGAAGGCTCGTCCGGCAGGGCGTTTCTTGCCGAAGAGCTACCAACCCAGTTTCTCCGCAACGCCGCGGTGGTCGCGGTTGCGGGAGAAGATGCCCGGCGACAACCAACCCAGTGGCGCTGGCAGGAAACATGTGGTCTCCCAGTCAGCAAACGCCGTTTTGTTCGGACCCTCGAGCGGCTCCGTCCATTGTCGGACATGGCTCAGCCACATGCGACGGAAAGCCACCAGTAGAGCTCGCACGCGGTGATACGGTCTCCAAACCCTGTGCTTTCGGGCCACGCCGAACAGCCTGTCTGGTAGTGAAGAAGTACCCCGCCGTGCTGGTAGGCCAGAACTTTCTCCATGGAGCCGGCACCGTGCCGGAGCAGCCATAGCGGTCGGCCCGGCACCGCCTCGTCCAACGCAGGTAACAGCTCAGCCATCCGATCTCTGGCGTTGGGTCTTTCCACTAGTCGGGCGACGGTGCCGGCTTCAGTGACTATGAGGTCGGCGGCGGCAAGTATCGACATAAGGTCGGAGAGGGCAAGCCGACGATCGATGTCGTGCGGCACGAGGTCGACCGCAATCTTTATGCCTATGGATCGAGCGTGGCGGGTCGCGTCGGCGAGCGCGGACCGACAGGAGCTTGACAACAGCGAGTACCCGTCGACAAAGAGCATGTCAGCGTCACAAAGGTCGGGAAGGAAGGTGTGGACATCTTCGCTGGACAGCGCCCAGCTCGGAGCGGGTTGACTCGCTATCAAAAGGCGTGTCGCTTCTTCTGGTCTAGTGTTTTCCGGATTCTCGTGAAGCATGGCTGTGAACCCGTTCGGCAGATCCTCGGCCACGACCAGCCGCCCGCCAACCCCGAGCTTTCGAACGTGCTCACGGATGATCGGGGTGAAGGAGTCGTTGCCAATCTTCGCGAACACACGGACCTGCTGAAAGTACTCGATCGCACGGCTTGCAAGATTGACTGCGGTTCCTGAGACCAGGACGCGGAAGGGGGCATAGACCAGGCTGTCGCGAGTTATGTCAACAAATCGTTGGCCGGGAAGACTGGTGCGAAACTCAATCCGGACGTCACCGATTATGGCGAGCCTAAACCGGCGGTGCTCAGCACCATAGAGCCCAGGCCAGGCCACCGGCGAAATCACTTGAGAGCGATGTCCAGATCTTTGAAGAACGTCGCCATGACTGGTTTGAGGTCGGGCAGGATGTCGTAGCCGTTGATCTCCTCCAGCGGCACCCAGGCCGCTTCGTCCAGGTGATCGTCATACCGTCGGTGGCTGGAGTCGAGCGTGTCTGACAGCGGCGTGCACCTTCGTGCGACCGCAACCACATGCGCTCGACCACAGGAACCTGGCGAACCGCTGCCCATCTCCCACTGCCACAGTTCGAACGGTTGGTCCGGTTTAATCGATATGCCAGTTTCCTCAAAAACCTCTCGCTGGATGTGCGTGTCGAGATCCTCGCCTAGCAGCATTCGACCGCCCGGAACCTCCCATCGGCCCGGGTGGTTTGGGTCCGTGAGCGCCTTCCTCACCAGAAGCAGGCAGCCATCTTTGACGATAAATGCTTTCTGGACGAATTCCAGCCTGCACGGTGGGTTATCGCCCGAAGCGCTCCCCCACGCGGAGCCCGCGTTGGACATTGAACAGCCCTTCTTGCCGCGGCAGCGGTCGGCAGGACTGTAACAGCCGAGCCTCCCCGCCGGCAGCCGAATGACCACATCGGGCTAACGGCCTCGGTTGAGTCGGCAGCCGCTGTCTAGAGGTACAGGCCGGTGGCGGGCTCGATCCGCTTGGCGGCGACCGCGTGGATGTCCCGTTCGCGCAGGATGAGGTAGGCCTGCCCCTGCATCTCGACCTCCTGCGGGTCCTCCGGGCTGAACAGGACCTTGTCGCCGGTCTCCACACTGCGTACGTGCTGGCCGATGGCAAGCACCTCGGCCCAGACAAGCCGGGTCGCCACCTGCGCCGTCGCTGGGATCACAATCCCACCGGACGAGCGGCGCTCCCCGTTCTCCCCACTCATCTGCACCAACACTCGGTCGTGCAACATCTTGATCGGCAGCCGGTCCTCGTCTCCCATCAGGCGGACGCTACCCCGATCCGGCCCCGCGTGCCGCATGGGTGTCCCGGCGCCTCCGCAGCGAACCCGCTGGTCAGTCCGGGTCAGCCCCGGATCAGCCCCGGGTCAGCCCCAGCCGAGGTGGTGCAGCCGTTCGTCGTCGATCCCGAAGTGGTGCGCGATCTCGTGCACCACCGTGGTCTCCACCTCGTCCAACACCTCCCTCTCGGTGTCGCAGATGGCCAGGATCGCCTGCCGGTAGATGAAGATCCGGTCCGGCAGCACCCCGCCGTAGTCGGAGCCGCGGTCGGTCAGGGCGACGCCCTCGTAGAGCCCGAGCAGGCTCGGCTCCTCGTCGTTGTGCTCCTCGACCAGCAGCACGACGTTGTCCATCAGCGCGGTCAGCTCGGTCGGCAGGGCGTCCAGCGCGTCGGCCACCAGCTTCTCGAACCGCGCCCGGGGCATCTCGATCATGCCTCCCATTGTGAGGCCGCCGGCGTACGCTGAAATGCCGTACCGCTGGCCGAAGGGGAACGAGCCGTGTCCCGGCTGCCACGCCTGGTCGCCACCGATCTGGACGGCACCATCATCAGGACCGACCAGACCGTGTCCGAGCGGGTGCGGCTGGCCCTGCGGCGGGCCGAGGAGGCCGGCGCGCTTGTCGTGTTCGTCTCCGGCCGGCCGCCACGCTGGATGCGGGAGGTGGCCGAGCTCACCGGCCACACCGGCATCGCGGTCTGCACCAACGGCGCGCAGACCTACGACATGCGCACCGAGACGGTGATCGACGAGCAGCCGATCGACGTCGAGACGCTAGCCGCCGTCGGTCGCCGGCTGCTCGCCGACCTGCCCGGCCTGGCGCTGGCACTGGAGTACGGCTTCGGCTTCGCGCACGAGCCGGCGTACCGGCACAGCCACTTCATCGGGGTCAGCGAGTGCCGGGTCGCGGCCTACCATGAGCTGGTCGAACGGCCGGCCGCCAAGCTGCTGGCCCGACACGCCGAGCTGGCCCCCGACGCGTTGCTCACCCGCGCGGTGGCGGTGGTCGGTGATCTGGTCACCGTCACGCATGCCTCGTTCGACGGGTTGCTGGAGATCTCGGCGTACGGCGTGACCAAGGCGACCGGGCTGGCCCGGCTGGCGGCCCGGCACGGGATCGCCGCGGCGGACGTGATCGCGTTCGGGGACATGCCGAACGACCTGGCCATGTTGGCCTGGGCCGGGCACTCGGTCGCCATGGGCAACGGGCACGAGGAAGTACGGCAGGCGGCCGACGAGGTCACCGCCGATGTGAACGACGACGGGGTGGCGGTGGTCCTGGACCGGCTGTACGCCCAGCCCTGAGCTCGCCCGCCCCCGGCCGGACCCCGGCCCGGCCTACAGGTAGTGCCCGGTGCCCGCCTCGCCGGGCTGCCCCGGCTGGCCCGGCCGGCCCAGCCCGGGCAGCGACGGGCCCCCCGGCAGCGCCTGCCGCCGCATCCCCTGCAACTGCACCCGGGCTGCCATCTGCTGCGCGAACAGCGCGGTCTGGATCCCGTGGAACAGCCCCTCCAGCCAGCCGACAAGCTGGGCCTGCGCGATCCGCAGCTCGGCGTCGGTCGGGGCGTCGTCGTCGCGGAACGGCAGGGTCAGCCGGTGCAGCTCCTCGCGCAGCTCCGGAGCCAGACCCTGCTCCAGCTCGGCGATCGAACGCTCGTGGATGCTGCGCAGCCTGGCCCGGCTGGCGTCGTCCAGCGGCGCGCTGCGGACCTCCTCGAGCAACTGTTTGATCATCGCTCCGATCCGCATGACCTTCGCCGGCTGCTCGACCAGGTTGGTGATGTCTGCGGTCTCATCGCCCTCGGCCAGCTCCGGCTCAGCCGCCGCGATCCCCATCGGCTGGCCGTCCGGCCCGACCACGATCACGTGGTGCTGCTGCGGTTCGGTCATGTCCTCCATCCTGCCGCACGCCCGGGTAATGGTGTGTCCGGACCCTGCCCGGATCGGTCAGACATATTCTCGATCCGCCGCATAATGTTTAGCCATGCCCATCGACGTCGCCCGCATCCGCGGCCTGTTCCCTACCCTCGGCGACGGTTACCTGCACCTTGATGGGCCGGCTGGCACGTTGATCCCGGAAAGCGTGGCACGGGCGGTCGGCGCGGCGTTACGGGTGCCGCTGTCGGGCCGGGGCGGCGCGTTTCCCTCCTCGGCGCGGGCGGACGCGCTGGTCGACGCCGCCCGCCGGGCCATCTCCGACCTGGTCGGCTGCGACCCGGCCGGCGTACTGCTCGGCCCGAACACGACCACGCTCACCCAGGCGGTCGCCCGCGCGTTGTCCCGGACCTGGCGGATGGGTGACGAGGTTGTGGTCAGCCGGCTGGACCACCAGGCGAACATCCGGCCCTGGGCGGCCGCCGCGCACCGGGTCGGCGGTGTGCTGCGCTGGGCCGAGGTCGACATCGAGACCTGCGAGCTGCCGGACTGGCAGTACGACGGGCTGCTCACCGAGCGGACCAGGCTGGTCGCGGTCACCGCCGCGAGCAACGCCGTGGGCACCCGACCGAACGTGGCCGCCATCGCCGAGCGGGCGCACCGGGCCGGCGCGCTGATGTACGTCGACGCCGCGCATGCCAGCTCGCATCTGCCTATCGACCTGTACGCGCTGGGTGCCGACCTCATCACGACCAGCGCATACAAATGGGGCGGGCCGCATGTCGGGGCGGTCGCAGCTACGCCGGCCGTGCTGGGCGAGCTGGGCGATGACCGGCTGGGTTACGGCGGGCTGGGTTACGGCGGGCTGGGTCACGACGGCGGGCTCGAGCTGGGCAGCCTGCCGGTGGAGCTGTTAGCCGGCGTGGTGGCGGCGGTGGACCACCTGGCCGGGCTGGATGACGCCGTGGCCGGCAGCCGGCGGGACCGGGTGGTGGCGTCGATGGCCGGGGTGGAGCGATACGAGTCGGTGGTGTTCGCCAGGCTGCTCGGGGGGTTACGGTCGCTGCCGGGGGTGACGGTGATCGGTGATCCGCCGGTCCGTACGCCGACCGTGTCGTTCACCGTGGAGGGATGGAAGCCGCGGGCGGTCAGCGAGGAGCTGGCCCGGCGCGGCGTCTGCGCGTGGGACGGGCTGGCCGACGCGCCGGCGCTGATGGAGGCGCTCGGGGTGGCCGAGCTGGGCGGGGCGATCCGCGTTGGCCTGGTGCACTACAACACGGTGCACGAGGTGGACCGGCTGATCGAGATCCTCGCCGACCTCCCCTGAGTGTGGTGACCACAACGCCTTGTGGTGACCTCTTGGGGTCCGAGGGCAACGACAGGTCACCACAACGCCGATAGGTGACCACACGGGCGGGCGGCACGACGTGTGGTCACCTATGCGCCTTGTGGTGACTTGTTGGGGTGCCGGCACAACGAAAGGTCACCACAAGGCGCATAGGTGACCACAGCGGGAATGTCGGTGGGTGGGCACACCGGGAGCGACGACTGGGCGGCTCAGGTCCAGGTCGCCTCGCGGACGGCGCGCAGGGCCTCCCGGCGGAGCCGGCCGGCCAGCAGGTCGACGTACACCCGCCCATTGAGGTGGTCGGTCTCGTGCTGCAGGCAACGGGCGAAGTACCCAGTGCCCTCCACCCGGACCCGCCGCCCGTCCCGGTCGACGCCGTCCACCACCGCCAGCGACCAGCGCGGAGTGCTGAACGCCAGATCCGGCAGCGACAGGCAGCCCTCATCGGCCTCGATGAGCTCCCCGCCGGTCTCGACTGGCCCCGGGTTGACCACATGCCCGACATGCCGCACCCCGTCGTCGTCCGGACAGTCGTAGACGAACACCCGCAACCCCACGCCGACCTGGTTCGCGGCCAAGCCGACGCCGTTCGCCCGGTACATCGCGGCGAACAGGTCGTCGACCAGCCCGGACAGTGCTGGCCCGAAGTCGGTCACCGGGTCGCACGGGCTGCGCAGCACCGGGTTGCCGAGCGTCACGATCGGATAGTTCGCCATGCCGACACCTTCGCCGACGACGCCGGCCGCCGTCCAGCAGTGCCGACGCTGGCGCCATGCCGGGTCGAGGGCGTTCAGCGCCCGGCGCGGTGCACCGCCGCGGTGTCCACCCGCCCCATCACCGCGGTGGCCCCCACGGGCCGATGCCGGCCGGTGGCAGGAAGAGGATAACCTCCGGCCGTGCAGGATGATGCGATCGAGCTCATCCCCGGGCGGCCGCGGATCAGCCGGCAGGCCTGGCTCACGCTTGCCATGCTGGTGCTCATCCCGACCGCGGCCCTGCTGACCGGGGTGACCGCGGTGTTGCAGGTGATGGCCGAGTCCTCGCACCCCCGGTGGATCGTGTTGCTGCTCATCGGGCTCGGCATGCTGCTCCTCGACCTCGTCGTCATCTGCGTCGCCATCGGCTGGTGGCTGACCCGGCGCAGCGGCTGGTCCAACGCGGCCGACGCCCGCGGCGTCACCGTCCGGCTCGGGCAGCGGACGGCGTTCCTGCCGTGGGACGGCTTCGACCGGGTCAGCATGGACGGCACCACCCTGCTCGGCTGGCTGCGCCCGGACTCGCTGCTCGCGGCGCACCCGATGGCCGCCCGGATGCCCCGCCGGAACGCCGACGAGCACGGCTGCGTTCCTCTGGTGCTGGGCATGCTGTCCGATCTGCCCGGGTCGTTGGACCGGTTGCGGGCCTGGCTCGGGCGGGACGGGGTGGCGTGACCTGCGAGAGTGCAGCCCACTGTTGTCGGGCCGAAGGAGGCCAGGCGTGATCCAGTTCCTGCTCGTGATCATCGGCATCGTCGGGCTGGTGGTCGGCATCCGGCAGGCCACCAGCGGCACCCAGGCTCCCCTGCGGCGCGGTAACTACCGGGGTGCCATCCAGGTCTGGGCGACCGGCCTGCTGATCGCGTTCGGCGGCTTCGTCCTGGCGGTGGCCGCGCTGACCACCTCGGTGGGGGGCGTGCTGTTCGGCGTGGTGGCGGGTGGCGCGGCGACGGCGATCGGCGGTCGCAAGCTGTTCACCGACATGCAGAAGCAGGTCTCTGGCGGCTGAGCCCGCATCAAACTGCGGCCTACGGCGGACGCGGGCTGCCCCTAGGATCGGGTGTGATCGGCACATTCACGGCGAATCCGGGAGAGGTCATGTTGCTACGGCGTCGGTGGGCGGTGACAGGGGCCACGCTGGTCGGGCTGGTCGCGACCGGCGCCGGCCAGCCCGGCGCGCTGGCCGCCGCGCCGCTGCCCATGGCGACCCTGCCCATGGCAGCGCTGCCCGTGGCTGCCCTGCCCGCGCCGGCCGAACCGGTGCCGCCGGAGGCCGCCTGCAGGTATCACTACCCCGAGATCCAGAGGGTCGTGCTGCCGCGGGCGGCTGCCCCGGCCCAGCCGTGGGCACAGGCCCGGCTGCGGTACCAGGAGGCGTGGCGGTACTCCACCGGGCGGGGGGTCACCGTCGCGGTGGTCGACAGCGGCGTGGACGGCGGCCATCCGCAGCTTGCCGGCGCGGTGCTGCCCGGTGCCGACCTGACCGCCGGGCCGGTGCCGAAGCCCGGCGCCAACACCGACTGTTTCGGACACGGCACCCAGGTGGCCGGCATCATCGCGGCCCGGCCACGCGGCGGCGTCGGCTTCTTCGGGGTGGCACCCCGGGCCACCATCCTGCCAATCCGGCAGACCTGGGGGGTCGACGGCATCAGGCAGTACACCCAGGGCTCGCCGTACAACCTGCTGCGCGGGATCGACCTGGCGGTGGCCAGTGGCGCCCGGGTCGTCAACGTCTCGATCACGCTGCCCGCCGCCCAGATGACCTACTACCTCAAGACCCTCTTCCGGGCCACCATCGAGAACGCCGCCCGGCACAACACGCTGGTCGTGACCGCCACCGGCAACCTCGACGAGAACAACAACCAGAGCGTCGCCACCTACCCCGCCGCGCTGGCCCGCGACTACGACAACGTGATCGCGGTCGGCGGGCTGAAGGCCGACGGCTCGCTGGATCCGAACTCGATCACCGGCGACTTCGTCACGGTGGTCGCGCCGGACACCGACAACCTGACGTCCACCTGGCCACACGGCAGCCTGATCCCCTCGACGGGCACCAGCTTCGCCGCGCCGTTCGTCTCCGGGCTGGCCGCGCTGCTGCGCTCCCGCTTCCCGGGGATGAGCGCGGCCGAGGTCAAACGGCGGATCGTGCTGACCGCGGACCACCCGTCCACCGACCTACCGAGCCCACAGTTCGGCTACGGCGTGATCAACCCGACCGCCGCGCTGACCATGGTGTTGCCGCCGGCGGACGCCCCGACCCCGGCGCCCCCGCAGGCCGGGCCGCCGCTGGCTCCGCCGCCCGTCCCGGACACCCACACCCGGATCATCGCGCTGGCCATCGCGGGCGGTGGCACCCTGCTCGCTCTGGTCGTGGTGGCCGCGGCTGTGATCATCCCGCGTGGCCGGCGACGGCGCTGGCAGCCCGGCCAGCGCCTTGACCCCGCCTCTCCCGACGATCATCGAGCAGACGGGCCGGCAGAGATCAACAATTCCGCGGTAGCTCGATGACCGCCGGGGACGCCCGGGTCAGGGTGTCGGCGGCAGGTACGCCGTCTGGATCAGCTTGACCCCACGCCGGGTGGCCAGCCGCCCCCTGCCGGGTGGGAACGGCTCCGGCTTGACGTTACCGATCAGGGTGCCTTCGTCCTTGCTGCCGGACAGCATCAACGCCGGAGAGCCGATCTCCTTGATCCGCTGCACCACTGGCTCGAACATCGCGCGCCCTGCCCCGCCCATCGCTCGCGCGATGATCAGGTGCAGCCCGATGTCACGGGCCTGCGGCACCAGGTCGAGCAGCGGCATCAGCGGGTTGGTCGCGCCGGTGGCGACCAGGTCGTAGTCGTCGACGATGAAGTACAGGTCGGCGCCGTTCCACCAGTCCCGTGCGCGCAGCCGCTCCGGGGTGATGTCCGGCGGGGGTAGCCGCTTGGTCATCGCCTCGACGACGTTCTTCACGATCGGCGCCGCATGGTTGGTGGAGAAGCCGTGCGCCAGCTTGTGCGGCGTGCTGATCGCGTCGAGCAGCCCGTACCGATAGTCCAGGAAGATCAGCTTGGCCTGGTCCGGCGTGTACCGGGCGGTGATGCCCTGCGCGATCACCCGCAGCAGGTTGGTCTTGCCGGACTGCGCGTCGCCGAAGAACAGGAAGTGCGCGTCCGAGGCGAAGTCGAGGTAGACCGGGGAGAGGCTGTCCTCGTCGATGCCGATCGGCACGCCCGGCTGCGGGTCAGAACCCGGCCCGGACAGCTCGGCGTACGCCAGCCGCTCGGGCAGCATCCGCACTTCCGGCGCCCCAGGCTCGGTCCAGGCCTCCGAGACCTTGGCCACGAGGTCGGCCACCCCGTCCACCAGGGTCTCCGGCCGCTGGCCGCCGTCGATGCGGGGCAGCGCGGCCAGGAAGTGCAGCTTCTCCCGGGTCAGGCCCCGCCCGGGAGTCTTCTCGGGGACGTTGATCGCGGTCCGGCGGTCGATCTCAGACTCGCTCGGGTCACCGAGCCGCAGCTCCAGCCGGGTTCCGATCAGGTCCCGCAACGCCGGCCGAACCTCCATCCATCGCTGCACCGTGATCAGCACGTGCACGCCGTAGGTCAGCCCCCGGGCAGCCAGGTTGGTGATCTGCTGCTCCATCGCCTCGAAGTCGGCGCGCACGACGCCCCAGCCGTCGACCACCAGGAACACGTCGCCGTAGGGGTCGTCAGTGATCTTGCCGTCCCGCTTCATCCGGCGGTACGTCGCCATGGAGTCGATCCGGCGCTCGGTGAACATCCGCTCCCGGCGCTCCAACAGGCCGGTGATCTCGGCCAGCGTGCGCCGGATCAAGTCCGGCTCCAGCCGCGCCGCGACAGACCCGACATGCGGCAGGCCGAGCAACGACGACAGCGTGCCGCCGCCGAAGTCCAGGCAGTAGAACTGCGTCTCGGCCGGGGTGTGCGTCAACGCCATCGACGCGATCAGGTCCCGGACCAGCGTGCTCTTGCCGCTCTGTGGACCGCCCGCCACCACCACGTGCCCGCCCGCGCCGGACAGGTCCACCCACATCGGGTCGCGGCGCTGGTGGAACGGCTTGTCCACCAGCCCCACCGGGACCTGCAGCTGGCCCCGGCCGTCCCAGCCAGCGGGTGACAGCCCGTACCTCGGGTCCACCGCCAACGGCGGCAGGAGCTGGTCCAGCGTCGGCGGCTCGGCCAACGGCGGCAGCCACACCTGGTGCGCCGGCTGGCCCCGACCGAGCAGCCGCCGCACAATCACCTCCAGCAGGGTCTCGGCGTTCACGTCATCGTGGCCGTCGTCCGGCTCGTCCTGGCGGGACAGCTCAATCGGCTTGAGGTACTGCGGCGTGTACTCCACGACCTGCTGGGCGACCGCCGCGACCTGCCGCTTGGAGCTCTCCTTCGGCCCCCGGTGGGTGCCAGACACGTAGGCCGCCTTGAACCGCAGCATGGTCGCGGTGTCGATCTTCAGGTAGCCGTGGCCGGGCGCGTTCGGCAGCTCGTAGGCGTCCGGCACGCCGAGCACCACCCGAGACTCGATCGCGGAGAACGTACGCAGCCCGATCCGGTACGACAGGTAGGTGTCCAGCCCGCGCAGCCGGCCCTCCTCCAGCCGCTGCGACGCGAGCAGGAGGTGCACCCCCAGCGAGCGACCGATCCGGCCGATCGCGATGAACAGGTCGATAAAGTCCGGCTTGGCGGTCAGCAGCTCGGAGAACTCGTCCACCACCACGAACAGGCTGGGCAGCGGCTTGAGCGGTGCGCCGTTCTCCCGGGCCCGCTCGTAGTCCTTGAGGTTGGCGTAGTTGCCGGCGTCGCGCAGCAGCTCCTGCCGCCGGTTCAGCTCGCCTTCGATGGCGTCCCGCATCCGGTCCACCAGGGACAGGTCGTCGGACAGGTTGGTGATGACGGCGGAGGTATGCGGCAGGTCGTCCAGCCGGGAGAACGTCGCGCCGCCCTTGAAGTCGACCAGGACGAGGTTCAGGTTCTCCGAGGAGTGCGTGACCGCCAGCCCGAGCACCAGCGTACGCAGCAGCTCCGACTTGCCGGAGCCGGTCGCGCCGATCACTAGGCCGTGCGGGCCCATACCGTCCTGCGCGGCCTCCTTGATGTCAAGCTCCACCGGCTCGCCGGATGGCCCGACCCCGATCGGGACCCGCAGCCGGTCCCGCGGCGGCCGCGGTCGCCAGGTCACCGCGGTGTCGATCTGGTACGGGTCGCCGAGCCCGAGAAGCTGGGTCAGGCCGAGGTTCTTCGCCAGCGAGTCCTCGGCCTCGCCGCCCACGCTCATCCGGTACGGCGCGAGCTGCCGGGCCAACGCCTCGGCCGGGGTCAGCTCCAGCCTGTCGGGGCGGCCGATCCGGCTGGCGACATCCTTGTTGGACCGGTCCCTGGTCAGCATGTCGATCCGGTCCGCCGTGACCGCCAGCCGCAGCGTGCCCCGCTCGGCCTCCCGGGACACCGAGCTGGCCACGTCCAGGATGGTCACCGCGTGCACGTCGGCGGCGGCAAGCTGGGAGTCGAAGGACACCCTGCCGCCGTCCACGATCACGACGTACTGCGGGTCGGCGGACGACGGCGTGCCGCTGCCGAACCGGGGCCGCTGCTTGAGCTCCTCGCCCAGCATGGTCTCGATCTCGACCAGGGTCTCGGCGAACAGCCGCACCGGCCCGGCCGCGTCCACGTCCGTGGGGTGCAGCGCATGTGGCAGCCACTTCACCCAGTCCCACAGGGGGGCGCGCTCGCCGGACGCGCACACCGCGATCCGCAGGTCGTCCGGCGAGTGGAAGACGGCCAGATGCGCGACCATGGCCCGGACCAGCCCACGGATGACCTCCTCGTCGCCGCGGAGCTGCACCCGGGCGAAGCCCTGCACCGAGACCGCCACCGGCAGCTCGGCCACCGTCGTGTGCGCCCGGACGAACCGCCGCAGCGCACCAGCCGAGACCGGCTCCAGGTCCTCCACCGGCTTGGTCTCCGGCGGGATGAGCTGCACCGCCAGCCGCTGCGAGCCGAGCCCCACCCGCATGGTGCCGAAGTCCTCATCGGCCGGGCGGCGCTCCCACAGCCGGGAGGACATGGCCACCGACCAGAGCGCGTCCGGGTCCGGGTTGCGCCACAGCAGCGCCTCCCGCTGCTGCCTGGCCGCCCGGCGCACCCGGCGCCGCACCTGGGACAGGTACCGGGCGTAGTCGCGCCGGTCGGCGTTCAGCTTGCGCTTCTTCTCGCTGGTGCCGCGGCCGAGCTGGCCGCCGAACATGCCGAGCATCGAGACAGCGAACATGATGCCGGTGACATACTGCAGCGCCCCACCGCCGCGGCCGGCGAACATCAGCACCATCGCGCCGCCACCCGCAGCCATCGGCAGGTAGGTCAGCGCGGCACCCATACCGCCCGACACGCTCTCCGGCAGCTCCGGCGGTGACTCCAGCAGCACCTCGCCGCGGGGCGGCTCGGGCGCGGAACGCCGGGGCGGACGCCGGAAGACCACCGTGCTCATGGTCGAACCCCGCTCTCACAGCCTGTCCGAACTGTCCGGACCACCGTACCTCTCAGCACCGACATAACCTTCCGGCAGCGACAGGATGCGTGGCCAGCGCCGGAGCAGCCGAGTTTGGGTAGGCTCCGAAGCTGCGATATCAGGAGGGGCATCGGGGAGGACTCGTGAGCTCGAGCGTCGGAGCCGGCCTGTGCCGGGTGACCATCATTGCGCCGCGGAGCCGGGTGGACGTCGCCCTGCCCGTCGACGTCCCGCTGGCCGAGCTGCTGCCGACGTTGCTCCGGCACGCTGGCCAGGACCTGCCCGACGCCGGCCTCGTACATGGCGGCTGGGCGCTGCAGCGGCTCGGCGAAACGCCGTTCGACGTCGGCAAGAACGCGACGGCGCTGGCCATCCGGGACGGCGAGATGCTCTACCTGCGGCCCCGCCAGGCGCAGCTTCCCGAGCTCGCCTTCGACGACGTGGTCGACGCCATCGCCACCGCGTCACGGGACCGCTCCAGCCGCTGGCACGACGGCACCACCCGCCAGGTCAGCCTGACCATCGCGGTGGTCGCGCTGATGCTCGGCGCGTTGGTCATCCTGCGGTCCGGGCCGAGCTGGCTGGCGGCAAGCCTGGTGTCCGGCGCGGTGGCGCTCGGGCTGCTGGTCGCCGGGGCGGTGCTCTCCCGCGCGCTCGGCCAGGCCAGGGCCGGCGTGGTGCTCGGGTACGCCGCGCTGCCCTACGCCTTCTGCGCCGGGCTGACCGCGCTGGGCGGCAACCGAACCCTCACCGAGTTCGGCCCGGCCCAGCTCGTGGTGGGCTCGGTCGCGGTGATGGTGGCCGCGGTGCTCGCGGCGTTCGCGATCGCGGACAGCGTGCCGGGCCTGGTCGGCGCGGCGCTGGCCGCGCTGGTGGCCACGCTGGCCGCGCTGCTGGACCTGGTCACTGGGCTGACCGGCCCAGGCACGGCCGCGCTGACCGTGTCCTTCGTGCTCGCCGTCACCCCGATGATCCCGATGCTGGCCTTCCGGATGGCCGACCTGCCGCTGCCGTTCATCCCGCTGAGCTCTGACGACCTGCGCCGGGACACCTCCGACGTACCCGGCCCGACCGTCCTACGCAAGACGCTGACGGCCGACCGGTTCGTCACCGGGATGACGGGTGGCACCGGCGCGCTGGTGATGGGCTGCGAGCTGCTGCTGTCCCGGGAGCCGTCCGGCACCGAACCGTGGCTGATCGCGGTGGTGGCGACGGCGGCGCTGCTGCGGGCCAGGCTGTTCTTCGGCCGGGTGCAGCGGCTGTGGCTGCTGTCGGCCGGGGTGCTGGGCTACGCGCTGATCGCCCTGACCGTCAGCGAGCACCACTCCCAGCCGGTCCGGCTGGTCGGAGTGGTAGTGCCGCTCCTGATCATCGCCGGCTCAGTGGTCGCGGTCGGCCTGCGGCTGCCGGGCCAACGGATCTCGCCGTTCTGGGGCCGGACGGCGGACATCGTCGAAGCGCTGCTGGTGGTCAGCGTGGTGCCGCTCGCGCTGGCCGTGCTCGGGCTGTACGGCTACGTCCGCGGCCTGTCAGGCTGAGCCGTCAGCCGTCAGCCGTCAGCCGTCAGCCGTCCAGCCGGGTGGCCGTGCCGAACACGGCCTGCTCGGCCGGCGTCGGCATCAGGTTGACGAACCGCACCTGGCCCGAGCCGATCAGCGCGACCGTGTCATCTGGCATGTGCGGCAGCCACTGTGCGGTCTGGTCGGGCAGCCCGAAGGCAAGCTGGATCGGCTGCGCGGCCTCCGGCTGCACCCGCTGCAGCAGCACCACGTCGTAGGACCGCAGTGGCGCCACCATCTGCGGGGTCACGAACGGCCGCACCACGACCTGGGCCTGCCAGCCGCCGAGGTCGCTGCGGAGCTGCGCCTCAGCCATCCCGCCATCCTCGACGAGCAGCGCCGGCCGGGCCGCCGTACCGGCCGGCGGAGTGGCCGCGCCAGCCGGCCCGATCGTCACCCACTGCGCTGGCGCGGACCGCGCCAGCGGCTCCCAGATCTGCGGCCGCGGGGTGAGGACGGCGACCTGTGCGGCCACGGCGAGCGCCCGGAAGGCCACCAGCTTGGCGACATACGCCGCCGCGAACACGCCTACATGCGTGGGCCGGTTGCGGAAAAGCTGGACGATGACCGGCTGCTGCTGGCCCTCGTGCCCGATCACCAGGCCGCGCGCCGACAACGGTACGTCGAGCTGCGGCAACGCGTCGAACGGCAGCACGTGCCCCGCCACCGCTGGCTGCCCGGTCATGCCTGCCCCCGCTGGGTCATGCCAGCTCCCCTCCGCCCAGTGGGAGCGTGCCGGCCAGGCCGGGCTCCTGCTCGCCGTCCAGGCGGTACAGCACGATACCGACCGCCTCGGTGGCCTGGCGAAACGCCTCGGCCGCGATGTCGGCCGCGGCCGGCGAGGTGGCCGACAGCCGGACCAGCCCGCGGAACCGCGACCCCTCGGTCTGCACCGGGTGCAGGGTCAGCGACACGCTGCACGACAACGACGGCACGCCCACCGCGGCCTCCTGCAGCGCCTGCATGGGGATGCCCCGGTCGGGCCAGGACTTGACCCACCAGGTGATGTGCACGGTGCCGTCGCCCTGCCAGTACGTCCACGTCTCCTCGGTACGCCGGGTGCCCGGCGGGGCTGGCACCGCGCGGACGCCGCCGGCCAGCGCGAGCACCGACCGCAGCGACTCGTCGTCCAGCGCCCGGCCGCGCAGGCCTGCCGCCTCCAACAGCTCCAGGGTGCGTGCGATGCACCGCTTGACCGCCCGCTGGGCACCCTCGGTGCCGCCGCCGCGGACCTCGATGGCCTCCGGGCTCAGCGCCGGATCAAGCCGCAGCGCGACCCACAGGTGCTGGCTGGCCGGCGTCCGCCGTAGGTTGAGCTGCTGGTAGGACATCGCAACCGGCGACTGGGGCGGCAGCATGCCGGCCGGGGCTGGCACGGTGTACCGCAGCACCTGCACGGCGGCCAGCCGGATGTCGTCGACGACCAGCGCCTCGGACAGCTCACGCACCGGCAGCCAGCCCACCTGCTGCGGCTGGGGTACGACGTCCTCGCTGTCCTGCACCGCCACCACGCCCACCCAGGCCCGGCCGTCGTAGGCCACGCCGATCCGCTCGCCGGAGCGCAGCACGATGCCGGAGACGTCGAGCTCCGGCAGCACCTCGCGCAGCGCCGCGAGCCGCGGGTCGACCGGGCCGGCCGGGGGCTGGATCCGGCGCCGGGCCTGGAACCGCAGCCGGATGGCCAGCGACTCGTACAGCCACCGGCCGCGTTGCCGGACCAGGGTGAGGGTCAGCACCGACACCGCGGCCAGCCCGGCCGGGACAAGAGTCCAGCCTGGCCGCACCGCGGCGGCCAGCACCGCGGCGAGCACACCCTGCCAGGCGAGGACCTGGCCCACGGACAGCCCGAACAGCCGGCCCGGCCGGGACTCCGGCACCGGGTGCGCTCGGGACACCGCCCGGACGGCCCCCGTGTTCGGCGGGCTGGCCGGCGGCACCTGGCTGGGCGCCGCCGGTGGGCCTGCGCCGAACGTCGGATCCCGAACAGCGGACATCGCGCGGTCGCTCCCTTCCCTGCCGTCGACGCATTCCCTGCCGTCAACGCACCTCTCCTGCCCGGCAACGCACCCAGCCGAAGCACACCGGGAGAAAAATCCGGCTTGCCACGGCTGGCCACTATCGTATTGAGCAGGTAGAAACGGACAAGTCACAGTACGCCGTCGTTCGACAACCCGTGGTCGTCAGTACCGTGGTCGTCAGTACCGTGGCATGACTCCGCGCTCCGACGCGGACCAGGAGGGGGACGTGCAGACCCGCCGGGACCAGCTCCAGGCACACCGGTTCGTCACGACCCGGGTGCAGAGTGCGCTGCTGCACGGCGAGCCGGACGCGGCCGAGAGCCCAATGCGGCGGATCAGCGTGTCGACGTTCTCCAGCGTCATGATCGCGATCGTGGTGCTGGTCGGCTTCGGCATCTTCGGGCTGCTGCGCCCTGGGGCGAAGGAGGGCTGGAAGCAGCCCGGCACCCTGGTGGTGGAGAAGGAGACCGGCACCCGGTTCGTCTACGACGAGACCGACGACGCCCTGCACCCGGTGCTCAACTTCGCCTCGGCCCGGCTGATCCTGAACACGCCGACCGTCAACGTGCAGCTCTTCTCCCGCAAGTCGCTGTCCGCCGCCCACCGCGGCGTGCCGTACGGCATCGCCAACCTGCCCGACTCCCTCCCGGACCCCGGTGGGCTGGTCACCGGACCGTGGACCATCTGCTCCCAGCCGGCCAGCCCGGTGCCGACGGTGACAGTGTCGGTGGCGCAGGGCAACGCCGGCACCGGCCTCGACCCGACCTCCGCGTTGCTGGTCCGCACCGGGCTCAAGCAGTTCCTGATCTGGAACAACACCCGGCTGGAGATCCCGAACCCGCAGGCGGCGCTGCCAGCGCTCCGCTTCAACGCGACCCCGCTGCCGGTAGCGGCGAGCTGGGTCAACTCGGTGCCGCCCGGACCCGACCTCAAGCCGATCGACGTGCCTAACCGCGGCCAGCCGGGCGTCGAGGTCGGCGGCAGCTCCACCGTCATCGGCCAGGTGCTGAAGGTGCCGGGCGAGGGCTCCTCGGCCCGGGAACAGTACTGGCTGGTGACCTCGCAGGGCCTGGCCACGATCACCGAGACCGACGCGCTGCTGCTGCTCGGCGACCCGGAGGAGAAGCGGGACGCCTACAACGGGCGGGATCCGAGCGCCATCCAGGTGCCGTCGGTCGCGGTGGGCCAGGCACAGCTGACGGACCCCGCCTCGACGGTCGGCTTCCCCCCTTCGGCGCCGGCGCCGGCCAACCCCCTGCCAGGCGGCCCGCAGGTGGTCTGCGCGGCGTACTCCGACACCTCCGGCGAGACCGACGCGGTGGTCGTGACGCTCGCGGACAAGGCGCCCGGGATCCGGCCCCAGGCGAGCGCCGACCTCGGCACCGGCGAGATGTCCAGCCAGGTCGCGCTGCCGCCGGGCAAGGCCGCCGTGGTGCGGCTGCTTCCGCACAAGGGCCAGCAGAGCAGCTCGACCTACCTGGTCACCGACGCGGGCGGCAAGTACCCGGTGCCTTCCAAGGAGGTGCTGAACGTGCTGGGGTATGGGACGGTTGCTCCGGTACCGGTGCCCGGTGGCATCCTTGACCTGATCCGTACCGGTCCCGCGCTCGACCAGAGCCGGGCAAAGACACCCGTGCCGGTGGGAGGCAGCTCGGTGGGCCCGCCGAACAGCGTGCCCGGCGGGACGGGTGGGGGGTGAATGTCCGCATGGATAACGACCAGATCACGGCGTCATCACGATTACGTCCGCCGGCCGTCATGTTCAGTGTCCTGGAACTAGTTCCCTGGTTCCGCCGTCGGACGTAGAGTCGGCCAGAGTGACGCAGATCGACCCCAAACGAACACCTTGCCCATGGAGGAGCTCCGTGGGCCGTTTGCCTGGAGGTAAGTGATGGCAGGTTACGACGTCCAACGGGACGCCATGCAGAAGGGCGCGGTGGCGCTCGAGGACGCGACCCAGAAGATCGACCAGCACATCCGGGCGCTGACCCAGTCGGTCGACGGGATGCTCGCGCAGTGGAAGGGCAACGCGTCGTCGTCGTTCGGGAACGTGCACGTGGCGTGGACGAGCAACGCGGCCAAGCTGCACCAGGCGCTGGCGGAGATGCACCAGACACTGGTGTCCACCCACGCGACCTACAACACGCAGGAGGAGGAGCAGGCCGGCATGTTCAACAACATCGCCGGGGCGCTCTGACCGGCAGCACGCTCGCAGCACACCACCCTTCGGAGGAGCATGTCATGGATGTTCGCGTTAGCTTCGACGCTCTCAGCGTCGGCCACAGCGAGGTCGTCGCTGTCTTCAAGTCCCTGACCGACACGCTGGAACAGCTCAACCGAGACCTGCAGCCGATGGTCAGCAGCTGGACCGGTGCGGCGCAGACCGCGTACCACGAGAAGCAGTCCCAGTGGAACTCCGCTGCCGACAACCTGGCCACGATCCTGAGCCAGATCGGCACCTCGGTGCGGGACTCGCACGACAACTACACCGCCGCCGAGAGCCACAACAAGAGCCTCTGGGCCTAGCGAATCCGTTGACTGAGATCGGCCCCGTTACCGCGCACACGCGCCGGCATCACCTGTTCGCGCGCTTGGGGGGCCGACCCAATGGAGGCTTGAGGAGAGAGTCGTGACGGACTACGACTACGGCGACCAGCACATCCGGCTGGACGACAACGACAGCAGCAAAAACAAAGCGACAGGGCTCAGCGACTACTCGCTTGAGGTCACCCCGGACCGGAACTGGCCTGGGACCAGCGCCAACCCGAAGCAGCAGCGGTTCGACACCCACAAGATGCGCCTGGTGGCCGATCGGATCGACAGCTACGTGACCAGCCTGGAGGGTGGCGGCGTGAAGACGATCGCCCAGACCGCCGCGGTGTCCTTCGGTCCGCCGTCGTGGAACGCCGCGGTCTACCTCCAGAAGGCCTCCGGTGACGTCGCGACGCTGGTCGGCCAGTACTCCGCACAGCTTGTGGAGAACCTGAGGGCGGCCGCCTCCTCCATCCGGGCCGCCGCCGACCAGTACGACGGCGCGGAGGACACCAACATGATCAGCGCCAACAACCAGCACCGCAGTCTGGATGGCAACCGGACCGGCAACACCCAGACAAGCAACACCCAGACAAGCAACATGTAAGGGAGGTGGGACCAGATGGTCAAGATCGATCCGCATCGCGACGAGATCTCCAAGACCCAGGACACGAGCAACTACACCCGTAGCTACGAAGAGGTGAAACGGGAGTTCGACCAGCTCAACCCGGGGCCGATCAACGCCGCGTGCACGGAGTGGTCGAAGCTGGCCAACCACCTCGGTGGGCTGGCTAACAACATGCAGAGCGAGGTCGGCGGCCCGTTGGTGGACGCCTGGGAGTCCGACGCCTCACCGGAGGCTCAGACCCACCTGCAGACGGCGCAGGCGACCGCGCAGGCGCTCGCCGACCAGTGCATGCAGATGGCGCACGCGACGGACTGGGCGTTCAAGTACGCCGACTGGTACAAGGCGAACATGCCGCGCGACGTCGGCCCGTCCGGTGTCGGCCAGAAAGGCACCCAGAACGCCGTCGACCACATGACCAAGCTGCTCAGCCGGTACAACGAGGTCATCGTGAACTGCGTCCCGAGCTGGGTGAACGCTGACTTCGTGCAGACCAAACCGAATTCGAGCAAAGACGACTTCACCACCACGTGCGGGACTGGCTCGGGCGCGAGCATCCCCGGTGTCGGAGGCGGCGGCCCAGGCGGGGGTGGTGCTTCCAACGGGGCTGGTGCCCCACACATGCCGCCGATTCCCGATGGCGGCCCAGGTGCGGGCGGGCCGGGCAGCGCCGTTCCACCCGGTGGCCCGGGCCACAGTCCGCCTGGCGGTCCAGGCAGCGTTCCGGGCGGCCCGCCCGGCCTGTATGACCCGTCGTCCGCCCTGGCCGGCAGCCCGGGCCCCACCAGCGGGATCGGAGGCCTGCCGGGCGACCCCTTCGGGGCTGGCTCGAGCAGCGGCATTGGCGGGTCCGGGAGTGGCCTGGGCTCGGGCAGCGGCGGCAGCGCGGCCTTCGGCGGTGGTATGGGCGCCGGGGCCGGCGGGTTCGGACCAGGCGGGTACGGCGCGGCCGGCGGGCGCGGCTTCGGATCGGGCGGGGCCGGGGTCGGTGAGGGCGTCGGCGGTGCGGCCGGTCGCGGCGGCACCGGTGCCGGTGCGATGCCGATGGGCGGCCATGGCGGCGGCATCGACGAGCAGGAGCGCGAACGCACCACCTGGCTGACCGAGGACGAGGACGTCTGGGGCGGCGCGACCGATGCACCGCCACCGGTCATCGGGGGCTGACCTCGGTTGGGCAGCTCAGGCAGCAGGGCGGGTCGAGATCAATCGGCTCGCCCTCACCGTTGTTGGGACCCCCGGCAGTGGGGGCAACGAGTACGGCAGAATGGGCGCATCCGCGTCACAGCGACGAGTGGTGAGGTAACGGCGTGCGACGAATGCTGCGGGCAGCGGCGGCCGCGGTAGTAGCAGCGGTCGGGGCGGCGCTGGTCCTGTCGACTCCGGCTGGAGCCCTGCCCAGACTGCCGGACACCAGCCAGGAGTACTGGTTCGTAAGCTGGGACATCGCCAACGTGTGGTCCTGGGGTGCCCGCGGCCAGGGCGTCATCGTCGCCGTGCTGGACTCCGGCGTACAGGCGAGCCGGCCCGAGCTGGCCGGAGTAGTGCTGCCGGGCACCGACCTCGTCGGCGGCGACGGCCGCACCGACATCGACTCACCCCGCGGCCACGGCACGGCGATGGCCTACCTGATCGCCGGCCAGGGCGGGGTCAACCGGCTGGTCGGAATCGCGCCCGAGGCCAAGCTCCTGCCGGTCACGCTGTACGCGCCGGGCGCACCCCGGTTCGATCGGGCAGTGGCGGATGGCATCCGGTACGCCGTCGACCATGGCGCCAAGGTCATCAGCATCGCCCAGGAGGCGCCCATCAGAGACTTCGAGAACGGCTGTCCGAGGCAGGCCCTCGACGCCGTGCGGTACGCGGTCGACAACGGCGCGGTCATCGTCTCCGCGGCCGGGAACGAGGGCAACACCACCAACGAGCCGCTCTTTCCGTCGTCCTGCCCGGGCGTGGTCGTGGTCGGTGCGGTCAACGGCACCAAGCACATCTGGCCGAAGTCGCAGCGCCAGCCGTACGTCGACGTGGCCGCGCTCGGCGTGCAGATGCACAGCCAGAACCTGGCCGGGCAAGTCGGGACCAGCAACGGGACCAGTGACGCCGCGGCGCTGGTGTCCGGTGCCGTGGCGCTGGTCTGGTCCAAGCTCCCGAGGCTGACCAACCGACAGGTGGTGGCGCGGCTGCTCGCCACCGTGACCGACGACGCGGACCTGCCTGGCAAGGACAACGCGACCGGTTACGGGATCGTCCGGCCGGATGACGCGATCAAGACCAACGTCCCGGCCAACGCGCCAAACCCGATCTTCGACGAGCTGGATCGGCTGCACCCCACCTCTGCCACGCCTGCGGCGCCGGCACCGACCGCGGCACCGTCGACCCCGGAGGGTGGCGGCACCGGTGGGCCGAGCGGCACGGCCTCTGCCGGGGACAAGGGAACGAGCCTGCCGGTGCTGGTTGGTGCCGGGCTGGGTGCCGTGGCGGCTGTCGCCGGCCTGGTCGCGTTCGTCACCACCCGACGCCGCCGCGCACCGGCTGGCCCGCCCCCTGATGGATCGACCTGGCCGCCGATGGGCCCGCCCGGAGGGCCGTCGGGTTGGCCACCGCGGTGACCCCTGGGCGACGTCGGCCGGCAGCCGGAGGGCTGGGCCACGGGGCCGGTTGCCGCCGATATCCTCGGTACGGTGACGGTGACGGTGACGGGGAGGGTCCGGTGACGGGGACGTCGGCCGGCGGCTGGGTCACGGGCGTCGTTCGAGTCGCTGACCGTGGTCCGGCGGTCGGTCGGCCGCCGGTTCGGCGATCCCCCCTGACGGGTCAACGGTCGCGCGATCGCACTGGATCTCCGCGACAAACGAGAACCCCACGACAAACTGGATCTCTGCGACAAGTGGGGCTCGCTTAGGCTCGTGCGATGGCATATGTCGACAGTGAGGTTGGCCGGCTACGGACCGTGCTGCTGCACCGGCCTGGGGCGGAGCTGAAGCGGCTCACCCCGCGCAACAGCGACCAGCTTCTCTTCGACGCCATCCCGTGGGTGGGCCGGGCGCAGGAGGAGCACGACCAGTTCGCTCAAGCGCTGCGCGATCGCGGGGTCGAGGTGCTCTATATGGCCGATCTGCTGGAGCGGACGCTGGAGACGCCGGCCGCCCGGGCCGAGACCATCGCCGCGGTGCTGGACGACGTACACCTCGGCCAGACCCTGCGTGCCATCGTGAGCGGCTACCTGACCGAGCTGCACCCGGCCGACCTGGCCGCCGTCCTCGTCGCCGGGCTGGCCCGGTCGGAGCTGAAGACCGGCCGTGGCGTCGTACACCGGTTGCTGGAGGAGCACGACTTCATCATCGACCCGCTGCCCAACCTGCTCTTCACCCGTGACTCCTCGACGTGGATCGGCGGCCATGTCGCGGTCACCAGCCCGTCCATGCCGGCCCGACATCGGGAGACCACGCTGATCGGCGCGGTGTACCGGTACCACCCGCGCTTCGCCGGCACCGCCACGGTGTACGACGGTCCGGGCCAGGAGTGGCTGGAGGGCGGCGACGTGCTGCTCCTGGCCCCTGGCGTGGTGGCGATCGGCGTCGGGCAACGCACCACGCCGGCCGGGGTGGAGACGCTGGCCCGACGGATGTTCACGGCCGGGGTGGCGCGCACCGTGCTGATGGTTCCCATCGCGCAGGAGCGGGCCACCATGCATCTGGACACCATCTGCACCATGGTCGACACCGACGCGGCAGTGATGTACCCGACCGTGGCGCACGACCTGCTCGCCTACACCGTGACCCCGTGCGACGACGCGGGCGAGCTGACGGTGGCCGGGCCGGCGCCGTTCCTCCGGGTAGCCGCCGAGGCGATGGGGATCGACGAGCTCCGGGTGATCGGCACCGGGCTGGACCCGGTCACCGCCGAACGCGAGCAGTGGGACGACGGCAACAACACGCTGTGCATCGCACCGCGGCTCGCCGTCGCCTATGAGCGGAACGTGGAGACGAACGCCCGGCTGGAGGACGCCGGGATTGAGGTCATCCGGATCGCCGGAAGCGAGCTGGGTAGTGGCCGGGGTGGCCCTCGGTGCATGTCCTGTCCGGTCACCCGCGACCCGCTCAGCCAGCGGCTGGCCGACAGCTAGAGCCGGGACGGCAGCCCAGAGCTGGGACAGCAGCTAGTGCGTGCCGCCGGCGCTCGGTTGGTTGGCGTAGTCAGAGCCGGACCGGCGCCGGGGGCGGGCTCGACCCGGGGAGCACCACCCACACGGTGGTCGAACCGGCGCCCCCATCCACGCCCCACACCGCTGCCAGGGCGTTCACGATGGACAGCCCGCGACCGCGGGTGTCCCGCGGCCCCGCGTAGGCCAGGTGGGGACTGTCGAGCAGCCCGCCGCCATCGGTCACCCGGATCTGCACCCCACGCGCCTCCACCTGCCAGCTCACCAGCAGGCAGTCGTCCGGCAACGGGCGGGCATACCGGACCGCGTTGCCGACCAGCTCGGTAACCAGCAAGGCAGCCTCTTCGACCGTGCTGTCATGGATCCGCTGCGCCCGTAGGTCGGCGGTGAGCATCCGCCGCACCCGGCCGGCGCTAGCCGGAGAGTGCGGCACTGAGATTGTTCCCAGCGCGTGTCACCTCCGCTGACGTCGGTGTATCCAGGTCTTCAGGCTCAGTTACCCGCTGCCGGGTGAAGCTAACACTAACCCAATTAATGCATCAACGACCGAGGTGTCCGGAGTAGACCACATTTCTCGAGATACTGCCGGCGGCTAACGGCCTAGTTTGGCAAGTACATCATGCGGCCGGTTGGTGGCAATCGCGTCCACCCTCAGGGAGAGCACCAACTCGATGTCTGCCGCTTCGTCGACGGTCCACACGTACACCCGACCGCCGAGCGCATGGACCCGATCGACGTAGCCGGGATGCGCCCGCAGGATGTGCAGGCCCGGCCCGGCCCAGGTCGCCCCGCTCGGCAGCGAGCCGTCCCGGCGGAACGGCGGCACCCGGTTCAGCAGGAGCACCGTCGGTACCGCCGGGGCGAGCAGCCGGACCCGCCGTACGCCGGCCGGTGCGAAGCTCATCACGGTGACCACCGACTCGTCCCGGTCGGCCGGCGCGGCGAGCCCGAACCGGCGCAGCAGCCGGACGAGCTGCTGCTCGACCAGCCCGCCGTACCGGGTCGGGTGCTTGGTCTCGACAAACAGCCGGGTCAGCCGCGGCGCGTCGACCACGACCTCCAGCAGCCGTTCCAAGGTGAGCACGTCCCGGCCGGAGGGATCCGCCTCGGCTGCCATCAGGTCGTCCGCGGAGTCCGGCAGGTCCTGGTGCCAGGAGCCGAAGTCCAGGTCGGCGAGGTCGGCCAGTGACTTCTCGCTGACGATGCCACGACCGTCCGACGTACGTTCCACCCGGCGGTCGTGGACGCAGACGAGATGCCCGTCCCGGGTCAGCCGGACGTCGCACTCCAGACCGTCCGCGCCCTCCGCGACCGCCTCGGCATAGGCGGCCAGGGTGTGCTCCGGGTGTTTGAACGACGAGCCGCGGTGCGCCACCACCAAAGGAGACGAACCCATGATTTCGCCAGGTTACTCTCCGGACCCGCTCCGGCGTGTGGGATCTTTGCCTCTGAGGGTCTGGACCGAGACCGTGTGGCGATCCGGTTTGGCGACGTGGTTCGCGCACGCTGTTGCCGGCGAGGAGGACGCTATGCAAGGTCTGATGCAGGACTACCCGCTCACCCTTCCCCCGGTGCTGGACCGGGCGGAGCGGATGTACGGCGAACGCACGGTGGTCACCGCGACCGCGACCGGGGTAGAGCGCACGACGTACGGCGAATGGGCCGACCTGACGCGGCGCCTCGGGACGGCGCTGGACCGGCTCGGGCTGTCCGCCGACGGCCGGGTCGGGACCTTCGCGTGGAACACCGCCCGCCACCTCGCGCTGTACTGGGCCGCGCCGTGCAGCGGCCGGGTGCTGCACACCCTCAACATCCGGCTCTATCCAGAGCAACTTACCTACATCGTCAACCACGCGGAGGACGAGGTCGTCTTCGTCGACCGGTCGCTGTTGCCGCTGCTGTGGCCGCTGGTGCCGACCTTCGAGACGGTGCGGCACGTCGTGGTGATGGACGACGGCGCGTCGGCCGAGATCCCGGTCGACCCGCGGATCCTGCGCTTCGAGGATCTGGTCGCCGACGTCCCGCCGGCCCGCTTCCGGGTGGATGACGAGAACCGAGCCGCCGCGATGTGCTACACGAGCGGCACCACCGGCAACCCGAAGGGCGTGCTCTACTCGCACCGGTCGATGTACCTGCACTCGCTGTCCATCCTGACCGACCAGAGCATGGCAATCCGGCAGGACGACACGGTGCTGCCGATCGTGCCGATGTTCCATGCCAACGCGTGGGGGCTGGCCCAGGCCACCCTGTTCTGCGGCGCCAAGCTGGTGATGCCCGGGCCGAGGATGCAGCCCGAGCTGCTGGCCGGCCTGATCGAGTCCGAGCGGGTCACCATCGCGGCCGGCGTACCGACGATCTGGATGGGTGCCCTGCCGCACCTGCCTGGCCGTGACCTGTCCCGGCTTCGCTCGATCATCTGCGGCGGGTCGGCGGTGCCGCGGTCGCTGTCCGAGGCATACCGGGAGCAGGTCGGGCTGCCGATCACCCAGGCGTGGGGGATGACCGAGACCAGCCCGCTCGGCTCAGTCAACGTGCCGCGGCCGGAGCTGGTCGACCTGCCCGAGGCGGAGCGGGCCGAGATGCGCACCCGGGTCGGCTATCCGCCAGTGGGCGTAGCTGTCCGGATCGTCGAGCCGGACACCGGCGCTGAGCTGCCGTGGGACGACAAGGCCAGCGGTGAGCTGCAGGTGCGGGGCCCGTGGATCGCGGCCGGGTACTACCGCGGGGTGACGCCGGAGCAGTTCACGCCGGACGGCTGGCTGCGCACCGGCGACGTGGCGGCCATCGACCGCTGGGGCAGCATTCGGCTGGTGGACCGGACCAAGGACCTGATCAAGACCGGCGGAGAGTGGGTCAGCTCGGTCGACCTGGAGAACCAGCTTATGGCCCACCCGGCGGTGGCCGAGGCCGCGGTGATCGGCGTACCGCATCCACGGTGGGCGGAACGGCCGCTGGCCTGCGTCGTGCTCAGGCCAGGCGCGGCGGCTACCCGGGAGGAGCTGCTGGAGTTCCTCGCCCCGCGGGTGGCCAGGTGGTGGCTGCCGGACGATGTCGTCTTCATCGACGAGGTGCCGAAGACGTCCGTGGGCAAGTTCTCCAAGAAGGACCTGCGGGCCCGCTTCGCCGAGTACCAGCTTCCGACCACCTGACGCCCGCCTTCCGGTGTGGTCACCTCTCGGCGTTGTGGTGACCTCACGTTGCCCTCGGACCCCAAGAGGTCACCACAGCGCCGACAGGTCACCACACGGGCGGTCCACCCAACGACAGGACACCACAACGCCGAGAGGTGACCACACGAGGGAGCACGGCTGGGTCCGAAACCCGCCAGTGGAGGCTGGGCCGGCGGAGCAGACTGGGTGGCATGCAGGAGGACTTCGACCGGTGCTACCGGGCGGTGCAGAGCCGGGACCGGCGGTTCGACGGACGGTTCGTCACCGCGGTGACCTCGACCGGGATCTACTGCCGTCCGAGCTGCCCGGCGCAGACCCCGAAGCCGCGCAACGTGCGGTTCTACCGGGTCGCGGCCGCGGCGCAGGCGGCTGGCTTCCGGGCCTGCCGGCGATGCCGGCCGGACGCCGCGCCCGGCTCGCCCGAGTGGGACGTGCGGGCCGATCTGGCCGCCCGGGCGCTGCGGCTGATCGCGGCCGGCGCCGCGGACGACTCCGGTGTCACCGGCATTGCCCGCCGGCTCGCGGTCAGCGAGCGGCACCTGCATCGCACCCTGGTCGACGAGGTCGGCGCCGGCCCGCTGGCGCTGGCCCGCACCCGCCGGGCACAGACCGCCCGGCTGCTGGTCGAGTCCACCGCGCTGCCGGTCTCAGACATCGCGTTCGCGGCCGGCTTCGGCAGCATCCGGCAGTTCAACGACGCCTTCCGGGAGGCGTTCGGCTGCGCGCCGTCACAGGTCCGGCGCGGCGCGGCGGCGGGCCGCGAGGCGCGCGACGGCGAAGGCTCGATCACGCTCCGGCTGCGGCACCGGCCACCGTACGACGTGCCGTCGGTGCTCGGCTGGTTCGCCGCCCGGGCGGTGCCGGGGCTGGAGGAGATGGCCGGCGGCACCTACCAGCGGACCCTGCGGTTGCCCCGCGGTGGAGCGCTGGCCGAGCTCACGCCGTACGCCGACACGGTGCGGCTGCGAGTCCGGCTGGCTGACCTGCGCGACCTCACCGCGGCGGTGCAGCGCTGCCGGAGGCTGTTCGACCTGGACGCCGACCCGGCCGCGGTCGGCACCGTGCTGGCGGCCGACCCGGCGCTGGCACCGCTGGTGGCGGCCCGGCCGGGGATGCGGGTGCCGGGCGCGGCGGACGGTTTCGAGCTGGCGGTCCGGGCGGTGCTCGGGCAGCAGGTGTCCGTGGCCGCGGCGCGGACGTGCTGCGGCCGGCTGGTCGCGGCGCTGGGCGAGCCGCTGGATCTCGACGGCAGGTGGCGGCTGTTCCCGTCGGCCGGGACGGTAGCCGAGGCCGGACCGGACGGGCTGTCCGGGCTGGGGCTGACCGGGGCACGGGTCCGGACCCTGTACGCGCTGGCCGCTGCGGTCGCGGACGGGTCGCTCGTCCTGGACGCGGGCGCGGACCGGCCGGGCACCGCGGCCGCGCTGCTGGCACTGCCCGGGGTCGGGCCGTGGACGGCGTCGTACATCGAGATGCGCGCACTCGGCAACCCGGACGCGCTGCCAGTCGGCGACCTCGGGCTGCGCCGCGCCGCCGTACGGCTGGGTATCCCCGAGCCGGAGCTCCCGGCCCGGGCCGAGGCGTGGCGCCCCTGGCGGGCCTACGCCGCAATGCACCTATGGCATATGGAGGCATGATGTTCTTGTCCGAGCTTTTTATGTCCACTGTGGACACACCGGTCGGCGGCCTGTCACTGGTCGCCGACCCGATGGGAGTCGTGCGGGCGGCTGGGTTCGGCCCGCCGCAGGAGCTGGTACGGCGGCTCGGCGCGGCGACCAACGGCGCCGCGACCGGCAAGGCCGCCACCCACGCTGCTGAGGTGACGCCGCGAGCCGACCTGGGGCCGGTGACGCGAGCGGTGCGCGCGTACCTGGCCGGTGACCTGGACGCACTGGACGACCTACCCGTGGAGCAGCAGGGCGGGCCGTTCCTCCAGCGGGCCTGGAAGGTGCTGCGGGAGGTGCCGGCCGGGTCGACGGTCTCCTACACCGAGCTGGCCGCGCTCGCGGGGTCGCCCACGGCGGTCCGGGCGGCCGGCCAGGCGTGCGCGCGGAACCTCGTCGCGCCGATCGTGCCGTGCCACCGGGTGCTGCGCAGCGACGGCTCGCTTGGCGGGTACGCATACGGCCTGCCCATCAAGCGCTGGCTGCTCGACCACGAGCTCCGCGGCACGAGCTCCGCAGCCAGCGCGCACGCTAGATGACGGCGCCGGTCAGCGCCCGGCCGCTGGCCTCCCAGGCCTTCAGCCCGCCGGCCAGGTTGACCGCGTCGTAGCCCTGCGTCCGCAAGAAGTTGGTGACCCGGGCGGAGCGGCCGCCACTGCGGCAGACCACCACCAGCCGGCGGTCGTTCGGGATATCGGCAATCCGGCCCTGGACCTGGCCCATCGGGACGTGCAGCGAGCCATCCACATGACCGGCGGCCCACTCGTCGGGCTCCCGGACATCGAGGACAAAGGCGTCGTCTGGCACGGCGGACACGTCGACATAAGGTGTGCGCGGGACCTGCTGCATGCAGGCATGGTGTCATGCTCTGCCCGGATCAAGTACCCATCTGGCCACGTGGCCGGTGGCCGGGTACGTGCGGCCCACCCGAAACCACCGCCGAAAATCACTGATCGCCGGGCTCGGAACCCGCGAGATCAGTGATCTTCGGGTGCCGGCCTATGGGGGATGAGCGCGGACTCAGGGAACGCAGCTCCCGCTTGAGCACCTTCCCGGCATGGTTTCGGGGTAGCTCGGCCAGGAAGACCACATCACGGGGGACCTTGTGCCGCGCCAGGTTCGCCCGGACGAGCTCCCGCACCCCATCCGCGCTGAGCACACCCCCCGCGCGTAGCACGACGAACGCTCGCAGCCGCTCACCGAACACCTCGTCCGGTACGCCGACGACCGCGGCCTCCTCCACCGCGTCGTGGCTGGCCAGCAGATCCTCCACCTCGCGGGGAAAGACGTTCTCGCCGCCGGAGACGATCATCTCGTCGTCCCGACCATCGACGAACAGCCGCCCCATCTGGTCGAAATGCCCGACGTCGCCGATGGACATCAGGCCGTCGACCACCTCCTTGCCACCGCCCCCGGTATACCCGTGGAACTGGCTGAAGTTGCCGACGAAGATCCGCCCCGTCTGGCCGGCGGGCAGCGGCCGGCCCTCGTCGTCCATGATCCGCACGGTGGAGCCGAACGGCGGCCGGCCGGCACAACCCGGCGCGGCTCGCAGGTCCGCCGGAGTGGCGATCGTGGCGTACGACGTCTCGGTCGAGCCGTAGACGTTGTAGAGGATGTCGCCGAAGGCGTCCATGGTGTGGCTGGCCAGCGCGCCATCGAGCTGTGACCCGCCCGTCGCGATGATCCGCAGCCGGGACAGGTCGCGGTCGGCCACCACCTGCGGGCCGAGAGCGAGGATCCGGCGCAGCATGGTCGGCACCACCACCATCCCGGTGCAGTGGTGCCTTCCCAGCAGGTCCAGTGCCTGGGCCGGGTCGAACCGGCGACGCAGCACCATCGCCGAGCCGATGGCGAGCTGGATCCCCATCGCCACCAGCCCCCAGGCGTGGTACATCGGCGGGGCTACCAGGGTGGCCTCGTACCGGCGGAACGGGATCTTGGACAGCACCGCGCCGGGCACCACGAGGGACCTCGACTGAGGCCGGGTGGCGCCCCTTGGCGTGCCGGTGGTGCCGCTGGTCAGCACGACGATCGTGCTCTCCTGGCCGGGCGGCTCAGGCCGGCGGGTGTCGCCGTCTGCGATCAGGGTGTCCAGGGTGAGCTGGTCGGTCGCCGTGTCGGTCCAGGCCAGGATGCGGCCCTTCGGCGTCGTGACCCCCTCGGCGACGTCGGTGAACTCCTCGTCGTAGATCAGCGCCTCGACGCCCTCACGGGCGCACACCTGGCGTAGCTGCGGGCCGGCGAAGTCGGTGTTGAGAAAGACTGTCCGGGCACCGGCCTTGGCGGCGGCGAGAGTGCTGTCGAGGAAGCCGCGGTGGTTGCGGCACATGATGCCGATGCCGCTGCCAGCGCCGACCCCCTGGGCGGCGAGCGCGTGGGCCAGCGCGTTCGACCGCAGGTCAAGGTCCACGAAGCTCAGGCCGCCGCGGTCGTCGAGCAGTGCGGTCCGCTCGCCGTACCGGATCGCGGCGACCACGATGCCCCCACCGATCGGGCCGAACCGCCGCAGCGCCTGGCCGATCTCCAGGGCCCGGCGCGGCGGGCCCAGGCCGAGCATGCCGGCCCGGGCGACGGTGACGAACGCATGGGCCTCGACCGCAGTCCTTTTGGCGACCCGCTGGATCGATGCGTGAACCGATGTCGCCGGACTCAGCACGGCAGGCCCCTTCCCGGCGACCAGGTTAAATGGGGTCAATGCGCCCCCAAGCCGGTCAAGGCACGAACCTCCAGCTCGGCGTACTTGGTGGCCGAGGCGATTTCCTTCGCCGTGATGGTACCCAGCCAGGCGAACAGGAAGCCTATCGGTATAGACAGGATCCCCGGGTTCTGCAACGGGAACGGCGCCTCGATCGTCTTGCTGAACAATGCGGTCGCGTTTCCGGCCGGCAGCGTGCCGGACTTGCCACCCCAGCAGATCGGCGAGAGCAGCACCAAGCCGACGGAGGAGATCAGGCCGGCGTAGATGCCCCACACCGCGCCGCGGGTGGTGAACCGACTCCAGTAGAGGCTGAACAGCAGGGTCGGCAGGTTCGCGCTGGCCGCGATGGCGAAAGCGAGCGCGACCAGGAAGGCGACGTTCAGGCTGCGGGCAAAAATCGAGAGCAGGATCGCGGTCGCGCCAATCCCGAATGCCGCGTACCGAGCCACCCGCACCTCGTCCCGCTCGCTGGCCTGGCCGCGTTTGATCACGTTGGCGAAGATGTCGTGTGCGAACGACGAGCTCGACGCCAGGGTCAGCCCGGCCACCACTGCCAGGATCGTGGCGAACGCGACCGCCGCGATGACAGCCAGGAAGATGGCGCCGCCGGTCGTGCCGGGCCCGCCGCCGAGCGCCTCGGCGAGCTGTGGTGCGGCGGTGTTGCCCGCAGCATTCTGCGCCGCGATCGCCTTCGAGCCCACCAGCGCGGCCGCGCCGAAGCCGAGCGCGAGCGTCATCAGGTAGAACGCGCCGATCAGCCCGATGGCCCAGTTGACCGAGCGGCGGGCCGCCCTGGCGTCAGGCACCGTGTAGAAGCGGATCAGGATGTGCGGCAGCCCCGCGGTGCCCAGCACCAGCGCCAGGCCAAGACTGATCAGGTCGAGCTTGGAGAGCAGGTTGGTCTTGCCGTAGGCCAGTCCGGGCGAGAGGAACGCCTGACCCTTTCCGCTTTCGCTGGCCGCCCTGCCGAGCAGCTCGCTGATGTTGAAATGGAACTTCGCCAGCACCCAGCCGGTCATGACCAGCGCGCCGGTGACCAGCAGGACGGCCTTGATAATCTGCACCCAGGTGGTGCCCTTCATCCCGCCGACCGTGACATAGAAAATCATCAGCGCGCCGACCACGATGATGGTGATAATTTTCGCTGTCTCCCCGGTGACGCCGAGCAACAGGCCAACCAGCGCGCCGGCACCGACCATCTGGGCCAGCAGGTAAAAGATCGAGACGGTGATAGTGGAGACACCCGCGGCGGTGCGGACCGGCCGCTGCCGCATCCGGAACGCCAGCACGTCAGCCATGGTGAACCGGCCGGAGTTGCGCAGCAGCTCGGCAACCAGCAGCAGCGCCACCAGCCAGGCCACCAGGAAGCCGATCGAGTAGAGGAAGCCGTCGTACCCGTTCAGCGCGATGATCCCGGCAATACCGAGAAAGCTCGCCGCTGACATGTAGTCGCCGGCCACGGCCAGCCCGTTCTGCAGCGCGGAGAACGACCGGTCGGCGGCGTAGAAGCCAGCGGCGGTCTTGTTCTGCCGGCTGGCCCAGATCGTAATGTAGAGGGTGACCGCCACGAACACCACGAACAGCGCGATCGAGATCGGCCGGTGGGTGGTGCCGCCGGCCACGGGGAGGTGGGTCACCGGGCACCTCCCTCAAGCTCGTGCCGGAGCTGGTCGGCGAGCGGGTCGAGCCGGCGGCTCGCATACCGCGAGTACAGGTAGGCGATGCTGAACGTGGAGACGAACTGCAGCAGCCCGAAGACCAGCGCGACGTTGATGTTGCCCACCAGCCGGTGTGCCATGAAACCGCGGGCGAACGCCGAGGCCAGCACGTAGAGCAGGTACCAGGCGAGAAATGCCAGGGTCATCGGAAAGACGAACGACCGCAGCCGGCGTCGTAGCTCGACGAACTCTGGCCGGACCTGTACGGCGGTGAAGGAGTCGGGATCGGAGTGCTCATCGATCGGCGGCGCGGCGGACGGGTCTGCCATGCCGTCACCTCCTCTGTGCGGGTGGATGCCCTGTGCGGGGTGGATGCGACGTATCCGGCGCACAGTACCGACATTTCGTGAATGGTTCTAGAACGGCTAGACCGGCCGCAACGGGACAAGCGCGGCTCCTCAGTCGAGCGTGATCTCCCGGTCACACTGCCGGCAGTCGAACTGGTACGGCGGCGCGACCCGGCCGCTGAACAGGCAGGCCTCGCCGTGGCACACCGGCCAGCTCGCGGCGGCGACCGGCGGCACGCTCGGCGTACGCCGGGTCAGCTCGGCGGTCACGTCGGGCAGGTCGAGGCCAGCGGCGGGCGAGCCGGTCACGTCGTTCAGGGCTCCGTACCGCTGCGCCACCCAGCCATCGGCCAGGCACCACGGGCAGAGCACCAACTGTCCACTGTGTAACGCCTCCGCGACGCTGGGACTGTCGGTGTAGAGATGGCCGGCGTACCGCCAGCCGCGCGCCGTCCCGCAGATCGCGCACGGCCGGGGGTCCCGGAGCACCGCATGTGAGCCGTACGGGTCGGGGAAGTAGCCGAAGGCCGGCAGCAGCGCCCGCTCGGCCGGGGTGGGTGGGTCGGTGGGCGAGGGACCGCCCAGCTCGTCGGCGACGACGCGCTCCGGCTCCGGCGGCTCCGGCCGTAGGTTGTCGTGGCCGAGCCGGACGACGGACAGCTCCGCCTCGGCCTGTGCCGGCGCGTGCCGGCCGCTCCCCCAACGCAGCGTCACGCCCTCGCCGCCACCCTCGGCGTACAGCCTGCCGGCCCGCCCGGGACCCGACCGCCCGGTCGCGTAGCCGCTCAGCCCGGTCACCCGCAGCTCGGCCAGCGGTGTCTCGGGCACCATGGTCACCACATGTTCGGTCGCGTCGAGCGGCCAGGCATCGTAGGGCTCGGACCACTCCCCGGAGCACTCGATCCGTTGGTCGTCGACCTGCATGGAGGCGCCGAGACAGGCCAGCCGCAGGCCGAGCGAGCCGCGGGTGAACCGGACCGTCACCCGGACCGGTGTGGCCAGCCGATGGGTCCAGTACGGCTGCGGCCAGCGGCGCCGACGGACCAGCCGACCGAGACTGCGCCCGCCGCGCTTACGCCTGCCGCCACGCTGGGCCGCCGACTGGTCCGCGCGACCTCGAGATACGTCGTCGGTCATGGCTGGGGCACCCCCGCGTATCGTCGAGACTCGCGTGCTGGTCGCTCTGCCCGGATCCGTGCTCACACGGTAGCCGTCCCCACCATCGACTGCCGTGCGACGTAGGGTACGGCGGCCGGCACGGTTACCGCAGCAGTTTGGACAGACGGCGGTCGGCCAGCGGCTTGCCGCCAGTCTGGCAGGTCGGGCAGTACTGCAGGGAGCGGTCGGCGAAGGACACCTCCCGCACCGTGTCACCGCAGACGGGGCAGGGCAGGCCGGTGCGGGCGTGCACCCGCAGCCCGGACCGCTTCTCCGACTTCAACGTGGCCGCCTGCTGGCCGGTCGAGCGCCGCACCGCGTCGGTCAGGGTCTGCCGCATGGCGTCGTACAGCCTGTCGACGTCCGGCCCGGCCAGCCGGGCGGCGATCGCGAACGGCGACAGCCTGGCCAGGTGCAGGATCTCGTCGGAGTAGGCGTTGCCGATGCCGGCCAGCGCGGTCTGGTCGGTCAGCACTCCCTTGAGCTGTGACCGCTGGCGGGCGAGCAGGTCGCGGAACGCCAGCAGGTCGATGGCCAGTGCGTCCGGCCCGAGCCGGGCCACCCCCGGCACGTCGCGCGGGTCCCGCACGACGTAGATGGCCAGGCCCTTCTTGGTGCCCTGCTCGGTCAGGTCAGCGCAGTGCGGGTTCGGGGTGGCCGGATCGGAGATGTATATCCGCGCCGCGATCGGGCCGCCTCGCTTCACCGGCGCGTCGGTCACGTTGTCCCGCCAGTGCAGCCAGCCCGCGCGGGCGAGGTGCACGACGAGGTGGAGGCCGTCGCAGTCGAGGTCGAGGAACTTGCCGTGCCGGGCCGCACCCGTGACGGTGAGCCCGGCCAGGGCGGTGACCGGCGGGTCGAACGTCTTCAGCGCGCTGACCGCCACCACGTCGACCCGGGCCACCGCGCGCCCGACCGCCCGCTCGCGGAGGAACGCCGCCAGCGCCTCGACCTCGGGCAGCTCGGGCACGGCATCCAGTCTGCCGCAACCCGCCTCGATCGGCCGCTCCCGCCGCCCACCTGTCGCACCAAGGTCACCAGCCGGCCGCGACCTGGTGACCTCTACCCGACAGGTCGGGTCGGGCGGGCGGCTGGTTCACGTAGGGGGATGGTCATCCAGTCGTTGGTACGGCGGCCCGGGCGGTACGGCGCGGTGCGGCGGCGGGCCATGACCGCGGGCAGGCCACGGTGGCGAGCGGTGGCCCGGACCGCATCGGCCTCGGCGCGGGGAAAGCTCGGCGCGACCTGCCAGGCGCTGCCGGCCAGGCCGAGGTCGTCCAGCACGACCCGCCGGTCCTCGTACGGACGTCCGAGCAACGGATGTCCGTCCAGGTGCAGCACGTCGTACAGCACGTACAGCACCGGCTCGTCCCGGCGCAGCCGCCGGATGACGCTGGCCGACCGGGCCTCGGCCCGCCGGGCCAGCGTGCCGACATCGGGCCGCCCGGCCCGGTCCAGCGCGACGAGCTCGCCGTCCAGCAGCGCCGGCCTGGAGCCCAGCGCCGGGCCGAGCCCCCGTACCTCCGGGTACTGGTCGGTGATCTCGTCGCCGACGATGTCCACCAGGCGCAGCCGGCCGCCGTCGACGTACCCGAGCGCCCGCAGCCCGCCCCAGCCGAACTCGACCGACCACCCACCGCCGGACGGCAGCCTGGTCCGCCGTACCGGGATCATGGGATCGACCCGCGCCGGGAGCGGCTGCCAGCCCGGGTCGGCCGGTGGGTCCATCCGGTGCACCATCCAGTTGCGTGCCGGCGCCCCGGGCGAGGTGGCGAACAGGACGTACCGGCCGGAGATCCGGGAGCCGTGCAGCACCACCTTGACCTCGCGGTCGGTCCATTTCTCGGTCTCGTAGGTGCCGCGGTCCCAGATCAGCATGGTGCCGCCGCCGTACTCACCGGCCGGAATCTCCCCGGCGAAACCGGCGTACTCCAGCGGGTGGTCCTCGGTGTGGACGGCGAGGTGGTTCGTGGCCGGGTCGGGCGGCAGGCCCTTGGGCACCGCCCAGGACACCAGCACCCCGCCGCGCTCCAGCCGGAGGTCCCAGTGGAGCTGGCTGGCGTGGTGCTCCTGGATGACGAAGGTGTTGTCGCTGCCGCGGGGCAGCGGACCGTCCGGCGGCACCGGCTCCGGGGTGCGCCCGGAATCCCGCTTGCGGCGGTACGTCGACAGCTCCGGCATGCTCTCGTTTGTACCCCTTTCCGCCGGTGCCGACAGAACGTTCGGTGTACACAGGTCCCATGAGCGGTCGCCCGGCAGGCGGTACGGCGAGTGGGCTCAGGCTGAGCCCGATGCGGTCCTTCGAGCCGACCATGGTGGGGCGGCTGGAGTGCGCCGCCTGGGTGGCGTACTACCGGCGCCAGTGGGGCCGGTTCCTGTGGGCGGCGGTCGGGATGGTCCGGGTCGGGTTCCGGCTGTCGTGGCCGCGGACGGCGTACGGCGCCTGGCTGGTGCTGCGGGCCAACCAGCTCTGGGCGCCCGTGCCGGACAACGACCCGGGCGGTGCCCGCCGCCAGATGCGCCGGTTCTATGCCCTGGTCGCCCGTACCCACGGCGAGACGTTCGACCTGGACGAGGCGGCCTGGCGCGAGGTCGAGTGGTGGCGGGTGCACCGGTATCTGCAGCGGGAGGCGCCGGACGCCGACGGCGAGCCGCTGGTCGACGCGCTGACGGCGCTCTACGCGCATGTCTACGGCGCCGACCCTGCCGCGGTCCGGCCAGCCGCCGTCGAGCGGGCTGAGGCGATGCGGATCTCCGACCGCTGGGTGGCTGACGGCTGCGACCCGGCCAGCCCCGCCTTGGCCGTCGAGCGGGCCGCGCTGGTCCGCTCCTACGCCGCCCTCCTCGCCGCCGTCCACCACCTACGTCATCCCACCGAGATTGGCCGCAACGCTGTTTGAGTTGCGCTGTAGATGAACGGTCCGGTCCATCGTCACCAACGCTGCTTTGGGAGGGCAGGCCAGTCGTCGTCAGACAGTCCGTATGACAAGCCGAAGGCGAAGCTGTCGTGGTTGCGGGGCCGGCCGGTTGGGTCGCAAACCTGGTAAGCAGCCTCGCGAGCCGGTGTGACGCGGCGGCAGGTCGAGGTGGCAGATGAGGTGCCGGTGGAGCCGGACCGGCGCGGCGGCCGCGGCGGCGGTTTGGCAGAGACGCCGGTGGTCGGGGTGACGTT
>DATILL010000081.1:0-7917 GCA_035476575.1 Mycobacteriales bacterium
GGCGATGGTCTGGTGCCGGAAGATGTCTTTGGAGGTCAGCCGGAGGCCGGCGGCGCGGGCCCGGGAGACGAGCTGGATGCTGAGGATGGAGTCGCCGCCGAGGGCGAAGAAGTTGTCCTCGATCCCGACCTGTTCGACGCCCAGGACCTGTGCCCAGATCTCGGCCAGGCTGTGTTCAGTCCGGGTACGGGGGGCGACGCGGCCGGTCTCCGTGGCTGGCTGCCAGTGCGGTGCGGGCAGCGCCCGCCGGTCGATCTTCCCGCTGGTGGTCAGCGGGAGCGCGTCCATCACCACAAACGCTGAGGGGACCAGGTAGTCGGGCAGGACCTGCTTGAGCCCGGCGCGCAGCCCGGCCGCATCCAGCGTGTCGGGGTGTGTGGGGGTGGTGGGGACCAGGTAGGCGACCAGCCGGCGGTGCCCGCCGTCGTCCCGGGCGACCACCACGGCCTGGTCCACCCCGGGCTGGGCCAGCAGGGCGGCCTCGATCTCACCCGGCTCGATCCGGAACCCGCGGATCTTGACCTGCTCATCGGAGCGGCCCTGGTACTCCAGCGTCCCTCCGGCGGTCCAGCGCACCACGTCCCCGGTGCGGTACATCCGCTCCCCCGGCCCACCGAACGGGCTCGCCACGAACCGCTGCGCGGTCAGCCCCGGCCGGCCCAGGTACCCGCGGGCCACCTGGACCCCGGCCAGGTACAGCTCCCCCGCCACCCCGACCGGCACCGGCCGCATCCCGCCGTCCAGCACATAGGCCCGCAGGTTCGGCAACGGCCGCCCCACCGCCGGCCGCATCCCGGCGGCCACCCGGCACGACAGCGCGTCCACCGTGCACTCCGTCGGGCCGTAGAAGTTGTACCCCGCGGTGTCCGGCGCCGCCGCCAGCTGCTGCCACAACGCCTCATCCAGCGCCTCACCACCCAGCATCAGCACCCGCGGACGGTGCCGGGCGTCGGACAGCAGCCCCGCCGGCAGGAGCTGCCGCAGGTAGGACGGCGTCAGGTCCAAAAAGTCAACCTGCCGGGTCGCCACATAGTCCACCAACCCGGCCGGGTCCAGCCGCAACGCCTCATCGACCAGGTGCAGCTCATGACCGGCAGCCATCAACACCGGCCCCTCCAGGGAGGTGTCAAAGGAGAACACCGCCGTCAACGCCACCCGCAGCCGCCCACCCCCCGCATCCGCCACAAACCCGGCCTGATGGCTCGCCAGCAGGTTGACCAGGCTGCGGTGCTCCACCACCACACCCTTAGGCACCCCAGTCGAGCCAGAGGTGTAGATCACATACGCCGCACTATCCGCCCCCAGCGGACCCACCCGCTCCCCATCAGACAGGTCGGTGTCAGCACAGCGGGCAACAGCGGCCAGCGTCTCCGGCGCGTCCAGCACCACCATGGCAACCTGCTGCAACCCCATACCCGCGACACCCGCGGCCGCGGCCAGCACCACCACCGCCCCCGCATCCCGCACCAACAACCCCACCCGCTCCGCCGGCAGCTCCGGATCCACCGGCAGGTACACCCCACCCGCCTTCCACACCGCGAACAGCGCCACCACCATCTCCACCGACCGCGGCAACGCCAGCGCCACCACCCGCTCCGGCCCCACCCCCAAACCCACCAGATAACGCGCCAACCGGTTCGCACGAGCGTTCAAGTCCGCAAACGTCAACACCGAGTCCCGACACACCAACGCCACCGCATCCGGCGTCAACCCCACCTGCGCCTCAAACACCCCGGGCAAGGTCAAGCCCGGCACCTCAACAACAGCCTCGTTCCACCCCACCAACACCGAGCGCCGCTCGTCCTCAGTGAGCAGCGGAAGATCGCCCACCAGGCGGTCCGGGTCCGCCGCCACCCCCGCCAGCAGCATCCCCAAATGCCCCGCCAGCCTCTCGACCGTGCCCACATCAAACAGGTCGGTGTTGTACTCCAGCACACCGACAAGCCCATCGTCGGTCTCGTGCAGGTCGAGGCTGATGTCGAAGCTCGCGGTGGCCACCGGCAGCGGCAGCTCGCCGACCGTCAGGCCGGCCAGCTCCGGCGGCTGGACCGGGGCGTTCTGCAGCACGACCATCGCCTGGAACAGCGGGGTGCGGCTGGTGTCGCGGTCCGGCTGCAGCTCCTCGACGAGCTTCTCGAACGGCACGTCCTGGTGAGCGAGGGCGCCGAGCACGGTGTCGCGCACCTCGGCCACGAGGTCCCGGAACGTCTGGTTGCCGGACACCTGGGACCGCAGCACCAGGGTGTTGACGAACATCCCGACCAGGTTCTCCACCTCGGGCCGGTCACGGCCGGAGACGACCGTGCCGACCGCGACGTCGTCCTGGCCGGACCAGCGGGCGAACAGCACCTGGCAGGCCGCGACCAGGGTCGTGAACAGGGTGCCGCCCTGCGCGACGCCGATCTCCCGCAGCCGGGCCATCACCACGGTGGGCACGGTGAGCTCCAGCGCCGCGCCGTTCTTGGTCTGCACTGGTGGCCGGGGCCGGTCGGTGGGCAGCTCCAGCGGGGCCACCCCGGCAAGCTGGGTGCGCCAGTAGTCGAGCTGCCCGTTCAGCGCCGGGCCGGCGAGGTGCTCCCGCTGCCAGGCCGCGACGTCGGCGTACTGCACCGGCAGCTCGGGCAGGTCGGGCTGCTCGCCGCGCAGCGCCGCCCCGTACAGCTCGCTCAGGTCGCGGAGGATCACCCCGACCGACCAGCCGTCGGTGACGATGTGGTGCATGGCCAGCGTCAGCGCATGCTCCTCCGGAGCCAGCCGGACCAGCATGGGGCGCAGCAGCGGGCCCCGGGCCAGGCCGAACGGGCGCTCGCTCTCCGCCGCCAGGAGCCGGGCCAGCTCGGCCTCCCGCTCTGGCCGCGGGTGCCGGTCGGACAGGTCCACGACCGGGACCCGCACGTTGTACGGCGGGTGTACGACCTGTACGCCGTGGCCGTCGAGGGTGTCGAAGGTGGTGCGGAGTGACTCGTGCCGGGTGACCAGGGCGGTGAGGGCGTGTTCCAGGGCGGTGGTGTTGAGGTGGCCGTGGAGTCGTACGGCGGTGGCGGTGAGGTACTCGGTGGTGTCGGGGTCGAACTCGTTGAGGAACCACAGGCGTTGCTGGGAGAAGGACAGGGGTAGGGCGCCGTCGCGGGGGGCCACCGGGATGAGCGTCCCGGCCGGTCCGGTGTTCTGGGTGGTGAGGGTGGCGGCGAGGGCGGTGATGGTGGGGTGGGTGAACACCGCCCGGGGGGACAGGTCGGTGCCGAGGGCGGCGCGCAGCCGGGAGACCACGCGGATGCTGAGGATGGAGTCGCCGCCGAGCTCGAAGAAGTTGTCCTCGATGCCGACCTGGGGGATGCCGAGGACCTCGGCCCAGGTGTCGGCGATGAGCTGTTCGACCGGGCTGCGGGGGGCGAGGTGCTCGCGGGTGGCGGCGGCCAGGTCCGGTGCGGGCAGGGCCCGGCGGTTCAGCTTGCCGTTGGTGGTCAGCGGCAGCGCCTCCAGCGGCACGTACACCGCCGGGACCATGTAGTCGGGCAGGTCCCGGCTGAGGTGCTCACGTAGCTCGGCCGCCTCGGGCAGGCCACCACCGGGTGCGGGCACGAGGTAGCCGACCAGCCGCTTGGTCCCTGCGGTGTCGGCCACCGCGGCCACCACGACCTCGGCGATGCCGGGGTGGGTGGCCAGGGCGGCCTCGATCTCGCCCAGCTCGATCCGGAACCCGCGCATCTTGACCTGGTCATCGGCCCGGCCGACGAACTCCACCTCGCCGTCGGCGCGCCAGCGCACCACGTCACCGGTGCGGTACATCCGCCCGCCCGCGGGGCCGTAGGGGTCGGCGAGGAAGCGTTGCGCGGTCAGCCCCGGACGGTCCACATAGCCGCGGGCCAGCCCGGCCCCGGCCACGTACAGCTCCCCAGGTACACCGACCGGCACTGGCCGCATGCCCTGGTCGAGGATGTAGACGCGCATGTTGTCCAGCGGCCGGCCGATCGGCACCGCCTCCGGCACCGCCACCGCCGCTGTCATCCGGTGGGAGGTGGCGAAGGTGGTGGTCTCGGTCGGGCCGTAGCCGTCCACCACCACCAGCCCCGGGCAGGCTTGCAGGACCCGGCGGACCGCGGCGGCGGGCACCACGTCCCCGCCGGTCCACACCTCGCCCAGCCCCGCCAGGCACCCCGGGTCGTCCTGCGCGACCAGCCGGAACAGCCCGGCGGTCAGCCACAGCCCGCTCACATCATGCTCGGTGATCATCCGCCGCAGCACCTCGGCGTCCACATCCCCCGGCGGCGCCACCACCACCTGGCCGCCGTTCAGCAACGGCACCCACAGCTCATAGGTCGAGGCGTCGAACGCCAACGGCGAGTGCAGCAGCACCCGCTGGTGTCCACCAGAACCGAACCGGTGGTCGGTCGCCAGGGCCAGCACGTCACAGTGCCGCACCGCCACACCCTTCGGCGTCCCCGTCGAGCCGGAGGTGTACATCACATACGCCAGATGCTCCGAGTTCACCACCACATCCGGCGCGGTCACCGGCTCCCCCTCCCACCCGCCGCCGTCCAGCACGACCGTGTGCCCACCATGAACCATCCCGGCGGTCGGCTCCCACACCCCGTCGGTGACCAGCACCGGCACCCCGTCGAGCAGCAGCCGCATCCGCTCGGCCGGCGCCCGCACGTCCACCGGCAGGTACGCCCCCCCCGCCTTGGCGATGGCCACCAGGGCCACCACCAGGTCGGCCGAACGCTCCGCCAGCACCCCCACCCGGACCTCCGGACCCACCCCGAGCCGGACCAGCCGGTGCGCCAGCCGGCTCGACCGCGCATCCAGCTCCGCATAGCTCAACGACCCCCGGTCGGACACCACCGCCACCGCCCCCGGCGCACGCCGAACCTGCTCAGCGAACCGGCTCACCACCGACCCCCCAGCGACCGGACACCCGGTGTCGTTCCACCCCACCAACACCTGGTGCCGCTCGGCACCGGACAGCATCGACAGCTCCCCCACCACACCGTCCACACCCTCAGCGATCCCAGCCAGCAACACAGCCAGGTACGACGCCATCCGCGCGACGGTGGCGTCGTCGAACAGCGTGGAGTCATAGGCGAACCCGAAGCGGAGCTGGCCGTCGAGGTAGGCGCGCACGCTGAGCGGGAAGTTCGTGGTGTCCAGCGCCTGGACGTCGCGCAGCCGCGGCCCGCCCGCGCCACCCGCGGTGTCGTCGAACGGGTAGTTCTCAAACACCACCATGCTGTCGAACAGGTTCATCCCCGCCGGCAGGTCGCTCCACGCCTGAAGCTGACCCAACGACACATAGTCAAAACGCCGGGACTCAGCCTGCCCCTCCTGCAACCCCCGCAGCCACGACAACACCCCCTGGCCACCATCAACACTCACCCGGGTCGGCACCGTGTTGATAAACATCCCCACCATCGACTCCACACCCGGCAGCTCCGCCGGCCGCCCCGACACCGTCGTCCCAAACACAACCTCCCGCTCACCACTGAAACCGGACAACAACAACGCCCAGGCACCCTCCACGATCGTGTTCACGGTGAGCCCGTTGCGCCGCGCGACCTCACGCAGCCCGGCGGACTGCTCGGCCGTCAGCTCGGCCCGCAGCATGGCGGCGGACTCGGTCCGGTGCGCCTCGACCGGCTGCCGGTCGTAGGGCAGCGGCGTCGGCGACTCAACACCGGACAACACCTGCCGCCAGTACCCCTCAGCCAGCACACCGTCCTGCTCACCCAGCCACTCCAGGTAGTCACGGAACGGGCGCCGGGCCAGCAGCTCCGGCTCGCGCCGGCGGACGATGGTGGTGTACTCCTCACACACCTCGGCAAAGACCTGGCCCAGGCTCCAGCCGTCCAGCACGATGTGGTGCGAGGTCCAGACCAACATCACCTGGTCGTCGGTCAGCCGGGCGATGGCCAGCCGCAGCAACGGCGGCACGGCCAGGTCCATCGGGGTCGCGCGGTCCTCGGCCAGCGTTGCCGCCAGCGCCCGGTCCGCGTCCACATCGGACAGGCCGCGCCAGTCGTGGTGCACGACCGGCACGGTGACCTCGCGGTGCACAAGCTGCAACGGCTCCTCAACGCCCTCCCACACCACACGGCTGCGCAACACCGGGGTACGCTCCACCACCCGCTGCCACGCCTCCCCCAACGCCCGCGGGTCGGACACGCCGTCCAGCCGCAGCCTGGCCTGGTCGACGTACACCCCAGAACCGGGGTCGAGCAGGGCGTGGAAGAGCATCCCGGCCTGCAGCGGCGTCAGCGGGTAGACATCCTCCACCTGCTGCCCGGCACCCACCAACCGGTCCACGGCAGCCTGGTCCAAGCGGGCCAGCGGGAAGTCCGACGGCGTGCGGCCGCCCGCGCCGGGCTCGGCGCAGTGCGCCACGATCTCCCGCAGCGCGTCGGTCATCGCCTCGGCCAGCCGCCGTACGGTGGCCTCGTCATGCACCTGGTCGGAGTACAGCCAGGTCAGCTCCAGCTCGCCGTCTTGCACCAGGCCGGCGACGTCGAGCAGGCACGGCCGGTGCTCGTCCGGCGCGAGGTCGGTGCCCACGGTCCCGTGCTGCGCCCGGACCAGCCCGCCGCCGTCCGGTCCCGTGCCGGCCGGCGCGACGTCCCACTGGCCGTGGTAGTTGAACGACACCTGTGGCGCGGAGTCACCGTGCAGGGCGCTCGCGGGTGAGCCGGCCGGGCTCAGGTACCGCAGCGCCTCGTAGCTGAGCCCGCGGTGCGGCACGGCACGAAGCTGCTCCTTGACCGACTTCAGCGTGCTGCCCCAGTCCCGGTCGCCGGTGGGCACCGCCAGCGCCACCGGGAGCTGGGCGGTGAACCAGCCCACCGTGCGGGACAGGTCCACCCCGTCCAGGATCTCCTCCCGGCCGTGGCCCTCCAGCGCGACGAGCACCCGGTCCCGCCCGGTCCAGTCGGTGAGCACCCGGCCTAGCGCGCTGAGCAGCACGTCGTTGACCTGGGTGCGGTAGGCCGCCGGCACCTCGTGCAGCAGCGCGTCGGTCTCGTCCCGCCCGAGCCGGACGGTGACGGTGCGGGTGGAGCCGGCCGTGTTGGCGCCGGCCGTGTGGACGCCGGCCCGGTCCACCGGCAGCTCGGCGGCGGCGCTCTCCGACACCTCGGTCCAGTACGCCAGGTCGCCGTCGAAGGCGCCGGACCGGACGTGCTCGGTCAGCCGGTGCGCCCATTCGGTGAACGGCGTGCTGACCGGCTCCAGCGCCACCGGCCGGCCCGTACGAGCCTGCTCGTACGCGGCCTCCAGGTCGCCGAGCAGGATCCGCCAGGAGACGCCGTCGACCACGAGGTGGTGGGCCGCGAGGAACAGCCGGGCCGGCCGGCCCGCGCCGGAGGTGAACAGCACGGCCCTGACCAACGGGCCGGTGCCAAGGTCAAGACCGGCCCGGGCCGCGTCGGCCGCCGCCTCGATCGCCGCCCCCTGCCCCTCGTCGTCCAGATCCGACAGGTCGTGCCGCTCGAACACGCTGGCCGTCCGGGCGGGTACGGCGTCCTGCTGCCATCCGCCGTCGTCGGGGGGGGTGAAGCGCAGCCGCAGCGCGTCGAGGTGTGCCACGACCGCCCCGACGGCCGTGCGCAGCGCGTCCTCGTCCAGCCCGCCGGCCAGCTCCAGCAGCATGGACATGGTGAACCACGGCAGCGGCCCGTGCGTGGTGAAGAACCAGTGCTGGATGGGGCTCAGCGGGGCTGGCCCGGCGATCGGCTGCCAGCGTGCCACCGCCGGCTCAGCGTCGCCCGCGAGGTCGACGACGGTTCCCAGCTCGGCGATGGTCTGGTGCCGGAAGATGTCTTTGGAGGTCAGCCGGAGGCCGGCGGCGCGGGCCCGGGAGACGAGCTGGATGCTGAGGATGGAGTCGCCGCCGAGGGCGAAGAAGTTGTCCTCGATCCCGACCTGTTC
>DATILL010000082.1:0-68810 GCA_035476575.1 Mycobacteriales bacterium
ACCGGAGCCTCGTTGCCATCTCACCCACGACACGCCGCCTGGGACCAGACCCAAACCTCAGCCCATCCCCGCCACACACGCCACACCCCAGCCTCACAGCCCCCAAGCCCGTCTCACGATCCGAGAATGACCACGGCCCTGGCAACGCCCCGAAGGCGGGGAAGCCGTTGACTACGGTGGGTCGGACATTTTCGGGACGCTTTACCACCTGCTGCTCTGGCTGACCCAACGTGCGATGCCCGGGGTGCTGCTCCGTACCACAGTGGCCGGACGAGTTCCCGGTGTCGGGCGCCGCTATCGGTGGTTCATGCGCCAGCAGTACCTGGCGCCGGCGCAGTCGCGGAGCTTCCTCGGCTTCGCCGAGCGCCTGACAGAGGGCGCCCGGCGGTTTGAGAACCCAGATCAGGTTGACAGGTTGCTGGTCCATGCGTTCTTGCAGGACCTGCGGCGGGCGTACTGCCGTCGGCCCTGGCGCATTGAAGGCCTGCGGCGCACCGCGTACCCGCTGCTGCTTGTCGAGGGCGCCGACTCCTCCAGCACCGGTCACCGGCTGCCGCAGCTCGTCAATGATGTGCGCAACGAGACCGGGGCCGGCGACCCGCTGCTGATGGTGTGCACCAGCGCCAACCCACCTCCGGGACGCTCAACCCCGACAGCCACCGATCCGGTGCCACCTGACGTCGGGGCCGAGGAGCGCACGGTCCGAGTTGCCAACCCCATTTACGGCGCCTGGGCACGGGAGCTGCCCTGGAGCCGCCGCGCTCGGGTGCGCACCGCGTGGTACCTGTCGATCTCGGTGGCCGAAGGCGGAGAACCGACCGCCGAGATTCAGCCAATCAAACCGCCCGGGTCGCCATGGTTCGCCCGGCGGGCCGTCGTCATTCTCGCCGTGCTTGCGATCGTCATCCCGCTGCTCGGCGTTGCCGCCTTCCGGCTCGGCGTTCCTGGGTGCTCGCACCGCCCCTTCGGGGGGCACGTCTCGGTGCGCAGCGTTGCCGGCCAGTGTATCGGCTACAGCGACAGCAGCCGCTTCCTGTTCAACAACCAGCCGGGCCAGGTCAGGCTGGCCGAGATCCAGCGCAGGATATTCATGCAAAACAACACCGTACGGGACATCTGGGCGAGCAGCGGGCGACGTCGCCCGTACGTCACGCTCGTCTATCTCGGCTCCCTCACCGGTCGACCCACCAAGAATGACGAGGAGGCCTACGCGGCCGAACGGCAGGAGCTCGAGGGTCTTGCCGTCGCGCAGTACGACGGAATACAGAAGCCCGCGACCGAGAGGCATTCGGCGCTGCTACACGTCGTCATCGCCAATGGTGGCTACCAGATGAGGTACGCCGACCAGGCCGTCGACATGATCGCGGAGCTGGCCAGGAACGATCCCAGCGTGGTCGCTGTGGTTGGCCTTGTCGACAGCCGCGCCAATGTCGCCGGAGCGCTGCGCAAGCTCAACCTGATCGGGCTCCCGGCCATCGCACCGACCCTGTCCGCGGACAACTTCGACCAAAGCTCCAAGCTCTACCTACAGATCGCGCCGCCAAACCAGGACCAGGCGAGGATGCTGGCCGAGTACGCGCGGCGGGAGCTGAAGGTGTCCACGGCGCGGGTCTACTGGACCGTCGGGGAGGATGCGACACTCGACGACGACTGGTATGTGCGGACGCTCCTCCAGGACCTACAGAACACGCTCCCGAGAAATGGTATACGCGTCGGCCAGCCCGAGCAGTTCACAGGTTCTCTGAGCGGCGCGGACTGTGGCTACCAGGGGATGCTGCTCTTCGCCGGCCGATGGTCCGACTTCGGTAGCTTCCTGGAAGAGCTGAAGGCGTGCAACGACAACCAGCCGCGGCATCTGGTAGCTGACGACTCAGCGAACCGCTACATGGCCAACCCGACCCTGCGTAAGAGCGCGCCCGGCAACCTGCCGCTGACATTTGTGTCGAAGGCGGCACTCGGCACCTGCAAGAATCTCGTCGCCGCCCGAGATGAGGTGCGCGGCAGGTTCCTCCGGTGGGTCCGGTCGCCGGACCTGCTCAGCCCCGCTCGCTGCACCGGTCCGAAGCCGGAGCAGGTCGGAGAACGAGTCGCCCTGGCCTATGACTCGGCGATGATGCCGCTGCAAGCCGTCGAGAAACTCGTCGAGAGGCTTCGCTTTGACCCGCAGCAGCCGTGGGACCCGCGCCTGATCACTCCTCTCGCGGTGCACGCCGAGATGCTCCGGCAGAACGCGGAAGGATTCTTCGCCGGTGTCACTGGGACCATCAAGTTCAGACCAGGATCGGGCGAGCCGCAGGACAAGCGGATCTCCCTGCTCTATGTGCCCAGCATTCCCGAGGTGACCGAGCCGGTGGAGGTGTTCCACTGCGGTATCGCCAGGATTGGTGACTCCAGCCTATGCCGGAGACCCACCGGACAGCACCGCTGAACGTTGACGCGCTAAAGCACAGAAGATCGCTGGTTTCGTGGTTTCGTGACCGCGAGATCAGTGATTTTCGGTTGAACAACGGCGTGCTCCTCTGCGGACATCACCACCGCGTTGTACACCACAACGGCTCGGACGTACGAACAGCAGAAGACGGCTACCCGAGCCCATCCCCCCCACGCACAACAGACCCCGAACGCAAACCTGCCCGACACCACCGACACCGAAAACGAACCGCATGAAAGGGGGGCGTCGGTGGCAAGCCAGATGCCGCGAGACGACTGGCCTGCCACCGCTCGCAGCCCGGCCTCGTGGGCAGGGTCGTCGGCGCGCGCCCGCTGATCTTCCTCGCACTCATGGGCGGGGCTCAAATGATCAAAAGCCCCGGTCATTGGTTACCGCGTGCTCAGTAGGCGAGCTTCTCCGCGAGCGTCTCGTAGTCGAGCTGCTCGTCAGCACCGAACCAGAGGTTGACCTCATACTTGGCCTCGTCGGCGTTGCCGGAGGCGTGCACGAGGTTCATGACCGCCTTCCCGCTCACCTGCGAGGACGCCCTGGTCTGGTGCGCGAAGTCGCCCCGAACAGTGCCCGGCGCCGCGTCGTTCGGGTACGTGCTGCCGATGATCTTGCGAACCTTCGCGACCGCCTCCACGCCTTCCAGCGCGAGCGCGATGACCGGGCCACTCTGCATGAAGTCGGCGGTGCACTGGTAGATCTCCGCCCCGAGCCGCTGCTCAAGATCGAAGTAGTGCTGCCGCGTGAAGTCCGCGTCCATCCATCTCATCTTGACCCCGACGATCTTCAGCGCGGCATCCTCAAAACGTGTGATGATGCGGCCCGCCAGGCCCCGAGCGACGGCGTCGGGCTTGAGCAGGACAAGGGTCCGCTCAACACCGAGGTCCGACGAGTCAGCCATGATCTTCCCTTCCGGTATGACGATGTCGCGGATGTTACCGGGCCGTTCAGCGGCGAGATCTCCGGCGGTCGGGGCAGCCGCGGTCAGCCGGGGGAGGTGACGGACCGGGACTCACTTGTGCCGATGTCGCGCATGGCCGACGCTCGGGATATGACTCCTGATGAGATCCGGCTCGCTGTCGCCGCCGTCCTGCCATCCGTGCGTGCCGACCTCGACCGGCTCATCCGCATCCCCTCGATCAGCGCGGACCCGACCATGGCCGGCGAGGTACGACGGTCCGCCGAGGAGGTGGCACGACTGCTCCGTTCCGCCGGCATGCACGACGTCCAGGTCCTCACCATCGACGGCGGCATGCCGGCTGTGCTGGGCCGCCGGCCGGGCCCGCCGGGCGCGCGAACCGTGTGCCTGTACGCACACCACGACGTGCAGCCGACCGGCGCGCGGGAGACGTGGGACACCGACCCGTTCGAGCCGACCGAGCGCGACGGTCGGCTCTACGGCCGGGGCGCTGCCGATGACAAGGCGGGCATCGGGGTACATCTCGCCGCGCTGCGTGCCCTGGGTGACAACCTGGCGGTCGGCGTCACTGTCCTGGTGGAGGGCGAGGAGGAGATCGGCTCGCCGACCCTGGACGCGTTCCTCGCGCGTTACCGCGACCTCCTCGCCGCCGACGTGTTCGTCCTCGCCGACTCGGTGAACTGGGCAATCGGCACGCCCGCGCTCACCACGTCCCTGCGCGGCATGGTCGCCTGCACGGTCGAGGTACGTACGCTGGAGCACGCCCTCCACTCGGGCATCTACGGCGGCCCCATCCCGGATGCGCTGACGGCACTGTGCCGGCTGCTCGCGACGCTGCACGACGACACCGGCAACGTGGCGATCGACGGCCTGCACACGAGCCGGACGGACACGCTCGACCTCACCGAGGCGCACCTGCGCGCGGACGGACACGTTCTCGACGGCGTCGAGCTGATCGGCACCGGAACGCTCACCGAACGGCTGTGGACGCGACCGGCGGTCGCCGTGCTCGCCATCGACTCGCCGCGCGTCGCTGAGGTGTCCAACACCTTGCAGCCGGTCGCCCGGGCGGTCGTCAGCCTGCGGACCGCGCCGGGCCAAGAGGCCAAGGCGGCCATCGACGCGCTCGTCCTCCATCTTGAGACCCACGCGCCCTGGGGTGCTCAGGTGAGCGTCACCCCGCGCAGGGTGGACGAGGCCTACGCTATCGACGCGCGTGGGCCGGTCTACGACGCCGCCCGGCGGGCCTTCGCCGCCGCGTGGGGCACGGAGCCGGTCGACGTCGGCATCGGCGGGACCATCCCGTTCGTGGCGTCGTTCGCCGATAGCTACCCGGACGCCGCAATCCTGGTCACCGGCGTCGAGGATCCGGACACCCGCGCACACGGCGCCAACGAGAGCCTGCACCTGGCGGAGTGGGCGCGCGCCTGCGTCGCCGAGACGCTGTTGCTGGCGGACCTCGGCGTGGACCCGGCCCGGCTCCGTCCGTGGGTCTAGGCTCCCGTCACCGTCAACTCGAGGTTGACGAGCGGCCGATCGTCAACCTACGGTTGACGTATGACGAACCCAGTCCGTATGACGAACCCGGTCCGGCTCGACGACCTGATCGCGGCCATCAAGAAGGTGCACTCCGACGCTCTCGACCAGCTCTCCGACGCGGTCCTCGCCGCTGATCATCTCGGCGACGTGGCTGACCACCTGATCGGCCACTTCGTCGACCAGGCACGGCGCTCGGGCGCGTCCTGGACGGACATCGGCAGGAGCATGGGGGTCACCAAACAGGCAGCGCAGAAGCGTTTCGTCCCGAAGGGTCCCGGCGAGCCGCCGGACCTCGACCCCAGCCAGGGATTCAGCCGGTTCACCGAGCGGGCCAGGAACGTCGTGATGGCCGCCCAGAACGAGGCCCGCGCGGCAGGCAACGACGAGATCCGCCCCGAGCACCTGCTGCTGGGGCTGCTCAGCGAGCCCGACGGACTCGCCGCGAGGGCGCTCATCGACCAAGGCGTGCCGCTGGAGTCCATCCGGCAGGCCATCACCGCGACGCTGCCACCGCCGGCCGACCAGGTACCCGACCTCATCCCCTACGACGCACGAGCGCGAAAGGCGCTGGAGCTCACGTTCCGGGAGGCCCTGCGGATGGGCCACAACTACATCGGGACCGAGCACATCCTGCTCGCCCTGCTGGAGCTCGACGACGGCACGGGCGTGTTCGCCGGCCTCGGCGTCGACAAGGCGACCGCCGAAGCCCACATCACCGCCGCCGTGGCCAACATCCTTGCCGCCCACCAGCAGAAGCGACCTTGACGAACGCCGGACGGGCCTGGCCGGGCGCCGTCCGGGCTGTCAACCCTCCCGCGGCCGTGACTCGCCAACCGCCCGTGGGGTTCCAGGCCGCCGAGTGGTGGGCGGGACTGGCTACGACGTCGGCGCGGCCGGCGGCCCGTGGTCGTGTCCAGGCCCGCAGGCTGGCGGCCAGCCGAAATATTCGCGTGACACCATGCGGCGATGGATGTGCGGCGGTTGTCGGTTGGCTGCGACTTCATCTATGAGGCCGCGGCCCCCACGCCGACGATCTTCCAGGTGCGACCGGGTGAGTCGGCGAGGTTCATCCGCAGGTCGGAGGAGTGGTCGTGCACGCCGCGGATGAGCCTGCGCGGCTATGCCGACCTGTACGGCAACCCGTGCACCCGGGTGGTGCTGCCGGTGGGGCTGTCCAGCTTCCGGTACGCGGCGGAGGTCGACGTCGCGGACTCGACCGAGGATGCGGATGAGTCGGCCCGCGAGGTTGCGCCGGACGAGCTGCCGGACGACACCCTGATCTACACGCTGCCCAGCCGGTACTGCCTGCCTGACGTGCTGGGCGACGAGGCGTGGTCGCTGTTCGGCGCGCATCCGCCCGGCTACCGCCGGGTGCAGGCGATCTGCGACCACGTCCACTCCCACCTCACCTTCCGCTACGGCAGCTCGACGGCCCAGTCGACGGCGGTCGACGTCAACAGCACCCGGCTGGGGGTCTGCCGGGACTTCACCCACCTGGCGATCTCGTTCTGCCGGGCACTGAACATCCCGACCCGGTACGTCTTCGGGTACCTGCCCGACATGGACGTGCCTGTCGATCCCATGCCGATGGACTTCGCCGCCTGGATGGAGGTGTGGCTTGGGGGTCGCTGGTGGACCTTCGACCCGCGCAACAACGCCCGGCGCAAGGGCCGGGTACTGGTCGGCCGGGGTCGGGACGCCTCGGACGTAGCGATGGCCACGACCTTCGGCGGGCCTCGGCTGGTCTCCATGACGGTCCGCGCGGAGGAGGTGCCGGCATGACGTCCGACCACCATGCGGTATCCGCCGGTGTGCTGGACCCGCCGGTGCTCGACCACCGCACATGATCGGTGTTGGTCGGCCGCGGGCGCTTTACACCAGCTCTCCGACCGGATCGGCGCGGCTGGGCCGCGGGCCGGGTCGACTCGATCAGGCTGGCCAGCACGTCGCGGTCCTCGATGTTGACCGCGGGCATGCGACGCCTTCTCGTCTCGGTCCGCCGACTGGCGCTGCGGGTCGAGAGCGACGCACCGGGGCGAGGGTGGCCGGTCCCGGTGGAGCGCCCGGAGGCGAAGCCGAGGACGTAGTCGGTGCTGGTGGTGCGTAGCAGGGGGGTAGCCATGAGGCGAGCCAGGTGGCGCCCGGGACTCCCCGCTCCCACTCGCGGGTCGGCTGTCGGGTGCGTCGGCCGCGTCGAACACCACCCGGTGGTCGAGGTACTCCCCGGCGCGGCCTGGCGCCCGGACCCAGGACTCCAGCGCGGCAGCGATGGCGAGCGACTTGCGACACCGCATTGAACCTCCTCGAGGGTGGACCTGAACGGTGCTCGCGCTCGACCGGGTGTGGTCGACCCGGGTGTTGGGGCCGCGAGAACGCGGGGAACGCCTGGGACGGCCGCGACATTGGCGGCCGTCCCAGACTGGATTCTCAGATGGGCTGGAGCGCGGCCGCGCGCATCAAGCCGTTGCCGCCGCCGAGGTCCACCTCGGCCCAGTACTCGCCCTCGTTGAACACGACGACGCAGGACTCGCCGACAATGTCACCGGCGTACTTGTCCTTGATGATGCTGTGCTCGAAGCCCGGTCCGGCGTAGACGCCGGCGACGGGCCACTGAACCCGGTAGTGGCATCCGCTGGCCGCGGCGGGCCCTCCTGTGGCCGTTGCCGTGACACCGACCGGTGCCAGCAGCGCTGCGATGACCGTGAGCCTGGCCAGGACGCCTCGCATAGGACTTCTCCTCTCGGTTTCAACCCGGGCAGCCCTGATTGGCAGGACCGCGAGGAGCTGGACGCGCTCATCTTGGAACTGGCCGACCGCCGGCACGGCTACGCTGTCCTCGGCCGCACGCAGGATCTGACCTGGCTGTTCGCCGCCGGCCATCCGATCAGCGCCCGCCAGCTCATGCGCCGCCTGAACCGGCTGAGCGTCCAAGCCCGCCTCAGCCGCACACCGCACTGATGGACCTCGCCGCTCAACTGCCCGCCACCGTGTTGTCCGACCTCCTGAACCTGTATGTCGGAACAGCGACCGCATGGAACGAGGTGGCCGGCAACACCCCGCTCCGCCTACGCCGCGGAACTGTCCCGCCGCCCGAGCCGAACAACCGCACCGGATTCCAAAGCCGGGCACCGGTAGTCGACAGACCTTTGGAGCAGCCCCGGGTGCTTAAAGGAAGCGGCATTGTGGAGCGGGGACGATCAGCGCCGACGCCGACGCCGACGCTGTGTATAGCCTCGTCGGCACCGACCGCCCGAGCCTGGGAACGAACTGCGCGTTACTGGTCTGGTCCGGTGACTACGCAGAATACATCTTCCTGGCGATACGGCTCGTCCGGAGGGTCACTCTGGCCGTCGACATCAACGTCGACATGATTACGCCAGGAGATCTTTGACCTGTCGAATTGCAGGCTCGCCGCGCCGTCGTTCGGTTGTTGCTCACCGACTTGGGCTTGAGTTGCACCTTCGCCGAACAAGCCTTGCGACGCCACGTGCCGTCCGTGTAGTACTCGTAGAGACAATTCCAGACATGAGCCGTGTTTGACGTGCAGTTGCCCTTCTCCCACTGCCCATGCCCGGAGACATCTGGCGAGGAATAGTGAGGATTATCAGGCAGGCTGATGGGCTGACACGAGGACGCCGACGTCACGGCTCCACCACTTGGTGTCTCGCTCGTCGCTAAATTGACCACTCGGCCATGCTCGTCGACGAACGGGACGCGGCCTCCAATATCCGGCGACGCGAGACCAGGAACCGCATTAGCGTAGGTGACACCTTTGGCCCGTCTGGGACAGAGGCTCCGCGTTTGCCGGCGAAACGAAACCTGTTAACCCGATAGCCACACTTGCCCCGGTCGCAACCCGCAATATTATCGTCGTATACCGTTTCATTCCCTTCCCTCTCCTGAGTTGTTGACTCACTGATTGAGTCACCGATAGACCGGGGGCCTCTCATTGGGCACCGCCCGGACTACGTCTAGACCCGAGGTGTTCAGCAGCCTCTCGACGGCGACCTGAACAGCGCCTATCCCTGCCCAGTGCGTGTCGACATCACTCGTAAACACCAGCGACGATCTGCCGGCCAGACGAAGGCAGGCACCGGGCCGGAGTCGTCAAACCGTCCCTCGCCGGCTTCGATGTAGTCTCTGAGGCGACCGGTAAAGAGGACGTATCGGCGGTGCGGAATGGTTATCAATGGGCCTTGCTGCTCGATTGCCGACAGGACGTTTCCTGCAGTGCCTTCCCAGATGCAGAAGAAGCATTCGTCAGGTGTCTCAGTGAAATCAGCAAGGACATTCACTGCACGCCGTGCCTGCGACGCCCACAACGGGTGGTCGGCCGAGATGTCGGCGTCAGTTTCGAGCTGGCCGGGCGACGTTGGATCTGGGATGTACCGCAGGCGCGCGTACGCCTCATAGCCGGCCGGCCCGAATGTTATCAGCTGGTCCGGCGGAGTTCGCGAACTCACGAGCCACGCCGCTGGACCGGTGTCTGTCGTGTGCACCAGAACTATGTGTCTCGAGTCCCCCATCGTCGTTGCCAACCTCCTGTAGAGCAACGCGCCCTGGAGGATAACGTCGGGTAAGCATATCGGCAAGAGGAACCGCGGTGCAGCGGATCTTCCACCTGTGGGTAATCGAGCGGCTGGGTACGCGAAGATCGCCGAACGGCTCAACCGGGACCTGTCCACCAATCCGCCGCCCACCTGACTCCGCACGCGATGCGTTCGTGCTGGTGGCCCTGGATCCGATCAAGGACGGCGACCGTGGCACCCCAAGCGGCCAGCAGGAGCAGACCGGCGGCGAACGGTGATGGTCCGGCCGCCCTTGGCCGTCCCACTGGACGCCGAACACGAACAGGCCGCTATCGACGCGCTCGCCGAGCTGCTGGCCACCTGGCGCGAACGGCACGCCAACCCCTAATCCCGCGCCGCACCCCGGCGGCCCCTTCACTCGATGCGCCCGCGTGCGGGTCTGTCAAACGAACGTTTACAGTCCCGTACCGGTCAACATGCGGCATGAGCTCCGCACGTTCTGATAGCCGACATTACCGATACTGCCCGACCGGCCGCCGCACATCTGCCGGCACCGCCGCAGCCGCGCGTAGAACCGCTTCAGCAGCTCGGCAGTCACCTTCGCGGCGGCCAGGTCTCCGAACGTCGGCTTGAGGTACAGCCGGACCAGGTCGCCGTACCGCTCACGGGTGGTGTCCTCCAGCCTGGCCACCTCCAGCCACTGCGCGACGGCACAGCCCACCGTGACGTCGGTCTTCGGGTGCCGGTCCTCATCGACCTGGCCCTGCAAGCCTGGTCAGCGCGACCTCAGCCGCGGCGCACGTCGCCGCGGCCTCCCGCAGGTAGCGCCCCTGCCGGTCAGCGGGTCGGTGCCGGCGTAGACGATGGCCTGGAAGCTGCCCGACGGCAGGGTGCGGATGTGCCCACCGAACCAAGGGTGACCGCCCGAACCAAAGGTGACCACCGCACCGTGGGGGTCCGGGGGGTCGCCCCCCGGATGGGATACGAAAGAGACCCGTGTCCGCGCACTCCGCGGACACGGGTCACCCATCTCTGTAGCCCCGACCGGGTTCGAACCGGCGTTACCGCCTTGAGAGGGCGGCGTCCTAGGCCTCTAGACGACGGGGCCGTGCGGTGGAACAAATGGTACAAGCTGGGGTACCAGGACTCGAACCTAGACTAACTGAACCAGAATCAGTTGGGCTGCCAATTACCCCATACCCCATCGGCGCACTCACCCGGGGCGGCGTCGCCGGGTGGCAATGTTACCGGGCCCGCCGCGCCCGGCCAAAACGGTTCGCGCGGACGGCCACGCCAGCCGGGTGGCTAGGCTAGCCGGGTGACTGGCTCCGTGCGCGTCCGCTTCGCCCCGTCCCCCACCGGCATCTTCCACGTCGGAGGGGCGCGGTCCGCCCTCTTCAACTGGGTCTTCGCCCGCCAGCGCGGCGGCGCGTTCGTGCTCCGCATCGAGGACACAGACGAGGCCCGCAACCGTCCGGAGTGGACAGAGGGCATCATCAACGCGCTCGCCTGGCTGGGCATTGGCCAGGACACCTACGAGGGCCCGTTCTTCCAGTCCGACAACGCCGCCGCCCACGCCGACGCCGCCCGCACGCTGCACCAGGCTGGCCGCGCCTACTACTGCGACTGCACCCGCGAGGCCATCACCGAGCGCCTCGGCCCACAGCGCCGCGGCTACGACGGCTTCTGCCGCGACCGCGCGCTGCCCCCCGGTCCCGGCCGCGCGCTCCGCTTCCGCACCCCCGACGACGGCGTCACGGTGATCGAGGACATCGTCCGCGGCAAGCCGGAGTTCGACAACGCCGCGCTGGAGGACTTCGTGATCGCCCGCGGCGACGGCTCGGTCCTCTTCCTGCTCGCCAACGTCGTGGACGACATCACGCAACGCATCACCCACGTCATCCGGGCCGAGGAGCACCTACCCAACACCCCTAAGCAGCAGCTTCTCTGGGAGGCGCTCGGGCATACCCCCCCGACCTGGGCACACGTCCCGATCATCGTCAACGAGAAGCGGCAAAAGCTGTCCAAGCGGCGGGACAAGGTGGCGCTGGAGTCCTACCGGGACGAGGGCTACCTCGCCGACGCCATGCGCAACTACCTCATGCTGCTCGGCTGGGCGCCCTCTGGCGACCGCGAGATCGTGCCCTGGGAGGTGATCGAGGAGGAGTTCCGGCTGGAGGACGTCAACCCTAGCCCGGCGTTCTTCGACGAGCGGAAGCTGCGGGCCTTCAACGGCGAGTACATCCGGGCGCTGCCCACCGCCGGGTTCATCGCCGCCTGCCAGCCATGGCTGGCCAGCGCCGACTGGCCAGCCGGCAGCTACACACCGGCCACCTTCGCCGCGGTCGCGCCACTGGCGCAGACCCGGGTCGCCGTACTCAGCGAGATCACCGCGCTGGTCGACTTCCTCTTCCTCGACACCCCGGTGTACGACGAGGCGGCGTGGGCGAAGGCGATGACCGGCCCGGCCGCCGCGATCCTCACCAGCGCCGTCGCGACGTACGCCGACGCGCCGTGGCAGGCCGAGGAGCTGAAGGCCCGGCTGGAGGCGCTCGGCGCCGAGCACGGGCTGAAGCTCGGCAAGGCGCAGGCGCCGGTCCGGGTCGCGGTCACCGGGCGGACGGTCGGGCTGCCGCTGTTCGAGTCGCTGGAGGTGCTCGGCCGGGAGCGCACGCTGGCCCGGCTGCGCGCCGCGCTGGCCCGGCTCGCCGGCTGACTCGGGCTAGTAGCCGCCATCGGGTACCCGCCGGTCGCACCTGTCGCACAAAGGTCACCCATCCGGCGGGCCTGCCGCACCTCGGAGGCACCCCCGGCCGATCTCCAGGATCTTCGCGTCGAGCCCACGTCTGGTCTGGCCGGCGTCCCGGCTACTTGCGCAGCGTCACCGGGTTGGTCAGCGTGCCGATCCCCTCGACCGTGACCGACACCGACTGGCCGTCCCGCATCGGGCCGACGCCGGCCGGCGTACCAGTCAGGATCACATCGCCGGGCAGCAGCGTCATGACGTGCGAGACATAGGAGATCAGCGTCGGTACGTCGTACAGCAGCAGGGATGTGCGCGAGTCCTGCCGCACCTCGCCGTCCAGCTCGGTCCGCAGCGCCAGGTCGGCTGGGTCGAGCACGGTCTCGACCCACGGCCCGAGCGGGCAGAATGTGTCGTAGCCCTTGGCCCGGGTCCACTGCCCGTCGACCCGCTGCTGGTCCCGGGCGGTGACGTCGTTCGCGCAGGTGTAGCCGAAGACGTGCGCGAGCGCCCGGTCCCGCGGCACGTCGGTCGCCGGCATGCCCATAACGACCGCCAGCTCACCCTCGTAGTCAACCTGGGTGGAGTCGAGCGGCATCCGGATCGGGTCGAGCGGACCGACCACCGCGGTGCTCGGCTTGAGGAACAGCACCGGCTGCTCGGGCGCCGGCTCACCACCCATCTCGCGGGCGTGCTCGGCGTAGTTCTTGCCGACGCAGACCACCTTGCCCGGCCGGATGGGGGCGAGCAGCCGCAGGTCCGGCAGCGCCCACCGCTCGCCGGTGAGCTCCACCGGACCGAGCATCGGGTACTCGCTGATCACGGCGACGGTGGCGGCTGCGGCCGGGGCGCCTGCCTCGCTCTCGACGACGCCGACCGCGACGCTGCCTTCCGGGGTCCCGAACCGAACGATACGCACGGTCGCTGAGCCTACCGGCCGGCTCGTCGGGGCCGGTTGCCACAATGGTCGGCATGACGTCGTCGTCCCGGGTCGCGCGTGGCCCGCTCATCCTTCTCGGCCTGCTCGCCGTCCTGTTCGTGACGGCCGGCCTGCTGCCCTGGCTGACCGGCGGCTCGGGCTGGGCGCGCGGGCTGGCCAGCCCAATGGTTGCGGTCGGCCTGCTCGCCGGGTACGCCGTCATCCGGGCGCCCCACGCCGGCCCGGCAGCCCCCCGGGCCGGCGTCCGCCGTACCAGTGGGCGCCCGGCCCGCTGCGAGGGCTGCGCCTGCGGCCCCGGCAACTGCGCCGACGCCTGACCGCTCGGCCCCTACAACAACGTGAGGTCACCTATGCGCCTTGTGGTGACCTCTTGGGGTGTCCGAACAACGTGAGGTCACCACAACGCCGAGAGGTGACCACACGGGCGGCGCGGACAACAACAGGTCACCACAACGCCGACAGGTGACCACACGGGTCAGGTGAGCAGGCCGTACCGGACGGCGTCCTCCAGGGCCAGCCAGGACGCCTCCACGACATTGCCGTGTACGCCGACCGTGGTCCACCCGGCGTGCCCGTCGCTGGTCTCGATCAGCACCCGGGTCACCGCATCGGTGCCGTGGCTGCTGGCCAGGATGCGCACCTTGTAGTCGACCAGCTCCAGCCCGGCGAGCTGCGGATAGAGCTGCTCCAGCGCCTGCCGCAGCGCTCGGTCCAGCGCGTTGACCGGCCCGTTCCCCTCGGCGGTGGCGATGATCCGCTCGTCCTTGGCGTACAGCTTGACGGTCGCCTCGCTGACCACCTCGCCGTCGGCCCGGCGCTCGACCAGCACCCGGTAGGACTCCAGCCGGAACGGCGGGACGGCCAGCCGCCCCAGCTCCTCGCGCAGCATCAGCTCGAACGACGCATCGGCCGCCTCGAACGACCAGCCTGCCGCCTCCAGCGCCTTGACCCGCTCGACCACCCGACCGACCGCCTCCGGGTGCCCGGCCAGGTCCAGCCCGAGCTCGCGGCCCTTGAGCTCGACGCTTGCCCGGCCAGCCATCTCGGTCACCAGGATCCGCATGTCGTTGCCGACCACGGAGGGGTCGAGATGGTTGTAGAGCTCCGGCCGCACCTTGATCGCGCTCGCGTGCAGGCCCGCCTTGTGGGCGAACGCGCTCGACCCGACATACGCCTGGTAGGCGTTGGGCGCGGTGTTGGCGACCTCGGCGATCGCGTGGCTGACCCGGACCATCTCGGCTAGGCACCCGTCCGGCAGCACATCCCGGCCGAGCTTGGTGACCAGCCCGCCGAGGACCGCGAACAGGTCAGCGTTGCCCACCCGCTCGCCGTACCCGTTGGCGGTGCACTGCACGTGGGTCACCCCCGCCTCCACCGCCGCGAGGGTGTTGGCGGCGGCGCACGCGGTGTCGTCCTGGCAGTGGATGCCGAGCCGGAAGCCGGTACGGCGCAGCACCTGCGTGACCACGTCGTACATGCCCATCGGGAGCATGCCGCCGTTGGTGTCGCAGAGCACGCCGACGTCCGCACCAGCCTCAATGGCCGCCTCCAGCACGCGGACGCCGTAGTCGTTGTCGAACCGGTAGCCGTCGAAGAAGTGCTCGCAGTCGAGGAAGACCCGGCGGCCCTCGCCGACCAGGTAGCCGACCGTGTCGGCGACCATGGCGAGGTTCTCCTCACAGGTCGTCCGCAGTGCTTCCTCGACATGCCGCACGTCGGACTTAGCCACCAGGGTGACCACCGGGGTCTGCGCGTCCAGCAGGGCACGGACCTGGGCGTCCTTGTCCACGGCGACGCCGGCCTTCCGGGTGGCACCGAAGGCGACGAGCTGGGCGTGTCTGAGGTGCAGCTCGGTGCGCGCCCGGGCGAAGAACTCGGTGTCCTTGGGCAGCGCACCCGGCCAGCCGCCCTCAATGAACGCGACGCCGAGCTCGTCGAGCAGCCGGGCGACGGCGAGCTTGTCCGAGACCGAGTAGGAGATGCCCTCGGCTTGGGCACCGTCGCGCAGGGTTGTGTCGTAGACGTGGAAGCTGTCGTCGAGCATGGTTGAAACTTCTCTCTGCACATGAAAAGACCCCCCGCGGATGCGAGAGGTCTGCACGCTGGCGGTATGGTCGCGAGCGCGCTAGGTGCCAATAATCAGGCGGAGCCGCACGGCGGCAGTCTTGCACACCGTCCCGCCGAAGGAAACCCGGCCGCACCGGAACCGGCCCACGGAGGTCGATGGTACGGCGCCCTGGCGCGGCGCCGTACCATCAGCTTTCGCTCACTCGTGGACGTACTCGGCCCAGTCCTTGTACCGGCTCTCCTGGGCGATCGTGGCGTGGTGAAAGATCCCCTGGATCTCCTGGGTGATCGGGCCGGGCCGCCCCTCCCCGACGGCCCGGTCGTCCACCTCGGAGATCGGCACGATCTCGGCCGCGGTGCCGGTGAAGAACGCCTCGTCGGCGAGGTACAGGTCGGTCCGCACGATCGCGCGCTCGACCACCTCGTAGCCTTGGTCGCGGGCGATCCGCATGGCCGAGTCGCGGGTGATGCCCTCCAGCAGGCCCTCCTGGGCCGGTGGAGTATAGAGCGTCTTGCCGCGCACGATGAAGATGTTCTCCCCGGTGCCCTGCACGACGTTGCCCTGCGGGTTAAGCAGGATGGCCTCGTCGTAGCCGGCCTTGAGCGCCATCACCTTGGCCAGCGAGGAGTTGACGTACTGGCCGGTGCCCTTCCCGGCGGGCGGGATCGAGTTCTGGTTGACGTGCTGCCAGCTTGAGGTGATCGCCCGGCAGCCCTTGGCCATCGCCTCGTCGCCGAGGTACGTCCCCCAGGGCCAGACCGCGATCGCTGCCTCGGTGCGGCTGGGCAGCGGGTTGAGCCCCATCTCGCCGTACCCGAGGTAGAAGATCGGCCTGATGTAGCAGGCGTCGAGCTCGTTGACCCGGACCGTCTCCTTGGTGGCAGCCACGATCTGGTCCACGGTGTAGCCGGGGTCGAGCAGGTAGATCTTGGCGGACCGGAACAGCCGCCTGATGTGGTCGGTCAGCCGGAAGACGGCCGGACCGTCCGGTGTGGAGTAGGCACGGATGCCCTCGAACACGCCCCAGCCGTAGTGCAGGGTCGGGTTCAGGATGTGGATGGTGGCGTCGTCCCAGGCGACGAGCTCGCCGTTCATCCAGATCTTCTTCGTCGGCGTGATGGGCACAACGACCCCCTTGTCGAGCGACCGACGAGCCGACTAGACGCGCTGACTGGCCAGCGCGGCCAGCCGATCGCCGATCTCCTTGGTGGAGCCGGGATTGGCGTGGTCCCGGGTGGCCAGATCGAAGGCGACCGCTGCTTCGACCCGCTTGGCCTGATCGCCGTGCCCGAGATGGTCGAGCAACAGCGCTACCGACAATACCGTGGCTGTCGGGTCGGCTCGCCCCGTTCCGGCAATATCGGGCGCACTACCGTGCACCGGCTCGAACATGCTCGGGTTGCGGCCGGACACGTCGAGGTTTCCGCTGGCGGCCAGTCCGATGCCGCCGCTGATGGCGGCGCCGAGGTCGGTGAGGATGTCACCGAACAGGTTGTCGGTCACCACCACGTCGAACCGAGACGGGTTGGTCACGAAGAACATCGCCGCGGCGTCGACATGGGTGTAGGCGACGGCGACGTTGGGATGCTCCCGGGCCACGTCCTCGACGGTGCGCGACCACAGCGAGCCGGAATGGACGAGCACGTTCGTCTTGTGCACCAGGGTGACGTGCCGACGGGGCCGGTTGACCGCCCGCCGGAACGCGTCGCGCACCACCCGGTCGACGCCGTAGGCGGTGTTGACGCTGACCTCGGTGGCCACCTCGTGCGGGGTGTCCTTGCGCAGCACCCCGCCGTTGCCGGTGTACGGGCCCTCGGTGCCCTCACGGACGACGACCATGTCGATGACCGGCTCGCCAGCGATTGGGGAGGCCACGCCGGGGAAGAGCCGGATCGGCCGGAGGTTGACGTGGTGGTCCAGCTCGAACCGCAGCCGTAGCAGCAGGCCGCGCTCCAGGATGCCGCTGGGCACGGTCGGGTCGCCGACCGCGCCGAGCAGGATCGCGTCGTGCTGGCGGATCTCGGTGAGCACCGAGTCGGGCAGCAGCTCGCCGGTGCGATGCCAGCGGGATGCGCCGAGGTCGTACAACGTGGTCTCAATGCCGGTGACCACCTCGCTGAGCACCTTGAGCCCTTCGGCCACGACTTCGGGACCGATGCCATCACCGGGAATCACCGCGAGCTTCATGGCACGGCAGCCTACCTTTCCCGGAGATTGGGAAGGCAGTCGCCCGATATGGGACCCCGATATGGAACCTGGTGTAGCACCTGTGTGGCTTGTAGCACTTATGTGCACAGGCCCGGCAGCCCCGCGGTGGGATCCCGCGGGGACTGCCGGGCCGTCCGGCTAGAACACGACCAGGGTGACCTGGTTCGACGTACCGGCGGTGTAGTGCGTGTCACCGCCGTAGGCCGCCGAGATCCGGTACGTCCCCCGGGGCAGGTTGGGCAGCCGGACGGCGAGCACGCCACTGCCGTTCAGCGTGCCGCGGACCAGGACCGGGGCGGCGCCAGCCTTGTTGACCCACACCTGACCGGTCGGCACCGGGCCGCCGCTGTTGGGCACGGTGACCCGGGCGTCGACCCGGCCGCCGTACGCGACCCGGGTCTTCGACAAGGTGAGCTGCACCGTCGACCTGGCCTGCAGGTTGACGACCTGCGTCTTGGCACCCAGCCGGTTCTGGAAGTGGACGATCATGGCACCGAGGCCCTTGTCCACCCGGTACGCCGGCACGTCCCGGCGGACGACCGGCGTGCCGTCCGCGGGGAAGAGCAACGGGCCGCCACCCACGTTCGACACCAGCAGCCCGGGCCGGAAGATGTCCAGCGAGATCGGGGTGGTGAGCAGGCCCGTGTCCGGGTTGACCCCCACCGAGTCGATCGCGTTGTCGCTGAACGCCGTGTACGTCTCGACGCCGTAGGAGATCCGCGGGTGCGCCGCGCTCACCCCCGGCAGGGCGCCGAGCAGCACCGGGAGCACGATGGTGTCGCTGTCGTACAGGGCGGTGTCCAGGTCGCCGGCCCGGGCGTTGATGAGCTCCAGGTCCAGGACGTTGCCGCTGGCATCATCCAGCTCGCTGACGAAGACGTCCTGGCCGGCGAGCGTGGTGTTGAACAGGAACGCGTCCGGCGTCTTGTCGCCGTTGGTGTCGATGTCGATCACGAACACCTGCTTGGACGCGGGGGTGCTCCAGGCGCCGTGGGTGTTGATGGCGAAGAAGACCAGCGCGTCGGTCATCGGGTTGCCACCGGCCTGGCTGACCAGCGGTGCGTCCGAGGTGGCGCCGACATTCTTGAGGTCGGCGGAGCGCTCCTCGGGCAGGTTGACGCAGCTCTGTACCCGGTTGGCCGAGCACTGCGGGGACAGCCCGCTGGTCACCTGCAGCTCGAACCCGCCCATGACCGAGGTGATGTTCTCGGTGCCGGCGCCCTGGTTGAGCAGGGCTCCGGACACCGGCAGGCTGGCCTGCTGGATGGTCCCCCCTGTCATCAGCACCGACGTGGCCTGGGTCAGCGTCGAGGCCGGCCGGGGCGCGGAGTACACCGGCACCCGCAGTGTCGGCCGGCCGCTCGCCGCTGGCGGGACCAGCGTCAGCCGGCCGCTCGCGTCGGCCAGGAACTCGCGCGGCAGACCGGCCTGGACCCGGTCCATCGTGGGGTCGAGCGGCTTGTTCAGCGCGGCCGGGTCGGGGATCGAGAGCGTGACCGTGACCGTCCTGGTGGAGCGCGGGTCAACCGTGAGCGAGGCCGGCGACACCGAGTAGCTGACGCCGTTCACCGAGGTGACGGCCTGGTACGACGCGTCGTACTGCACCCTGCTGAGACCCTTGTTGGCCACCTTGACCGTCTTGGTCAGCGTGGTCGGGCCGGACACCTGGACTGGGCCGAAGGACACGCTCACGGCGCCCGGGTCGGTGGCGACGTAGGCCAGAGTGTCGTTCGCCAGCGCCCTGTCGGCCTGGATCCGGCCACTGCCCACCCGGTTAGGTGCGTAGATGGAGCCGGTGTGGCTGTCGCCGGTGTAAAGGTCCTGGCCGGCGGTGTTCATGATGTCGGCCTTGACCTCCTCCGGCGTCCAGTCTGGGTGCCTGGTGCGTACCAGCGCCGCCAGGCCCGCCACCATCGGGGTGGCCATCGAGGTACCCGAGAACGACACACCGTCGTTGCCGGTGCCCATCGACGTGGAGGTGACGCTGGTGCCGACCGCGGCCACGTCCGGCTTGACGTTGCCGGCGTAGCGGACCCCGCGCGAGGAGGAGCCGTTGACCTGGTCGTTGTTGGCCGGGTCCAACAGGTGGAAGCCGCCGGCCGCGGTGCCGCTGACCACGACCCCGGCCCCGAGCTGCGCCCGGATCGCGTCGCCGGCAGACTTGACCACCATGACGCCGGGGATGGTGGCGCTGCCGGTGATGCCGGCCGAGAAGAAGTTCTTGTCGTTGGCGAACACGAATCCGACCGCCCCCGCGGCGGCCACGTTGCCGGACCGGACGACCGAGCCGCAGCGCCGGACGGCATCGCGGTCGGTCCACTCTAGGAAGGCGACCTTGCCGCGCACGGCAGCCGCGTCGGCGGTGCCCAGCGGATCGCAGCCGTCCTTGTTGTTCGGGTCGGACAGCGCGGCAAGGGTGCCGGACAGGTCCGGCTTGGTGGCGTAGTCGTAGGCGACCGAGCGGGTCGCGGCGTAGGTGCCGGCGATGGCGGCCGGGGCGGTGACGGTGACCGAGTCCGTGATCTCCGACGCGTCGACGGTGTTGGCAACTGCGATCGCCTTGGCCGCGTCCGCCGGGGAGCCGCCGATGTCGAAGTAGTCGCCAGCGTTGCCGGACGCCGCGACGACGGTGATGCCCTGGTCAGCGGCCCGGTTGGAGGCGACCGAGTCGGCGTCCTGGGGCGAGCCGAAGTCCGCGCCGAGGGACATGTTGATCACGTCGACGTGGTCCGACGGGTCGCCGTCGCCGTTGGGGTCGGCGGCGCGCTCGATCGCGGCGCCGACGACGTTCGTCGAGCCCTCGCAGCCGAAGACTTTGTAGGCGTACAGCTTGGCCCGTGGCGCCATGCCCGGGCCGATCTTCATGCTCGAGAACGGTATGTCGTTGTTGTACGGGCCGGCGAAGGTGTGCCCGGCGGCGTCGACGCCGTAGCCGGCAGCGGTGCCGGCCACGTGGCTGCCGTGCGCGCCGCAGTCCAGCGGGTTGGGGTCCGGTGCGGGGGCCGGGTCGAACGCGGGGTCGGCCGGGTCGGCATTGTAGTGGTCGCCGACGAAGTCGAAGCCGCCGACGACCTTGGCGCTCGGGTACAGAGCCGGGTCGGCGGGCTTGGCATCGGCGGCATGCGCCGCCTCCCAGGCGGCGACCGTGCCCGGTCCGCCGAAGTTCGCGTGGGTGAAGTCGACACCGGTGTCGATAACCGCGATGGTGCTGTCCTGCCCGGTGTCACCGAGAGAGGTCCACACCGGCGGCGCGCCCTGCAAGGGCACGGCGTAGGCGTTGGACACCTTCTTGGCCACGATCGGGTAGACGGTGCGTACGCCCGGGATCGTCTTCAGCGCGTCGAAGTAGCGGACGTCGGTGAAGACCGCGACGCCGGCCACCAGGCTGTGCGTACGGTAGAGCACCCGGGCGCCGGGCGCGACGCCTGGCAGCGCCGAGGTGACCCGGGACTGGGCGGTCCGCACCTGGCGGTACTGCGTCTTGGCGGCCGAGGAGGCCGCCGCCCGCCCGCGCGCCGCCGAGCCACGGTAAGCCGTCATCGTCGACGCCGTGTCGAGCTCGATCAGGGCGCCGATCTTGCCATGCTTGGGCAGCCTGGCGAGCGGCCGCGAGCGGCCGGGCTCGGTGCCACCGGAGCGTGCCTGCAACGCCTTGTCCAGCTTGGCCCGCTGCGCGGCGTTCGCGTTGACCTTCCGCGCCGATCCGCCCGGTGCCGCACCGGAGCCACCACCGACCACGGCGATGGTCACACCGACTACGGCGGCGGCGACCAGCGCGGCGACAACACGCGTGCGCGGTCTCAGCAGATGAATGCGTGTCACTGCCACCCTCGACAGCAAGGGTCTCCAGACCGTGTCGAGGAGCGTAGGTTCGCTGCCGCCCCCCGCGTGCACCCCGCGCCCGTCGCGGGATGCCGGTCAGCCTTGCCGAGCCCGGACTCTAGTCCTTGGGGATGACAGGTCGGGCGCGCAGGGGGCAAAGTTTCCGCTCTGCGGCGTGTCGTGACCAGACGAATGCGAAGCGCTACGGCATGTGGCGCATGACACGCCGAGCGTAGTCATTCCTCAACGGTCAGCCTCGGCGTGGTCATTCCTCAGCATGGTCAGTCCTCGTCGAGGTCGACGGAGTGAGCCTCGGTGGCGCCAATGCCGACAGCGATCTGCTGGAGCAGGTCATGGGGGACAGCCTGGTCGACGCACAGCACCATCAGGGCAACGCCACCCTTGCGGACGCGGGACACCTGCGCGCCGGCGATGTTGATCGCGGCGGCGCCGAGCTGCGCCCCCACCGCGCCGACGATCCCCGGCCGGTCGGCGTAGACGAGGAACAGCAGGTGCTGCTCGTCCGGCCGTACGTCCACGTCGAAGCCGTTGACCTCGGTCAGCTTCTCCACCTGCCGTGGCCCGGACAGGGTGCCCGAGACGCTCACCTGCTGCCCGCTGGCCAGCACCCCCCGCACCGTGACCAGGTTGCGGAAGTCCTCGCTCTCGGCGTACGTCGCCAGCCCGACGTCCACCCCGCGGTCCTTGGCCAGCAGCGGCGCGTTGACGAACGTCACCCGCTCCTCGACCACGTCGGCGAAGACACCCTTCAGCGCCGCGAGCTGCAGTACCGACACGTCGTACGTCGAGATCTCGCCACGCACCTCGACGGTGATCGACTGGGCCACCCCGCGGGCCAGCGCGGTGAACACCCGGCCAAGCTTCTCCACCAGCGGCAACGCCGGCCGGATCTCCTCGGCCACCACTCCCCCGGCCTGCACATTCACCGCGTCCGGCACGAACTCGCCGAGCAACGCCAGCTTGACCGACCGGGCCACGGCAAGACCTGCCTTGTCCTGCGCCTCTGCCGTGGACGCCCCGAGGTGCGGCGTCACCACCACGCCGGGCAGGCCGAACAGTGGGCTGGACGTGCACGGCTCCTTGGCGAACACGTCGATGCCCGCGCCGGCCACCCGCCCGGACCTGATCGCCTCGGCCAGCGCCGCCTCGTCGACCAAGCCGCCGCGGGCGGCGTTGATGATCCGTACGCCGGGCTTGGCCCTGGCCAGCTCGGCCGCACCGATCAGCCCGACCGTCTCAGGGGTCTTGGGCAGGTGCACCGAGATGAAGTCGGACTGGGCGAGCAGCTCGTCCAGGGACACCAGACGGGCGCCGACGTGATCGGCCCGGGCGGCCTGGACATAGGGATCGTAGGCCAGCAGGGTCACCCCGAACGCCGCCATCCGCTGTGCGAACAGGACGCCGATCCGGCCCAGCCCGAGCACCCCGACGGTCTTGCCGTCCAGCTCGACGCCAGTGTACTTCGACCGCTTCCACTGCCCGCCCTGCAAGGATGCGTCGGCGGCAGAGATGTTGCGGGCCACGGCGAGCAGGAGTCCGACGGCGTGCTCCGCGGCGCTGGTGATGTTCGAGGTCGGCGCGTTGACCACCAGCACGCCCCGGGCGGTCGCGGCCGGGACGTCGACGTTGTCCAGGCCGACCCCCGCTCTCGCCACCACCTTGAGGTTTCCCGCGGCGGCCAGGGCCTCGGCATCGATCTGGGTGGCGCTGCGGACCAGCACGGCGTCCGCATCGGCCAGCGCGGGCAGCAGCGCGGACCGGTCCGCCCCGTCGATCTGGCGCAGGTCAAAGTCGTGGGACAGCACATCGAGTGCGGACTGGGCGAGCTCTTCGGCGACGAGGACGACGGGCTTGCGCACGGGTAAACACTCCGGAGATCGGGACGGCCGGGCAGCGCCTGCGAGTCTAGCCAGCCCGCCCGGCCGCGCTGAGGTCGGCTCCAGGGCACCGGCTGACCACCCGGCTCAGCTCACCAACCGGCTGCCAGGAACATCTCAACCGGTACGAAAACCCGCGAACAACCCTGAGATACGAACAACTCCTGAGAACAGTCTTTCTTGCAGAGAGGATCTCCATGTTGGGCATTCTGGCCAGGCGCGGGCTGGGCGGCGCGGCGGTCGCCGTCGGCGTACTGCTGCTCACATGCTGTGGCGCCTCGTCGACGGCAGGTTCTGGGCAGAGCCCGACCAGGCCGGTGCGGGACGCCCCGACCGGCACGCCGAGCGCCGCTCCACAAACGACCCAGCCGACCCGCACCCAGCCACCACAATGCGTCGGCACTGACGTGCGGGGACCCTGAGCGAGCTCGAGGCGGATGCCGTGCACGCCAGCGTCAGCATCGTGGCCACCAACACCAGCGCGCGCACCTGCACCATCTATGGCTACGGCGGCCTGGAGATGTACTCGGGCGGGGACGGGAGGCCGCTGCATGTGGTGTTGACCCGGGACCCGGTGCCGGACCGAGCCTGGTAACGCGTCGGCCGGGCGGCAAGGCGGCGAAGTCGCTGTCGTGGCGCACCCCGCCCAACGGAGGGGTGGGTGACCCGACCGACTGCATGGCGTTCGTCGGGTTCGTCAGCGTGATCCTGCCTGACGACACCCATCCCTTCGAGATCAACGGCGATCTCGGCCAGGTGTGCAACCACCGCCTGGTCCACGGCGGCTCCTGGGCGGCCGAGACTAGCGCTGGGTGACGTTGGCGCCGACGATGCTGGGTACGTGGTTGCTGGATACGCGTGGTTGCTGGGCACCTGTTTCTCGCCGCGGGGGGAACAGGTGCCCAACGACAACCGTGATCCGTAGCCGTGCCCGGTGCTCAGGCGGTCTCGGTGATGGGACGGTCGACCCAGGACATCAGCCCGCGCAGCGTGGCTCCGACCTGCTCGATCGGGTGCTGCTGGCCCTGCTCGCGCAGCTTGGTGAAGTTCGGGCTGCCGGCCTCTGCCTCCTCCACCCACTCCCGGGCGAACCGACCGTCGGTGATCTCGGCCAGGATGTCCTTCATCGACTGGCGGGTCGCGTCGGTGATGATCCGCGGCCCACGGGTCAGGTCGCCGTACTCGGCGGTGTCGGATATCGAGTACCGCATCCGGGCGATGCCGCCTTCGTACATCAGGTCGACGATCAGCTTCAGCTCGTGCAGGCACTCGAAGTACGCGACCTCGGGCTGGTATCCGGCCTGCACCAGGGTCTCGAAGCCGGCCTGCACCAGCGCGGTGGTGCCGCCGCACAGCACCGCCTGCTCGCCGAACAGGTCGGTCTCGGTCTCCTCCTTGAACGTCGTCTTGATCACGCCGGCCCGGCTGCCGCCGATCGCCTTGGCGTAGGACAGCGCGAGCGCCAGCCCGTCACCGGTCGGATCCTGCTCGACCGCGACCAGGCACGGCACACCCTTGCCGTCGCTGAACTGCCGGCGTACGAGGTGGCCCGGACCCTTCGGCGCGACCATCGCGACGGTGACCCCGGCCGGCGGCTTGACCAGCCCGAACCGGATGTTGAAGCCGTGCCCGAAGAACAGCGCGTCGCCGTCGTTCAGGTTGGCCGCGATCGACTCCTCGTACAGCTTCCGCTGGGTCTGGTCCGGCGTGAGGACCATCGTCAGGTCGGCCTCGGCGGCAGCCTCGGCGGGCGTGACCACCCGCAGGCCCTCGGCCTCGGCCTTGGGCCGGCTCTTGGAGCCCTCGGGCAGGCCGACCCGAACGTCGACGCCAGAGTCTCGCAGCGACAGGGCATGCGCATGGCCCTGGCTGCCGTATCCGAGCACCGCGACTGTCCGGCCCTGGATCAGCCCGAGGTCGGCGTCGTCGTCGTAAAAGATCTCAGCCATTGTTGCGGGAGTTCCCTTCGTATCTGAGCGTGGTCATGCGGATGCCGTCAGGCGGTGTGCCGGTCAACCGGTCGCAGCGCGCTGGAGCTGGTGATCGAGCGAGGGCCGCGGCCGACCGCGACCATCCCAGACTGCACCATCTCTTTGATGCCAAAGGGCTCGAGCACCTTCAGCAGGGCGTCGAGCTTGTCACTAGTGCCGGTCGCCTCGACGGTCAGCGACTCGGCGTTCACGTCGACCACCCGGGCGCGGAACATCTCCACCAGCTCCCGAACATGACCGCGTTGGGCCATGTCGGCGCGGACCTTGACCAGCAGCAGCTCGCGCTGGACCGACTGGGCCTGATCCAGCTCAACGATCTTGATCACGTTCACCAGCTTGTTGAGCTGCTTGGTGACCTGCTCCAGCGGCAGGTCCTCGACCGAGACCACGATGGTCATTCTGGAGATCTCACGGTGTTCGGTCGGGCCGACCGCGAGCGAGTCGATGTTGAACCCACGGCGACTGAACAGCCCGGACACCCGGGCCAGCACGCCGGGCTTGTTCTCCACCAGGACAGAGAGCGTGTGTCGCGTCATCAGAGGTCCTCATCGAACGCCGGACGCACGTTGCGCGCGGCCAGAATCTCGTCGTTGCTTGTGCCCGCCGGCACCATCGGCCAGACCATCGCGTCCTTGCCCACCACGAAGTCGACCACCACCGGCACGTCGTTGATCTCCATCGCCTTGCCGATCGCGATGTCCACCTCCTCCTTGGACTCGCAGCGCAGGCCTACGCAGCCGAAGGCCTCGGCCAGCTTGACGAAGTCCGGCACCCGGTGCTTGTGGGTGCCAAGGTCGGTGTTGGAGTACCGCTCGTCATAGAACAGCGTCTGCCATTGGCGAACCATGCCAAGGTTGCCGTTGTTGATGACCGCGACCTTGATCGGCACGGCCTCCAGCGCGCAGGTGGCGAGCTCCTGGTTGGTCATCTGGAAGCAGCCGTCACCGTCAATGGCCCACACGGTGGCGTCCGGCCGCCCCATCTTCGCGCCCATCGCCGCCGGCACGGCGTATCCCATCGTGCCGAGGCCACCGGAGTTCAGCCAGGTGTAGGGGTGTTCGTACTTGACGAACTGCGCGGCCCACATCTGGTGCTGCCCGACGCCCGCGACGTACACCGCCTCCGGCCCTGCGATGGCACCGAGGCGCTCGATCACGTACTGTGGCGCGAGCGAACCGTCCGCCGGCCACTCGTAGCCCAGCGGATAGGTCTGTCGCCAGCCGTCGAGCTGCCGCCACCAGCCGGTCAGGTCGGCCCGCCGGCCGGCGGCGTACTCCGCGGTCACAGCCTCGATGAGCTGCTCGATGACCTCGCGGCAGTCCCCGACGATTGGTACGTCGGCGGTGCGGTTCTTGGAGATCTCGGCTGGGTCGATGTCGGCGTGGATGACCGCGGCGCCGGGCGCGAAGGTGGCCAGCTTGCCGGTGACCCGGTCGTCGAACCGGGCGCCGAGGGTGATGAGCAGGTCTGCCTTCTGCAGCGAGGTCACGGCGGCGACCGTGCCATGCATGCCTGGCATGCCGAGGTGCTGGGCATGGCTGTCGGGGAAGGCACCACGGGCCATTAACGTGGTCACCACGGGGATGCCGGTCAGCTCGGCCAACGTGAGCAGTTCCTTCGCCGCGTGAGCCTTCAGGAGGCCGCCACCGATGTAGAACACCGGCCGCCGCGCCTCGGCGATCAGCCGGGCTGCTTCACGGACCTGCTTGCCGTGCGGGCGCAGCACCGGCCGATAGCCGGGCAGCTCAATCTGTGGCGGCCAACTGAACGTCGTACGGGCCTGCAGCACGTCCTTGGGAAGGTCGACCAGCACAGGACCGGGGCGGCCGGTGCTGGCGATGTGGAACGCCTCCGCGATCACCTGCGGGATGTCGTCGGCATGCTGCACCAGGAAGTTGTGCTTGGTGATGGGGATCGTGATGCCGCAGATGTCGGCTTCCTGGAACGCGTCGGTCCCGATCGACCCGCTCGGCACCTGGCCGGTGATCGCGACGATCGGGACGGAGTCCATGTAGGCGTCGGCGATCGGGGTGACCAGGTTGGTGGCGCCAGGTCCGGACGTGGCCATGCAGACGCCGACCTTGCCAGTGGCCTGGGCATAGCCCTCAGCCGCGTGCCCAGCACCCTGCTCGTGTCGGACGAGCACATGCCGAACCCGGACCGAGTCCAACAGCGGGTCGTACGCCGGCAGGATCGCTCCGCCCGGGATACCGAAGACAACCTCCGCGCCGATAGATTCGAGCGATCTGACGAGCGACTGCGCCCCCGTGCAGGGCTGAGCGTCTGGATGAGCCTCTGCGCGCGGCGGCGCGGGAGGGCGGGAGGGCGGACCGGGGACGGGCCCTCGCGGTGTGCTTGTTGGCATGGCTGGCCTTTGGCGTCGAGGCGGGTACGGAGCCAAGAAAAAACCCCCCGTGCCAAGCACTGAGGGGCTGCGCGTCGACCGAGTCGGCGACGCGCTAGCAGACTACGAGGATCAGATGCATGGCCACGACGGTACGGGGCGGCACAGGAGGGAGTCAACTCTGCGGGACGCCGTTCCCACATACTGGGAACCTCAGTTGAACACGGACGATCTGGGACCATCGGGTTGACGCATGTCTCGGGCATGGACCGCTCACCCGCAGACCGCGCCCGCGGCGGCGGAGCCGACCAGCTTCATGTACTTCGCCAGGACGCCTGTCTCGAACCGGGACGCCTGCGGCTTCCAGGCGGACAGTCGCTGGCCGAGCTCGTCTTCCTCCACCAGCAGGTCCAGAGTCCGGGCAGCCAGGTCCAGCCGGATCCGGTCGCCATCTGCGATCAGAGCGATTGGCCCGCCCACCGCGGCCTCGGGCGCGACATGGCCAATGCAGAGGCCCGTCGTACCGCCGGAGAACCGGCCGTCGGTGAGCAGCAGCACGTCCTTGCCCAGCCCTGCACCCTTGATCGCCCCGGTCACGGCCAGCATCTCGCGCATGCCCGGTCCGCCACGCGGTCCCTCGTAACGGATCACCACGACATCACCGGCGCGCAACGACCCTGTGGTCACGGCATCCATCGCGCCTTCCTCGCCATCGAAGACCCGGGCCGTACCCTCGAACACCTCACTGTCAAAACCGGCGGACTTGACCACCGCGCCTTCCGGCGCTAGAGAACCGCGCAGGATTGTGATCCCGCCGGTGCGATGAATCGGATCCGACAGAACATGGATGATCTTGCCGTCCGGATCCGGTGGAGCGATCTCGGCAAGGTTCTCAGCGATCGTGCGGCCCGTTACGGTGAGACAGTCACCGTGCAGCAACCCAGCGTCGAGCAACGCCTTCATCACCACCGGCAGACCACCGATCCGGTCCACGTCGTTCATCACGTACCGACCGAACGGCTTGACGTCAGCCAGGTGTGGCACCCGGTCACCGATTCGGTTGAAATCGTCCAGATCAAGATCAACCCGAGCCTCATGCGCAATCGCCAGCAGGTGCAGCACGGCGTTGGTTGAGCCACCGACTGCCATCACCACAGCGATCGCGTTCTCGAAAGCCTGCTTGGTCAGGATCTGCCGAGCGGTGATGCCCTGCCGAACCAGTTCCACGACGGCTTCGCCGGCCCGCTCCGCGTACACGTCACGGCGAGCGTCCGGGCCAGGCGGAGACGCTGAGCCTGGCAAGGACATGCCCAGCGCCTCGGCCGCGCTGGCCATCGTGTTCGCTGTGTACATCCCACCGCAAGCACCTTCGCTAGGGCAGAAGTGGCGCTCGATCTCGTCGAGCTCAGCCCGGGTGATCCGACCCATCACGCATGCGCCGATCCCCTCGAACGCATCGATGATCGTGATGTCTCGGTCGCCGAGCCGGCCTGGAAGCGTCGAACCCGCATACAAGAAAGCGGCAGCCACGTCCAGCCGTGCCGCCGACATCAGCATGCCTGGCAGCGACTTGTCGCAGCCGGCCAGCAGCACCACGCCGTCCAGGCGCTCCGCCTCCATCACCGTCTCCACCGAGTCGGCAATGATCTCCCGGGAGACCAGCGAGTAGTGCATCCCGACGTGGCCCATCGATATCCCGTCGGACACAGAGATGGTCCCGAACTCCATCGGGAAGCCCCCAGCTCCCCGGACCCCAACCTTTGCCTGCTTGGCCAACCGGGCCAGCGGAAGGTTGCATGGTGTGATCTCATTCCAGCTCGACGCCACGCCGATCTGTGGTGAGTCCCAGTCGTCGTCCGTCATCCCTACCGCCCGCAGCATGCCACGCGCGCCCGCGCGCTCGATGCCGTCGGTAACCTCAAAGCTCCGCGGCTTGTTCGGTCGTGGTCCGTGGCTGGCGCTGGTCACGGGACGCCCCTTTCGATCGATGTCGCTTATGGCCGGACGTGCCCATGGATGACCCAGGCGGACGGCGGCCGGGAGTAGTCACGGCGGTGACGCTCACCATAGTTGATGAGCGGTTTGACCAGACCGGGACGCCCCGCGGCCTCGGCCTACGCCCCCGCAACCGGCAAGATGGAGCCATGGCCGACGCCACCACCGTCCAGATCCGGACCAGTCGGATCGCGCTGCTAGCCAGCTTGTTCGGACTCAGCTTCGCCACCCCGCTGGCGCTGGCAAGTCCCTGGCTCGTCTGGGTGTACCTGGCGCCGATGCTGGTGACGATCTGGGTCGTTCGGGCCGGGGTGGACGTAGACACCGACGGCATGACCGTTCGCGCTCTTGTGGGCTCCCGGCGGGTCCCGTGGTCGCAGGTCGCCGGCCTGGAGGTTGACTCGGCCGGCCGGGTGCGACTGGTGCTGGCCGGCGAGGGCGGACGAGCGATCCGACTGCCGACCGCTCGGGCACGACACCTGCCGGTGATCGCTGCTGCGAGCGGAGGGCATCTCACCGACCCCACGGCCAAGCCGACGCCGTAGAACAGTCGCGGTGTCACCCCTGGCGCAGGGACCATCCCGGCGCAGCGCACCGTTCACCGCCCGCGGGCGAGGCGGGCAGCCGCAGAGCCAGAACAGTCGGCTACGGCGGCAGGCCGTCGTCGTTCCGAGGCTCGGCGTGGCGTACGGCGTCTCAGTCATGCCGGAGATCTTCGGTCGGTTGGTCTAGGGTTGTCAATCACCCGATTGAATGTCTTGCCACTCATTCGGTTGAGTGGGTATGGTGACGCCCGTGACGAAGCAACCCATCGCCGCAGGCGACCCTGACCGCCCGCCTCGTCGCGCTCCCGACCCTCAGCAAGGTTCGCGTAACGCCGCTCATACGCGGGAGCGGATCCTGCAGGCTGCGGTCGCTGAGTTCGGGGCAAAGGGCTACTCGGGTGCCCGGACGGCCGGGATCGCGGAGCGAGCTGGGGTCAACCCACAGCTCATCTCCTACTATTTCGGAGGCAAGCAGGGCCTGATGGCTGAGCTACGGCGGCGATGGACATCCGCCGAGGCCGTGATCGCACCTTCCGGCTCGTCCATGGAGGATGCGTTCGCGGCCTATCTGGACGCGACGCTGGATCGACCAGACTGGGCACGCCTGGCCATCTGGCACGGGCTTGAAGACAACCCCGACAATGACGAGACGGTCACAGCGACCCAACGATCAAACATGCGCGAGGCCGTCGAACGGGTCCGCCGACGGCAGACGGCCGGTGAGGTCACAGACGAGCTCGAGGCTGAGTTCATTACGCTGGTCGCGTACGTCGTGGCGTTTGCCCCGATCGCGATGCCTCAAGTTGTCGAGAGCATCTACGGTGTCGATCGGTACTCACCGGACTTTCGACGCCGCTGTCGCGAGCAGCTCGCCAGGATGATCCACCCGTTGGACAGGTCTTCAGGGAGCCAGCCATGAGCAAGGCAGTCCTGTTCAGTAGTCCGATCCGGTCAGGCAGGTCGCAGGCCTTCACAGACCCATGATCGTTCTCGGTGAGCACGACCTAGGTGTCGCTCTTGGGGTTCGGTCGATAACAAGACGTACACGGCTGGCATGGCTGCGGCTTAAGGGGCGATCCGATCATGCGTTCGATCAACAAGCCGGCGTGGCAAGGGCGCTGCCAACGCCTCGCATTGTCAGGAAGACTGGACACCATGGCACGCCCGGACCGCCCGTTCATCACCACCGTGGCGGCCGCGGTGGTGACGATGCTGACAGGCATCATGCTGCTGTCCGGCTGCGGTTACGGGTCTGCGAACGCCGCACCGACGTGGGTGCCCAAGCCCGACACGCTACCCCCGGTCGGTGGTCCTGATCCACAACTGTCCACCCAGCCTGAGCCTGGTCAGGGCGGCGGGGGGAGGCAGGGCACTGGCGCGCCCGGACAGCCCGGGCAGGCAGGCGACCCGAACGTGGTGGCCAGCAAGCTGCGCGCACCGTGGGGGCTGGCCACGCTGCCGGATGGCACCGCACTCGTCGGCGAGCGCACGACCGGACGGATCTTGCGCGTCGCTCCTGACCGATCCGTGCCCCCACAAGAGGTGATGCGAATAGCCGGTCTGGACGGCGGCGGCGACGGCGGGCTGCTCGGCCTGGCGATCTCCCCCTCATACCGCGAGGACCGGCTGGTCTTCGGGTACCTCACCACAGCGACCGACAACCGGGTCGTTCGTTTCGAGCTCGGCGGCATCCCGACACCTATTATCACCGGCATCCCCAAGGGCCACACTGGCAACGGCGGGCGCATCGAGTTCGGACCAGATGACCTGCTCTACGTCGGCACAGGAGATGGGGACAAGCCCGCACTGGCGCAGGCCCACTCCAGCCTTGCCGGCAAGATCCTGCGAGTTGACCAGTTCGGGCGTCCGGCCAGGAACAACCCAGACCCTTCGTCCGCCGTGTACTCCACCGGTCATGGCAACGTATCCGGGCTGTGCTGGAACGATGACAAAGAGCTGTTCGCGGTAGAAAACACCGGGCCGACCGCAGAGCTGAACCGGATACGAGCCGGGACCAACCACGGCTGGCCGGCGGTTCGGGGCAAGGCCCACCAGCCGGACTATGTTGACCCAGCGCAGACCTTCGAGGCGAACACAGCTCCCATCGGTGGCTGCGCCATTATCGGGTTCGGGCTGTTCGCGACCAGTCTCACCGGGCAGAAGCTTCTTGCCATCACCTTGGACGGCACTGGCTCGCCGGGCGCCGTGGACCCGCTGTTGAACCATGTCTACGGCAGGCTCCGCACTGTCGAGGCCGCCTCGGACGGCGCACTGTGGTTGACCACCGCCAACCACGACGCTGAAGGCAAAGCGATCCCGGACGATGACCGAGTGATCCGTATCCTGCCACCACCAGATTCCACCACCTCACCAGTCTAGTTCCCGTCGGCCGACGACCATCGCGGACATCACCTCTGTAGGGACTACATGCGGCAGCTCGCCTTGTTACTCACTGTCCTCATCGGACTGTCCGGTTGCCACAGTCGAGCATCGGACGGCCAGCCCACGACACCCACCACCCCGGGCGGCGCCTCGACCGCCGGTGCACCGGGCAGTCCCCGGATCCTGACCCGTCAGCTAGAGGTTCCTTGGAGCATCGCGTTCCTCCCAGACGGAGACGCGCTGGTCAGCGAACGCGACACCGCCAGGATCCTAAAGGTGACACCGGCCGGCGCCGTGACCGAGGTACAACGGCTCAGTGAGGTCGTGCAGGCAGGCGAGGGAGGACTGCTTGGGCTGGCGGTGTCACCAGGTTACGCTACTGACAAGCTGATCTACGCCTATTACACCGCCGCGCAGGACAACCGGATCGCACGGTTCGTCCTCGGACAGCCACCGCAGCCAATCCTCACCGGGATTCATAAAGCGGGTAACCATGACGGCGGCCGGATCGCGTTCGGTCCTGACGGCATGCTCTATGCCGGAGTCGGGGACGCGGCCGAGCCTGATCGCGCCCAAGATCCGACCGCGCTGAATGGCAAGGTGCTGCGGATGACGCCAGCCGGGAGGCCCGCGCCCGGCAACCCGTTCCCTGACTCGGTGGTCTACAGCTATGGACACCGCAATGTGCAGGGCTTGGCATGGGACTCCGCCGGCAGGCTGTACGCCTCGGAGTTTGGCCAGAACCAGTTCGACGAGATCAACCTGATCCAGCCCGGCCACAACTACGGCTGGCCGGTGGTGGAGGGTGCTGCCCATGACGCCAGGTACACCGAGCCACTCCTTACCTGGTCGACGGACCAGGCTTCACCGTCCGGCATAGCAATCCTTAACAGAACGCTGTACGTTGGAGCACTTCGCGGTCAACGGCTGTGGAGTGTTCCGCTGACCGGCGATGGCGGGGTGGGCCAGCCGGTGGCGTTGTTCACCAACACTTATGGCCGGCTGCGGGCGGTGACCGCCGCGCCCGACGGATCCCTGTGGGTAGGCACATCCAACCGGGACGGTCGCGGCACGCCGGTCCCCGACGACGACCGCATTCTGCGCATTACGCCCTGACACCGTGTAAACCGCGAGGCATCCCATGAGACAAACCGCCGTACCCGGCCACGATGTCACGTCGGTCGCCGGAGCCCCGAACCTCGAGACGTTGAGATGGCGCGTCTCGTGGTGGTCCCACGAGACGCGCCATCTCGCTAGCCAGGTGCGGAGATGCCTAGCTCACGTTCAGCGCCGTGTCGTCCACCACGAAGGACGTCTGCAGGGAGATGTCTTCGGTACCGGTGAACAGCAGGGTTACCGTCTGGCCGGCAAACCCAGCCACGTTGAAGGTCTTCTGCGAGTAGCCGGCGGCGGCGTTCAGGTTCGAGTACGTCGCCAGCGTGGTCGAGCCGAGCTTCACGGTCAGCTTGTCGTACTGGATCGTCGTGGTCGTCTCCGCGGTGTCGATGTGCAACCAGAACGACAAGGTGTACGACGAGCACCCGGCCGGGATGGTGACCGACTGCGAGAGCGTGTCGGTATGGGTGACCCCATAGCCGTTCAGCCAGGCATTCCATGTACCACTGTGCGAGGCACGCAACCCAGTGTACTGGCCGATCACACCGGCCGTCTGCGACCACGAGGTCGCACCGGACTCAAAGCCAGGGTTGGCCAGCTTCTGGCCCGGGCTCGAGCACCCGCCGCCACCACCACCACTGATCGTCCAGGTGAAGGACGTCGACCCTGTGCCACCACCGCTCGCTGTCACCGTCACGTTGAAGGTGCCGGCCGCCGACGGCGTGCCGGAGATCAGGCCGGAGGAGTTGATCGACAGCCCGGTCGGCAGCCCCGACGCGGACCATGTATACGGAGGAGTACCATCGGACGCCGTCATCTGCAGGTTGGTGGCGACACCGACGGTACCGGTCCGGTTACCGGGGTTGGTGACCACCGGACCGCCAGCGGTGGTGCCGGCGAACAGCAACCGGTTCGGCGAGCCGGCGCCGGGATTGATCACCACGTTCGGGGTCGCAGCCGCGACGAGTGCGGAGCTGACCTGGGCGGGTGTGTCGTTAGGGTGCGTCGCCAGGTACAGCGCCGCTCCACCGGCCACGTGCGGGGTCGCCATCGACGTGCCGCTGATGGTGTTGGTCGCGGTGTCGTTGGTGTTCCACGACGAGGTGATGTTCACGCCGGGCGCGAAGATGTCGGTGCAGGTGCCGAAGTTGGAGAACGACGCCCGGTTGTCGTTGATGTCCGTGGCGTTCACGGTGATCGCGGTGGCCACCCGGGCCGGCGAGAAGTTGCACGCGTCGGCGTTGGAGTTGCCCGATGCGATGGCGAACGTGACCCCGGAGGCAATTGCGTTGGCGACCGCGTTGTCCAGCGTGGTGTCCACGCCGCCACCGAGGCTCATGTTGGCCACGGCCGGCTTGATGGCGTTCGCCGCCACCCAGTTCACACCGTTGACGACACCGGCGGTGGTGCCGGAGCCGGCGCAGTCGAGCACCTTGACCGCGACCAAGCTGACGCCCTTGGCGACGCCGTACTGCGATCCGCCGACCGTGCCGGCGACGTGTGTGCCGTGGCCGTTGCAGTCGGTGTTGTTGGCGTCAACTGCGTTGAAGCCCCATGTGGCCCGGCCGCCGAACGTCGTGTGCGTAATCCTGATGCCGGTGTCGACGATGTACGCGTGCACGTTGGTGGCCGTGGTCGAGTACGTGTAGCTGCTGTCCAACGGCAGGTTGCGCTGGTCAAGCCGGTCCAGCCCCCAGGACGGGGGGTTGGCCTGGCTGTCCAAGGTATGCACCTCGGCGTCCTGCTGGACATATGTCACGCGGGAGTCGGCCGACAGCTTGCTTGCCTGAGCAGCACTCATCCGGGCGGCAAACCCGTGCAGGGCATGCTGCCAGGTGGCCCTGACCTGGCCACCGTACTGCTTGGTCAGCGCGGCCGCGGTCTGCGGGATGGCCGAGACCGGGGTGACGTTGTCCTTGAGCACCACGATGTAGCTGTTCGGTACGGCCTTGGCGCCAGCTACGGTCCGTACGTTGCCGGTGGTGGCACCGGCAGGGCTCGCGGTCACCACGCCCGCGGCCACCATGGCGGCGGCTGCCGCACAACCGAGTGTCGCCGCAAACACGCGGCGACGGCGATGAGGGGGGTTCGCCATGTGGGTCCTCCTGGGGACGCACGTGGGCGGGCCGAGGGTGTAACCCGCCGATGGGCCGAACGGCGTAACCCCTCATCAGGCATCCCCGCTCGATCGAGCAGCGGCCTACGAGGCGGACAATGGGAAGAGGGGCAAACCGTACGGAGAATGTCGCGGAATATATCGGCAGTCGGCCGATCCGGAATAGCCTTTCCAGCCCAGTTATGGCCTGACACTATGGATGACCGACGCTACCCTCCCGCCGCCAACCGCCTGCAGACCCCCGGCCTAACTCTCGACACCGAGCCGCTCCAGCACCAGCGCCCGGACAACCGCTGCGTCCGCCTGCCCGCGGGTAGCCTTCATCACCGCGCCGACGATCGGACCGACCGCCTGCACCTTGCCGCCGCGGATTTTCGCCACCACGTCTGGTTGAGCCGCGATCGCCTGGTCCACGGCGGCACCGAGGGCACCGGTGTCACTCACCGTACGCAGGGCTCGCTCCGCGACGATCTCATCCGGACTCCTGCCAGCCTCCAGGACGCCGTCGACCACCTGCCGGGCCAACCCATCGGACAGCGTGCCGTCCGCGACCAGGGCGATCACCCGGGCCACCTGGACCGGTGTGATCCCGAGCTCGGCCGGACTGATCTCGGCCGCGTTCGCCTGCTGGGCCAGGTAGCCAAGCCACCACTTGCGCGCCTGCTCCACAGGGGCGCCCGCTGCCGCCGTCTCCGCCACCAGGTCGGTCACCCCGGCGTTTGCCATTGCCCGCATGTCCTTCGGGTCGGCGCCGAGCTCGGCCGCCAGCCGGGCGCGCCGGGCGGCGGGCAGTTCCGGCAAGGCCGCCCGGAGCCGCTCCACCCACTCAGCGTCGGGAGCGATCGGCACCAGGTCCGGCTCCGGGAAGTACCGGTAGTCGGTGGCCTCCTCCTTGCTCCGGCCGGACGTTGTCGTGCCGGTTTCCTCGTGGAAATGCCTGGTCTCCTGGATGACCCGGCCGCCCGAGTCCAGCACCGCGGCCTGCCGGCACATCTCGAACCGGACCGCACGCTCCACGCTGCGCAACGAGTTGACATTCTTGGTCTCGGTGCGGGTGCCCCATCCCTCGCCGGGCCGGTTCAGCGACACGTTGACGTCGCAGCGCAGCGAGCCCTGCTCCATCCGCACGTCCGACACCCCGAGCACCCGGCAGATCTCGCGCAGCTCGCTGACGTACGCCCGGGCCACCTCCGGGGCCAGCGCGCCGGCACCGGACAACGGCCTGGTGACCACCTCGACCAGTGGGATGCCGGCACGGTTGTAGTCGACGAGGGAGTGGGTGGCGCCATGGATCCGGCCCGTGGACCCACCGATGTGCGAACTCTTGCCGGTGTCCTCCTCCAGATGCACCCGCTCGATCCCGATCCGGTAGGGCTGGCCGGCCACCTCGATGTCCAGGTGTCCGTCCGAGCACAGCGGCTCGTCGTACTGGCTGATCTGAAAGTTCTTTGGCATGTCCGGGTAGAAGTAGTTCTTCCGGGCGAACCGGCACCACGGCGAGATCGAGCAGCTCAGCGCCAGGCCGAGCCGGATCGTGTGTTCGATCGCCGCCGCGTTCGCCACCGGCAGGCTGCCCGGCAGACCGAGGCAGACCGGGCAGACCTGGGTGTTCGGGGCCGCGCCGAACGTCGTGGCACAGCCGCAGAACATCTTCGAGGCGGTACCCAGCTCGACGTGCGTCTCCAGCCCGAGCACCGGCTCGTACCGGGAGAGGACCTCGTCGAATGATGGCAGCGCGAGCGTCACTGTGTATGTCCCAGCTCAGGAGCGTCGGTCGGGAAAGGATGGCCACGACGAGCGTCCAGCGCGGCCTCAACGGCGGCGGCCACCCGGTAGCACCGGTCGTCGGCCAGCGCCGGGGCCATGATCTGCAGACCGACCGGCAGCGGCGTCGCGGAGCCAGGTGCGGTGGACAGTCCACAGGGGACGGAGATAGCCGGGACGCCGGCCAGCGACGCCGGCAGGGTGCACAGGTCGCTCGCATACATGGCCAGCGGGTCGGCGGTCCGCTCGCCGATCTTGAACGCCACGAACGGCGAGGTCGGGCTGACCAGCACGTCACACCGCTCGTACGCTACCGCGAAGTCCCGACTGATCAGGGTGCGGACCTTCTGCGCCTGGCCGTAGTACGCATCGTAGTAACCGCTGGACAGGGCGTAGGTGCCGAGGATGATCCGGCGCTTGACCTCCGGACCGAAACCAGCGTCCCGGGTCAGCGACATCACCTCCTCCAGGGCGCGTGCGCCGTCGTCGCCGACCCGCAGGCCATAGCGCACCGCGTCGAACCGTGCCAGGTTGGACGAGCATTCGCTGGGCGTGATCAGGTAGTACGCGGGCAGGGCGTAGTCGAAGTGTGGGCAGGAGACCTCGGTGATCTCGGCCCCCAGCTCCTTCAACAGCGCGACCGCCTGCTGAAACGACTCCAGCACCCCGGCCTCGTACCCTTCGCCACCGAGCTCGCGGACCACCCCGACCCGCAGTCCGTCCAGATCGCCGGTCGCGCCGGTCCGGGCCGCCGCGGCCAGCGCCGGAACCGGCACGTCGATGCTGGTCGAGTCCAGCGGGTCGTGGCCGCCGATCGCCTCGTGCAGCAACGCGGCGTCCAACACGGTGCGGGCCAGCGGGCCGGCCTGGTCGAGGCTGGAGGAGAACGCGACGAGGCCATACCGGGACACCCCGCCGTACGTCGGCTTATGCCCAACCACGCCGGTGGCTGCGGCCGGCTGCCGGGTCGAACCGCCTGTGTCGGTGCCGATCGCCAGCGGCGCCTCGAACGCTGCCACCGACGCGGACGATCCACCGGACGACCCGCCTGGCACCCGGGACAGGTCCCACGGGTTGCGGGTCGGGCCGTATGCGGAGTTTTCGGTGGACGAGCCCATCGCGAACTCGTCCATGTTGACCTTGCCGAGGATCACGATGCCGGCGTCCTTCAGCCGGGCTGTCACCGTGGCGTCGTACGGCGGCACCCAGCCTTGGAGAATCTTCGAGCCGCAGGTGGTCGGGATGCCCTTGGTGACGATGACGTCCTTGAGCGCCAGCGGTACACCGGCCAGCGGACCGAGCGGCTCGCCGGCCGCCCGCTTGTCGTCGACCGCCTTCGCGGCGGCCAGCGCCCCGTCGGCGTCGACGTGCAGGAAGGCGTGCACCTGGGAGTCGACGGCGGAGATCCGGTCCAGGTGGGCCTGCGCAACCTCGACGGCGGACACCTCACCGCTCGCGACCACCGCGGCGATACCGGCCGCGGGGAGCCTGGTGAGCTCAGCGGCGCTCACTGTTCGCCTCCGCGTTCGCTTCGCCCCTCGCGGCCCACGCCGGCCGCTCGACGCCTACTCGCTGTCGGCTCACGGCTCAGGCCTCCTCGTCCAGGATGCGGGGCACCCGGAACCGGCCGTCCTCCGCGGCCGGAGCCATGGCCAGCACCTGGTCGGGGGCAAGGGACGGGCGGACGGTGTCGGGTCGGAGGACGTTGGTGAGCAGGACGGCGTGCGACGTGGGCGGTATATCTTCCGCGGCGACCTCCTGGACCCGCGCCACGGACTGCAGGATGACGTCGAGCTGCCCGGCGAAGGTGTCCAGCTCCTCGTCAGTCACCGCCAGCCTGGCCAGCCGCGCGAGGTGCGCCACCTCGTCGCGGGTGATGCCGTCAGCCATCCGCCGTTCCTTTCCGATCGCACCGTTCGGGGATCGTCCGAGTCTACGGGTCGGGCATCGTGGCCCGACCCGGGCTGGCCGGCCGGCCAGCCGAACAAGCCCACGTCGGCGAAATGCCTCGGATCCTGGGATAGTGCAGGATGGCGTCTTGGCCAGTCGAGACGCTGGACCCCGAGGAGGGGAAAGTGTCCTATCTGCTGCGGGTCGTTGTCCCTGACCAGCCTGGCACCCTCGGCGCGGTGGCCACCGCGCTCGGCCAGACCGGCGCGGACATCGTGAGCGTGGACATCGTCGAGCGCACCCGGGGCCAGGCGGTCGACGACCTCGTGGTCGACCTGCCGTACGGCCGGATGCCAGACGTGCTGGTCACCGCGGCCACGTCGGTGCCCGGGGTGCTGGTGGAGTCGATCCGACCGTACGGCGGCGGGCCGCTGGACACCTCCCGCGAGCTGGAGGTTATCGAGGCGATGGCCGAGCGGCCGGCCGACGCGATCATCGAGCTGGCGACCGCGCTGCCTCGGATCTTCCGGGCCGGGTGGGCGGTGGTCGTGTACCGGCTGGACGACGGCTACGTCCTGCGGGCCGCCAGCGCGGCCGCGCCGGAGATGGCGGAGGTCAGGCTGCCGTGGCTGCCGGTGGCCAAGGCGGTCGTGTTGGAGCCTGAGGACGACTGGGTGCCGACGTCCTGGCAGAACCTCGGGACCGAGCTGGTCGCGGCTCCACTCGGCGTGCCGGAGCGGGCGGTGCTGCTGGGCCGGCCGGGCGGGCCGGCGTTCCGCAGCGGCGAGGTGATGCGGCTGGCCCACCTGACCGGCATCGCCGCCACCGTGCTGGCCGCCGCCCGATAGCGTTCCCGCCCGCTCGCCGGCCGAGCTACGGCGCAACAGCCAGCGGATATCGCTCGGCGATGAACCGAAAGTCGCGATCACCATGCACTACCGTCACCTCGTTACGTGCGGCCACCGCAGCGATCAAGCAGTCAATCATGCTGCGGGGGGTGAATCCCGACCACCGGGTCATTCGGTAGATCTTGGCGGCTTCGTGGTAGTCGAGCTGGGCGTGGACCTGGAGAATCGGGAACGCCCCGACCAGCTTTTCGGTCTGGTCGATCGTCCTGGGTCCGGCGCCAGCCAGCAGTTCCATGATCACTGGCTCGGTCAGATGCACGGCGTGATCGTCCCGGATCAAACGATCGACGTACTCACATGACGGCGAGCCTGTGTCGCGGGCGTACTCGATCCACGCCGAGGTGTCAACGAGGTACGACGTCACGGCATGTGCTCGACTGGCTCGCTGTCCCGCATCGCGTCCAAGTCGCCCTCCCAGCCCATCCCGCGCAGGCTGAGCAGGAACTCCTTCGTGACGGGCGTGCCGACGAGCCGGCGAAGGCCGAGGTCCACGGCCTCCTTCTTGGTCTTCAAGCTGTACTTGCGCATGGCGGCGGCGACCAGCTCGTCATCCAGGTCGATGTTTGTGCGTGTCATACACCAAAGGTACACCTGACCGGCATCGCTGCCACCGTGCGGGCCGCCACCGTGCTGTCTCGCCACCCGGTAGCGGGGCGCCAGGTAGCTCCGCTCTTGGTCAACGTCAGCAGTCTCCCCCGATGGCAGTGGGCACGGCATATTTGAGGCTCTGCCTGGGTCGCGGGGAGATCATCAGCTATCTGGTCTTGTTCAGACTGTGCGTTTAAGGGTTTTCTGCCTGCCTCAATTGTGTCGATAGCCGGATAATCAGGCTGTTCCCTATACCGCCGACGGCGACCCCGCGCGGCGGTCGAGATGAAGGATCGGCGTGATCGACAAGGTGAGGGGCGCTCGATTACAGCGATGCTGGCATGCGGCTATCGTCGCGGCCACCGTCGTGGGTGGGCTCGTCGGGTGCGCCCCAGTGGGACCAGAATCCCTACATTCGTGCTCGCCCGACTACATTAACTCCAATGATCTTGGCCGGCTATCGGTCCAGCAACGTGGTCCCGGCGAACCCGTCGCATGGGGGTGTACCCGAAACAGCAGGCCGGGCGGTACATGGTCCGCGTTTACTCCGGCGACCGGAAGGTTGACGGCAAAGACCAGGACTATCCGCCGCATGGCTCGGTGCCACCGACGAGGTACAAGTCTGGACAGACCTTCTTTGTCACCGGCACGATCGACACCGGAAGCGTGATCCAGAAGTTCTACATCAAGTGCGTGCTGGCGTGAGGGCGATGGGAAGCACACGGGAGCCGAGTTGGGGCGCGGGCAGAATCAGTGCCGCCGTCGCCTTCATCGGCGCACGCCTGCGGGCTGACTTCGCGGACACTGGCCTCCCCCGGATCGACTTCCGAAATGACCCGAGCTGGGCGGCCGACGGACACGCGCCTCACACCGGAACCCACGGCTGGCAACTCCCCAGCGACGTGATCGTCCAGTGCGGCGGACATGAGTTCCCGCTCGGCCTGGAGCACGGCGTCGAGTCGGCGTGCGCGGCTGCGGCGGACGCACTGCAGGACGACGTGATCGGCCGCTCCGGGCAGCCGTGGCCCGAGCTGCGCAGCGCGGACGGGGTGTTCGTCGGCGTGCTCGAACCGCGGTTGCAGCCGGGCGGGCTGGCGCACTGGCGGCTGCACGACGAGCCGTTCTGCGCCGTGGGGCACCTGGCTGGCGCGGTCGCGGCGGCCGGGCTGGCCATCGTCCCGGTCAAGCACGGTACGGCGGCCGGCGGCTGACGATCATCGAGCTGTGGTCGCTGATGGAGGTCAACGGGCGACAGCTACCCGGTGATCGTCGGGGGAGCGGGTTGGGCGGGCTCGGCGGGTTGGGCGGGCTCGGCGGGTTGGGCGACTGCCCGCGCCGCCTCGGGACCCTCGGTGAGCAGCACCGTGAAGCCGCCCTCGTCCAGGACCGGCACGCCAAGCTGGACTGCCTTGTCGTACTTCGAGCCCGGGTTGTCCCCCACCACCACAAACCCGGTCTTCTTCGACACCGAGCTGGTGGCCTTGCCGCCGCGACCCTGGATCGCCTCGGTGGCACCGTCCCGGCTGTAGCCGGCCAGACTGCCGGTGACCACCACGGTGATCCCCTCCAACGGCCGCGGCCCCGCGTCGGCCGCCTGCTCGGCCAGCTCGACCCCGGCGGCCCGCCACTTCTCCACCACCGCCCGGTGCCAGTCCACCGCGAACCACTCCCGTACCGACTCGGCGATCGTCGGCCCCACCCCCTCCGCCGCGGCCAGCTCCTCCTCGCTCGCCGCCGCGATCCGGTCGACCGACCGGAACACCCGGGCCAGCGCCTGCGCCGCCGTCGGCCCGACGTGCCGGATCGACAGCGCCACCAGCACCCTCCACAATGGACGATGCTTGGCCTGGTCGAGGTGGTCCAGCAGCTTGCGCGCGTTGGTGCTGAGCTCGCCGTCCTTGCGGGTGAAGAACGGGCAGGTCGCGAGCATGTCGGCGGTCAGCCCGAAGACGTCGCCCTCGTCCTCCAACAGCCCGGACTCCAGCAGCGCGACCGCGGCCTCGTACCCCAGCACCTCGATGTCGAACCCACCCCGCCCGGCCAGGTGGAACACCCGCTCCCGAAGCTGCGCCGGGCAGGACCGCGCGTTCGGGCAGCGGATGTCGACGTCGCTCTCCTTGGCGGGGCGCAGCGGCGTGCCGCACTCCGGGCACTCGGTCGGCATCACAAACGCCCGCTCGGCCCCGGTCCGCAGGTCGACCACCGGCCCGAGGATCTCCGGGATGACGTCACCGGCCTTGCGCAGCACGACCGTGTCGCCGATCAGCACGCCCTTGCGGGCCACCTCCTGCGCGTTGTGCAGGGTGGCCAGCTCCACCGTCGAACCAGCCACCCGTACCGGCTCCATCACCGCATACGGCGTGACCCGGCCGGTGCGGCCGACGTTCACCCGGATGTCGAGGAGCGTGGTGTTGACCTCCTCCGGCGGGTACTTGAACGCGATCGCCCAGCGCGGCGCCCGGCTGGTCGAGCCGAGCCGGCGCTGGATGGCTAGCTCGTCCACCTTGACCACGACGCCGTCGATCTCATGCTCGACGGCGTGCCGGTGCTCGCCGTAGTAGTCGATGAACTCCCGGACACCAGCCAGGTCGGCGACCACCTTGTACCGCTCGCTGACCGGCAGCCCCCAGGCCCGCATCCGCTCGTACCACCCGGACTGCCGCTCTGGCGGCCCCGCACCCGGGCCGGGGTCGAACGCGCCGACGCCGTGCACCACCATCCGCAGCGGGCGCTGGGCGGTGACCCGCGGGTCCTTCTGCCGCAGCGAGCCGGCGGCGGCGCTGCGCGGGTTGGCGAACGGCGCCTTGCCGGCCTCGACGAGCGAGGCGTTCAGCTCCGTGAACCGGGCCACCGGGAGGTACACCTCGCCGCGCACCTCGACCAGCTCGGGCGGCTCGGTGCCGGCCAGCCGCCCAGGGCCAAGCGACTCAGGGCCAAGCCGCTCAGGGCCAAGCCGCCCAGGGCCGAGCGGCTCAGGGTCGGGCGGCTCAGGGCCAAGCCGCTCAGGGATGGATGCGATGGTGCGCACGTTGGGCGTGACGTCCTCGCCGGTGCGGCCGTCACCCCGGGTGGCCGCGCGCACCAGCCGGCCGCGCTCGTAGACCACCGCGACGGCCAGCCCGTCGACCTTGAGCTCGCACAGGTACGACGGCGGGCTGCCGGCGTCACGCTCGACCCGCTGCGCCCACGCAGCCAGCTCCTCGACCGTAAAGGCGTTGTCCAGGCTGAGCATCCGCTCGTGGTGCGCGACCGGGGTGAACTGGGTGGAGTACGTGCCGCCGACCCGCTGGGTGGGCGAGCTGGGCGTGCGCAGCGCCGGCAGCTCGGCCTCCAGCGCCTCTAGCTCCCGCAGCAGCGCGTCGTACTCGGCGTCGCTGACGGTGGGCCGATCCAGGACGTAGTAGCGATACTGGTGCTCGTCGACCTGCTGGGACAGCTCGGCGTGCCGCTCCCGCGCGCCGGGCGTCGGCTCGGCGCCGGCCCGCTGCTCGGCGTCAGTGCTCGCGGTCAGGCGCTCGGCTACACCCTCGTTCTCGCTCATCGCGCCGACGGTACCGCGCGGGTACGACGTTCTCCGGTGCGGCGTATCTGGGTACGACGTGCCCGAGTACGACATGTCCGACGGCAACGGCGGGGCTACTCCGGGGACTCGGCCAGCACCCGGCCGGTCTCCCGGGCCGCCTTCAGCGCGGCGCGGGCGTACGCCGGGCTGGCGCCGGCCAGGCCGCATGCTGGGGTGACCACGACCTGCCGGCCGAGCTGCCCGGGCGGGAAGCCCAGCCGCCGCCAGAGCCGTTGGGCCGGCTCGGCCAGCCGGTTCGGCTCCAGCCGCACGCCCGGGTCGGTGGTCGGCACCAGGCCGAGCCACAACGCCGTACCGGCCTCGATGGCCTCGCCGAGCACGTCGTCGGGCGGCAGCAGCGCCGCGTCCAGCGACACCGCCCCCGCCCCGGCGGCCCGGATCAGCCCGACCGGCGCGACGGGGGCGCAGCAGTGTACGACGACGAGCCGCCCCCCGGTCGCCGCAACGGCTCCGGCGATGACACCGGCCAGCGCCTGCTCGGCGACCGGCGGCTCAACCGCACGCAGCACTTCGTACCCGCTTGCGGTCGGCACCCGACCGGCCAGCACGGCGGGCAGCGACGGCTCGTCGAGCTGCACGATCAGCTCGGCCCGGGGGACCCGCTCGCGGACCCGCCCGGCGTACGCCGCGACACCCTCGGCGAGCGACTGGGCCAGGTCGCGGGTGGCTCCCGGGTCGGCCACCGCCCTGTCACCGCGGTGCAGCTCGATCGAGGCGGCCAGCGTCCACGGCCCGGCCGCGGCGATGATGAACGGCCCGGTGTACTGCCCGGCGAGCTCGGCCAGCACGTCCAGGTCGCGAGCCTGGATGTCGCGGCCCCGGCGCCAGTCGATGCCCGGCCGGTCGACCAGCCGCCAGCCGGACGGCTGCAGGTCGACGTGCACATCAACCAGCATGGCGGCAGCCCGGCCGATGATGTCCGCGCCCGGGCCACGGGCCGGCAGCTCGGGCTGGTGCGGCAGGTCCGGAAGCTCGTCGAGCACGATCCGCAGTGCCTCGACCGGGTCGGTGCCGGGCAACGAGCCGATGCAGGTGGCCGCACCGGCCGGCCAGGGATAGTCCACCATGGCCGCAGCGTACGGCCGGCGGTCGCCCTGCCTCATGCCGGGCGGGGTCGGGGGCCTGCGCGCTCGGCGGGCCGAGCGGTCAGCGGCCGGCGTGCTCGATCGTGGCGCTGCCGAGCACGGTGTCGCCGTCGTACAGCACGACCGCCTGGCCGGGCGCGACCCCCCGCTGCGGCTGGTGCAACCGTACGGTGAGCCGGTCCGGGCCGACCGCGACGGTGGCTGACGAGACCTGGCCGTGCGCGCGGAGCTGGGCGGCGCAGCGCAGGCTGGCCGCGGCTGGCGGCCGGACCGTCCACACCGGACGGACGCCGACCACCTCGGTTACGTCCAGCAGCTCGGCCGGGCCCACCCTGACGGTGTTGCGGACCGGCGAGATGTCCAGCACGTAGCGTGGCCGGCCGTCCGGCGCCGGACGGCCGATCCGCAGCCCCCGGCGCTGCCCGACGGTGTAGGCGAAGGCGCCGTCGTGGCTGCCGACCACCGCGCCGGTCGTGGCGTCCACAATGTCGCCCGGCCGCTCGCCCAGCCTGCCGCGCAGGAAGCCGCGGGTGTCGCCGTCGGCGATGAAGCAGATGTCGTGGCTGTCCGGCTTGTCGGCTACCGCCAGGCCGCGTCGGGCGGCCTCGGCCCGGACCTCGGCCTTGGTCGAGCCGCCCAGCGGGAAGATCGCGTGCCTGAGCTGCTCGGGGGTGAGCACGGCGAGCACGTAAGACTGGTCCTTGCCGGCGTCCACCGACCGGCGCAGCACGCCGCCGGACAGTCGGGCGTGGTGCCCGGTCACGACCGCGTCGAAGCCCAGCGCCCGCGCCCGGTCGAGCACCGCGGCGAACTTGATCCGCTCGTTGCAGCGCAGGCAGGGGTTGGGGGTGCGGCCGGCGGCGTACTCCGCGACGAAGTCGTCGACCACCTCGGCGGCGAACCGCTCGGCCAGGTCCCACACGTAGAACGGGATGCCCAGCACGTCGGCGGTCCGGCGGGCGTCCCGGGCGTCCTCGATCGTGCAGCAGCCGCGGGCGCCATGCCGGAGCGTGCCCGGCGCCGGTGACAGGGCCAGGTGGACGCCCGTCACGTCGTAGCCGGCGTCGACCGCCCGCGCGGCCGCCACGGCGGAGTCCACCCCGCCGCTCATCGCCGCCAGCACCCGCACGACCCCGAGGGTACGCAACCCGCCGTCCACTCTGGGGGGCCAGCCGGGTCAGGCCAGCGGCTCCCCCAGCCGGGCCCGGCGAACGGGACGTAGCCCGGGTCGACTCGCCCGTCGAGCCGGACGAGCAGCCGCATGGGCCAGGGCGCCTCCGGACCGTTGGTGTGCACCACACGCACGGCTGCGGCGTCGCCCGCCCGTACGGCGGCGAGGTGGTCGAGCAGGAAGTCCGGCACGTAGCCCAGCCGACGGTTCCCCGTTGTGCTGACCAGCACCGCGCGACTGGTCACCTCGTTGTCGGGCTCGTCCACCAGCCGCAGCAGCGTGCCCGCCGGGAGCGCCTCAATGGTGGCGCCGATCTCGTCATCCGCCTCGGCGACGTGCCGGATGCCGTGCACCAGGTTGAAGCCGAGGCCGCTCGCGTGGTCGAACGAGCCCGCGAGCATGGCTGGCCCCGGCTCGCCGGTCGGAGGGCGTAGCACAGCCCAGTTCTCGTCGTGCCGGTCCCGGTTGGCGATCCAATCGTCCAGCACGAGATACCCGGCGAAGACGGCGAAACCGTCGAGAAGGACCGGAACCTCGAATCCCGGCGGGCACCAACAAAGCGCCAGTGCGGTACGGATGTTCGACAGCAAAAGGCCAGGCCGCCCGCGGACGTTCAGCCGGCCGACCTGGTAGTCGTCGACCCGCTGCGCCAGCAGGCTCGCGCCCGGCGCAGAGTCCAGCCAACCGGCTTGAGGTCTCGCGAGATCGAGCCGGGCCGACCCGCACGGCACACCATCTCCACCTGCGCCCTCGGTACGCCGAGCAGCGTCGCGAGCTCGGCTGCCGCCTTCTCGGACCAGTCCTCGCCCTGCCGCGCCCCGTTGCTGGTGACGGTCACGTCCTTGAACAGCCATCGAACGCCGTCCGGGTCGCGGAGCCAGACCTTGTTGTCCAGGCCGACGTACTCGACGTCGGTGACCGGCCAGGCCGAGACGTCGCGGACCGGGAACGGGAACCCGACACGGCCGGGGCTCTCAGGGACGGCGGACGTTGACCAGGCCGGCCCGGGTGGCCCGCTCGACGGCGGGACCGAGCGCGGCCAGCAGCGCCGTCACGTCGTCCTCGGTGGAGGTGTGGCCGAGGGAGAACCGCAGCGACGAGCGGGCCGTCGCCATGTCGGCACCCATCGCCCGCAGCACGTGGCTCGGCTCGGCCACCCCAGCCGAGCAGGCCGAGCCGGTCGAGCAGGCCACGCCGGCGGCGTCCAGCAGCATCAGCAGCGCATCGCCCTCGCAGCCGGGGAAGGAGAAGTGCGCGTTGCCGGGCAGCCGGCCGGCCGGGTCGCCGTTCAGCACGGCGGTGGGTACGGCGGCCCGGACGCCGCCGACCAGCCGGTCGCGCAGCCCGGCGAGCCGCTCGGCCTGGGCCGGCTGGGCCGCGACGGCCCGGTCGACCGCGGTGGCGAACCCGACCAGGGCCGGGGTGTCCAGCGTGCCGGACCGCACGTCCCGCTCCTGCCCGCCACCGTGCAGCACCGGCGTACAGCCGACGTCCCGGCCGAGCAGCAGCGCGCCGCAGCCGAGCGGACCACCGATCTTGTGCCCGCTGACGGTGAGCGCGTCCACCCCGCTGGCCGCGAACCCGACCGGGACCGCGCCGATCGCCTGCACCGCGTCGGTGTGCACTGGTACGCCGAACCGGTGCGCCACCGCGGCCAGCTCGGCGATGGGCTGCACCGTGCCGACCTCGTTGTTCGCCCACATCACGCTGACCAGCGCCACCGCGTCAGGGTCATCCTCGATCGCCGCGCGCAGCGTCTCGGGGTGCACCCGGCCGAGGCTGTCGACGCCCAGCCAGACCGGCTCGGCGCCCTGCTCGGCGGCCAGCCACCCGACCGCGTCGAGCACGGCGTGGTGCTCGACCGCGCTGGTCAGGATGCGGCGGCGGCACGGGTTGGCGGCCTGCCGTGCCCAGAAGATCCCCTTGACCGCGAGGTTGTCACCCTCGGTGCCGCCCGAGGTGAAGACCACCTCGGACGGCCGCGCGCCGAGCGCGTCGGCGACTCGCTCGCGGGACTCCTCGACCCGGCGCCGGGCGGCCCGGCCGCTGGCATGCAGGGACGAGGCGTTGCCCACCCGGGGCAGCTCGGCGGTCATCGCCGCCAGGGCCTCAGGCAGCATCGGCGTCGTGGCGGCGTGGTCGAGGTAGGTCATCGCCGTCCCAGCCTATCCGCGAAGTCCGACATCCGGTCCCGTGGCTGGCCCCCGCTTGTCGCGAAGCCGGCCGGCCAGCGCCACGCCGATGCCCGCCACGGCGGCCATCACCAGGTCGATCGCGGTGATCGCCGCCGAAGGCGAGGTGATCGACGCGAGCAGGACGCCGGCCAGGCCGACCAGGCTGGCGCTGGCCAGCACGTCACAGATCTGTAGCGCGGCGCCGTTCGCCCCGCGCTCGTCCGGCGGGGACAGCCGCAGCACCAGCACGGAGACGCTGGCCATCGACAGCCCCATGCCGGCCCCGGCGACCGTCCACAGCGCGGCGGCCAGCCAGCCCGGCACACCGGCCCAGGCCACCGCGACCAGCCCGCCGGTGGCCACCATGATGAGCGCACAGCCGGCTCGGACCAGCCGGTGCCGCGGCACGTCCGGGTGGCGTCCCTGCCACCACGACCCGGCCGACCAGCCCAGCGCACCGACCGTCAGCGGGCACACCGGCCGCCGCCGCGCCGTACTGGTGCACCTGGCTCAGCGTCAGCGGGATGAACGCGTCCGCGCCGAAGAACGCGCCCGCCAGCAGGCCGCGGTAGGCCAGCGCTGCCGGCAGCCCCTGGCGTAGCAGCAGCGTGCCCGCCGGCAGCATCCGGCGCAGCGCGGGCGTCAGCACGGCCAGCCCCGCCAGCGCCAACAGCACACCGGCCAGCCGCCCGGTCCCGCCAGGGCTGGCCACGCCAGGGTCGGCCCCGCCCTGGCCGGCCCGGCCGGCCCGGCCGAGGAGCAGCCCGGCGTACTGGAGTGCGGCCAGCCCGGCGGCGACCAGCACGGCGTACGGGACGAGCCGGCGCCGCCCGAGGGTGCCCTCCGGGTCGTGCCCGGGCAGCCGGCGCAACGCCGGATGGACCAGCACCAGGCCGACCGCGACGAGCGGCACCAGGCCAAGGAAGACCAGCCGCCAGGTCAGGTGCTCGGTGAGCAGGCCGGCGATCACCGGCCCGACCAGCGCCGGCAACACCCAGGCCGCCGACACCACGGCGAAGACCCGCGGCCGCATGGCGTCGCTGAAGATCTCCGCGATCACGACGTAGATCGCCACGACCAGGCTGCCGGCGCCCAGCCCCTGGACCGCCCGGCCGGCCACGAAGACCGCCATGCCGTGCGCGGTGCCCGCGATCAGCAGGCCGGCGGCGAAGACGGCCAGCCCGGTGAGGATGACGCTGCGCGGGCCGCCGCGGTCCGACCGTTCGCCGGCCAGCACCATCGCGATCACGCTGCTGACCAGGAACGCCGTGAACGGCCAACTGTAGTAGGCCAGCCCGCGCAGCTCCCGTACCGCGGTGGGCATCGCCGTGGCCACCGCCATCGCCTCGAACGCGACCAGGGTCACGACCAGCACCAGGCCAGCCGTGGTGGCCCGGTACGCCGGCGCCAGCAGCGACCCGGCCACGGAGCCTGCGGGTGCGGTGGTGGGCGCGGTCACCTCCCCGACAGTACTTCGCAGTGCAAACGAGTTGTGGTCACCACTCGGCGTTGTGGTCACCACACGTGGCCCACGGACCCCAAGAGGTCACCACAAGGCCGATAGGTGACCACACGGGCCGGATCCTCGACCTCATCCCGCCGGGTTCTCCGCGGTCGGTAGCCTGTCCTCAGGGGCGCTGCCGAGGTGGACCTACGAGTGAGGCCGGGCAGGACGACCATGACAGGCATGAGCAGAACGACGGACCGCCGCCAGTTCCTCGCCACGGCCGCGCTGGGCGGCGCCACCATCGTCGGCGCCAGCATGCTGGACGGGCTGGACGGGCAGCCGGCACTCGCCTCGACCCAGGCCTCGCTCGACCCGGCCATCGTCAGCTCAGCGTTCGCCGAGGGCCGGGTCGGCGCCATCCAGCACAGCATGCTGCACGTCGCCGGGCCCTGGGGCGAGACCCACCGGATCCAGCTCACCAACGCCACCACCGTGTGGAAGCCACATCCCACCGCAGCGCAGACCATTGAGGTCGGCGACGGGCTGTACGCCCGCGGCGTGCTGATGCCGGACGGCAGCATGACCGCCGACGCGGTCTGGGTGAACATCGTCGACCTCGAGTGCACACTGCGCAGCATCGGGACGGCCCGGCTGGACCTAGCCCACGACCAGCACGTTCTGGTCGGGCGGCTGGTGCCTGGGATCTCGACGGTGGCGTACCAGGGCGGCCCGCCGACCACCGACCTGTCCGAGCTGCGCATTGGCCAGCCGGTCCGGGTGCTAGGCACGTGGCGGCCAGCCGACGACCAGATCGACGTCGCCCAGATGTTCGTCGGGCACTGAGAGGGCGACGTGCTGCTCGATCTCTCCCCACTCGCGCTGGCCGCGCTGCTCGGCTGGTCCGGCCTCGGCAAGCTGCGCTCAAGGCCCGCCGCCGCACTCGGCGCGGGCACCGCGCTGGCCCGGCTGCTCGGCGGCAAGGGGCGGGCCGGCCGGGTGCTCCGGCTGGTCGGCGCGGTAGAGACGCTGCTCGCGGCGGTGCTGCTGGCCTGGCCCACCTGGCCGTACGGCGGCCTGGGGGCGGCCGGGCTGGGCACCGGCTTCCTCGGCTACCTGGTGCTGGCCCGGGCCGTCACGCCGGAGTCATCCTGCGGCTGCACCAGCCGGCAGGCGCCGGTCACCTGGCGGGCGTTCGTCCGGGCCGGCCTGGTCGGGCTCGGCGGGCTGGCGGCAACGTCGGCCGCCGTACCGTGGTGGACGGCGGTCGCGGCCCAGCCGGTGCCGGCCGCCGCGGTGCTCGCCGTAGCCGCGGCGTCGTTCGCGCCGCTGTCAGCCGACCGTGACCGCCGGTGGCCGCTGCGGCGGGCCCGCATCCGCGTGCAGGGCCACCTGCCAACGATCATGGACTGAGCCTCGTGCGGGCGGCGCTCAGCCCTTGCGCCTGGCGAGTTCCTCGGTGAGCTGCGGCACGACGGTGAACAGGTCGCCCACCACGCCGAAGTCGGCGATCTCGAAGATCGGCGCCTCCGGATCCTTGTTGATCGCCACGATCGTCTTGGAGGTCTGCATCCCGGCCCGGTGCTGGATCGCGCCGGAGATCCCCACCGCGATGTAGAGCTGCGGCGACACCGTAACGCCGGTCTGCCCCACCTGCGAGGTGTGCGGGTACCACCCGGCGTCGGTGGCCGCCCGGGACGCACCCACGGCGGCGCCCAGCGTGTCGGCCAGCCTCTCGACGACGGCGAAGTTCTCCCCACCGCCGAGACCGCGCCCTCCCGAGACGACCACGGACGCCTCGGTCAGCTCCGGCCGGCTGCTCTTCTGCTCCGCCACCCGCTCGACGATCTTCGCGCCGCGGGCCGCGTCGGAGATCGACACATCGACAACCCGCTCCTCGGCCGCCACGGGTGACGGCGTGGCGTCCACCGAGTTCGGCCGGAGCGCGATCACGGGGATGCCCCGGGTGACCCGGGACCGCACCACGGTGGCGCCGCCGAAGACGTTCTGGGTGGCGGTGCCGTCAGCCGCCAGGCCGACCGCGTCGGTGACCAGGCCGGAGCCGGTGCGGACGGCGACCCGGGCGGCCACCTCGCGCGACTCGGCCGTGGCCGCGACCAGCACGGCGGCCGGCGCCACGCCGCCCACCAGGGCGGCCAGCACCTCGGCTTTGGGCGCCGCGACGTAGCCGTCGACGTCGTCGGACTCCCCGACGTAGACCGTGGTGGCGCCGTACTCGGCCAGCTTGTCCTTCAACGGGGCGGCCACGCCGGGCGCGCCCAGCACCACGGCCGCCGGCTCGCCAAGCACGCGGGCCGCGGTGAGCAGCTCCAGGGAGACCTTCTTGACCTCGCCGCCGGCGTGCTCGACGAGCACGAGAACCTCAGCCACGGATGACCATCCCTCTCAGACCAGCTTGTTCGACGCGAGATACTCGGCGATCTTGACGCCGCCGTCGCCTTCGTCCTTGACGACCTGGCCGGCCTCGCGCGGCGGCCGCTGGGTGAACTCCTCGACCCGCGTGTACGCCGAGCCCAGCCCGACGTCGGTCAGGCCCAGGTCGGCGGCGCTGAGCGTGGTCACCGGCTTGGACTTGGCCTGCATGATGCCCTTGAACGACGGGTACCGCGGCTCGTTGATCTTCTCCACCACGGACAGCACGGCGGGCACCGAGCCCTCGACCACGTCGTAGCCGGCGTCGGTCTGCCGCTCGATCCGCACGGTCGACCCCTCCACCGTGACCCGGCGGGCGCGGGAGAGCTGCGGCACGCCGAGCAGCTCGGACAGCAGCGCCGGCAGCACCGACATCCGGGCGTCGGTGGACTCCGAGCCGGCGATCACCAGGTCCCACTCGACCGTGCCGAGCGCCTTGGCCAGCGCGGTGGCGGTCTGGATCGCGTCAGAGCCGTGCAGGGCGTCGTCGGTGACGTGGATGGCCTTGTCCGCGCCCATGGACAGCGCCTTGCGGATGGTCTCGGCGGCCCGTGCCGGCCCCATGGTCAGCACGGTCACCTCGCCCCCATGCGCCTCCTTCAGCCGCAGCCCCTCCTCGACGGCGTACTCATCGAGCTCGTTGATGACGGCGTCGACCGACTCGCGGTCGAGGGTCTTGTCACTGTCGCTGAGCTTGCGCTCGGCCCAGGTGTCCGGCACCTGCTTGACCAGGACGACGATGTTCATCGGTCTGCAAGACCTCCCGATATCGGGCGCACGGGCGCGTTCGGGCGCCAAAACCGCTGGCATGTAGGGTGCCAGGACCCAATGCTACTCACCAGTAGACCCTTTGCTACTCACCAGTAATGTGACTGCGATCTCTAGCAAGCACAGGCTCCGGTGCCATGTGGTCACCTGTCGGCGTTGTGGTGACCTCTTGTTGGGTCTGGCGCCCGTGTGGTGACCTATCGTTCCTCCCAAGCAGGTATAGGGAAAGATCCACCGACCACCCCGTACCGGACACAACCCTCGGTCATGGGAGGCTCGAACCCCACCTGCTTACCGGGAAGGACCGCTGTCGTCGGACAGCACCGGCGCTCGGTGCGTGGAGAGGAGTCGACGATCGACGCCTTGGGGCTCACCGGGGAACGCACCCTGCCCGGCATCACGATCGAAAATTATTGGTACCGCCGGCACGAGGCAGCCTACCTGGCGCTGCTGCCGCACTGCCGGGACGCCGTGGTGCTGGAGGCTGGCTGCGGCGAGGGGTACGGCGCGGCGGCCATCGCCCGGGTGGCCAGCCGGGTGCTGGCGCTGGACTATGACGCCGCCACGGTGGCGCATGTCGCAGCGACGTACCCCCAGGTGGGGGTGGTCCGGGGCAACCTGGTCGCGCTCCCGCTGGCCGCCGGCAGCGTAGACGTGGTGGCCAGCCTGCAGGTCGTGGAGCACCTGTGGGACCAGGCCCGGTTCGTCCGCGAGTGCGCCCGGGTGCTGCGGCCCGGCGGCACCCTGCTGCTGACCACGCCGAACCGGCTGACCTTCTCCCCCGGCCGGGACACGCCGCTGAACCCGTTCCACACCCGGGAGCTCACCGCCGCCGAGCTGGCCGGGCTGCTGCGCGACAACGGCTTCGCGGTGCGCGCGCTGCTCGGCCTGCGGCCCGGCCCGCAGCTGTCCAGCCTGGACAGCCGGCACGGCGGGTCCATGGCGGCCGCCCAGCTTGCCGTACCACCGGAGAGGTGGTCGCCCGAGCTGTCCGCCGACGTGGCCACGGTGACCGCCGCGGACTTCCTGCTGTCCGCCACGGACGTCGCGGCCAGCCTGGACCTGGTGGCGATCGCGGTGCCCGCCTGACCGGGCAGCCGTTGCCGGCCCTCCCCGTCAGTACGACGCCATCAGTACGACGCCGGACCGCTCCCGTCGACGTGATGGTTCGCCGCGCCGTACTCCGCGGCCCGGCCCTCCGCGACCACCCGTGCCCGGCCTACGGCGCGACCGTCCACGCCGGACCGGGCGTGCCGGCGCCGGGCCTGGAGGTCCAGGTACAACCCGACCACCAGGAACGGCGCCACGACAAGACCCAACCAGAGCAGCAGCATCCTCACCCCTCCTCGTCCGTCTCGGGGGAGAACATCGGGAGAACGTCGCGCCGGCCGGGTACGTTCCTCCGCCATGAGCTCCTCCGCGATGAACCCCCGCATCCGCGCCCTCACCGATCTCGACGTCCCGACCGCCCGCGAGTTCGCCGGCCTGCACGACTGGTACGACGGCGTGCCCGGTGACCTGTCACCGGCCGGGGTGGCCGCCGCGCTGGCCAGGGTGGGCGCCGGTCCGGCGGAGGGTGACCCGCACGACGAGGCGCACCTGGCCGCGTTCGAGGAGGCGGCCCGGGTGTGGTTCGGCGAGCTGGCGGCGCACCGGGCCAACCCGGTGCCGCACCTGATGAACCTCGACCTCGCCGGCTACGACCGGGAGTACGCGCCGGCCCGGGCGCGGGCCGCCGCCCGGGCCGCCCACCTGGCCCGCTGGCCCGAGGCGATCGACCAGGCGATCGACGCGCTGGACCGGGTGCCCGCGCCGACCGCCGAGGCGCTGCTGGCCGGCATCCGCGGCCTGGCCGAAGGGCTCGTCCTCGGCCGCGCCGACGCCGAGGACGCGGCGCTGGCGGCGCACGCCCGGCTGGTGGGGCACATCGAGCGGCTGGCCCAGGACGGCGACCCGGACCCCGCGATCGGCGGGGCCGGCCTGACCCGGCTGCTCAGCGCCAGCGAGGCTGTCCCAGTCGACCTGACCGTGCTGGCGGGCCAGGCGGAGGTCGAGCGGGCCAGGCTGCGCGCCCTGCTCGACGACGCCTGCGACCGGATCGCGCCCGGCCAGCCCACCGCGACCACCGTGGCCGCGCTGCTGGTCGACCATCCTGACGCCGACGGCGTGCTGGCGGCGGCACGGGCGCTAACCGCCGAGGTCATCGCGTGGACGGCCGCCCACGACCTGGTGCCATACCACGACGGCGAGTGCCGGGTCGGACCGGCCCCGCAGTCGCGGCAGTGGGCCATGGCGATGATGTCGTGGTCGGCACCGCACGAGCCACCCGGCCCGTCGTGGTACTACGTGACCCCGCCGCAGCCGACCTGGCCACCGGCCGAGCAGGAGGAGTGGCTGCGGGTCTTCAGCCGGTCCACGCTCGCCGCGATCACCGTGCACGAGGTGGCGCCCGGGCACTACTCGCACGGCCTGGCGCTGCGGCACGCGAAGTCCGACGTACGCCGGACGCTGCTGAGCGAGGCGTTCGTCGAGGGCTGGGCGCACTACGTGGAGGAGATGGCGTTGGAGGAGGGCTTCCGGGCCGGCGACCCGTCGTACGCTGCCGCGGTGGCCATCGAGGCGCTGGTGCGGGTCACCCGGCTGTCCTGCTCGATCGGCCTGCACACCGGGGCGATGACGGTCGAGGAGGCGACCCAGCGGTTCACGGCGGACGCGTTCCTGGCCGGGCCGGCCGCGCTGGCCGAGGCGCGGCGGGGGACGTTCGACCCGACGTACGGCCGCTACACCTGGGGCAAGCTGGTCATCCTGGAGCTGCGCGAGCGGGCCCGGGCGGCGTGGGGCGGCACATTCTCGCTGCCCCGCTTCCACCGGGCGCTGCTGGACCTCGGCGCGCCGCCGCTGGGCCTGCTGGCCACCGCCGTCGAGCGGGGCTAGCCGGGACTTTTGCATGGACGGCACAGCCGATCAGCGCTGCCCTCAACGGTGGTGCCGCCGGTCCCGAGGTGGTGCCGGCTACGGGAGGCTGAAGGCCAGCAGCACGTTGCCGTACGTGCTCGGGTAGAACGGCGCGTAGCCAGCCTGCACGTACAGCATGCCGTGCGCGACCACCGCACCGCCGGCCCCGGAGATCGAGCTGCCGTGGCCGGTCAGCCCGTTCACCCCGGGGAAGTCGCGGATCGTGTCGTAGGTCCACAGCACCGCCCCGGTCTGGGCGGAGTAGGCCCGCATCTTGCCGTCGTTGCTGCCCTCGTACACCACGCCGGGGGTGCTGCTGACCGCCGGGGTGTGCGCCAGCGCGCACACGTCCGGGTAGGCCGCCGCGCCGCCCGTGGTGCAGCCGTCGGCCGGGTTCGGCGTCCGCCAGAGGACGTCGCCGGTGGCCGGGTCGAGCGCGAACAGGGTGCCGGGGTCGGCGTACCAGGTGGCCAGGTACAGCCGCCGGCCGTCGTAGCTGCCGCCCCACTGCAGCCCGGAGATGCCGCCGCTGGGGAACGGCGTGGAAAGCTGCCGCCGCCAGACGATCTGCCCGGTGCGGGCGTCGAAGACGTGGAAGACGCCGCTCTTCTGGCCGATGCCGACCAGCCGCCGCCCGTTCGCCCAGAACAGGGTCGGCATCGAGCCCAGGTCGTAGTCCAGCGCGGTCCCGTCGTGCAGGCCGGGGCAGTATCCCTCCGGGTTCGGGTCGTTGCACAGCGCCCGCCAGGTGTCGGCCCGGGTCACCTGCTGTTTCCAGCGCACCGCGCCGGTGCGGGCGGACAGGGCCAGCACCGAGTCGAAGTCGCCGCCGCTGCCGGTGTAGTTCTGCCCGGTGCCGACGTAGATCGTGCCGGTGGCCGGGTCGATGACCGGGGTGCTCCACACGCCCCCGCCGGACGGCTCGTACTTCGTCGCGCCGCTGGGCCAGCGACCGGCGGCGTGCGGCTCCGGCACGGTGTAGTACCGCCAGGCCAGCGCTCCGGTGTCGGCGTCTAGCGCGTCGAGGTGGCCGCGGAAGGTGCAGCAGGGATAGTCGGCGCCCAGCGTGTTCTCCGCGCTGGACGCGCCGAGGTAGATCCGGCCGCGGTAGTACAGCGGCGAGCTGGTGTGGTATGCGGTCGGGTTGGTCTCGGTGCGAACCGACCAGACGAGCTCCCCGGTCCGCTGCCGCAGCGCGTAGACGCGCCCGGCGAAGTCGCCGAAGAACACCTTGCCGTCGGCAACCGCCGGGCTGTCGGACACCACGGCCGGGCTGGCACCGGGCGCGGGCGGCAGGGTGTAGCTCCACCGGGTGCTCCCGGTCCGGGCGTCCAGCGCGTAGAACGTGCCGTCCGGGCTGCCGACGTAGAGCGTGTCACCGACCACGGCCGGCTGGCTGCGGGCGGGTAGGCCTGTCTTGCGGTACGCGAAGGCCCACCTCAGCCGCAGCCCGTCGACGTTGGCCGCGGTGATCCGCCGTTCCGCCGGGTTGTGCCGGGAGCCGGTGATGCTCCCCTGCCAGGTCGGCCAGTCACCACTGCGCGCCAGACCACCGGCCCGCCCCGCTGGGTCGCCGCTGGCCAGCCCGGCCGCGCCAGCCGCGCCGACACTGCCGGCCGCACTGCCGAGCGTGGTCACGGACAGCACCGCCAGCAAGCTCACGATCCAGCGAGCGTGCCGCCTTCTTCGCCACCCTCGCACCAGATGCCACCCCTCACGCCGCAGAGCTGACCGTTCAGCTTAGCCCTATGCATTTTGACCAAGGACGACGTAAGGGCATTGCCGAGGGGTCATTACCCTGAACAGGGCGAGACGGCCGCGGACGCCCCAGGTGGGGAGAGCCTCAGGCGCCGTGGAGAAATACAACAAGCCGGGCATTCGACGGCTATGGGCGGCGGCCTGACCCACCTCCCAGCCGATTTCGGTTCAGCCGTAACGCCCGGCCCGATTCAGGCAAAGAACAACGGGGTGTCGCTCGCGCTGGCCACAAGCCGGTCGCCGTAGACCGACACCCGGACGTTCGGCGCCTGCGCCGGGCTGGTGCGCAGCGTGGTGCGCAGTCCCCGGTCGGGCAGCACCACGTCGACTCGGCAGTTCGCCGCGGCGGTACGCCGCTCCAGCAGCCGGGCGTGGCCAGTCTGCGTACGGGTCCGCACGTGCTCGTCGTCCAGCACGACGTCGCCGTCCACGCGCACCACGACGTGGTCGTCGGTAAAGCCTTCATCGAGGGCGATCGCCACGGTGTGCACTCGCCCACCCCCGCTCGCCGGAGCTCCCCTGTGTTACCCGGTCTAGCCCAGTGGCACGGTCCTGGCCAGATGCATTCGGCCTGGAAAACACTGTCCCCGGCCCTATCACGTAAGGTAATCTGTAGACTACCGATGGTTACCATACGATCACGGCTGACCCTCACCGGGGCGAAGCCTGAGGCTGCTGGTGGCGGGATGCGGAGCTTGCGGGTCGCGGTGTGAATCGCGGCCGGCTGGTTGGTCGCCGTCGGTGCGGTGACCCTGGCGGGCTGGATGCCACGGCTGCCACGGCTGACCGACCTGGCCGGCAGCGTCAACCCGATGCCGGCGCTGGCCGCGGCCGGGTTCTTGATGAGTGGTGCGGCACTGCTGGCCCTGACCCCGCCAGCTACCGAGCCGGCGGCCCCTGGTGCACCCGCCGCCCGCCCGGGCACCGCGGGCAGTGCCCGGCGCCAGGTCGGCCAGCTTCTCGCGCTGGCGGTGACCGCCCTCGGGAGGACCGTGCTCGCCGGGTACGCCACCGGGCGCACGTTCGGGATCGACCGGCTGCTGCCCGCCGGCATGTTGCCCGCCGGGCCGCAGTCCGGTCGTCCGGCAAGCGCGACCGCCGCGGTGCTGCTGGTCGCGGGGGCTGACCATGCTGCTGCTGGACGTCGACCGCCGGGGGTGGCTACCCGTCCAGCAACGGTGCTCAGCGTGCTCACCGGGGTGCTCGCGCTCAGCACCGCGCTGGGTTACCTGTACGGCGTCCCGTACCTGCGCGGCGGCTGGCCCGGCACAGGGGGCTGGCGCCGCAGACCACGCTGAGCCTGGTGATCCTGGCGATCGGCATTCTGGCTGCCCGCCCGATCTCGCCGGTCTGGGACGTGGCCGGGCGGCCGCGGGCCTACGTCACGGTGATGACCGAGATCACGCCGTTGCGGCAGGCCGACGCCAGGTTCCGGGCGCTGCTGGGGTCGACGCCGGACGCCATGGTCGTCCTCGACGCCGCCGGGGTCATCAGGATGGTCAACGCGCAGGCCGAGCTGCTGTTTGGCTACCCGGCCGCCGATCTGGTCGGCCAGCGGGCCGAGATCCTCGCGCCGGAGCGGGAGCGCACGATGCGCCACGAGTGGCTGGAGGACCTGCAGGCCAGCCTGGCGGCCGATGTGGGCGACCCGAGCCGTACGACCGACCCGAGCCGTACGACCGACCCAGCCGGTCACCGGGCCGCTATCAGCATCGAGGCAACCGGCGGGCGCGGTGCCGGCACCGAGTTCCCGGTCGAGGTCTCGATCTCCGTCGCCGAGACCGAGGAGGGCCTGCTGACCCTCGCGGCGGTCCGCGACGTGACCGAGCGCAAGCGGGCCGAGGCCGCGCTACAGGCCCAGCAGGAGACGACCGCCCGGATCGTCAGCACCGCCGTCGACCCGTTCATCCGCCTCGACGAGCACGGCACGGTGACCGACTGGAACGACAGCGCCGAGCGGGTGTTCGGCTGGTCCGCCGGGGAGGCGGTCGGCGCCCGCTGACCGACACGATCATCCCGGCCGAGGCCGCCGCCGCACACCGTGCCGGGCTAGTGGCTGCCGGCGGCCCCGGCATGATCCTGGACCGCCGGCCGGAGGTCGCCGCCCAGCACCGGGACGGCCACCGGATCCCGGTCGAGGTGACCGTCTGGCGCGACCTCCCGGCCGCCGGCCTGCGCTTTCACGCCTTCCTGCACGACATCACCGAACGGCTGCACCTGCAGGCCGAACGGGACCGCGCCAACACGCCGGTCCAGCGCCAGGAGTACGAACGGCAGCTCCACCAGGCACAGCGCCTGGAGAGCATCGGGCAGCTCGCCGGCGGCGTCGCGCACGACTTCAACAACCTGCTGGCGATGATCGTGAACTACGTCGGCTTCGTCGCCGACGAGATCGAGGCCACCAGCCTGGCCGACCCGGCCCGGTGGGCCGGTGCCCAGGCGGACCTGGCGCAGATCGTCGAGGCCACCCAGCGGGCCACCCGGCTGACCCGCCAGCCTCTCACCCTCGGCCGCCGGGCCATCGCCCAGCCGGAGCTGCTCGACCTGAACACCCTGGTTGCCGGGGCGCGGGAGCTCCTCGGCTGCACCATCGGCACGCACATCACGCTGGGTCACCGAGCCAGGTGCCGGCCTGTGGCCGGTGCTGGCCGACCCAAGCCAGCTCGAACAGGCTCTGATGAGCCTGGCCGTCAACGCCCGGGACGCCATGCTGGGCGGTGGCACGCTGTGCATCAGCACCGGCAACGCCGACGCCGACGCCGACGCGCGGTACGTCGCCGAGCACCCCGGCCAGCCGCCCGGCCGGTACGTCCGGCTGCGGATGCGCGACACCGGCGTCGGCATGAGCCCGGAGGGGCTGGCCCAGGCGTTCGAGCCGTTCTTCACCACCAAGACGGACGGCACGGGCACCGGCCTAGGGCTGACCACCGTGTACGGCATTGTGCACCAGGCCGGTGGGACCGTGACGATCGACTCCGAGCCGGGCGCCGGCACCACGGTCAGCGCGCTGCTGCCGGCCAGCGACCGGCCGCTGGCGGAGCCGGACCGGCGGGACCATGCCCGGCCTCCGGACAGCAGTGCCGGCCGGACCATCCTGCTGGTCGAGGACGAGGCGCCGCTGCGGGAGGTGACCGCCCGGGTCCTGGCCCGCAACGGCTTCCGGGTCATCGTCGCGGGCAACGGCCCGGAGGCGATCCAGGTGGCCGAGCAGGAGCGGGACACCATCGACCTGCTGACCGACGTGGTGATGCCGGAGATGTTCGGCAAGGCGGTCGCCGCCGAGGTGCGGGCGCGGCGACCGGGTGTGCGGGTGCTGTTCAGGTCCGGTTGCCCAGCCGGTGCTGGCCTCCCAGGGCACCCTCGACCCCGATGTCACACTCCTGTCGAAGCCGTTCGACGAGGCCGACCTGCTGAGCATGGTCCACGCCGTGCTGGCCAGCCCAGAGCCGCCGTAGCCTGGCCTTGCCCGTCGTGAAGATCCAGCGGGACACGCGGGCGTGTCGGACCGGATCTTCGCGACAAACCGGGCGTCAACCGGTGGTTCGACGCCGCCCGGCGGGCGCCTGCCGATCGTGCCCGATGGAGTCATCCGGACGCAGCAGCGGCAGGACCTCGGCCACCGCCGTCAGGCAGTCGGCCAGGGGCCGGTCCTGGTCGCTGCCGAGCACCCGGTCCAGCGCGTCGGCCACGCGGTCCCGGTCGGCGGTCGGCGGGCAGCCGCGAACCAGGTCCGCGACGTGGGCCAGGTCGGCGTAGGCACGGACCAGCAACGGTTCACGCGGGGCGTCCTCCAGCAGCAGCGCGGCGAACCGGAGCAGCCGGCGCGCGGCGCGCCGGAGCAGGGCTGGTCCGAATCGCTCGGCCTCCTGCTCTGAGTCGAGCCGGGCCTGGACCGAGTCGATCCACGGCTCGACGGTGCCGCCGAGCCAGAGCGGCCCGGACGCGAGCTCGTCGTCCGGCTCGGGCATCCCCCAGCTCCGCCGCCGTCGCCACACCGTGACGAGCTGCCGGCTCAGCCCGAGCGCAGCTGCGATCTCAGCGATGCCGTAGTGCCGGCGGCGTGGCTCGGGCGACATGGCACCACCGTACTCTCAGATTACGAGCTTGTCATCTGTGATGGCGAACGCTATCTTTCCAGACACCGCGCGTCATCCGAGGTAACGGCAGGAGAATCGCTCATGGGTCTCGCCACCCGCATCGCCGGACCGGCCCTGCTCATCGCTGGCGCGCTCGTCCCGCTCAGCGCCGCGCCGGCCGACGCCAGCCTGACCACTCCAGCCGCATCATCTGCCAGGACGCACATCTCTTCGGGAACTACGACGGCAGCCACTTCTACGACCCGATCACGCTGCCGAGATCCGGCATGGCCAGAGTTCCTGCCGTGACCACTATCACAGCCTGCTGTTCGCCTTTGCCCCCGCAACGACAGAGATCGCTCATTACCACGCTCGACCGAAACCGGGGACACTGGTTCGGTGCTTGATGTCGACCTGGTTATCATCGGTGCCGGCCCGGCCGGTCTGTACGGCGCGTACTACGCCGGCTTCCGCGGCCTGACCAGCGCAGTCGTGGACGCCCTGCCCGAGCCGGGCGGGCAGGTCACCGCGCTGTACCCCGAAAAGATGATCTACGACATCGCCGGCTTTCCGGCGGTCCGGGGCCGGGAGCTGGTGGAGAACCTGGTCGCCCAGGCGGCGCCGTTCGAACCGACGTACGTGCTGGGTGAGGTGGCCAGCGGCCTGACCCGACCGCGGGACGACTCGATCGTGGTGTGCACCGACCGGGGCACGCGGATCCAGACCAAGGCGGTGATCGTGACCGGCGGGATCGGCGAGTTCCAGCCGCGCCCGCTGCCGGTCGGGGACTCCTGGCTCGGCCGGGGGCTGGCCTACTTCGTGCCACGGCTGGAGGACCACGCCGACCGGGACGTGCTGATCGTCGGCGGCGGCGACTCGGCGTTCGACTGGGCACTCAACCTGCACCCCATCGCCCGGTCGATCACGCTGGTGCACCGGCGCGACCGGTTCCGCGCGCACGAGCACACGGTCCGGCAGGTGACCGATCTCGGCGTGCCGATCCTCACCTTCACCGAGGTGGCCGACCTGGCGGGCAATGACCATGTCGAGCGGGCGCTGGTCCGGCACAACAAGACCGGCGACGAGCGGGACCTGCCGATCCAGTCGGTGATCGCGGCGCTCGGCTTCACCGCCGACCTCGGGCCACTGGCGGACTGGGGCCTGGAGGTCGAGAAGAGGCACATCGTGGTGGACACGACCATGGCGACCAACCTGCCCAGGGTCTATGCGGCCGGAGACATCACCGAGTACCCGGGCAAGGTGCGGCTGATCTCGGTGGGCTTCGGCGAGGTCGCCACCGCGGTGAACAACGCCGCTGTGGCTATCGACCCCACCGCCCACCTGTTCCCTGGCCACTCCTCCAACGCAAGCTGAGCAGCTCCGGGCCGGCGGTGTGGAACCAGCCGACCGCGCTCGGTAGTCTGACCGGCCGGCGACGCCCAGTTGCCGGCGGCTGCGGGGAGGGTGTGTGGACGGGCCGGACACCGACGACGTGCTGACCGAGGCTCGGGCCGCGCTCTGCTCGGTCGAGCGGGCCAGGGCCACGGTGGCCAGTCTGGCCGGGCGCGGCCGCTCACCGGATGGGCTGGTGCGTGCCCGGGTCGGCGGCGACGGGTTGCTCGCCACGGTGCGGCTCAAGCCCGAGGCGATGCGGTTGGACTCCGGCGCGCTGGCGGGGCAGGTGTGTGCCGCCGTACGGGCCGCGCAGCAGAGCTTCGCCCGGCAAGCGGGCGACGTCGAGGCCGGCGTGCTCGGCGAGGTCGCGGATCCGGCCGGGCTGGCCGACCAGCTCGCCGCGGTGCATGCGCAGTTCGCCGAGCGGATGGCGGAGTTCAGCCGTGCGCTGGACGCGATCCACCGCCGGCTGGAGAGCTGATGCTCATCGACCCGGAGGCGCTGCGGTCCGCCGCCCGCCAACTGGACACCCAGGCCGACATCCTGCGCGACGACGTGAGCCGGCTGGACGCCGCCATCGGGCGTGGCGTCGGGAGCGCCGATCCCGGCGGATCATTCGAGGCGGCGTATGCGGCGGCCAGGGACGCCGCGCTGACGCTGTACGACGCGCTCGGCGGCACGCTGGCCCGCACCAGCGCCGACCTGCGACGGATGGCCGACCGGGTGGAGCACGCCGACCAGTCGGCTGCCGCCGACGTGACCGCCGCCGGCACGGAGCTGTGATGGGCCTGGACCTGCCGGCCGGCCTGGACCCGCTGCTGGCCGGGGTGCGGGCAAGCTGGCCGGCGATCGACGAGGACGCGCTGCACGCCGCCGCCCAGCACTGGCACACGATCGCCGCCGCCCTGCGCGAACGCGGTACCGCAGCCGGCGCGGCGATCCGGGACGTGGTGGCCGGCCAGGCGGGCCAGGACGTACACGCCCTGGCCGAGCACTGGGCCGGCGGCCCAGCCAGCCAGCTCGACGACGCGGCGCTGGCCGCCGAGGCCATCGGCGCAGCCCTGCAGACGACGGCCGCGGTGGTGCTCGAACTCAAGGCGATGACCATAGCCCAGCTCGGCATCCTGGCCGCGCGGCTGTGCCGGCCAGCCAGCACCCCCGACGCCCTGACGACTCTGGCCGATCGGGCGGCCGCGCTCGCGGCCACCCGGACATCGCTCCGACTAGCGGGGCGGAGCGCCCACGAGGTGCTGGACGGCCCCTTGGTCCGGGTACTGGGTGCCGCCGAACACACGCTGCGCACCGCCCTCGCCGCCGTCCGATAGCCCTCCGCCGCAGCCCCCGCGTGTGGTCACCTCTGCGCCGTGTGGTGACCTGTTGGGCTCGCCCCACCCCGTGTGGTCACCTCTCGGCGTTGTGGTCACCTTTCGTTGCCTCGAGACCCCAAGAGGTGACCACTTGGCGTTGTGGTCACCTTTCGTTGGGCCGCGACCCCAAGAGGTCACCACAACGCCAAGTGGTCACCACATGGGGCTCGCAGGCACCGTGTGGTGACCTCACGGGGGGATAGGCGCAGGTGCCGACCTGTTACGGCCGGGACGGCGAGACACTGGACCTGCACGGCTCGACCGGCGTGGCCTGCCTGCGGGCAGGCGGGTCTGGCGAGTCGGAGGTATGTGTCGTCATCCTGCTGGACGGCGTCGTCTACGGTCGGTCGATGTTTCACCACTCGGTCAACTACCGGGCCGCCGTCGTACACGGCGGGCTACGCGGCGCAGCCGGTCCCCTGCCGGTTACCCGCCGGGTCGAGCGGCCACGCCCCGGCGGACCCGGCGGACCGCAAGCAGGGTGACGCCGAGCATGGCCAACGTGATCGGGTAGCCCATCCCGATCCGGGCCACGGCCAGCCAGCCGGTGTGGTCGGAGTCGTAGAGGAACCGTTGCACCAGCGCCCGGGCCAGGAACACACCGGCCCACATCAGGGTGGTCCAGGTGTAGACCCGGACCAGCGCCCGATGCCGGCGCCAGCTCCTCGCGTCGCCCTCGACGTACTCCCAGATGACGCCGACCAGCGGCCAGCGCACCAGCACCGAGCCGAGGAACAGCACCGAATAGCCGAAGCTGGCCCAGATGCCAAGCAGGAAGTACCCCTTGGCCGTGCCGGTGCGGTGCGCGATGTACGCCGCCAGCGCCACCCCCAGCAGCCCGCTGAGCGCCTGCTGGATGCTCTGCCGGCGCAGCAGCCGTAGGAGCGAGATCACGCCGGCAGCGGCGAGGGCGGCCCAGATCGCGACGGTGAGGCCACCGATGGTGTTCGCCGCGACGAAGACCACGACCGGCAGGGTGGAGTCGAACAGTCCCCGCCAGCCGCCGAGCTGCTCGACGAGCTGCGGTCGCCGGACGGCCGGCTCCGCGGTGGTGGACACTGTGGTGTCGTCCGTCATGCCCCCACCGGCTTGAGCTCGTACCACGGGTTGTAGATCACCAGGTCGCCGTCCGGCTGGCGGGCGATCCGGCCGCGGGCCAGCAGGAACCGGCCCGGCTCGATGCCGGCGATCCGACGCCGGCCCAGCCAGATCAGCCGGATCGAACCGGTACCGTCGAACAGCTCGGCCTGTACGGTCGGCACGGCCTCGCCCGGGACGTACACCACCTCGCGCAGCCGGCCAGCCACCGTGGTGACCTCGCCGCGGCGGCAGAAGCAGCTTTGCCGGGCACCCTCGCTGACCACCTCGGTCTGCAGCGCCTCGGCGTCGAGCTCGTTGTCGTCGGCGACCAGGCGGTGCACCAGCCGGCCCCACCAGCCTCGCCGTTCCGGCCTGGGCGTGGATGCGGCCCGGGACGCCTGGTCCGCTTCGGTCATGCCGCCAGGGTAGGCCACCCGGGTTGTCCGTCGGTGCGGTACCCGCTCAGGGTCGGCGCGGCGAGATTTGGTGATGAGTCGTCCGTCCGGTCATGTCGGTCGCGAGGGAGCCCGCCATCAGGGAGTAGACCGTGCGAAACGGCACCACGGCCCACTACCGCGTCCGCCCAGCTCGCTCGCTGGACCGCCACTGCAGACCCGATCTGGTCCGGGGCATCATGCGCGACCTGACCTGGTCACCTGCCAGCCCCGGCTGCGACGGGGCAGCCTAACCGACGCCACGGCGACCGCAATCCGGTTCGACCAGACAACGAAGGACACCGTCGCAGCGGCCCGCGGCCCGCGGCTCTCGCGGCAACGACACCGGCTGGGCCGCGCAACCACTGTCGCAAGCCGCTCTAATCGTTTACCAGATGGGCTGATCGGGAGCACGCCGCTGGGCTGCAGCACTGCGACAGCCACGACGACCAGCGCCTGTCTCGCCCAGCTGGCCCAGCAGTAAATATTCGGTCATCCCGTGGGGCGTCAGGACGTTTGCGCAGCTCAGCCGTGGTGTGGGAGCCAAGATCCCACGGGTTGGCCGAACATGTACCGCCAGCAGAGCTAGATGACTGGCATTGCTCGAAGCATCCCTCGCTGCTCCAGAACAAGATAACAAGAACGTGTCATTTGCCGGACAACCCATCTCGAGCCGGCGCCGTCACTATCGTGAAGACTACGACGTGACGTTGCATCGGCCCTGTCCGACCCAAGCCGCCCACCATGCCGACCGATGAGCACCTGGTCCAGGCCCGCGACCACTCCATCGGGAAAGGTGAGATGATGAGCGGAATCTTCATCAACTATCGTCAGAGGCCCGAGCACACCTGGCTCATCCGGGCGCTCCGGGAACGGCTGACCGACCACTTCGGCGAGGGTGAGGTGTTCCTGAACGAACGGTGCATAGATCTCGGCAAGGACTACCGGAGCGAGCTGAGCCACCGGGTGATCGACGCCGATGTGGTGATCTCGGTCATCCACCGGGAGTAGGTCGCGGGCCTTGGACTGTGACCACACCCGCAAAGACTGGGTCTGCGAGGAGCTCAAGCTCGCGCTGCAGCACAAGAAGGAGATCATCCCGCTGTTGCTGAACGGGACGCCGCCACCAACAGCCGCCGAGCTGCCGCCATCAATTCACAAGCTCGCCTACCAGCAGGGGCACCGAGTGTACGACGAGTCCTCGAAGGACGATATCGAGGCACTTATTGAGAAGCTGGAACTCTCGGTCGCACCCACGTGGGCACGGAGCGCGCCGGAGAGCATCGCACATACCCCTCCCCGAGGCCGGGCCGGTTACCTTGCCGCGGGTCTCGCGCTCGGCGGGCTTCTCGCGCCGTTCTGGTTGGTACCGGATCAGACTTCCGCGCGGAAGGCTGCGGTGTCCCTTGCCCTCTGGTCGCTGGCGCTGCTGCTGGCACCACTGGCCGCGGTCTTGGGCACGTTCCTGACCAAGAAGCCGGTCAACCTCGCCGAGCAAAGCGTGCATGACATGCCTGCCGGAGGGTACTTTGCGCGGGTTGCCGGGCCGTTGGGTGTGCTCGGCGTCCTGCTCACATTGAGCTTCCTCGTGGGTCAACCAGTCTCACCCAGCGTGGTCCCCTTTCTGATCTTCATCGTCATAATTGTCACGGTCTACTTGGTTGTGCTCATCCGCAACCAGCTCAAGAACGAGGAGAAGCGGAGACGGAGTGGCCCCAGCAACTGCGGGAACCGGTCCGCGTTGCCACCGTCCGCCAAGAACTCGCCCGCCTCAACCGGCAGCTCAGCGACTGGCCAAGTTATCGGCCGACGCGGGAGCTGTTCGACAAAGCCGACTGGCACCTGCAACACCTGCGGGATGCCGGTACAGCGCTGTCGAAGAAAGCCGGGCGGGGCAGGTGGGGCTGGTTGACGGCCGACCACCCCTGGCTCCTCAGCCCTCTATGCGGTGTGGGTAGCGGGGACCGTGGGACTGACGACAGCCGCAGCCCCGCGGACAGGTGCGTTCTGGGCGCCGGTGGCCGCGGCGGCAATCGTTGGCGGAGTCGCCGGGGCCACGGCCGAGCTCGCCTACCGCAGACAGCGGTGGCAACGCAGCGGGGTCGCGAAGGAAATCGGTGACAACGCCAACCGGATCAAGAAAAATCTGGAAGAGCTGCGCGGGAGACGAGGGTAACGACACCCTCCCAGCGAAGCTGAACAGGTGTTGACCGACATTCCGCATGACGACGGCGTTGCTGTGTAGCGGCGTTGTGGTTGGTGACGATCACGGGTGCTGCTTGTGGGTGGCGTCGTGTTGGTGTGCGACGACAGCCTGATCACGTTCTGGAAGCGCAACGGCC
>DATILL010000083.1:0-11827 GCA_035476575.1 Mycobacteriales bacterium
CCTGAGCCCCGGCGTCGCAACTGGTCGGCCAGCAGCGCCTCGAACGCGGCGGCGGCCCCGGCCACGTCCCCCGCCTCGCCCCGCCAGAAGGCGAGGTTGCCCCGGGTGGGCAGGGTGTCGGGGTGGTCCGGGCCGAGGACCCGCAGCCGGTCGGCCAGCAGCACCTCGAACGCGGCGGCGGCCCCCGCCGCGTCCCCCGCCTGACCCCGCCACCAGGCGAGGTCGTGCCGGGTGGCCAGGGTGTCGGGGTGGTCCGGGCCGAGAACCCGCAGATCGTCGGCCAGCAGCACCTCGAACGCGGCGGCGGCCCCCGCCGCGTCCCCCGCCTCGCCCCGCCAGTAGGCGAGGTTGTGCCGGGTGGCCAGGGTGGTGAAGTGGCGAGTGGCGTCGGTGACCAGCCCGGCCTCGCCGAGGCTGCGGCCGAGCCGGGACAGGACCGGGTGGGCGTCGGGCTCCCACAGCGCGGCGTCATGCCGGCCGGTCAGGGCGGTGGTGTTGGTACGCAGGACCTGGCCGAGGGTGGTGTCGGCCTCGACCTCGGGCCAGGCCTGGAGCAGCGCGTCGGCGGCGGCCCGGACAACCGCCGGTACCCTGGCCGGGTCGAGCTGTTCGAGTGTGGCGCGCTGGGCGAGGACGTGCATCCGGACGGCGCGCGCCGTGGTGGCGGGGTCGTGGCTGACCAGGCTGAGCCGGTGCAGGTTCCGGACCGCCCGGCGCGCGTCCTCGGCCGTGACCCCCACCCCGGTGCCGGGTTCGTCGCCCGCGGCCAACCGGGTCGCCAGCCACGCGCGAGCGGCGGCGCTGGTGAGCACGGTCTCGGGGATGCCGTTGGGGTTCAGGACCGCGATCATGTCGAGCATCGCCCCGGCGAGCCCGTCCGGGGGCAGCGTGTTGGCGCGGTCGCGGGCCAGGGACCATGCGCCTGCCACGGTGTACCGGTAGTCGTCGCCGGCCTGGGCCGGGTCGTCAGGGAGGATCTCGGCGAGGGTGCGTGCCCGGTCGGCCAGCCGTGCGCGGTAATCGGCGCAGCCGATGCCGTCGTTGATGATCACTGCGGCGGCGTGGGACAGCGCCAACGGAAGCTGCCCGAGATCCTCGGCCAGCTCACCCGCCTGCGCTAACACCTCGGCCGGCAGACCGGTGGCCTTGCCGAGCTTGGCGGTCAGGTAGGCCAGTGACTCGGCCGGGGTGAAGGTGTCCACCCTGATGACCTGGCCGCGGGCAAGGAGTGCGGCGTCCCGGCGCCGGGTGGTCACGATCACCCGCCCGGCCGGGCCGGTCGGCCACAGCCCGGTCAGGTCGGCCGGGTCGGCGACATCATCCAGCACGACCACCCACGGTCGGGCAGTGCCAGACAGCCAGCCAAGGAAGAGCTCGGCCTGCCGCTCCGTGTCGAGCGGGCTCCCGGCCTGCTGCGTAATGACGTAGGCGTCAGCGTAGGCGCCTAGCACCGCAGCACGACTTGTCGCATTCACCCACAGTGCCAGGTCGACCGCGCCTCTGGCCGTATCAAACACGGCGGCGGCGAGCTGGGTCTTGCCGGTCCCGCCGTCACCCGCAACCACCGTCATACCGCCCCCGGCCAGCGCCGCAGCGAGCGTGCCCTGCAGCGCCGGCCGTTCCTGGTAGGCGTCCGCCCGCAACGGCGGCCGGCCCACCGTAACCGGCCACTCCACCCGCGGGAAGGTGGCGTAGTAGTAGTCACCCTGGACGTTGATGTGCTGGCTGACATTTCTGACGTTCGTAACGCTGTCACCGACAGCTATCTCCAAGTGGTCGCCGGATTCGCCAGCCCACAGATGCCGGAACTGCCCTGGATCGCCTCCGAGTGCGACGATGACTCCCTCCACGCTGCGCCACCTTGGAGTGGTTGATCCCTTCAGCAGGTCTGCTACGGCGGTATGACTCAACCCAGAGAGCCTCGAGATCTCGCGCAGGCTGGGCTCACCCGCGGCAGAACGGAGCCGGCGCAGCGCTGCCTGGAGCGTTCCGGACTCCTCTGACGCCACGGCTCACCTCCTCTGTTACCCGTGGTGGTTATTGTAAGCTACCGTAAACTCCACTTGCCATCGATGTGTGTCAGCACCTTAGCCCCTTTGATCCGGTCGGTCCGTCACACGGCGTCCCGTCAGGCGAGGCGCGGGAGAGAAGGACGCCATGGGCACGTTGACTTGTCGGCCGGTGCCTTCATGACCGGTGCCGACATCCTTCGAGGCAGCGCACTGGCGGGTCTCGGCGTCGTGGTCGTTCTTGCTTTCGTCTGGCTCGTGGGGCTCGTAGTCGTCGTACGCGCCAGTCCGAAGGAGGATCTGGCCGACAATCTCCGCGCGTACGCCCTGACCAGGCCCGGCATGACTTTGCGCCACAGCCCCCAGCATGCTGTCAAGACTTTCGACGACGACAACCCACCAAGGAACCAGTCCGGCTAGGTCGCCATGCGCTGCCACCGCCGCAGACGCTCGTCGTCGCGACCGACCTGGGCATCGTCGTCCCGGACCTACCCCCGGCACGCTGACGCCGACGGCCGGGCGGGTCAGACAGCGGCCGCCGGCACGGCGCCCGCACCCACGGCGGCCCCGAGGGCGAAGGCGTCGGCCAGGAGCTGGTAGGACCGGAGCCGTTCGGCCGGGTCGTGCGCGATGGTGTTCACCACCATCTCGTCAACGCCGTGGGCCGCAGCGAGGTCGGCCAGCGTGTCGCGTACCAGCTCGGGTGGGCCGAGCCGGCCCGGAGCTAGCTCGGGTCGATGAGGCGAGGCAATGCCGGTTGGATCATGAGCCGTTCAGACCGCTCGGCGGCAGCACGCGAGCCCGGGGCCGTAGCCGTGACCGGCTGGACTCGGCCAGCGCCCGCGCGACCGCTAGGTCGGCCGAGAACCGCCGGGCAAGCGCCGTTCCACCGGCCAGGCAGTTCAGCAGCTCGGTCCGGTCCTTGCCGGTCGGGTTGAGGCATCCGGGTGTCGTCATCCCTTACGGCAGCGAAGCGAGGTTGGCGTGGACGGTGTCGATGTCTGCGGGCGGTTCGGCGGTGTTGCGCAGGCGGTGCTGGCGGTCGCGAGGCAGGCGAGGGGCCGCGACCATGCCAGCGAGGATGATCTTCCACAAGAGCCCCCTTGAGGTAGCTGCCCGGGGGTGCGGGAATGCGCGGCACGATGTTCCAGACGCTTTTGGTGGGCTGGAAGCTGCTGTGGTCTTGTGGTCGCGTTTTGGCTGCCGCGGCAGTCGCCTTGCGGCGGCTTGCCAACGGAACTACTCTTGGTACCTGGCACTGTACTCACCGAAGTTTCTCACTTTTTCCTCTCGTCTCGGCTTTCGTCGTGGTTCTGTCGGTGGCCTCCTCTATCCTTCTTGTATGTCGAACGCGGTCGTGCTGGTCGAGCGGATGTCTGCTCTGCTTGACCTGTGTGGTGGCGTCGACTGGTCTTTGCTTTCCGACGCCGAGGTTGACGAGGTGTTGGTGCGGGGGTTCCGGCAGGTCGGGCGGTTCACCGGCAGTGTGCTGCTGCCGTTGGTGCGGGAGGCTGAGGCCCGGGGTCTTGCGTCTGCGCATGACGCGCCGGACATGCGGGCGTGGCTGCAGGGCTCCTTGAACATGCGGCCAGCCGAGGCGGGGCGGCTGCTCCGGCTCGCCAACGCGCTGGACGGTGACCTGACCGAGACGGCGGCTGCGCTGGCGGACGGGGCGGTCAGCGTCGAGCACGCCCAAGTGGTCGCCGACGCGATGCGGGCACTGCCGGCCGAGACCCCGGCGGAGACTCGGGCCGCCGCCGAGCGGGAGCTGGTCCGGCGCAGCGCCACGGTCAACCCTGCTGAGGTGGCGCTGCTCGGGCGGCGCGTCTTGGACGTGGTGGATCCCGACGGCAGCGCGGAGCTTCAGGCCCGGCAGGCTGAGCGAGAGGCCGCCGAGGCATATAAGCGGCGTGAGCTGCGGATCTGCTCCGGCGGTCCGGGGCTGAAGCGGATCTCCGGGTTTCTCGACACCGAAGGCGCGGAGACGCTGCGGGTCGCGCTGGACCCGCTGGCCGCGCCCCGCCCGGCCGACCCCGACACCGGGGTGCGGGACGACCGCACCCACGGCCAGCGGATGGCCGACGCTCTCGTCGAGCTCGGCGAGCGCGCCCTACGCATGGGCGAGCTGCCCGACAACGGCGGCGAACGCCCCACCCTCATCGTCACCATGCCCTATGACAAGCTCGCCGCCGCCACCGGCGTCGGGACCCTCGACAGCGGCGACATCCTCCCGGCCAGCCAGGTACGGCGCCTCGCCTGCGACGCCCAGGTCATCCCCGCCGTACTCAGCGGGGAGAGCCTGGTGCTCGACCTCGGCCGCGGGAGCCGGCATTACGTCGGCGCGGCCCGCCGGGCCATTATTCTCCGCGACCGCGGATGCATTTTCCCCGGCTGTGACCGGCCGTACCAGTGGTGCCACTGTCACCACTGCGTTCACTGGGCCGACGGCGGCCGTACCGACCAGAACAACGGCGTGCTCCTCTGCGGACATCACCATCGGGTGATCCACCATAACGGCTGGGAAGTGCGAACAGCCCCTGACGGCTTGCCGGAGTTTATCCCCCCACAGGCAATCGACCCCGAACGCAAACCCATCCGACACCACCGACACCGAAAACGAGCCGCATGACACGGGAGGAGGGGGTGGCCGGCATGCCGAGGCTACCGGCGCAGCCGCAGGCTGTTGGAGACCACGAACACCGAGGAGAACGCCATCGCCGCACCCGCGACGATCGGGTTGAGCAGGCCGGCGGCGGCCAGCGGGAGCGCGGCCACGTTGTAGGCGAAGGCCCAGAACAGGTTGCCCTTGATGATCGCCAGGGTACGGCGGGACAGCCGGATCGCATCCGCGGCGGCCCGCAGGTCGCCGCGGACCAGGGTCAGGTCGCTGGCCTCGATGGCGACGTCGGTGCCGGTGCCCATCGCGATGCCCAGGTCGGCGGCGGCCAGCGCGGCGGCGTCGTTCACGCCGTCGCCGACCATGGCCACCACCCGGCCGTCGGCCTGCAGCCGGCGTACCACCTCGACCTTGCCGGCCGGCAGCACTTCGGCGATGACCTCATCGATGCCGACCTCGGCGGCGACCGCGTGGGCGGCGCGGGCGTTGTCGCCGGTGAGCAGCACCGGGCGCAGGCCGAGCGCGCGCAGCTCGGCGACGGCCCGGGCGCTGGTCGGCTTGACGGTGTCGGAAACGGCGAGCAGGCCGCGGGCGGCGCCGTCCCAGCCGACCGCGACCGCCGTACGGCCGGCGGCCTCGGCCCGTTCGCAGGCCGCCGCCAGCGGCGGGGGCAGCGGGAGCGCCCACTGCTCGGCCAGCCAGGACACCCGGCCGGCGACCACGGCACGCCCCTCGACCACGCCCCGCACGCCAAGGCCTCCGGTGGCGGTGAGGTCGGTGACCGGCGGCAGGCTGGCGCCGAGCCGTTCGGTGGCACCGAGCCGTTCGGTGGCGCCGTCGGCGATGGCCCGGGCGATCGGGTGCTCGGCGGCGTGCTCGAGCGCTCCGGCCAACCGCAGCAGCTCGGCCTCGGTCACGCCGTCGGCCGGGACGGCGTCGACCAGCCGCATCCGCCCGGTGGTGACGGTGCCGGTCTTGTCCAGCACGATCGTGTCGACGGCGCGGGTGGACTCCAGCACCTGCGGGCCCGTGATGAGGACGCCGAGCTGCGCGCCGCGACCGGTGCCGACCAGCAGCGCGGTCGGGGTGGCCAGGCCGAGAGCGCAGGGGCAGGCAATGATCAGTACGGCGACCGCGGCGGTGAACGCCACCCGCATGCCGCCGCCCGCCACCAGCCACCCCGCCCCGGTGGCCAGCGCAAAGACGATCACCACGGGCACGAACACCGCGGAGATCCGATCGGCCAGCCGCTGCACCGGCGCCTTGCCGGACTGCGCCTGGGCCACCAACCGGGCCATCTGGGCAAGCTGGGTGTCCGCGCCGACCCGGGTGGCCCGCACGACCAGCCGGCCGGCGGCGTTCAGGCAGCCGCCGGCCACCGCATCGCCCGGGCGGACCTCGACCGGCACCGGCTCGCCGGTCAGCATCGAGGTGTCCACCGCCGAGGTGCCGTCGACCACCTCGCCGTCGGTGGCGATCTTCTCCCCTGGCCGCACCACGAACAGCTCGCCGACCGCCAGCCGGCCCACCGGCACCCGCTCCTCCCGGCCGTCCCGCAGTACGGCGGCGTCCCGGGCGCCGAGCTGGAGCAGCGCCCGCAGCGCCGCCCCGGACCGGCGCCTGGCCCGCGCCTCGACGTACCGCCCGGCCAGGATGAGCACGGTGACCACCGAGGCAACCTCGAGGTAGATGTCGCTCGTCCCCGCGCCGCGGGCCGGCAGCAGGTCGAACGACATCCGCATCCCGGGCATCCCGGCGCCGCCGAGGAACAGCGCGTACAGCGACCAGCCCAACGCCGCCAGCACGCCGACGCTGACCAGCGTGTCCATGGTGGCCGCGCAGTGCCGGGCGTTGGCCCAGGCGGCGCGGTGGAACGGCCACGCCCCCCAGACCGCCACCGGCGCGGCCAGCGCCAGCGCCAGCCACTGCCAGTTGTCGAACTGCAGCGGCCGGACCATGGCCAGCACCAGCACCGGTGCCGCCAGCACGGCGGACCCGGCCAGCCGCTGCCGCAGCGCGCCGACCTCGGCGTCCTGCTCATCCGGCTTGTCCGGCCCATCAGACCCGGCCGCCTCGGTCGCGGCGGGCGCGGGCAGCGTCGCGGTGTAGCCGGTGGCCTCGACCGTGCCGACCGCGTCCTCGACCGTCACACCCGCGGGCAGCAGCACCCGGGCGGTCCCGGTGGCGTAGTTGACGCTCGCCTCCACCCCCGGCAGCCGGTTCAGCCTCTTCTCAACCCGCGCGGCACACGACGCGCAGGTCATCCCGCCGACCCGCAGCTCGACGGCGTGCGGCTCAGCAGCGTGCGGCTCGGCGCCGTACGTCGTCCCGACCCGCCGCGACCCGACATCGTGCGTCACCGGGTCACCCCGCGACACCGGCCAGGGCATAGCCGGCCTCGTCGACGGCGTCCCGCACGACCGACCTCGCCAGCGGCGCCCGGCTGGTCACGGTGACCCGGGACTCACCCCCGCTCACCAGGTCGACCTCGACGCCGCGCACGCCGTCGAGGCTGGAGATCTCCTCGGTCACCGCGTGGACGCAGTGCCCGCAGGTCAGACCGGAAACGAGATAGACGGCCGTCGCCATCGGGATGACTCCTTCGTTGAGAACAGTGGTGCCGGCGGTCACGACCGGACCAGCCGGGCGATCGCGTCGGCGGCCTCGCGGACCTTCGCGGTCGCCTCGGCGCCGCCCTCGCGGACGGCGTCGGCGACGCAGTGAGAGAGGTGGTCCTCCAGCAGCTCCAAGGCGACCGCCTGCAGCGCCTTGGTGGCCGCAGCCACCTGGGTCAGCACGTCGATGCAGTACGTGTCGGAGTCGACCATCCGCTGCAGCCCGCGGACCTGGCCCTCGATCCGGCGCAGCCGCCGGAGGACGGCGTCCTTGTTGCCGACGTATCCCGCCACCCTCGTCGCCTCCCTCACTGCCGCAACACTATACCCCCGTATAGTATTGGCAGGCGCCGAGTAGGCCCCGAGCCCGAGCGTGCGGCAGCTCCGCGGGAAGCGCGTGGTGACACACAGATGGTGAGAGCCCTTACGGCCAGGGCCGTAAGGGCTCTCCCAGGATCACCGCGGCTGGTCAGCCCCCTGGGGGCGGGCCGCGTCGGCCATCGCCGGGGTTGGGTTCGGCTGCTCGGTGACAACCGGCGGGCAGCGGACACACGCGGCGGTGCCTTCTTCGTGCCACCACCGGCACTGCGGGCGGAGTCGGCAGGCCGGTGGACGGCGACGGGGATCCAGCGACATGCTGCCGCTGGTTCGGACGGATGCGGAATGCACCCGTCCTGTCTCGCGGTGTCAGAGTCTTGTGATGTCAGAGTCTCGCGGTGTCAGACGGCGACGGAGGTCTTGTCCGGGGTGACGGAGCTGCTCGTTACGGGTTGCTGCGGGGCTGGCTGGGCCGGCACGAGGCTTGGGCTCCCGCGATCCCCCACCGTTCCCGAGGCCACCGACGTCAGCAGGGACAGTAACGTCGCCATGCCGGCCGCCGACAGGGCAGTCGTCCACGGTGCGTGAACCAGCCCGATACCGCCAACGCTGAGTACCGCGACCAGGCTCTGCGCGAAAGTCTTGACGGCCCGTTCGATCGCTGACTTCCAGAACAGTTGGGTGAACATGGCTCTCGACTCCCCCTCAAGATGGACGACTCGTGATAAAGGAGGAATGCTGACTCCCGCTGATACCACTGCGGCACACCCGATCGGGTGCGTTGGCCACCGGCCGCTGATCGTCTTCGCCGATCGTCTGTCTCCGTGTGCGGCGACCTCCGTGCGTGGCGACCTCAGTGTGCGGCGACAGCCGTGCCGATGGGTCCGGCGACCTCGGGGTGACCGAGGTACCGCTCGATCGAATGCGGCGAGTCGCCGTTCTCGACCTCGATGTTGGTGACGGCGCCCCACTCCTGGCCCAGCGCGTGCCCGAGCGCGACGATGTCGTTGACGTCGTAGGTGGTCAGCCATTCCACGCCGGGGCTGTGCGCGCCCTTGGTGAGCAGGTTCTTCTGCACCGCCTCCAGCCCCAACGGCGAGCCGGCGGTCACCCACAGGACGGTTCGCCCGCGCAGGTCGGCGTCATCGAGCAGGTCACGCGCGACGACCGTGCCGAGGCTGTGTGAGACCAGGACGATCGGCACGTCCGACGGGATGGCGTTGTGGCACAGCTCGAGCACCTGGTCCCGCGCCTTGGTGAGGTACACCGCCACGTCCCGCAGGTGGCTCTTGATGATCTCCTGGTCGACCGCGCTGTGCTGGGAGAGCCAGGTGAGCGCCCGGCGCGTCCCACCCCAGGACAGCAGGCGCTCCAGGCCTTCCTCGTCCGGAAGCGGCGCCCCGGCCACGTCGGCCATGTCACCGACTAGCTGGCGTTCCAGCGCGCCGACGTCCCGGGGAAGCTGTGGATGGAGTGGCCCGGCCTGGTCGGGGTCGGCGGGCAGCGCCTCCAGCTCGATCTTCTCGCCGCGCTGGGCAAGCTCGGCCGTGATCCGGTAGAGCAGGTTGCCGTAGTACGGCAGTACGACGGGGGCGTCGGATACGGCCGGCGCGCCCGCCTTGACCAGGCCCGCCGCGAGGCCAGCCTGCCATTTCTTCACCAGCTCGGCCGGGTCCTTGAACTCCTGGCCACGCCCGTGCACGAACACCATTGTCGCGCTCATGACTGTGCTCCCCTCCCGTGCCTCATTGACCCGTGCTTTGTTGACCCGCCTCATTGACCAGGGCGCTGCCCGGCCCGTCGAGCTTCGCGGCCTTCAGCCGCCGTACGACCCGGCTCACCCGGGCACCCTCGTTGGCGAGATAGGCCACGGCGTCATCGCCCATGTCCCTGGTCCACGGCTGGCCGGTGCGGCTGAGCCGGTTGCCGGCGGCGTCCCGCCTGGCCACGCCGCCGTGGTGGAGTGCGACCATCTCCCACTGGTCGTTGAAGACCGGCGCGCCGGAGGACCCGGCCCGGGTGTCGCTGGTGTACCGCAGCCACAGCTCGTCCTCGGCGACCATCCGGTTCTCCCGGATACTGACCCGTTTCCGGTCGCCGCCGGGGTGATGGATGACGTTGAGGGTCTCGCCCTTGAGCACCTTGCCGGTCTGCTCGATCAGCGGGACCGCGCCGTACTTCTCGCCCGGGGCCTTGCCGCGCAGGTCGGTGACGGCGACGACGGTGAAGTCGAGCTCTTCGTCGGTGAACCAGCAGGCGGCCGGGTCAAGCTGGCAGGTGTCAAAACGGCGTTCCTTGCCGTCGTCGTTGAACTCGTACCCGAGCTCGACGCACATCCCGGTGGCCTCATCGGGGTCGGGGACCACGTGGTTGTTCGTCAGCAGGAGCCGGGCCGAGATAAGCACGCCGGTGCCGACCGGGGTGACCGGCTGGTGCTTCGGCGCCCGGACGACCCGGCCTACCGCGCGGGACGCGGTGAGGCCCCGGCTGAAGAAGCTGAGCCAGACGGAGTCGTCCTGGTCGATGATGCCTTCCAGCTCAAGCCCCTGGCGGCTCAGCCGGGCACGGCGCTCGTCGATCTCGCCGACGGTGTTCGCCAGGTGGAGCTTTCCCTGCTGGACGGCGGCCGCGGTGTCCGCGACCTGGTCGGCAGTGGCCTCCCAGCGCCGCTCAATGCCCCCAGCCAGCACATCGGAGTCAACCTTCATCGCCAGCGCACCCCCGTACTCAAACCGCACGACGCTGGGCGGAGCATATTCCGGCCAGCCCGGGAATGCCGCCAAGTTTCACTCAACAATGCCCAATCGGGAACCGAACCCAGCCTTCTCACGCCTACCCAGGCGCTCGCCCGCGGCCCCGGCACAGGAAAGACCGCGCCGACGCCGCACCGTCATTGGGGGCGCTGGTGTCGTGGAAGAGGTTGGCGACGAGCCCATCCCGCCGGCAGCGCTCCGCCGTGGCCAGCGCGACCGTGACCCTCCTGGCCGGCGGGTCGATCTCCGAGAGGTTCGCGGCCGCCTCGCGGAACCTCCGCCGCGGCTTCCCGCCGCAGGGCGAGCCGGGGCCGCAGCAACCTCGTCGTCGAGGTGCCGAGCTTCGAGCTCATCGCCCAGGTGCCGGCCGAGAAGGTGTCCGCAGTGAACCTGCCGAGGCCCGGACCAGGTCGACTGGCCGCTGCGCTAACCAGCCGCTGACCTGGACGTCGTCCCGGGACGACGTCCAGTGGGAGGTGACGCAGCGCCCCTCTCACCGCGCTCCCGGGTCAACCGGGCCTTGACCGGTGGTCCCCCGAGCTAGCCTTGGTCGTCCGTTGCGACGTCGGGTGCGAAGATCACGACCGTGCATCCATCGGGCCAGGGGGTTCTGGCCGTAGCCGGAGCTGTACGGACCGCTAGCCCGTCATCACCAAGCTCGTTCAGGACCGACCTCAGGTGGGCCGAGGTGTAGCCAGCGCGGAGCGCCGCCTGCTGGGCTTCCGACCAGGCTAGCGGTCGGCCGGCGAACGAGAACAAGGCGCGCCTGAGCCCGTCCAGGTCTGGGCCGAACGGCAGCTCTAGCTGGGCGCTCGCGCCGGCACCGCGGTTCGGGTCCAGGTGCCAGAGGACAGGGTTCCAGCATTCAAGGCTCTTGGGATGGCGCGTCGCGAGTATGAGGGAGTAACGCGGGGAGCTACCGCGCTCCACGGTATGTCCTTCACGCCGTAGGGATCGACTATCCAGAGCGTTGGAGCCTTTCCGACGCAGTACTCGGCAAGAATTCTCGGTTGGTTCGCCGCGAACTCTCCGGGATGCTGCACGTCAGGTGTCAGCCCCGGATCGGTCGGAAGCTGCCGCAGGCGGTCGCGCAGGAGCCGCGTTCGATCCTCTCTTTTCTCAAGCGTTACCAGTCGAAGTGGCTGCCTGAACCTTGCCCGCGCCTGATGCTCAAGATAGGTCCGGGCGACGAGGACCGGGCTACCGTCCAACCCGTCCGTGTAGTACCCGGCCACACTGAACGCATCGACCACCACTGCCCCCGCATGCCATCCAGCCTGTAGCAGCTTTGGCATCCAACAGTTCAAGTACCCCTGGAGGCTTATGCGGAACGCCTTTCAGTAGAAGGTCATCAAACTGTATGCTCGCGGGTCAGCGAGGTGGTCGCTAGGTCCGTGCCGGGTTTTGCATAACCTCCAGGGTTGTCGGATGCCCCGAGTGGTGTCGCGTGCGGTGTCAAGGGCCGTGCGGTGTCAAGGGTGCTGTGCGGCGGTTGGCGTGGGTGCTGTTGTTCGG
>DATILL010000084.1:0-41572 GCA_035476575.1 Mycobacteriales bacterium
CCGCATGACACGAAAAGAGGAGATGACGCGCCGACGCCACGGGTGCCGGCGCGTCATGCCCGCGGGCCTATACAGAGCCCGCCCCGACCTGGTAAGCGCCTCACTGACCCGCGAGGACACAGTCGATGATCTTGGCTTGACGAAGTTCTGCATAAGCCTCCATGTTGTCGAACATGCCGTGGGACACGTCCGCCGGCGTCGTCATCGCGCGTGAAGCAGGTGCCAAAGTCGTTGACTCGGACGGCTCAGAACACACCGCCCGGTCAAACGCCACCATCGCAGCACCACCGGCACTCATGAACGAGATCATCGACATCCTGGCCCAAGCGGGCGCCGAGGCGCAGGGGTGAGGTCCCGCCGCGTGGATGGATCATCGCGTGGATGGATCATACTGCGTGACGGACCGACTGAGCACAACCCATGAGGTCGTCCATTTCTTCACTCGTTCTCGTTGACCACGGGTCTCCTCGCTCGGCCCGGCGACTGGTCCATCGGCGTCCGCAGTGTCTCGGCTGCCCGGCATGGGTCTCAGCCGGTGTTGCGCAGGCCCGCGGCGACGCCGTTCATGGTGAGCAGCAGGGCCCGGCGCAGCAGCGGCCCGTCGTCCCCGGACCGCAGCCGGGCCAGCAGCGCGACCTGCAGGTACGAGATCGGGTCGAGGTAGGCGTCACGCACCACCAGGGTCCGCTTGAGCGTCGGCTGGGAGTCCAGGATCTCCTTCTCGCCGATCACCGCCAGCACCTCGGTGACGGTCCGGTCGTGCTCGTCCCGGATGTCGTCGAACAGGTGCCGCAGGCCGTCCGGCACCAGGGACTCCACGTAGTGCTCGGCGATGCCGAGGTCAGTCTTGGCCAGGGTCATCTCGACGTTGGAGATAAAGGTCCGGAAGAAGTGCCACTCGCGGTACATCTCGGCCAGCACCTCGCCGTGCCCGGCCTCCCGCGCGGCGGCCAGCCCCGAGCCGACGCCGTACCAGCCGGGCACGATCTGCCGCGACTGGGTCCAGCCGAACACCCACGGGATGGCCCGCAGCCCGGCCAGTCCGGCGCCGCTCTCCGGGCGCCGGGACGGCCGCGACCCGATGTTGAGCTGGCTGAGCTGCTCCACCGGCGTGGAGGCGAGGAAGTACGCCGGCAGGTCCGGGTCGTCGACCAGCCGACGATACGACCGGAACGCCGCCCCGGAGACGTGCTCCATGCACTCGTCCCACACCGCGAGCTGGCTGAGCGGCTGCCGCGGCGTGCGGTGCAGCGCCGAGGCCCGCAGCACCGCGGCCAGGGTCAGCTCCAGGTTCTCCCGGGCCAGCGCCGGCAGGGTGTACTTGTCCGAGATGACCTCGCCCTGCTCGGTCACCTTGATCTCGCCGGCCAGCGTGCCGTAGGGCTGGGCCATGATCGAGTCGTACGTCGGCCCGCCGCCGCGCCCCACCGTGCCGCCCCGCCCGTGGAAGAGCCGGAGCCGTACGCCGTGTGCGGCCGCCACGTCACGCAGCCGGCGCTGCGCCTTGTGGATCTCCCACTGCGAGGTCGTGATGCCGGACTCCTTGTTCGAGTCGGAGTAGCCGAGCATCACCTCCTGCAGCCCGCCGCGCAGCCGCACGATCTCCCGGTACGACGGGTCGGCGAGCAGGTCGGTCAGCACCTCGTCGGCCCGGCTCAGCTCGTCGATGGTCTCCAGCAGCGGCACGAACCCGATCCGCGCCACCCCTCCGTGCACGTCGATCAGCCCGGCCTCGCGGGCCAGCACGGCCGCGGCCAGGACGTCGTCCGCGCCGCGGGTCATCGACACGATGTAGCTCTCCACCACGTCCGGCCCGAACCGGTCCAGCTCGTCGCGGACCGTGGTGAACACCGCGAGGGTCTGGATGCCATCGGCGTCCAGCTCCGGCCGCCCGCCGGACAGCGGTCGCCGGCTGGCCAGCTCCCGGGAGAGCACCGCCCGCCGGGTCGCCCGGTCCAGGTCGCGGTACGGCCGGCCGAGCTCGGCCACCCGGTCGAAGAGCTGGCCGAGCGCGTGGTGGTGCTTGTCCGCGTGCTCCCGGATGTCCATCGTGGTCAGGTGGAGGCCGAACGCGACGACGGCCCGCTCCACCCGGACCAGCAGGCCGTCGGCGATCAGCTCACCGCGGTGCTCGCGCAGCGACGTAGCGATCAGCCGCAGGTCGGCCAGCAGCTCGGCCCGGTCGCGGTAGTCCCGGCCGGGCACGTGCGCGGTGCCGGACACCAGCCGCTCCTGGGTGTTGACCAGCTTGAGCCGGATGCAGGTCGCCTTGAGCCGGTACGGCTCCTCGGCGTTCAGCTTGCGCAGCCGCGGCTCGAGCTCCGGCAGTATCGTCAGGTCGCGGTCCACGCTGGCCAGCAGGGCCTCGGAGGCGCCGACGATCCGGGCTGAGTTGGACAGCTCATCGATCAGCGTGTTCATGATGTTCAGCAGGATGCGGACCGCGTGCCCGTGCTGGAGCAGCAGCACCTGGCTGGTGACCGTGGGTGTGACGTTGGGGTTGCCGTCGCGGTCGCCACCCATCCAGGTGCCGAACGTCAGCGGGCGGTGGTCCGGCGGCAGCGTCGCGCCGTGCCGCCGTACCTCGGCGGCCAGGTCGTCCAGCAGCGCCGGCACCGTGTTGGCGAACAGCGCGTCCAGGTAATACGTCGCGTTACGGGCCTCGTCCACCGGCGACGGGCGGTCCAGCCGCAGCTCGTCGGTCTGCCAGATCAGGTCGATGACCTCGGCCAGCCTGCGGTCCTGCCGCCAGCGGGCCGCCGAGTCCGGCCGGGTCTGCTCGGCCAGCAGGTCGGCCACCACCCTCAGCTTGCCCAGGATCGAACGCCGGCTGGCCTCGGTGGGATGGGCGGTGAAGACCGGCCGGACGGCCAGCTCGCAGACGGCCTCAGCCAGCCGGTCCGGACCGGCTGTGGTGGCCACGTCGTGCACCGCGCTGGCCAGCCAGCCCTCGTGCGCCGGCCGTTCGCGCAGCAGCCGGACCCGGTTGACCTGATCGGCGATGTTGGCCAGGTGGAAGTATGCGGAAAAGGCACGGACCAGGTTGATCGCGTCCGGCAGGTCTGCCGTCTTGAGCAGCTCCTGCACCTCGGCCAGGGCGCCAGCACTACCGGCCTGGGCGGCCTTGGTGAGCGCGCGGACCTGTTCCACCCGATCGAGCAGGTGGGGCCCCTCCTGTCGGACTAGTGATTCTCCGAGTAACGAGCCCATTCGGCGGACGTCAGCACGCAGGGCGGCATCGTTAGGCAGATCGGCGTCGAGCAGCACGGGTCCATCCTGGCGGACGGCGCTGGGTATTGCCTCAAGGATGTCAACCCTGCTCTTCGTGATTTCGGGCGCTCGGCCGTTTGGGTGAACACTTACATCACCGTGACGGCTCCTTGACCGGATGCCCGCATTAGTATCTACGGAGCCTTCTGTCCGTTACGTAGCGTTACATTTTCATTGGGTTGTGACTGGCCCCACAATCTCTCCCGAGTAGTTGCTCGAAAGTCCTCACCCAGCGTGACGAGAACAGATAGTGTCCCCACCGTCATCGGCTCATCGGCGCCCCTCATTGTCGCGGGCAGGCACCGACGGGCCGACGACAGTATCCGGCGCCCGGGGCGGCGTACCGGTCTTCTTGGGGGGACAGAGATGAGCGTTGCCACGATCCTGGGATCGGGCGGCGGGACTCTGACGGCGGGACGCGCTGGCTCCGGCCGGCGTTGGCTCCGGCTGTACAGTGTCCGGCTGGTCGCTCTGGATGTGCTGGCAGGCGTGTTCGCCGCGGTGGCGGCGTACGTCTTGCGGTTTTCTGATCCTGGCCTGGTGTCGGGGGGCCTGACGGTGGCCTCGCCAGCGCATGCCGGGCCGGGTTATCTGTGGTACAGCATGGCGCTGCCGGGGTTGTGGGTTGGCGCGGTGGCGATGTCGCGGGCCTATGAGGGCCGGTTTCTCGGGATCGGGTCGGAGGAGTTCCAGCGGGTCTTCCGCGCGTTCGTCGGGCTGACCGCCACGGTCGGGTTCGCCTCGTACGCCACCAAGGCCGAGGTCGCCCGCGGGTACGTCGTGCTGGCGCTGCCGCTGGCCGCGTCGCTGAGCCTGGTCGGCCGGTACGTCGTCCGCCGGCGGCTGCACCGGGCCCGGCGCTCCGGCCAGTACATGCTCGACGTGATCGCGGTCGGCGGCGAGTTCACCGTCGGCGACCTGGTCACCCAGCTCCGCAGCGAGCCGCACGCCGGGATGCGGGTGGTGGGCGCGTGCCTGCCGCCGGACGCCAGCGGTGACCTGCTCGCGCCGCTGGGGGTGCCGGTGCTCGGCGACGTGGACGAGGTGGGCCGGGTGGCCCGGGCCGCGGGCGTGGACACCGTCGCGGTGACCTCCTGCCCGGAGATGTCCGGTGCCCGGCTGCGCCGGCTGGCCTGGGAGCTGGAGGGCACCGACATCGAGCTGGTGGTGGCCCCCGGGCTGATCGAGGTGGCCGGGCCGCGGCTGCATATCCGGCCGGTGTCGGGGATGTCCCTGCTGCACGTGGAGGAGCCGGAGCTCGTCGGCGGCCGGCGGCTGGTCAAGGGCGCGGTGGACCGAGCCGCGGGGTTGCTGCTGCTCGTGCTGCTCTCCCCGGTGCTGCTGTCCATCGCGGCGGCGGTCCGGCTGACCAGCACGGGGCCGGCGTTCTTCCGGCAGACCCGGATCGGCAAGGACGGCCGCGAGTTCACGATGGTCAAGTTCCGCACCATGGTGGCCGACGCCGAGGCGCGCCGGGCTGCCCTGGTGGAGCACAACGAGCGGTCCGAGGGACTGCTCTTCAAGATCAAGAATGATCCGCGGGTGACCCCGCTGGGTCGGGTCCTGCGCAAGTACTCGCTCGACGAGCTGCCGCAGCTCATCAACGTGCTCACCGGCAGCATGTCGCTGGTCGGGCCGCGCCCGCCGTTGCCCGAGGAGGTCGCCCTCTACGAGGACGACGTACGCCGCCGGCTGCTGGTCCGGCCCGGCGTGACCGGGCTGTGGCAGATCAGCGGTCGCAGCGACCTCACCTGGGACGAGTCGGTCCGGCTGGACCTGCGCTATGTCGAGAACTGGTCACTGACCCTTGACCTCATGATCCTCTGGAAGACGGTCTTCACCGTCCTCCGGGGTGCCGGCGCGTACTGACGCGCCAGGAGGAGGCTCCACCCAATGTCCCGACCCCGGCACTATTTACCTCGCGTCCTCGCGCTGGTCGCCGTCCTGCTGACGGTGACCGGGGTGATGATGCTGCCGGCGACAAGCGCGTTCGCAGCGGGTCCATGCACCGCCCCGGTGACCAACAAGGTCGCCTGTGAGAACACCTTGCCCGGCACGCCGGAGACCCAGTGGCGGGTCGGCGGCAACGACGACACCATTGTCGGCTACACCACTGACATCAGCGTGAACGCCGGCTCCCAGGTCGGCTTCAAGATCCAGACCGACGCTCATTCCTACAAGATCGACATCTACCGGCTCGGCTGGTACGGCGGCGACGGCGCCCGCCTGGTCGCCACGGTGAACCCGTCGGTGGCGCTGCCGCAGTCCCAGCCGAGCTGCCTCAGCAACTCCACCGGCCTGGTCGACTGCGGCAACTGGAAGGTCTCGGCCACCTGGAACGTGCCGTCCACTGCCGTCTCCGGCCTGTACTACGCGGTGCCGCACCGCAACGACACCGGCGGCGAGAACGAGATCTTCTTCGTGGTGCGCGACGACGCCAGCCAGGCCGCGATGTACTTCCAGACCTCCGACCCGACCTGGCAGGCCTACAACGTCTACGGCGGGAACAGCTTCTACACCGGCACCGGCCCGGGCCCGGACGGCTCGGCCTGGAAGGTCAGCTACAACCGGCCGTTGCAGGGCGGCGGCCAGGAGAACATGCCGTTCAACGCCGAGGTGCCGATGCTGCGGTTCCTGGAGGCGAACGGCTACGACGTCACCTACGGCTCCGGCCTGGACACCGACCGGCTCGGCTCGACCCCGCTGAAGAACCACAAGATCTTCCTGTCCGTCGGGCACGACGAGTACTGGTCCGGCGGCCAGCGGGCGAACGTCGAGGCGGCCAAGGCGGCCGGGGTCAACCTGGCCTTCTTCTCCGCCAACGAGGTCTTCTGGAAGACCCGCTGGGAGCCGACGATCGACACCGCCGGCACGGCGAACCGGACCCTGGTCTGCTACAAGGAGACCAAGTGGAGCTCCAAGATCGACCCGAGCCCGCAGTGGACCGGCACCTGGCGTGACCCGCGGTTCTCCCCGCCGTCCGACGGCGGCCGGCCGGAGAACGCGCTGATCGGCCAGCAGTTCATCGTCAACGGCTACCGTAAGGACGCCCTGCAGGTCCCGGCCGCGTACGGCAAGATGCGGCTGTGGCGGAGCACGGCGCTCGCCTCGATGGCGGCCGGTTCGACGTACACCTTCGCGGACGGCACGCTCGGCTACGAGTGGGACACGCTGTTCGACAACGGCTCGCAGCCGGCCGGCGTGGCGAAGCTGTCGCAGACCACCGTGTCGATGACCGACGGCCCGTACGTCCTGCAGAACTACGGTGACCAGTACGCCCCCGGCACGGCCACCCACTGGCTGACGCTCTACCGCGACCCGGTCGGCCACGGGCTGGTGTTCGGCTCCGGCACGGTGCAGTGGCCGTGGGGGCTGGACGACTACCACTCCTTCGACGACGACGGCTCCACGACGTCCGACGTCCGGATCAAGCAGGCCACGGTCAACCTGTTCGCCGACATGGGCGTGTCCGCCTCGACCCTGCAGTCCGGCCTGGTGCAGACCAGCGCCAGCACCGACACCACCGCGCCGGTCGTCACCATCAACACACCGTCCAGCCCGGTGGTCGGCAGTCCGCTGACCCTGTCCGGCTCGGTCACCGACGCCGGCGGCCAGGTCGCCGACGTCGAGGTCTCGGTCGACGGCGGCACCACCTGGCACTACGCCACCTGGCAGGCGGGCAGCGGGTCGTGGAGCTACGTCTACACCCCAGGCCAGTCCGGCACCGTGGACGTGCGGGCCCGCGCGGTCGACGACAGCACCAACCTGTCCACCCCGGTCAGCAAGTCCATCACCGTCGCGCCGCGGGCCTGCCCGTGCTCGATCTGGCCGTCCGCGGCTACCCCCGGCACGCCCAGCGCCAACGACAGCTCGGCGCTGGAGCTGGGCGTGAAGTTCCGCTCCCAGGTGGCCGGCTGGCTGTCCGGCGTCAAGTTCTACAAGGGCACCGGCAACACCGGCACGCACAGTGGCTCGCTGTGGAGCACCAGCGGGCAGCTCCTGGCCACCGGCACGTTCACCAACGAGACGGCCACCGGCTGGCAGACGCTCACCTTCGGCACGCCGGTGCAGGTCACCGCGAACACGACGTACGTCGCGTCGTACCACACCAACACCGGGCACTACGCCGCCGACAGCGGCGGCCTGGCCCAGCAGTACTTCAACGAGCCGCTGACCGCCCTGGCCAACGGCGCGGACGGCCCGAACGGCGTGTACCGGCTGGGTGCCTCCGGCTACCCGTCGGACACCTACAACAGCGCGAACTACTGGGTGGACGTGGTCTTCGGCACCGTCAAGCCGCCGGACACCCAGCCGCCCGTGGTCGCCACCACCAGCCCGGCGAACAACGTCAGCGGTGTCCAGCTCAGCGCCACGCCGTCGGCGACGTTCAACGAGCCGGTCCGTACGGCCGGCCTGACCTTCACCCTGGCCGCGGGGGCGCAGAACGTGTCCGGCTCGGTGGTGCTGGACGCGACCGGCACGGTGGCCACGTTCACCCCGGCGGCCGACCTGGCCGGGGGCACGTCGTACACCGCGACGGTGCGGGCGTACGACGTGGCCGGCAACCAGATGGCGGCGTCCTACAGCTGGACGTTCAAGACAGGTACGCCGCGGCCGGCCGGCTGCCCGTGCACGATCTGGGACGACTTCTCCCAGCCGGTCGAGCAGAACACCAACGACCCCAGCACCATCGAGCTGGGCACCAAGGTCCGGTTCGACACCAACGGGTACGTGCTCGGCGTGCGCTTCTTCAAGGGCGCGCAGAACACCGGCACGCACACCGGCACGCTGTGGTCGGCGGCCGGCACCCAGCTCGCCACCGGCACGTTCAGCGGCGAGTCAGCCAGCGGGTGGCAGACGCTGACGTTCGCCTCGCCGGTGCACATCTCCGGCAACACCACCTACGTGGTCAGCTACCACACCAACGTCGGCTTCTACTCCTCCAGCGGCGGCTACTTCAGCAACGGCGGCGCGGACTACGGCGCGCTGCATGCGCTGAGGGACGGCGTCGACGGCGGGAACGGCGTATACCGGTACGGCGCCAGCGGGTTCCCGACCGGCACCTACAACTCCGGCAACTACTGGGTCGACGTCGTCTGGACGAACTCGCTGTCCGGCGACAACACCCCGCCGGTGGTCACCGCGACCACGCCGACCGACGGCGCGACCAACGTGTCCAACACGAGCACGGTGACCGCGACCTTCAACGAGGCGCTCGACCCGACCTCGATCCAGTTCACGCTGGTCGACGGTGGCGGTGCGACCATCGACTCGACGGTGTCGTACAACGCGACCACCAAGACGGCCACGCTGACCCCGAAGGCGAAGCTGTCCGCCGGGGAGACCTACACGGCGCGGGTGCTCGCCGCCGACGCCGACGACAACCTGATGACCTCGCCGAAGCTGGTCGTCTTCACCACGACGACCACGCAGACCTGCCCGTGCACGATCTTCAGCACGGCTACCCTGCCGAGCGTCGCGTCGGCCGCCGACGGCGGCTCCTACCAGCTCGGGGTCCGCTTCACCGCGGACACGGGCGGCCAGGTCACCGCGGTCAAGTTCTACAAGGGGCCGAACAACACCGGCACGCACACCGGCTCGCTGTGGACCGGTGACGGGCAGCTCCTCGCCACCGGCACGTTCAGCAACGAGACGGCGACCGGCTGGCAGACGCTGACCTTCGCCGCGCCGGTGCCCATCGTGGCCGGCACGGTCTACGTGGCGTCGTACACCGCACCGTCCGGCGGGTACGCGGCGGACGTCGGGTACTTCCAGAACGGCGAGGCGACCAGCGTCCCGCTGCATGCTCCGGCGACCGGTGGCAGCAGCATCAACGGCGTGTTCACCGTGGGCACCGGGTTCCCGGGCGACACCTACCGGGGCACGAACTACTGGGTGGACGTCGTGGTCGCTCCGGCGCCGCCCGGTGGGGCGGCTGCTCCGACTGGGGCCCAGTCGCTCCGGCAGCTCCCGGCGACCAGGCCGCAGCCGACCCAGCCGCTCGCGGTGCTGGACCAGCCCAAGTCCCGCCGGCTGATCCGCCGTCCGCGGGTCCGTTTACGGGGGTAGCCGAGGCTGAGTTCGGGCTTTCCGAGTCGCCTTTCCCGAGTCGATCATCGAGCTAGTGTCGCTGGCAGAGATCAACTAGCGACAATAGCTCGATGATCGTTGGGGTGGCTGGGTGGCATACCCCGGACCAGCCGGGCTGCTCATGGTTGCGGCAGCAGCGGCGCCGTCGGCTCAGCAGGCAAACGGGCGTACGCACTCTGCGGGGCATGGCGCCGACGATCATGACACCCGACCGAATCCGGTGAGCGGTCGGACGTCGGGACTACGGTCCGCCCCGAGTGAGGCCGGGGCGCTCGTGGCTCGGCTACACTCTGGCCCGTCGTGGCGCGGCCGGTCTGACCTTGGTTAGCCGTGGGACAGCCGTCACTGAGAGCAGCGTGGTGCGGCAGGGTCTCAGCCAGGTGGACGGCGCGCGCCGGAGGGCGACGACGAAGGGCCTGGAATGACGCCGAGATCCGGGCCGGCGGGGGCGACTGGCCGTCCGCGCCGGGCACCACGGGTGTTTCTCAGCTACGCACACGAGTCGGACGGCCACAAGCAGGCCGTGGTCCACCTCAGCACGTTCCTGCGGGCCAACCACATCGAAGCCCGGCTGGACCGGTATGCCGAGGACAGGTCGAGGGACTGGGCCGCCTGGATGCAGGCCGAGATCGAGCTGGCCGACTTTGTGCTCGTGGTCGCCTCCCCGGGATACCGGCGGGCCGCGGACGGACACAGCGCGCCGGGTGAGCGCCGTGGCGTGTCGGCGGAGGCCAGGCTGCTGCGCGACAGGCTGCATGCCGACCATCCGACCTGGCGGCAGAAGATCGTGCCCGTCCTGCTACCCGGCTTCACCGAGGCCGACATCCCGCCCTTTCTCCTGCCGGCGTCCGGGACCTGCCACCGGGTCACCGAACTCAGCGAGGAAGGGGCGGGGAAACTGCTGCGCCTCCTGACCGGCCAGCCCGCCCACATCCCGCCGCCGCTTGGTAAGCGCCCCCACCTGCCGCCGTACGAGCCGACGGAGCTCAGCCTGGCCGTGCCGGAGGCCACCGCACTGGCTGCCGGCGCGCCGCTGCAGGAGCGGCCCGACCGGCCGTGGCGGGGTGGCGACGAGGTCAGTGTCAACGGCATCAGGTATCTGGTGCGCGACCCCGTCCCGGCCGAGCAGGCCGCCCCGGACCGCGGCGCGGTCCGTCGGGAGGCGCTTGCTGGGCGGCTGGGGCCGGAGTCTGGGCTGGTCCTGCTCCGCCAGGTGGTCGAGCACCGGACTGGCCAGACCGCGGCGACGTGGCGGAGCGAGCTAGAGGCCGAGGCCAGGCTGCTGTCCGAGCTGGAGCAGGTGCGTGGCGTCCCGCACCGGCTCGACGCGCAGGTCACGGCGCGGGCGGTGACGCTGGTCGCGGCCCAGCCCACGGCGCCGACCTGGCGTGAGGTGTTCGGGCCGACGGACCGGCCGCTCGACATCGTCCGGGCGACCCGGCTGTTACGTGCCGCCCGGAGCCTGTGCTCGACGTTGGGCGCGCTGCACCGGCTCGGGTACGCGCACCGCGCGCTGACGCCGGACGCCGTACTGGTCGGCAGCCGCGACTCCGGGCTGGTGCTGCGCAGCCTGGGCCTGGCCACCGTCGGCGTCGCGGCCGGCGAGGGGCCGCCGGAGTACCGGGCACCGGAGCAGGAGCGGCCGGTGGGCCACGGCGACCCCCCGGGGCCCCACACCGACGTCTACCGGCTCGCCGCGATGCTCTACCACACCATCTGCGGCCGGGCACCGGGCATGTCGACCCTCGGCCCGCCGCCGAGCGCCGTGGTCCCCGGGCTGCCCCTGGCGGTGGACGAGGTGCTGGCCCGCGCGCTGGACCGCTCCCCCCGGAACCGGCCGCGGTCGATGACGGCACTCGCGGCCGGGCTGCGGCCGGACGGCCGCCGATGAGCCGTGTCGACACGCTGCCGCTGCCCGGCCCGATCGCGCTGGTGCCAGCCGAGCGGATGCTCACCCGGTTCGCCCAGGAGCGGCACCGTTACCCCGACCTGCCCGACCCCACCCAGCTCGGGCACCGGCTGACCGAGCTCAGCTTCGGCAGCGGCGTGCCCAGCCGGATCCAGCCGGGCCGCAACGGCGGCGACCCGCGCCTGGTGGTGTGCGCCGAGCGCTTCGTGGCTGTGCTCTTCCCGACCACCAGGAGAGACGCCTACGTCGTGGGCGAGCTGCGTCCGCTGCGCTTCCACGACCACGAGCAGCTCCGCAAGGCCGCGCTGCTGCTGCGCCCGACCGGGTGGCACGTCTTCCCCGACCTCCCCGACGTGTCCCGGCATGTCCCGCCCTACCAGGGCTACTGGGCACGAATCAGCCAGGCGTGGGAGCGGCTGGACGAGCGGGTCCGCCGGGCCATCGGCCAGCAGGGCACACCTGACCGCCACCTCGCCGCGCTCGACCTGTGGGACGAAGCGATCGCGGTGGCGCGGGTGATCGAGACCGCCAAGCAGCGCAACGACCGGCCGCTCCCCTACCGAGCTGTCGGGCCGGCCCGCGAGGAGCGCTACTCCAAGCGGGGCGTCTACGTCTTCGAGCTGGCCCAGCCCGCCGAGCTCGGCGTGGGCACCCCGGTGGCGCTCGAGTCGGACCCGCCCGGCCAGATCGCGGGCCGGATCCGCCGGGTGGAGGATCGCGAGGTCACCGTCCAGTTCGACCAGGCGGTCAACCACGCGGACATCCCCCCGCAGGGCGCACTGCGCAAGCTGCCCAGCGACCGGGTGTTCCGGGCACAGGCCGAGGCGGTCCAGCGGATCCGGGACGGCGAGGCGGCCAGTCCGCACCTGATGCGGGTGCTGGTGGACTGCCAGTTCGCCGGCTTCCACCCCGACAGACACACCGAGCCTGCCCTGCCGCTCGACGACGAGCAGCGGGACGCCTTCGGCAAGGCCCTCGCAGTGCCGGACCTGTCGCTCGTGCTGGGCCCGCCGGGCACCGGCAAGACCCGGACCATCGCCGAGATGGCCCGCGCGTGCGCGGCGCGCGGGCAGCGCGTGCTGGTCGTCTCGCACGCCAACCGGGCCGTCGACAACATGCTGAAGCAGTTGCCCCCGGAGCTGCGCAGCGTCCGGGTCGGCAACGAGGGCAAGATGACGACGTTCGCCAGGACCAGGATGGTCGAGGTGCAGGTGACTGCGCTGCGAGACGCCATCCTGGCCGCGACGGAGGGCGACGCCGCGGACCTGTCCGCCTTCACTGTCGGCAGTAGCCCGGACCAGTGGCTGGAACTGCTAGGCACCGAACTCGACGCGGCGAGGGTCGCGCTCGCGGAGGCGGAGCGGTGCGCGCGGGCCCGCGCCGAGGTGGCGCGCCGGGTGGCTGGCCCGGCCGCCGCCGAAGTTGACCAGCTCGGCGCCGTGCTCGGCAGGCGGGCCAAGGTACAGGCGCGGCGGGAGCGGACCGTCGGGCGCCGTGAGGGAGGGTGGCAGCGGGCAGCCGGCGGAGGCCCGCTTGGCCGACTGTGGCGCCGGTTGGCGGAACGGCGGCTGCGGCGGGCGCGCCAGGCCCTGGAGGTGTCGCGGCAAAGGCACGAGCAAACTCGAGCCGACCTGGCCGCCGCGACCGCGCAGCTGGACCAGGCCCTGGCCGCCGTACCGGAGGCGGAGGGCTGGCGGCAGCGCCGGGAGCAGCAGCTCAGCCGGTACGAGAGCAGCAGCGCCGGGCTGGCCCGGTCGGGTGCGGCGCTCTGCGGTGCGGTCACCGGCTACGGGTGGCAGACGCCCGGCCGGCCGGGCGACCTGCCCGGCTGGGGCAGCTTCCAGGAGTGGGCGCAGGACACGGTCGGCCTGCTGCGGACCCGGTCGACGCTGGTCATCGACTGGCGGCAGCAGCTCGCCCGGCCCGGCGAGGAGCTCCAGGCCGAGCTGGTCCGGTACGCCGACGTGGTGGCCGCCACCTGCGTAGGCACCGCCACCACCAGCCTCCTCAGGGACCTCACGTTCGACCTCGCCATCATCGACGAGGCCGGGCAGATCGCCCTGCCGAACCTGCTCATCCCCCTGGTGCGGGCGCGTCGGGCGGTGCTCGTCGGCGACCACCGCCAGCTTCCGCCGTACGCCGACGACGACATCACCCGGGCCGGCGGTCTGCTGTCCACAGTGGACGGCCCGGAGCTGGCCCGACAGCTGCGGGCGATCCTGACCAGCAGCGCGTTCGAGCTGCTGTTCGACCAGACGCCGGAGGGCCACCGCACCATGCTGGTCCGGCAGCGCCGGATGCCGCCGGAGGTCGCCGCATTCATCTCCGCCCACTTCTACGACCGCGCGCTCGAGACCGCCAAGCCCGTCCAGCCGGCCGCCGGGCCGCTGTTCAGCAGGCCGTTCGTGCTGGTGGACACCTCCGACCGGACACCGGGCGCGCGGGCCGAGCAGCGCCGGGAGGCGACCGAGGCGTGGGCGCAGGCTGGCCGGGCGAACACGCTGGAGGCCAGGATCATCACCCGGCTGCTACTCCGGCTCGCACCCCACTACGCGGACTGGGGGGTCATTGTCCCCTACCGGGCGCAGGTCGACGACATCGTCCGCCTGCTGCGCCGCGAGCTCGCCGAGAACGTCGTCAGAGACAACGTCGGCACGGTCGACTCGTTTCAGGGCGGCGAGCGGGAGCTGGTCGTTTACGGCTTCACCCGGAGCAACCGGACGGGCGACGTCGGCTTCCTGGGCCGCGAGCCGCGCCGGCTGAACGTGGCGCTCAGCCGGGTCAGCAGCCAGCTCGTCGTGGTCGGCGACACCAGCACGCTGACCTCGGCGCGGAACCGGCAGTTCCAGGCCCTGGCCCGGGCACTGGTCGACCACGTGCGCGCGGTCGGCGATGTGCTCCCGTCGCGGGCGGTCGAGGCGCTGCTCGACACCGGGCGGAGTGGGCGGTGACGGCAGGCCACGCTGCTGCCAGGTCGGCGATCTACCCGCCTATGCGGGCCGTCGAGCACGCCACGACGCTCGACGGCGTCCGACCGACGCGGCTCTTCGGCGTCCTCTGGCCGCTGTGGCAGGTCGACGTCGAGGCCGAGATCTACGAGCACCAGGCATACGAGGTGCTGGACCGGTTCGTCGTCCGCGGTATTGGCCACGCCCGGCTCTCCACAGTCGACGAGCTGAGCCGGTTTTTCGGGCTTGATCCTGGCCTGGTGCGGCGGGTGCTGGAGTTCCTGGCCCTGATCCAGCACGTCGAGGTGGCGGGCGACCGCTGCCGGCTGACCCCGCTGGGTCAGCGTGGACTCGCCGCCGACGTGCGCTATGTGCCGAAGAAGGGTCGGCAGTACCTGCTGTTCGACCGGATGACCATGCGCCCGCTGCCGCGCAGCCATTACTCCGGTGATATCCGGCTGCTCGACGAGTCGGAACTGCCGGGGCCGCAGAGCGTCCGGCTGGTACCGCTTTTCCTCACGGCGCCGTTCCAGCCCGACGCCCTGGCCCAGCTCGCCGCCCGGCCCGACCGGACCGCGTTCAACCTGCCGGTGGAGCTGGCCAGCCCCAAACTCGTCGGGATCCGCGAGGTCTTCCTGCCCGCCTACCTGGTGGAGACGGCGGACGGGCGGCCACCGGTACTCGCCTACAGCATGGCGTCGACCGGGAGAGACACCGTCCTGGAGGAGCTGTGCGACGAGCGGTCGGTGCTGGCCGGGCTGGTCCGCGCCGAGCCGACGGCGGACCCGCGCCCGCTGTGGGAGGACTGGCTGGCCAGGAAGGGGCAGCCGGCCACCGGCCTGCGGCGCCTCCCGAGCGGGGTCTGGCGGGTGACCCTGCCGGCCGCGGCCTTCGGTACCCAGGGCACCCCGTTCGGGCTGGCGCAGCTCGGCTCCTTCGCCTTCCACAAACAGCACTTTGCCCAGCTCTGGTGCACCGACGGCGAGCTGCGTCGTACGGCCGTGTTGCACCGGGTGTCTCTGATGAGCCGGACCCGACTGCGCGACAGGACCGGGACGGCAGACCAGCTTGCCCTCGTCGCGCGGCAGCTTGAGGTGGATCCACCAGCGGTGGAGGAGCTGTCCCGGTATGCGACGAACACCGGGCGTCCCGAATTCCAGGACTGGCTTGAAAGCCCGGAGCACTGATCGAACCACTGCCCGCGGGAGATGAAGGATGAACATGTCGGACCCGAACGAACCCCGACCAGGTTACCCCGGCGAACTCGCCATCCCGTCGGCCCCAGCCAGCGCCATGCGCCGCCGCATTGATGTCTCCGCCGGACTGGAGCTGCTGCTGGCCCTGCCCGCCTTCCTGAGCAGCTTGGTGGTTGTGTGGCTGGCCGGATTCGCCTTGCCACCCAGGGTAGCGTGGACGGTTCCTCTGCTGTGGATACTCTCCGGCCCATTAATCTTTGTGCCCGCGGTGGAGCCGCTGATCGCTCGGCTCCTGCTTGGGAAACGGCGCCCGACGCCGGCCGAGCAGGGACGACTTGGGGCACCGTGGAACTCGGTGTGCCGCGCCGCCGGAGTGGATCCGCACCGATACTCACTTTGGATTACCGAATCTACCGAGATCAACGCATCCGCATCCGCCGGGCGCCTTGTCTCGGTCACCACAGCGGCGCTTGACCTGCCGCCCTCGAAGCTAGAGGCGGTGCTCGCCCATGAACTCGGGCACCACCTCTCGGGGCATCCCGCCGTGTCGCTGGCTGCGTGGTGGTACGCCATCCCAGGGCGGCTGTCCACCTTCATCATGCGTCGCTGTATCCGCATTCTCGCGGCAAGCGGACGGCTGTTTCTCTTCTTAGGCCATACGCTCGCCGCTCTGGCCAGCGCCGTGATGGCGCTGTTCCTGCTAATCGTGCTTGTGATGACAAATCCGTGGCTGGTCGTCGTGCCGCTGACCACGTTGCCACTGGCGTTGCCACTGGCCTGGGCTAGCAGAATCGGGGAAATCCACGCCGATCAGGTCGCCGCCCGACTGGGCTACGGTCCAGCGCTTATGACGGTCTTGCACCAGTGGATCAGCGAAGGAGACGACGAACATCGACGCAGAGCAGGCATCCGGGCACGGATGCTGGCGAGCCACCCATCCTGCGCGGACCGGTTGGCCCGGCTGGATTCTTACCTACGTAACTACCCGGTACCGTACAGTGGCTGACTGGCCAGCCCCCGTGGGGCAGCTTCGCCGGGAGCGACGCAACAGGCGCCGATCTGGCCCAGCGGCCACAATTCGCCGTCGATGAGACTCGGCGATTTCCTGGCTGTGACCGCCCTTGTCCGGGGCGGGATGTGAGGTCGTTCATGGCCGCCCCGGCCCGGCCCGGCCCGACGCGACGAGCGGCGAGGCGGGGTGCGTCAGGCTGGAGCCGGGCGCCACTAGCCCGGCAGGGCAGATGTGCCGAACTGGCCGCGCCGGGCTGGCCTGATGCGGAAGACTATCGGGCGAGCGAGGGCGTGCACGGCGCGCCTGGGGGAACTCACCAGGGGGACTACCAAGCATGACACCGATCGGCATGGCCGTCGTCGGAGCGGGTTACTGGGGGCCGAACCTGGTCCGCAACGCCCAGGCCACACCCGGCCTGCGGCTGGAGTACCTGTGCGACCTGGACGTCGAGCGGGCCCGCCGGGTGCTCGGCGGCTACAGCACGGTCCGCGTTACCGGGTCGCTGGAGGAGGTGCTTACTGACCCCGCGGTGCAGGCGGTCGCTGTCGCGACCCCGGCTGGCACCCACTACGAGGTCGCCTCGGCCGCGCTGGAGGCGGGCAAGCACGTGCTGGTGGAGAAGCCGCTGGCCTCGTCGTACGCGGACGGCGCCAAGCTGGTCAGCACCGCGGCCGAGCGAGGCATGGTGCTCATGCTCGACCACACCTACTGCTACACCCCGGCCGTGCAGAGGCTGCGCGAGATCGTCCGCAACGGCGAGCTGGGCGACCTGCAGTACATCGACTCGGTGCGGATCAACCTCGGCTTGGTCCAGCGGGACATCGACGTGCTGTGGGACCTTGCCCCGCACGACCTGTCCATCCTGGACTCGATCCTCCCGGACGGCGTGCTGCCGGTCGCGGTGGCGGCGCACGGCTCGGACCCGATCGGCGCCGGCCAGACCTGCGTCGCCTACCTGTCCGTGCAGCTCTCCAACGGCGCGATGGCGCACGCCCACGTCAACTGGCTGTCCCCGACCAAGATCCGCACCACCATCGTCGGTGGCTCGCAGCGGACCGTGGTGTGGGACGACCTCAACCCCTCGCAGCGGCTGGCCCTCTACGACCGTGGCGTGGACCGCACCGACCCAAGCCACCTCGGCGCCGAGGAGCGCAAGCAGGCCCTGGTGTCGTACCGGATCGGCGACATGGTGGCGCCCGCGCTGCCCGAGGGTGAGGCGCTGCGCGGGGTCATGGCCGAGCTCGCCGCGGCCATCCGCGAGGGGCGCCCCCCCCTGACCGACGGCCGGTCCGGCCTTCGGGTGCTGGCCCTGCTGGAGGCGGCCACCGAGAGCCTGCGCTCCGGGGGCTCGTTCGTCCCCGTCTACCTGGAGGAGATCGCCTGATGAGCCCCGTGACCGAAGGCGCGCCGAGCGCCGGAGCGAATGCCGGGCAGCCCCTTGCCGGGCAGCGCATCCTGGTCACCGGCGGGGCCGGCACGATCGGCTCGCACGTCGTCGACCAGTTGGTGGGGGTCGGTGCCGGCCACATCACGGTGCTGGACAACTTCGTCCGGGGCCGGCTGGCGAACCTCGCCTGGGCGACCAGGCACGGCCAGGACCGGGTCACGGTGGTGGACGGCGACATCACCGACCGCGACACGGTCCGCACGGTGTCCGACGGCATCGACGTGGTGTTCCACCTGGCCGCGATCCGGATCACCCAGTGCGCCGAGGACCCGCGGCTCGCCCTGGAGTGCCTGGTCGATGGCACCTTCAACGTCGTCGAGGCGGCCGCCGAGGCCGGCGTACGCAAGGTGGTGGCGTCCTCCTCGGCTTCGGTCTACGGCCTGGCCGACACCTTCCCGACGCCGGAGTCGCACCACCCGTACCACAACGACACGTTCTACGGCGCGGCCAAGGCGTTCAACGAGAGCATGCTGCGCAGCTTCCATGCGATGCGCGGGCTGGACTACATCGCACTGCGGTACTTCAACGTCTACGGCCCGCGGATGGACGCGTTCGGCAGGTACACCGAGGTGCTGATCCGTTGGATGGAGCGGATCGCGGCCGGCACGCGCCCGCTGATCTTCGGCGACGGTGCCCAGACGATGGACTTCGTCCACGTCGCGGACATCGCCCGGGCCAACATCCTGGCCGCCCGGGCGGACGTGACCGACGAGGTCTTCAACATCGCCACCGGGGTGGAGACCTCGCTGGCCGAGCTGGCCGAGGCGCTGCTGGTCGCGATGGGCTCCGACCTCGGCGTCGAGCATGGCCCGGAGCGGGCGGTGAACGGCGTGACCCGCCGGCTGGCCGACATCTCCGCCGCGGCCGACCGGCTCGGCTGGAAGCCGGAGATCTCCCTGGCCGACGGCATGCGCGACCTGGTCTCCTGGTGGCGAGCCGAGGCAGGACGTTGACCCCGCTCACGATCTTCTGCGCGGGCACGTCCTGGGACGGCGTGCCCGGCTCCGACCGGCACCTGGCCACGGCGCTGTGCCGCTACTCCCAGGTGTTGTGGGTCGACCCACCGGTCTCCCTGCTGACCCCGGCGCGGTTCCGCGGCTCGGCCGGCCGGCGGCTGGTGCCAAGGCTGGCTGAGCTGGACGCCGGCCTGCTCCGGCTGACCCCGACCGCCGCACCGGGCTGGACCCGGCAGGGTGTCCGGTGGACCACCTGGCCGTTGGTGCGCGCCCAGCTCCGGTGGGCGCTGCGCCGGCTGGGCCAGCGCCCGCACGCGGTGGTGGCGTGCTCGCTGGACGATGTGCTGACCGGCTGGCCGAGCGGGGTCCGGACCGTCCTGTACGGCACTGACGACTACGTGGCCGGCGCCCAGCTCATGGGCCAGGGCGTGCCCCGCTTGGTCCGCGAGGAGCGCCGCCAGCTCCGCCGCGCCGACCTGGTGGTCGCGGTGTCGCCGGTGCTGCGGGACCGGTGGGCCGACCGGGGCGCGCGGGCGGTCGCCGTGCTGCCCAACGGCTGTGACGTGGCGGCGTTCGCGGACGTCGACTCGGCCCCGCGCCCGGCCGCCGTACCACCCGGCCGGCCGGTGGTGGGGCTGGTAGGCCAGCTCTCCGAGCGGATCGACCTGGACCTGCTGGACGCGGTGGCCGCCCTGGACTGCACGTTGCTCGTCGTCGGGCCCCGCCGGCCTAGCTGGGAGCCGGCCCGGTTCGCGGCCCTGGCCGCCCGCCCGAACGTCGTCTACGTCGGGCCGGTCCCGGCCGCCGACCTGCCCGCGTACCTCGGGGCGATGGACGTCGGCATCACGCCGTACCAGAGCTCGGCGTTCAACCGGGCGTCGTTCCCGCTGAAGACGCTGGAGTACCTGGCCGCCGGCCGGGCGGTGGTCAGCACCGACCTGCCGGCGACCCGCTGGCTGGGCACCGACCTGGTGGCGACGGCGGTGGGCCCGGCCGAGTTCGCCGCGGCGGTGCTGGCGGCGCTGCCCACCGCGCGGGACGCCGGCCTGATGGACAAGCGGCGGGTGTTCGCCGCGGAGCACTCGTGGCAGCGCCGGGCGGCCGAGCTCGCCACGCTGCTGGGCCTGACCGGGTCAGGTCAGACCGGGTCAGGTCAGACCGGGTCGACACCGACCGAGCCAAGCGAGGAGAGCCGATGATCCCGGTGATGCGCCCGTGGCTGGGCGAGGAGGAGGCGGCCGCCGCCGCGGCGGCGGTGCGGTCCGGCTGGGTCGCCCAGGGGCCGCGGGTCGCCGCCTTCGAGCGCGCGTTCGCCGGGTACGTCGGGGCCGCCGACGGGGTGGCGGTGTCGAGCTGCACGACCGGGCTGCACCTGGCCCTGCACGTGCTCGGCGTCGGGCCGGGCGATGAGGTCGTGGTCCCGTCGTACTCCTTCATCGCCACCGCGAACGCGGTCCGCTACACCGGCGCCACCCCGGTCTTCGCCGACGTGGCCGCCGACACCGGCAACCTCACCCCGCGGACCGTGGGGGAGGTGCTGTCGCCGCGGACCCGCGCCGTCATGGCCGTGCACCAAGGCGGCGTGCCGGCCGACGTCGCGGCGCTGCGGGCGGTGTGCGAGCCGTTCGGCGTGCCGGTGGTCGAGGACGCCGCCTGCGCCGCCGGGTCGACGTACCAGGGGCGCCCGGTCGGCGCGGGCGCGCTGCTCGCGGCCTGGTCGTACCACCCGCGCAAGCTGCTCACGACCGGCGAGGGCGGCATGGTGACCACCGACAGCCCGGAATGGTCGGCGCGGATGCGGCGGCTGCGCGAGCACGGGATGAGCGTGTCGGCGGCGGACCGGCACGCGGCCGGCGGCGTGGTGATCGAGGAGTACGCCGAGACCGGCTTCAACTACCGGATGACCGACGTGCAGGCCGCGATCGGGCTGGTCCAGCTCGGCAAGCTGCCGGCGATGGTGGAGCGGCGGCGGTCGCTGGCCGCGCGCTACCAGGTCCTGCTGGCCGGGCTCGGCGGGCTGCCCGGGGATGATGGGTTGCGCTGGGTCACCGACCCGGCGTACGGGACGACCAACTTCCAGTCCTTCTGGGTGGAGCTGCCGGTCAGCTACCCCGGCTCGCGCACCGACGTGCTCGCCGCGCTGGCCCAGCGTGGCGTGTCGGCCCGGCGCGGCATCATGGCCTCCCACCTGGAGCCGGCGTACCGCGACCACCCGCACGTCCCGCTGCCGGTGACCGAGCGGCTGACCGAGCGCACCCTCATCCTGCCGCTCTACCACGACCTGACCGAGGCCGAGCAGGACCTCGTGGTGACCGCGCTGGCCGAGGTGCTGAGCACGGCGGGGGTGCGCTGACGGTGCCGCCGGGGGGTGCGCCGGGAGGGCGGGCACGGCCGCTGCTGCTGGTCGGGGCCGGCGGGCTGGCCCGCGAGACGCTGGCCGCGGTCCGGTCGTACGACCGTCCGCCGTGGGCTCCGCTGGGCTTCCTGGACGACAACCCCGAGCGGCATGGCCAGACGCTGGACGGGCTGCCGGTGCTCGGCCCGGTCGAGGCCGTGCACGAGCACCCGGACGTGGCGGTCGTGCTGTGTACGGCGTCCGCGAAGGACCAGGCCAGCCGGCAGCGGATCCAGGATCGGCTGGGCCTGCCGGCCGAGCGGTACGCGACCGTGCTGCACGTCGGCGCCAGCCTGGCCCGGGGCACCGAGGTCGGGCCGGGCAGCATCATGCTGGCCGGCGTGGTGGTCACCGCGCCGCAGCGGATCGGTGCGCACGTGGTGGCCATGCCGCACGTCGTGCTGACCCACGACGACGAGGTCGGCGACTACGTCACGTTGGCCGGCCGGGTGAGCCTCTCCGGCGGGGTCCGCGTCGGCGATGGCGCGTACCTCGGCACCGGGGCGCTGGTCCGGGAGTCGCTGCGGGTCGGGGCCTGGTCGCTGGTCGGGATGGGCGCGGTGGTGCTGTCCGACGTGCCGCCGTTCGAGGTCTGGGTGGGCAACCCGGCCCGACGGCTGCGCCGGGTGGAGGTGCGGCTGGCATGACGGTGGCTGGCATGAGGGTGCTGGTGTACCCGCACGCGATGGAGCTCGGCGGCTCGCAGCTCAACGCGATCGAGCTGGCCGCTGCGGTCCGCGACCGCGGCCACGACGTCTGGGTGGTGGCCGAGGACGGGCCGCTGGTGTCCACTGTGGAGGGTCTGGGGCTGGAGCGGATCCCGCTGCGGGTTGGCGCGAGCCGGCGGCGGCCGTCGTCGGCGGTGGCCCGGCAGCTCATCGAGGTGGCCCGGCGGCGCGGGGTCGGCGTGGTGCACGGGTACGAGTGGCCGCCGGGCATCGAGGCGTTCTTCGGGCCGCGGCTGCGGCTCGGCACGCCGGCCGTGTGCACGGTGATGTCGATGTCGGTGGCGCCGTTCCTGCCGCGCGGCCTGCCGCTGGTGGTAGGCACCGCCGACCTGCGGGACCGGGCCCGGGCCGACGGGTTCCGGCAGGTCACCCTGATCGAGCCGCCAGTCGACGTACGGGCCAACTCGCCGTCCGCCGCGGGTGTCGACCCGGCCGCGTTCCGGGCCCGGCACGGGCTGGACCCGGCGTTGCCGCTGGTGGTGGCGGTCTGCCGGCTGGTGCCCGAGCTGAAGCTGGAGGGCCTGCTCGCCGCGGTCGAGGCGGTGGGTCGGCTGAACGCCGGCGGCACCCGCTGCCAGCTCGCCATCGTCGGCGACGGGCCGTCCCGGCCGGTCCTGGCCGAGCGGGCGCGCGAGGTAGGCGGCGGGGCGACTGTCCTTACGGGACAGTTGGCGGACCCGCGGCCGGCGTACGCCGCGGCGGACGTGATGCTCGGCATGGGCGGCTCGGCGCTGCGCGGCATGGCGTTCGGCACGCCGCTCGTGGTGCAGGGCGAGCGGGGTTTCTGGGAGCTGCTCACGCCGGGCTCCGCGGCCCGGTTCCTGGCCCAGGGCTGGTACGGCGTGGGGTCCGGCGGCGATGGCGCGGCCACGCTGGCCGGCATCCTGCGCGGGCTGCTGGCCGACCCCGGCGAGCGCGACCGGCTCGGCCGGTACGCCCGTGAGCTGGTGGTCGACCGGTTCAGCCTGGAGCACGCCGCGGGCGTGCAGGAGGCGGTGTACGCCGCCGCGACCGGCGGCCAGCGCCGGTTGCCGGCGGCCGACGCAGTCCGCTCCGCGGTCGGCGTCGGGTCCTACAAAGTCCGCCGCAAGGTGGCCCGGCTGCGCGGGACGGCGCGCACGGATGACTTCAACGCGGTAGGAGGACGGTAGTGAACCCGGTGCCCTTGGTGAAACCGGTGCCCTTGGTGGACCTGGCAGCGCAGCACGCGCAGGTGGCGGACGAGGTCGCGGCCGGCTGGGCCGAGGTGCTGGCCCGCACGGCGTTCGTCGGCGGCCCGCAGGTGGCCGCCTTCGAGGCCGAGTTCGCGGCGTACAGCGGGGTGGCGCACTGCGTCGGCGTGGCCAACGGCACCGACGCGATCGAGCTGGCGCTGCGGGCGGTCGGCGTCGGGCCGGGTGATGAGTGCGTGCTGCCCGCGAACACGTTCATCGCCACGGCCGAGGCGGTGGCCCGCACCGGCGCCACCCCGGTGCTGGTCGACTGCGACCCGGCGACGTACCTGGTCGACACCGGCGCGGTGGCCAACGCGGTGACCGAGCGGACTCGGGCGATCCTCCCGGTGCACCTGTACGGCCAGCTCGCGCCGGTCGAGCGGCTGGTCCCGGCCGCCGACAAGGTGGGCGCGGTGATCGTCGAGGACGCCGCGCAGGCGCAGGGCGCCCGGCGCTGCGGGGTCGGTGCCGGCAAGGTCGGCCTGCTCGCCGCCACCAGCTTCTACCCAGGCAAGAACCTCGGGGCGTACGGCGACGCGGGCGCGGTGCTGACCGACGACGCCGGGCTGGCCGAGCAGGTCCGGCTGCTCGGCACGCACGGGTCGCCGCGCAAGTACGAGCACAGCACGCTGGGCTTCAACAGCCGGCTGGACACGCTGCAGGCCGTCGTACTCTCGGCGAAGCTGCGCAGGCTGGAGGGGTGGAACGCGGCCCGCCGGGCCGCCGCCGCCCGCTACGACGCGCTGTTGTCCACTGTGGACGGTGTGGTCACACCGGTGACGCTGGCCGGCAACGAGCCGGTCTGGCACCTGTACGTCGTGCGGGTGCCGGAGCGGGACCTCGTCCTCAAGCGGCTGCACGAGGCGGGGATCGGCGCCGGCATCCACTACCCAACGCCGGTGCACCTGACCGAGGCGTTTGCCTCGCTGGGGTACCGGGAGGGCGCGTTCCCGGTCGCGGAGCGGGTGGCGGGGGAGATCCTGTCGCTGCCGCTGTATGCCGAGATCACCGCCGCACAGCAGGAGCACGTGGTGTCGGTGCTGGCTGAGGCCTTGGCGTGACGTGGGCGCAACCGATGCGGCACGGGGGGCTTGGGGGCACGGGATGACGGTGGCTGACGGGGTTTTCGTCCACCCGAACGGGCTGTGCGAGTCCGCCGACGTCGGCGCCGGCACCCGGGTCTGGGCGTTCGCGCACGTGCTGCCCGGCGCCACGATCGGCCGGGGCTGCAACATCTGCGACGGCGCGTACGTCGAGGGCGGCGCGGTGCTCGGCGGCAACGTGACGGTGAAGAACAACACGCTGGTCTTTGCCGGGGTGACCTGCGAGGACGACGTGTTCCTCGGGCCGAACGTGGTGTTCACCAACGACCTGCGGCCGCGGGCGGCGATCAAGCGGGGGCCGGAGGAGCTGCTGCCCACGCTGGTCCGCCGGGGTGCCTCGCTCGGCGCCGGTACGGTGGTGGTGTGCGGGGTGACGGTAGGGGAGTCGGCGTTCGCCGGCGCCGGCACGGTCATCGCCCGGGACGTGCCGGCGTACGCCTTTGTGGCCGGCAACCCGGCCCGCCGCAAGGGCTGGGTGTGCGGCTGCGGGGAGCGGTTGGACGACGCGCTGCGCTGCCCGGCCTGCGGCTCGGCGTACCACCTGGTCTCCGAGGCCGCCGGCCTCACCCCCGCCTGACCGCCGAAGGACAGGCGCCGCCAGGGAGATCCCGGTCCGGAGTGAACGGCCGGACCTCGGGCCCGCTCACCTTCACGAGACGATGGGCTGGGAGTGGGGCAGGTGGTGGATGCTGTCGTCGTACGGGTCCAGATCGCCGGCCTCGAACCGGCACAGCTTGACAGCCCACCACAGGACGTCGCTGACGTCGCCTTCGGCTTTGTACGCACGGCCGTCGGGGAGTACGGCGGCCCACCCGCCGGCACGCGAGGTGACCAGCGTGGCCACGAGCACGGCGTCGACCTCCGGGACGGGGAGTGTCGTAGGTGGCTCGGCGGCTGGCCGGGCGGCGCGGATGATGCCACGCCGCTTCCGCACCGGACGCAGGGCGGGCGCGGTTCGGCGTGAGCCGCGGGCGGTCAGCAGCCACAGCCGCAGGGTGCGGTCGTTGCTGGCGGAGGCCAGCAGGGTGCGCCCGTCTGGCAGCGGCACCGCGGCCACCGAGCTCACCCAGCTGGTGTGGCCGGTCAGGGGGGCGCCGAGGGGGGTGCCGGTGGCCGGGTCCCACAGCCGCACGGTGCCGTCGTCGCTGGCGGAGGCCAGCAGGGGAGTGCGCCCGTCCGGCAGCGGCACCGCGGCCACCGAGTTCACCGGGCCGATGTGGCCGGTCAGCACCCGGATCACCTGCCGCGAGACCACGTCCACCAGCTCCACCGATGGGCCGCGCGCCACCGCGAGCATCTCCAGCTCGCCCACCGCGGCCACGACCTGGACCGTGCCTGTCGCCGCGAGCATCGACGTGGCCCGGTCCCGGCCGGCCACCGCCGCCGCCGCCGGACCCAGCTCGGCGGAGCCGGTCGGCCCGGCCGCGGAGCCGCCCAGGACCGCAGCACGGAGCCAGGTGCTGCCGGCCAGCACCGCGCCGGTGAGGTCCACCTCCACCAGGCGCGCCCGGGTCAGGTCCGCGCCGGTGAGGTCGGCGCCGGCAAGGCTGACGTCGGTCAGCCGGGCCTCGGTCAGCCGGGCTCCGGTCAGGCGGGCCCCGGCCAGCTCGACCTCGTCAAGCTGGGTCTGGCGCAGGTCGGCGCTGGTCAGGTCGGCGCTGGTCAGGTCGAGCCGGGCCAGGCGCTTGCCGGTCCACACGGTGTCCCGCAGCACCGCACCCCGCAGCCCGGGGCCGTTGCCCCCCGGCAGGGCAAAGGCGGCGACGTCCTGGTCACGCAGGTCCTGGCCGCTGAGATCCAGTGGTTCGACTCGCTCCCGGCCGTCGTCACCGCGGCGGCGTAGCCGGGTGCGCACGCGGGTCGCGTTGGCGAGCTGGGCCGGGCTCGGTCCGGTTTCCGGCCCGGCCGGTCGGTAGACCGTGTTGGCCCACTCCAGTGCGGTGGTGTGGCCGGCGAGGTCGCAGAAGAAGTCGGTCATCAGGTCTGACATCTCCCGGGCCGCCAGCGCCGCCGGCTCGGTCCCGTCCCTGAGCTCGGTGGCCGCGGTGTCGGCGACCAGCCACTCCAGGACGGAGCGGTGCACGAACCCGAACCCGCGGCTGCCGCGGGTCAGCAGCGACCCCGACCCCACGGCGTGGGCGGCCTGCTCGTCGCTGAAGCCGAGCGTCTCCAGGTCCGTCAACGCCGCCGCGGTCGTCTGGGTCAGCTCGGCGACGTCGACAGCGTCGACGCCCGCCTCCTGGGCGGTCCAAAGCTGGAGAGCCAGAGCGCGGCAGGCAGCTAGCCGGTCGCCCTCGGGCAGCGCCGTCCGGCCGTAGGGGAACGACTGCCGCTTGACCTCCCCTTTAAGCCACTGGTCGAGGATCTCCCGGTACAGGTCCGCCGCCCCGATCCGGTCGCCGCTGTGCTGTACCTCGTCGAGCCTGTCGTCCGGCAGCGCGGCGATAAAGGCCAGCATCCGCGGGTTGTGGGACAGGCCCAGCAGGTCCCTCATCTCGCCCAGCCGGGTGAAGCGGCGGTTGGCACGGGCCTCGCCACCGTCGGCGTCACCGCCGTACAGGCGGCGCAGGAACTCCCGGATCTGCGGCTCGGTGAAGTCTTCCAGTGCCACGATGCGGCTGGCGTCGCGTCCGGCGGCAGTGGTGAGCAGCACGCCGCGGACCTGGCTGTCGTCGCTGAAGTGCTGGGTGCGGCTGGTCAGCACGATCTTCGCCTCGCCGGTCGCGGCGGCCAGCAGCACGTCCAGGCAGCTCGCCGCGACCGGGTAGGTCACCCGCTGCACCAGCTCGTCGAAACCGTCCAGCAGCAGCGCCACCCGAGCCCGGTGGACCAGGTGCCGCACCTTGGCGTCGGTGACGTCGCCGACGTCCAGCCGCCGCAGGTGCTGACCGACCAGGTCGTAGAGGTCCGCCCCCTTGTCCAGGTTGTGCAGCTCCAGCAGCAGTGGCTCTAGCCCCCCAACCAGGCCGGGCAGCTCGCGGACGAGCTGCCGCATCAGGAACGTCTTGCCCCGCCCGAAGTCCCCGAGCACGGTGACGAACCGGGCGCCGTCTTCCCCTAGCCAGCCCGCCACCTGCTCCAGCACGCCGTCCTCGACCACCGGCCGGCCGTCAGCGTCCCGATCCGACGTCGGGTGCTCACGCCGGAACCGCTGCGGGATGTACAGCTCCGCCGGGTAGCGAGTGTCCTGCTCCACCTGTTCGCGCTGACGTTCCCGTGCTTGGTCGAGGTCGATCAGGCCGCGGTACTCCACCAGGCTGTGCAGGCGCACCCCCGCTGCCAGCGCGCTGGCGCACACCGCTGGCTCCGGCCGTGGGCCGCCATACACAAGATGTGAGCGCAGGTTGGCATCCGAAGACCGCCACGGGACGTGCACGGCGGCCACGAACGTGTTCAGCACCTCCTGGGTGATCTCGCCGGCCACGGCGCCGACCGGCCAGCGGTCCACCGGACCGAACTCGTCACGCCGGGTCACCAGCAGGTACGAACGGCCAGTCTCCGGAGAAGGGTGCAGCCTCACCTCGGCCCCGTCATGACGCAGCCGGGTAACCTCGGCCACCTCGTCCAGGAACGGGTCGAGCAACCCGGGCGCGTCACCTGGGTTGGGCCGGCCCTTTCCGGGCCGGTCACCGACCAGCAGCGGGCTGTCACCGGCCGGGTCGTCGAGGGCTTCCCTCTCCATTCCCACCCAGCCGGCCGGTGACCGCGGCGCGGCGAGGGCCGCAGGCGCGGCTAGGACCAGCGGCTCGGTGTGGTGCCAGGTGTCCGCGACTAGGTCGGCGCGGTTGTCGCCGGTCCACGTCTTCCGGTCCGCCGCGTAGGCCCGGGCGTGCCGGGTCACGCCGTCCGGGCGCAGGCTCAGCATCTGGTACTGGTTCGGGACCTCGGCGGGCCGGGCCTGCGCGGTGACGGCGGCACTGCCGGTGGACAGCGCCAGCAGGCCGGACGGCAGCCGGTGCAGCCGCCCGTCATGAGTGTGACCGTGCAGCAGGAGGTGGACGGCGCCCGGCCCGCCCGGGGGGTAGCCGGGCGCGTTGTGGCCGAGGATCCGGTCCAGGTCGTCGGCGTCCCGCAGGTTCTCCTCATCGTCGACCGCGCCCCGGACGGCGTTGTGGTGGACGGCGCCGAGCACCAGCCAGCCCGCGTCCCGGTAGGGACGGAGCTGCTCCGCGAACCAGGCGAGCTGGCCCTCGCCCACCCAGCCATAGTGGTCGGTGTCGTGATGGCTCTCCGCGATCGTGGAGTTCAGGCCGGCGACGACCACCCGCAGGTCGGCCATCTCGAAGAGCGTCCACGGCCGCTGCTCCGGGACGAACGCCGGCCGGGCGTCGTGACCAGGCCAGGCGGGACCAGGCCAGGTGGTGTCGGCGTAGAACCGCTCGAACGCCGCCGCGAAATGCCGCCACTTCGGCCAGTACGGCCGCACCGGCTCCCGCTCCTCGGCCTCCTCCCCGAGGAAGTACTGCTCGCACGCCTTGCGGTTGATGTCGTGGTTGCCCGGCACGATCGCCACCCGGTGCCGGGGTAGGCCGACCGCCTCGACCAGCCGCTCCAGGAACTCGACCACCTGGTCGAGCTCGCTGGGCAGGCCCCATTCCGCCAGGTCTCCCGTCACCACGACCAGGTCCGGCCATAAACCATGCGAGCCGGCCAGCTTGCGCAGATCCTCGTGCAGCCGGGCGAACAGCGAGCTCCGGTCCCGGTCCGCCGCCGTCAGGCCGTTGCCGCCGAACAGGTGCTGCCGGCCGAACTGCGGATCCGACAGGTGCAGCACCGTCAGCTCGCTCGCCGGCCCGTACCGACGCTCCGGGCGCCCGGGGACCGGCGGCCCTGCCGCGGGGACAAGCTTCGTCACCGATTTCCCCCCAACCCCGACAGAGCATCCAGTATCCCGCGCGCACGATCGAGGAGCGGACCGCCCCCCAGACGACCCGAACCAAGCTCCGAGCGACCATCCACCATCGCGGCGGCCCAACACCATTGGCCGACACCACCGGGCCCGACCCGCCCGCCGGTCGCGGAGCGCCGCGGTGCTACCGGCTCGTCAGGATGCGGGGTTCTGGTCGAGCTTGAGGTCGAACTGGACCCGGTTGTGCGCCGTCCCGGTGACGGTGACCAGCGCGTCGATCTTCTTGCCGGCCCGGGTGGTGACCGTGCAGTGGGTCTGCGCGCCCGTCGCCGCCTTCAGCTTGTCGGGGCAGGACACGGTGGGGGAGCGCAGCGCGGGATCGCCCTGCTGCTCCAGGCTGCGCTGCACCTGCACCTCGAGCTGGGCGCGGTCCACGTCGTTCGCGCCGCACCCGGCCAGCAGGAGGGGGAGGAACGCTACGACGGCCCGGCGCACCTGCCCATCGTGCCCGACCTGTCGCCGCTCGGGCACCCTGCGCGTCCGGCGATTTGCCGAACCGGCCGCGACCGGCGGCCCCACCCCATACGATCGTTGTTCCTACCAGGGGGGCCCATGCGATCGACCACGGACGTGCTGCCGGCGCCGCCCGCCGCACGGACCCGCACGCGGCTGGACTATCTCGACGGCGTCCGCGCTGTCGCCGCGTTATATGTGGTGCTGCACCACATCTGGATCACGACGTACCCGGACTACCCGCGCAACACCGGGCCGATGGCGGTGGGCTGGCTGCTCTACGGGCACGTCGCGGTCGCGGTCTTCATCGTGGTCTCGGGGTTCTCGCTCAGCATCGCGCCGGCTCGGCGGGGCTGGCATCTCACCGGCGGGGTGCGCACCTTCTTACGCCGCCGGGCCTGGCGGATCCTGCCGACCTACTGGGCCGCGCTGGCCCTCTCCTGCGTCGTCTTTGCCCTGGTCACGCCGTCTCTCACCAGCGACAAGGTGAGCCTGAAGGCGATCGTCGTACATGGCCTGCTGTTACAGGATGTGATAAACAGCCCAAAGCCGAACGGCGCATTCTGGTCGATTGCGGTGGAATGGCAGATCTACTTCCTGTTTCCTCTGTTACTCCTGCTGCGCCGGCGGATCGGGCCGGCGTGGCTCATGGCCTCGGTCACCTCCGCGATCGTCGTCGGGTACCTCGCCGCGACGCACGTGGCGCCGTTGCACCGGCTGCTGAACCTCACCCCGCAGTTCGTCGCGCTCTTCGTCTTCGGCATCGCGGCGGCGGGGGTGGTCAACCGGACCGGGGAGCCACGGCTGCGCTGGGGCTGGCCGCTGGCCGGCGCAGCGCTGGGTGCGGCGTTCGTGCTGCTCTGTGTCCTGCGCGGCTCGGTGTGGGTTGACGCGCAGTACTTCTGGGTGGACCTGCTGGTCGGGGGCGGTACGGCGGCCGCCTTGCGCGGCCTGGCCAGCGGGCGGCCGAGGTGGCTCTACCGGGTGCTGGCCGGCCGGTTCCTGCGCGGGACAGGGCTGTTCTCCTACAGCATCTACTGCGTGCACCTGCCGCTGTTATGGCTGGTCTGGCACTTCGTCGTGGTCCGGTTCGACCTCAGCACCGGCGGCAGCTTCCTGGCGCTGCTCGGGCTGGGCATGCCCGTGGCGTACGCCGGCTCGTACCTCTTCTCGCGGGTGTTCGAGCGGCCGTTCCTGACCCACCGGTCCTTCGCCGCGCTACGCGACCTGCTGCTCGGTGCGCTGCGCCGGCCGCGGCCGGCTCAGGCCGGCACCGTCGCGGGCGAGCCGATGACCATGATCGCTCGAGAGTTCTTCCGCCCTGGGCCGTGAGAAGTCTCCACGATCATGAGCGCGGTCCTCAGCCGCCGGTCACGTCGGCTGTTGTCCCATCTGCGCGGCCTCGTCAGCGCGTCCCAACTGGGTAATGCCTCCGTCAGTGGACAGAAAGTGTGCTCGGACCACGTTTTCTGTCCACAGGTGAGCTGCCCGGGTCGCCGAGGGCCGTAAGAGGTCTCCAATAATCAGGTGCGGGCACTGGCTCAGGCCGGCACCGTCGCGGGGGTCCCGGCGAGGGGGGAGCGGACCATCGAGCGCAGCGGCGCGACGACCGGGCAGGTAGTGCTTCAGGTTGTCGTTTGGGTTTCCGGACGGATAGTATGACGAGCATGGAGGAGCGGGAGGTCTATCCCAACGCGTCGGCGATTTTGGTTGCGTTGGAGGTCCGTCACTCGAAGGCCGAGCCGCATTCATCTGCCCAACGACTGAAGATCAAGCGACGACTAGCCGCGCAGGTGCCGATCGTGCGCACCGGACAGCTCACGCAGGTCACGGCAGCCATGCAGCCAGCCGGCGCGCCCGCAGTGGCGCCCGAGGTGCGTGTCGAGGAGTTCCCTCGCTACTTCAGCCGGGACAGCACCGCCGCGGTCTCGGTACGGGCCGAGGCGATCGTGGTCGAGACGACGCGCTACGGCCGCTGGGAGGAGTTTCGCGGCCTGGTCGCCGCGGCTCTTGAAGCCCGCCAAGAGGTCGGTGGCATCGACGGTGTCGAGCGCATCGGTCTCCGGTATGTCAACGAGATCCGGGTGCCTGGCGAGCTATTCCACGACTGGTCGCCCTGGGTCGACCCCGCGCTGCTCGGGCCGGCTCCCATCGGGGAGGAGCTCGGTATGAGGACGGCGCAGTGGCAGGGCGTCACCGCCTTCACGCCAGCGCCGGACCGTACCGTCGTGCTCCGCTACGGTCCTCGGGACGGTTTTGCCGTCGATCCGGGTGGAGACCTGAAGCGCTCTATGCCGACGCCTGGCCCGTTCTTCCTGATCGACATCGACAGCTTCTGGATACCAGGCGAAATCCCTGAGTTCGACATCAAGACTCTGCTCACCGTCTGCGACGAGCTGCACGCCCCTGTGCGCGGACTGTTCGAACGTCTTATCACCGACCGACTGCGGAAGGAGGTTCTCCGCCATGCCGACTGATCTCATCCAGGAGTCCGGTACCGCTGGCACCGAGATCAATCCTCCACCGTCGCTTTCGGAGACGCGCACTGTCGCCAAAGTGATCACTGAGGATATCGGGGTCATTCGCCAGCAGGCGCGAGACCTGCACGAGGCCACCGGCGAGCTACACCAGCGGAGCCATTACGACGAGTGGACTGCTCGTACCACCCAGCGGGGCCGATCGAGCACCCGGGAGCTGCTGGACGAGTTCGCTGAGCTGGGCTTCGCCTGGAGGGACGTCGCTCGGCTTGTTGGAGTCAGCGTTCCCGCCATCCAGAAGTGGCGGCGGGGCGAGGGCACCACCGGCGAGAACCGGCACAAGGTGGCAAGCCTGCTGGCCGCCTGTGACCTCGTGGCCGACCACTATGGCATCCGGGAGGTTGCCTCCTGGTTCGAGATGCCACTTCTAGCTGGCGTGCCAGTCACGCCGATCGAGCTGTGGGCCGGGTGTCGACCGGACCTCGTGTTCGACTACGCGAGCGGTCACACCGACTCCGAGCAGGTTCTCACCTCGTGGGACACGACGTGGCGGCAGCGGTACCGGTCGGACTACGAGGTCTTCCGGGCTGGCGACGGGGAGCTGTCGATCCGTCCGAAGGAGCGGTGAGCGTGGCCCACGACCTCGAGTATCCCGGCACGGGCGTACTGCCGGACGCTGACTCCCTCTACCGTGCTCGGGGCGAGGAGGTCGTGCGTCATCGCCCGGTCTTCACCGGCGACGTCTTCGCCAAGGTCACGGTGCAGAGCGTCCGAGCGATCAAGATTAAAGACGTCATAGTCGTCCAACACCCATGTGCGCTGCGCTCCAATGGTGTGGACTTGCATCCCCGCCTGCTGGTCGCCGAAGTCCGGAGGCACAGCCTCATCCCGGCCGATGACTGGACCGGGCACGTGGGCAAGATGCCCCTGCCCGACCTGCTTCCTACGGTGGAGTCGGGCAGGCGGCACCAGGCGGCATTCTTCGACGAGCCCTACTTGGCGGGATCAGATGAACTGGACCTGGACAAGCGAATCGCCTGCCTTTCCCAGGCTGGCGTCAACATCCTGCTGCAGCGGTGGGTGAACCACAACAGCAGGGCGGTGATCCCGACCTTCGACTACCAGACGGTGTCGAGCCCCGCTTTCGAGGAGGCCGACATCATCGAGGAGTGGTCCGAAGCGCGGATTGATGCGGGCCTCGATCTTCGTGAGGCCTTGGTGGAGGCGATGAAGTGGCTCCGGGAGGACTCCGGAACCGGTGCCACCCGTCAGCGGCTCCTTGAGGACCCGCAGAGTCGCAGCACTGTGCGTCAGCAGATGCGCCTCGCGCTGCGGCAACAAAGTAGCGGGAGACGGCTGGGCATCGTGTGACGGCCGGATAGGCACTGGCTCAGGCCGGCACCGTTGCGGGGGTCCCGGCGAGGGGGGAGCGGACCATCGAGCGCAGCGGCGCGACGACCGGCAGGTAGACCGCCAGGCCGGCCATGCCCCCGAGGACGAGCTGCCACCAGCCCGGTTGGGTGACCAGCCGCACCGCCAGCACCGCCGTCACCAGCAGCGCCGTCCCAGCCACCGGCCGGGCCAGCGCGGACACCATCGCCCGGACCGGCACGCCGGTGCGCACCACCACCGCTCCGAACGCCGGCAGGAGCAGCCCGGCGGACACCACGGCATGCCCGGCCGCGGCGCCCGCGATGCCACCGAGGTGGGTGCCGACGACCAGCGCCGGCAGCAGCCCGGCCAGCCAGCATCCCTGCAGCACCATGGTCGACCCCGACCGGCCGCAGGCGACCAGGAAGTCGTAGGCCAGCTCGATCAGCACCCGGGCCGCCCCCACCACGGCCAGCCAGGTTAGCGCGGCGGCGGCTGGCGCCCACCGGCCGCCGTACAGCGTGGTGACCAGCGGCAGCGCCAGCAGCCCGAGCAGCGCGGACACCGGCAGCGCGGCCGCCGACAGCAGCGCCAGCGATCGGGCCAGCGCGTCGCCGCGGGCCGCGCGGTCATGCTGCAGCCGGGAGAACGCCGCCAGCGACACCCGCCGTACGACGGTCGAGAAGGCGTTCACCGGCCAGCTCGACAGGTTGAACGCCTGCACGTAGAAGCCCAGCGCCACCGGGCCGAGCAGCCGGCCGACGACCACGTTGTCGACGTTCAGCATGGCGATGACCAGCAGGCTGGCCGCCGCCAGCGGTAGCCCGAACGCGAGCAGCTCGCGGGCCTGGCGCCGGTCGAAGCCGGGCCGCGGCCAGTACGTCGCCAGCCTGCACAGCAGCGCGCCGGTGAACCCGTTGCCCACCAGCCGGCCGATCGCCAGGCTCCACGCGCCGAGGCCGAGCACGGCCAGCAGGATCGTCAGCCCGCTGGAGAGCACCAGGTTGGACAGGTCCACCACCATCCGCCGGCCCTGCTGGAACTCCCGGTTGATGAGCTGGGCGGGTGCCGCGGTGACCCCATCGATGACGACGGCCAGGCAGAGCAGCCGGATCACCCCGGTCGCCTGCGGCGCGTGCAGCGCCTCGGCGAACGGCCCGGCGGCGGCGAAACACGCGGCGTACAGCAGGCCGCTGCTGGCGATCGAGATCGTGGTGACGGTGGGTGCGATGGTGCGTGGGTCGCCTGGCCAGCGCACCAACGCCAGGCTCACGCCGAGCTCGTTGACCGCGAGTACGGCGTTCAGCGCCACCAGCGCAACGGCGAAGACGCCGAAGTCGGCCGGCGCCAGCACCCGGGCCAGCGCGATACCGACCACGAGCGTCCCGATCCGCCCGACCAGCGTGTTCAGCATGCTGAAGGCCAGCCCGCGGCGGACCTTGCGGCCCAGCCCGGCACCGCCCAGCCCGGCGGCCTCGTCCCGATTGTCCACTCGTTGTGTCCCCCCAGCGAGATCCAGCTTCAAAATAGCGGCTGTACCTGGCCCAGCCCGGCGAAAGTGGTCCGATCGCGGCCCTGAATGGCCACGGGAGTCAAGCATGGTGGGAATGTCTGGTACAAAAGGGTCATGGTAGCGATGGTGCGGCTGGCCGGCACGGCGACGATAGCTCTGGCCGGGCTGTTGGGCCTCACCTACTCGGTCACCCACGCCGGTAGCCGCGCTGCCGGCGGCATCATCGACGCCGTCACGCCGCCGAGCCCGGTGCCGAGTGTCGTCGCGACCTTACGGCCGCTGCCCACGTCGCCGACCACGCCCAAACGCACCATCGCCGGCTGGCCCGGCCCGACCAACACCGGCTGGCGGCACACCGGCGTGACGCTGCGGTTGCTGGCGTGCGCTCCCGGCGGCGGGGTGCAGCTGGACCAGCCGGGGATGGTGGTCGACGGCCGGGACATCCCCTGCGACGTGCTGGTGGTGGCCGACGACGTGACGGTCCGCCGGTCCCGGATCACCTCCGGCGCACCCTGGGTCGTGCGGACCAAGGATGGCGTGCGCAACTTCCGGATCGAGGACAGCGAGCTGGTCGGCAAGCCAGGCTGCTCGACCGGGCTCGGCTTCGCTGGCTGGACGGCGCTGCGGGTGGACATCCACGGCTGTGCCGACGGCGCGCACACCGAGGAGAGCACGCTGCTCCAGGACTCCTGGGTTCATGGCCTGTGGCGGGACGACACCTCGTCCGACCCGCCGCACAACGACGGCGTGCAGGACACCGGCGGGTCCAGGGTGACGATCCGGCACAACCGGATCGAGAACCCGCACCACCAGACCTCGTGCATCCTGATCGGCGGGGAGTATGGCGCGCCGTCCCACATCCTGATCGAGGACAACTATCTCGACGGCGGCAACTACACGATCTATCTTGACCCCAAGGGCACCGACCGGGTCATCCGCGGCAATGTCCTGACCCGGCGTCATGTCTATGGACCTGGCAGCGTCGGCGGGAGCTACCTCTGGCAGGGCAACCACTATCTCGACGGCGCTCCCAGCATCGCCTGAACGGCCGGGCCGGCGGGCCAGCCTTCGGTCACCCCGCGCTTCTGGTCACGATCAGCGACTTCGGCAGGCCCAGCATCCGTTCGGCGTGCAGGTCGCCGTCGGGGAACAGGCTGCGCAGCATGGTCCGGTCGACCAGTCGCGCTGACTGCACCCGCCGTACCGCCTCGTCAACCGTCCCCGACCGCCCGGCGTGCCCGAGGCGCAGGTGCAGCAGCAGCCGGAACCGCCACTGCTCCGGTAACCAATGGAACATCGGCGCCATGAAATGCGGCTCGATCGGAAACCAGAAATAGGGGGTCTGGACGACGTACAACCGGGCGGTGCGCCGGATCTCCTCGGCGAACTCCCGCATCCGGACCCAGTCACCGACATGTTCGATGACCGAGTTCGAGCTCGCGATGTCAAATGCGTGGTCCGGATAGGGCAGCGCGCAGCCGTCAGCCTCGACATACCTGAACCGACCGTCGTCGGCCGGATGTGCGAGGCCCGGCAGGTTCACGATCGTCACCCGTACGTCATACCGGTCCATCGTCCCTGCTGGCAGCACGTCCCAGTACGCCCGGGTGCCGCCGACGTCGAGAACGTCCACCTTGCCGTTGCTGGCGTGCGCGGCCTTAATCAGCCCAAGCAGGAAGCCAATTCGACGGGCTCTGATCCTGGACCCGATCGACCGTGGGTTGTCGTAGTTCGCTAACCGTCTTGCCACGAATGCAGATAAGCCCATCGCACCCCTCCGGCGTTGTCGGGCATCGACCGTATCGTACCGATAGACGAGGATCGGCGCAGCTAGTTGGTGACGTTTTGACACAGAGGGTGCACCTTGCGTTACAGGCCCGGTGTGGGGCCCGGTGTGGTCACCTCAACGCCGTGTGGTCACCTATGGGGGTCCGAGGGCAACAACAGGTCACCACAACGCCGGTAGGTCACCACACGGGCGGCACGGGCAACAACAGGTCACCTCAACGCCGAAAGGTGACCTATCGGGGTCGCCGACCAACAACAGGTCACCTCAACGCCGAAAGGTGACCACAAACGGTGGGGAGCCTACGGTCAGTGATCTCGAGACCGGGCCGGGGGTGACCAGTAGCGGTGGCCGCACAGGACCAGGGCGGCGGCACCGACCAGGCCCGCGCGGGTGCCCAGGGCGGCCGGCACGATCTCGGTACGGCGGGCGTGCGCCACTCGGGCGTGCCGCCGGTACGACGTCCTAACCGGGCCGAAGAACACCTCGCCGGCCTGCGCGACCCCGCCGCCGATGACCACCAGCCGTACGTCGGTCAGCGCCACCGCGCCGGCCACGCCCAGCCCGACCAGCTCGCCCGCCCGCTGGAACGCCCCAACCGCCACCGGGTCGCCCGCCCGTGCCGCCTCAGCCAGCATCCGGGCGGAGCGCGCTCCCGCCCACCCCCGGCTCACCGCCCAGTCCACGATCGCCGGCCCCCGGGCCACCGCCTCCAGGCAGCCTCGGCCACCGCAGCCGCACACCGGCCCGTCCGGCTCGACGACCAGGTGTCCGATGTGTCCGGCGTTGCCTGAGGCGCCGTCAACCAGCCGGCCACCGAGGATCAGCCCACCGCCCACCCCCGTCGAGACCACCATCCCGAGCAGGTCGTCGATCCCTCGGCCGGCGCCGCGCCAGTGCTCACCCACGGCGGCACAGACCGCGTCGTTGTGCAGCCGCACCTCCAACCCAAACCGCCCGGCCAGCCGCGCCCGCAGCGGAAACCCCCGCCAGCCCGGGATGTTCAGCGGGTCGACCACGCCGTCCGGCCAGGTCATCGGCCCGCCGCAGCCCACGCCCGCACCGGTCACCGGCGCCCCGGCGGCGGGCAGCACGGCGTCCAGCAACCCCGCCAGCGCGGCCCACACCGTCTCGGCGTCCCCGCCCACCGGAGTCGGCACCTGGCGGCAGTCGCGCGGCGCGCCGTCGGCCTCTATAATCCCGGCGGCCAACTTTGTGCCGCCGATGTCTACCGCCAGAACAGTCATGGTGGTCAGTCTGGCGTGCCCCCCGTGGGTCAACGTACGGTCAAACGTGTGACGCCTCCTCCACGCACCCTGACCGACCTCCGCCGCACGGGCTACACCAGCCGCTCGGTCAAGACCGAGATCCGGCAGAACCTGCTGGCCAGGCTGGCGGCGGGCACGCCGTCCTTCCCGGGCATCCTGGGTTTCGACGAGACCGTGCTGCCCGAGGTCGAGCGCGCCCTGCTCGCCGGCCATGACCTGGTCCTGCTCGGCGAACGCGGCCAGGGCAAGACCCGGCTGATCCGCACCATGACCGGGCTGCTGGACGAGTGGGTCCCGGTCGTCGAGGGTTGCGAGATCAACGACGACCCGCTCGCCCCAGTCTGTCGCCGTTGCCAGACGCTGGTCGCCGAGCACGGCGGCGACACCCCCGTCGGCTGGCTGCACCGGTCACTGCGGTACGGCGAGAAGCTGGCCACGCCGGACACCAGCGTGGGTGACCTGATCGGCGACGTCGACCCGATCAAGGTGGCCGAGGGCCGCACCCTGGGCGATCCGGAGACCGTCCACTATGGCCTGATCCCGCGCACCAACCGCGGGATCTTCAGTGTCAACGAGCTGCCCGACCTGGCCGAGCGGATCCAGGTGGCGCTGCTCAACGTGCTGGAGGAGCGGGACATCCAGGTTCGCGGCTACACCCTGCGGCTGCCGCTGGACCTGATGCTCGTGGCCAGCGCCAACCCGGAGGACTACACCAACCGGGGCCGGATCATCACCCCGCTGAAGGACCGGTTCGGCGCCGAGGTGCGCACCCACTACCCGCTCGACCTGGTCGATGAGGTCGCCCTGATCCGGCAGGAGGCGCAGCTCATCTGGGACCCGGACACCCCGCACGCCGCCCCCGCGGTGCCGGACCACCTGATGGAGGTGGTGGCCCGCTACACCCGGGCGGTGCGCGACGCCCCGGCGGTGGACCAGCGGTCCGGGGTGAGCGCCCGGTTCGCCATCGCGGCGGTCGAGACGCTGGCCGCCTCGGCGGTCCGCCGGGCCGCGGTGACCGGCGAGCCGGTGGCGGTGGCCCGGACCTGCGACCTGCCTGCCGTGGTGCCAGCCAGCCGGGGCAAGGTCGAGTTCGAGGACGCCGACGAGGACCGCGAGCTGGAGCTGCTGGCCCATCTGCTGCGCCGGGCCACCGCCGAGACGTTCCGGGCCCGGTTGGCCGGCGTCGACCTGGCGCCGCTGCAGCGCAAGTTCGACAACGGCGCCACGGTGGAGACCGGCGACCTGGTGCCGGCCGAGGAGCTGCTCCGCCAGGTCGGGCCGTTCACCGGGCTGGCCGCCGTGATCGGCCGGCTGGAGACCGAGGGCGGCACCGAGGACCCGGGGCTCGCCGCGGCGGCGGTCGAGTTCGCGATGGAAGGGCTCTACCTTAACCGCCGGCTGTCCAAGGACAGCGACGGCGGCCGGGCCGTCTACGGAAGCGGGTGAGCGCGTTGCCCAGGCCGTGGCGGTACGGCGCCTGGCACGGCGGTCGGGACCCGCTCGAGCCGCCGTACGACGTGCGGCAGGCACTGGACGACATGGGCGACGACGTGCTGTCCGGGTCCAGCCCATCTGAGGCGCTACGCCGGCTGATGCGGCAGGGCACCGACGGCCTGCGCGGGCTGGATGCGCTGCGCCGCCGGGTCCGCCAACGGCAGCGCTCGGCCCGCAACCGGGGCCGGCTGGACGGCACGCTGGAGGAGGTACACCGGCTGCTGGACGAGGCGCTGGCGGCTGAGCGGCGGGAGCTGTTCCCGGACCCGTCCGACGCGGCCCGGCTGGCCGAGGCCGAGCTGGACGCGCTGCCGGCCGACCCGGCCCGGGCGGTGCGGCAGCTCGCGGAGTACCCCTGGCGCTCGGACGAGGCGCGGGCGAAGTACGACCAGATCCGCGACCTGCTCCGCCGGGAGGTGCTGGACAGCCAGTTCCGCGGCGTGAAGGACGCGCTGGCCGGTGCCCGGCCTGAGGACATCACGCGGATCCGCGACATGCTCGCCGACCTCAACCAGATGCTCGACGCGCACGCCCGCGGCCAGCACACCCCTGAGCAGTTCGCCGAGTTCATGGCCAGGCACGGCGAGTTCTTCCCCGAGAACCCGGAGAACATCGACGAGCTGATCGACGAGCTGGCCCGCCGGGCCGCCGCCCAGCAGCGGATGATGGACTCGCTGTCGCCCAGCCAGCGGCAGGAGCTGGCCGACCTGATGAACGCCGCGCTGGCCGACACCGGCCTGGCCAGCGAGCTGTCCCGGCTGCGCGACCAGCTCCGCACCGCCCGGCCGGACCTGCGCTGGGGCGGCCGCGAGGACGTGACGGGCGAGCAGCCGCTCGGCATGGGCGACGCCACGTCGGTGCTGCAGGAGCTGGCCGACCTGGACGAGCTGGACGCCGCGCTGGACCAGGACTACCCCGGCGCCAGCCTGGACGACGTCGACCCTGAGCTGGTCGAGGAGATGCTCGGCCGGCAGGCGGTGGACGACCTGGCCGCCCTACGCCGGATCGAGCGGGAGCTGGCCCGGCAAGGCTACCTGAACCGGACCGAGGGCCGGACGCAGCTCTCCCCCAAGGCGATCCGGCGGATCGGCCTGACCGCGCTGCGCCGGGTCTTCGCCGCGCTGGAGTCCTCCAGCCGCGGCGACCACGACATGCCCGACGCCGGCGCGGCGGGCGAGCCGACCGGCGGCAGCCGCCCGTGGCTGTTCGGCGACGAGCAGCCGCTCGACGTCGTCCGCACCGTCCGCAACGCTGTTCTTCGCGCCTCCGCGCGGGGGCAAGTTCCCCGCACATCCGCGCGGGGGCAGGCGCTGCGCTCGACCGACCGGCCGCTGAAGCTGCTGCCGGAGGACTTCGAGGTGATCGAGACCGAACGGCGTACGTCGGCCGCGGTCGCGCTGCTGGTGGACCTGTCGTACTCGATGGCGCTGCGCGGCACCTGGGGCCCGGCCAAGACGACCGCGCTGGCGCTGCACAGCCTGGTCACCACGAAGTACCCGCAGGACGCCATCCAGATCATCGGCTTCTCGAACTACGCCCGGGTGCTGTCGTCGAGCGACCTGGCCGAGCTGTCCTGGGACATGGTGCAGGGCACCAACCTGCAGCATGGGCTGATGCTGGCCCAGCGGCACCTGGCGCACCATCCGGACGCCGAGCCGGTGATCATGGTGGTCACCGACGGCGAACCGACCGCGCACCTGGCCCGGGACGGGGCCGCCGAGTTCGCCTGGCCGCCGCTGCCCGAGACTGTGGCGCTGACCCTGGCCGAGGTGGACCGGTGCACCCGGCGCGGCGCCACCGTCAACGTCTTCATGCTGGACACCGAGCCGGCGCTGGTCCAGTTCGTCGAGGAGCTGGCCCGGCGCAACGGCGGGCGCGTCTTCTCCCCCAGCCCCGAGCGGCTCGGCGAGTACGTCGTACAGGACTACCTGCGCGCCCGCCGCGGCCGCCAGGCCCGCGTCGGCAGCTAACCCCGTGTGGTGACCTGTCGGCGTTGTGGTGACCTGTCGTTGCCTGCAGGCAACAAGAGGTCA